>JAHDQS010000025.1 GCA_018433675.1 Clostridia bacterium
GGGACTCACTCTTAGAAAAGTAGTCATGCTGAAAAGCAGCTACAGGAGCAGTTAGAGGAACCCTGACCAACTTAAGTTGATTCTCTCAAAGGGTATGCCCTTTGGCAAGAAAGTATTTCCAATTAAATTATACGAGGAGCTGAGTAATATGAAAAAGTATGTCTGTACAGCATGTGGTTATGTTTATGATCCGGCCCAAGGCGACCCCGATTCGGGTGTAGCCCCGGGTACTGCTTTTGAAGATATCCCTGAAGATTGGGTATGTCCTGTTTGCGGAGTAGGTAAAGACATGTTCGAGGTAGAGGAATAGAAATCGAGGTGATTGGATGAAGGCTGTTAAGCTAAAGGAAAATATTTACTGGGTCGGCGGCATCGACTGGGATATTCGCAGTTTTCACGGTTACTTAACTCCCCGAGGTACAACCTATAATGCTTATTTAATTATTGATGATAAAATCACCCTAGTGGATACGGTAAAACACTATTTGTTTGACGAAATGCTGTCACGCATAGCGGATGTCATCGATCCCTCCCGTATTGATTATGTAGTATCTAACCATGTAGAAATGGACCATTCCGGTTCCCTTCCGCGGATTACGGAAATTACCCCCCAGGCAAAGATTATTACCTCCCCCAACGGAGAAAAAGGCCTTAAAGCTCATTACCAGGGGGATTGGGATTACACCGTGGTCAAATCCGGGGATACGTTAAACTTAGGCAGCCGGAACTTATCTTTCGTGCAAACCCCTATGGTCCACTGGCCGGATAATATGGTTACATATTTAGCAGAAGAAAAAATCCTCTTTTCCAACGATGCCTTTGGCCAGCATATCGCTTCGCCCCAACGTTTTGATGACCAGATCTCTCTGGGTGTTCTGCTGGAGGAGGCAGGCAAATACTACGCCAATATCGTTTTCCCTTATGGTAGCCAAGTGCAAAAAGCCTTAGAAACCGTCTCCACCTTGGATATTGAAATAATTGCGCCCAGCCACGGAATCATTTGGCGTTCCAACATCCCGACTATCCTTCAGGAGTACGTCAAATGGTCCGCCAACGAAACAGAGAATAAGGTTGTAGTAGTCTATGATACCATGTGGGGCTCCACGGAAAAAATCGCCCAGGCGATTGGAAGTGCCTTTGAAGCCAAGGGCGTCAGTACTAGGATTATGAATCTGCAGGTCAGCGACATTTCCGATGTGATGCCCGAAATACTCACGGCAAAATACGTATGTGTAGGTTCCCCAACTTTAAACAACAATATGCTGCCTAAAGTCTCAGCGTTTCTGACTTATATGAAGGGGCTGGCGCCAAAGAACAGGATTGGTTTGGCCTTTGGCTCTTACGGCTGGGGAGGACAAAGCGTTGGTCAGGTAGAAGAAGTCCTCAAAGGGGCAGGTTTTCAAGTGATGGAAAAGATAAGACTGCAATATATCCCGAGTCAGGAGCAATTAACCGAAGTTGTGAAAAAGATTCAGGAAGTGCTCGAGTAGATTAATAATATTTGAGTCAAAAAAAAGACCCGTGGATGCCTTGTAAATATGCAGGCACACGGGTCTTTTTATCTGTCTTTTTCACTACTGCACACTTTTACTTTATATTACAGCACACTGATTACAGCGCTGACGATAGGAATTGTAAGCAGACTGAAGAGGGTTGTCACGAAAATTACTTCTGTCGCAAATTCATCGTCTGAGCCGTAAGCTTTTGCTACCATGACGATTGTGGTCATAGGCGGAAGTGCAACGATCAAGGTCAAGATCGTGCGAGGAATCTCCGGCAAAAACGAACCGAATATGATGTATATAACCAAGGGCATTATCAGCATTTTAACTGCCGTTAGCATAAAGATGCTTGATTTCTTAAATACCTTAAGAATCGGCACAAAAGCTAGCGCGCCACCCAAATACATCAGCGTCAAATACTTGCTTATACCCCCTATGCCTGTAATTGTATCCATCAGCAATCTTGGCACCGGAATATCAAAAGCCATAATGATAAAAGCGATAACTAAAGCCACCGTAGTTGGGTTGATGATATTTTTTACAGCATACAAAAAGTTTGCTTCCTTTTGGTGCCTGCTGCAAAGATATATACCAAAGGTCCATAAGAAAGCCATATCAATGATGGTATACACGGAAATACACACCTGGGCAACAGGGTCAATAAATACTGCCTGAATCAAAGGTATCCCCATAAACCCCATATTCCCAAATACCGTCAAGGAAATAAATATGTTTGAAGACTTTCCTTCAAGCTTACACAGCCTACTTGCAAGAATCCCTACAATTGCAAGTAGAATGTAGGTCAACACTACCCCGGCGGCAAATCTTCCGCTGATTAAAAAGTCCTCTATCCCCACACCGCTTCCGGCCACAACGCTGAAGATCAAGGCCGGGAGAATAACTTTGACGATGAGGTTAGACAAGGTGTTAAGGCTGTCTTTCGTGATTACTTTTGTCAAGGCCGCAATATATCCTACTGCCATGATAAAAGCAAAAATAATGATCTGGTTTACTACGACTGTCATGTATCCATTCATGTGTTCAAATCCTCATATTATTCTTTATGTATCCGGTAGCACAGAATCTGGCGATTAAATCCTTATTGTCGTCAAAGACATCAACGTTATAACTGCAGATTTTTCTGCCTGCAGATACTTCTTTAGCTTCTGCCGTAAGTGTTCCTGCTTGGGGGGATTTAAAATACGTTATATTCGCATTGATACCTAGGGTAACGATCCCGGTTGAGTTTGAAGCCACGGCAAACGCATAGTCCGCTAAAGAAAAAACCGCGCCGCCTTGGACGATATTTACCCCATTAAGGTGTTTCTCTTCAATCTCCATTTGTGTCAAGGCGTAACCTCTATCGACCTTAAGAATCTTAATACCGATGTATTCGGCAAACCTGTCGTTTTTGACAAGTTTGATCATTTCCTTATCCAGATTTGTTACCCCCTTAGACATGCTTGCTTAGCTTGCAATACTCTTACCATAATATCAGAAAACATTTTGGGCAACAAGCATTACATCGCCTGTGTGCGTTTGACGATAATAAAGATAACAGTGGCAGAAAGACATGACCGATAAGACCATGCCATCATGTGGAAATGACGTGTCATCATTTTAGACAGCAGCGGCAATTTGTTTTATTGCATCCGCCAAAGGAGTATAAGGCAAATTATGGGCTTGGGCCACGGCAAGATGGGTTACCTTACCGGCTACAACATTTACACCCTTTCCCAAGGCTCGATTTCCCCGGACAGCTTTCTCCCAGCCCTTTTGGGCAATTTCCGTCGCATAAGGCATCGTCACATTAGTCAAAGCATAGGTAGAGGTACGAGCCACCGCTCCCGGCATATTAGCGACAGAGTAATGAACAACACCATGTTTAATATAAATCGGCTCACTATGGGTCGTAATCCTATCTATGGTTTCAATGGAGCCGCCCTGGTCGATGGCAACATCGACAATTACAGAACCCGGCTTCATTTTCTTAACTATTTCTTCTGTTACAAGCCTAGGGGCCTTGGCCCCCGGAATCAAAACCGCACCGACCAGTAAGTCCGCCTTTGCTGCTTCCGCTTCTATGTTATAGGCATTTGACATGATTGTCTTTACCCTGCCCTTAAACATATCATCCAGGTAAATCAAGCGCTTAAGGTTTTTCTCTATGACCGTTACCTGCGCACCCATTCCTGATGCTATTCGGGCGGCATTGGTTCCGACAATCCCACCTCCGATGATGACAACATAACCGGGCTCAACACCGGGCACTCCGCCTAAGAGGACTCCTTTGCCCCCGGAGGGTTTTTCTAAAAAGTGGGCGCCAATCTGCACTGACATCCTGCCTGCCACCTCACTCATCGGCATCAATAACGGCAAAGCCCCGTTAGGAAGTTGGACGGTCTCATAAGCTATACCCACTACCTTCTTCTTCAACAAGGCCTTTGTCAGTTCCGGCTCCGGAGCCAGATGAAGATAGGTATAAAGGATTTGCCCTTCCTTGAGCAGATCATATTCCTGGGTCAGCGGCTCCTTTACCTTGATGATCATTTCCGCTGCGGCATATACCTGAGCGGCACTTTCCGCTATCTGTGCACCCGCTTGAGTGTACTCCTCATTGGTGATTCCGCTTCCCATCCCGGCGTCCTTTTCCACCAACACTATATTCCCCGCGTCAACAAGAGTCTTTACCCCGGCGGGGGTAATCCCTACACGATTTTCATTATTCTTTATTTCCTTAGGTACACCGATAATCATCCGATAACCTCCTTGTAAATTAATTAAAGCCCTAATCAGATTAGGGCTTTAATCTTAACTATAACACTCCGCACCAATCCATGATAAACCGTGCATACACCTTTGTCGTTTCAAGCATGCTGGGCAATTCCACGTATTCATCATGAGCATGAGGATTACCTCCGTTTGGCCCGTAGCAGGTTGCCGGTAAGCCGTAATAGAGCGGCCAAAAGCGATGATCGGCGCTTCCCGGGGAATACATGGTTTCGGCTTCACTGCCGGTAATTTCCCGATGAACTTTCGCCAGTAAGCGAAGAAAATCAGTTTCCGGATCAATCAGGCATCCTTCGCAGTGTATCCCCGTCCAGGTAAATTCCGGAGGATTATCTTTTAAATAAGGATGCTCCCGGACAACCCCGGCCATATGTTCCAGTATCCTTTCTTTGGCCTCTTCGATTGTGGTGCCGGGATAGAAGCCAACCCTTGTCGTGAAAACGCACTGATCCGGTGCCATGGCCGGCCAATCACCGGCGGCTATTCTGCCCACAGTAAAATTGATCGGATGTTCCAAATGCGCGCAACTGGGATGACGCACAAGGTTCATTTCCTCTTCCAGTTTTCTTAGTCCCTGGATTAGGTAGAGTGCATTGTCAAAAGCGTTAGTCCTTTGCAAGCCGGCCATCGGATGAGACGGTATTCCTGGAACAACCGTCCGTAGCCAAATGATTCCGCCAGTACCCACCAGGATTTTCTGACCAAAGGTTTCGGGAACCAGACATCCGTCCCCACGATAACCCCTTTCCAAACAGGCCACAGCACCATTGCCGCCACCTTCCTCATCTGTTACCGCCTGCAGGATTACGTCCCCGGCCAGCTTAATGCCTGCCTGTTGAATCGCTTTGACGGCATATATCATAGCGGCAACCCCGGCCTTCATGTCCGTCGAACCCCGGCCGTACATCCTGTCTCCCTCAATTTCTGCACCCCAGGGATCCCGAGTCCAGTACCTTTCAGTTCCCAGGGGAACTACATCCACATGTCCGTTTAAAACTAAGGACCTGCCTTTTTTTTGCGGTGATTCCAGCACCCCCACTACTTGGGGACTCACGGAATAATCCCATTCCGTTGGTGAATAGCCCGGTAACTTATTAATTTTGCTGATGTTAATGTCGAACATATCCACCTTCAAGCCCATTTCCACCAGCTTATTTTTGATATAGCGCTGAACTCCTTCTTCGTTTCCCTGGGTGCTTGGAAAACGAACCAGCGCCTGGGTAAACTGCACTTCCTCTTCCCATGATTCGTCTATTTTTTTCATTACATTTTGAATCGCTTTTTCCATTAACACACCCCCCACAAAATATTCATTCTGTCAATTAACACTTATTTGTTCATCGATTAAGCCGTGATAAACATCATACTGGCACAGAAAACAATGGTAATGGCCAGAAAACCAAGTATGCAGTAGCCGAAGATATCTCTGATTTTCAGGCCTGCAATAGCCAAGAGAGGTATAGCCCAGAAAGGCTGAATGATGTTACTGAAAGCTTCACCGAACATAAAGGACTCGACAATGGTAGGTGCCGAAACCCCAAGAGCCAAACCGGCCTTCGTCACAATCGGACCTAAGATGATAAAGATTCCGCCGGAGGAAGGAATGAAGAGGTTGACAATGGCTCCTACCAGGTAATTCCAGAGTGGGAACGTGAAGGGAGTGGCCAGTTGTATCAGCCCCAAGGCAAACATGCTGGCTAAGCCGGATTGCGCCATCATGCCCTGAATACCGGCATATATCGGAAACTGTAATACGATACCCCAACTGATTTTTGTGCCTTCGGCAAATGCCGTGTAGAATCTTTTAGGCGTCCAATGCATGAGAATACCCAAGGTCAGCATCATCAAGTTAAACATATTCATAGTCATACCGGTAAATCCATGTAAAGATAACCACTTCACAAGGTATACACCCATTATCAGGGCTAAGAGAATGTTGAAAACCGGACAATCTTCAATCTTATCGGCAAAGGTTTTTTTATCGGAGCTCACTTCCTCGACTTCTATCTCTTGAGCAAGATGGGCAACCGTTTCATCGCTTAAATACGGAGTATCCTCATCATCGGGATGCATGGACCACATTAAAAGAGGAAGCACAATAAATCCGCATATGGCCATCGGTACCAAGGCCATCATGCTCAGGGCCGTCGCCCCCGGGGGAATGAGCCCGATAGTTTCTTCCAAGAAATGACCCGGGGTATTGACCAGCAATACTTCCGAAGCGGATAAACCGACCTGTCCCAGGGAATAACCGATAAAGGTAGCCGCAATCAATAATTTAAATTCCAACTTTTTCATATTTCGGCCAATTTCACGAGCCAGCAAAGCACCTCCAACCAATCCAACACCCCAATGCACGAAGGCCAAGCAAGCGGCAACTACAGTAACAAAAATAACTGCCTGCACGGAATTTTTAGGGATGCGGGCTAGGGTACTGAAGAATTTTTTGCCCAAAGGTGTTGTCGCAATAACAAAACCTGTCACGAGTATCATAACCATTTGCATAGAAAACGCCAGGAAGTTCCACATATTCTCGGAGAAGTAGGTGGCCATTTCCATGGGCCCTTGACCGGCAACAATAATACCTAATGCGAAAACTATGATAACCAGCGCTACGGCAAATAAGAATGATTCCGGTACATATTTTTCCATTCCGAAACCGAGGGATCTACTGATCTTTTGTATGAATTTCCTCATTATCATCTCTCCTTCTCTTACTATTCTAATTTTAACTTTATTTCACCTTTGCATCGCAATTATTTTTCTATTCTCGTCCACCTCCTTCGTCAAAACCCGGACATCCAGGACTTGGACACCCTTTTCATAAATCCTGACCGGATTAAAGTCCATTTCTACTATCCCGGGTGTCTCCATCAGGAGGTTGGATACCTTGAGCAACAGTTCAATCAGGGCTTCTATATCCAGCGCAGCTTTTCCCCGTGTCCCTTTCAGAATAGGATATCCCTTTATCTCTTCAATCATCTCCACGGCATCCTTTTTCTTTAACGGGCAAATTCTAAAGGAGACATCTTTTAAAACCTCTACAAAAACACCACCTAAGCCAAACATTATCGTCGGTCCAAAAATACCGTCTTGGGTTGCCCCAATAACAAGCTCCACTCCTTCTTGGGCTTGCTTGCAGACCAGTATCCCTTCAATCACAGCGCTAGGCTCAGCGGCACATACTGTCTCGGAAATCTTGACATAGGCTGCTTTTACCTCAGAGGCATCCTTTAGTCCAACCCGTACTCCGCCGACATCGCTTTTATGAACAACCTGCCGCGAAACTACCTTCATTACCACCGGATACCCTATTTTATCTGCAATAATTACGGCCTCGGCCGGGCTGCGGGCCAACCCGTACTCCGGGTAATTAATCCCATAACTATCTAATAATGAAATTGCTTCCGGCTCTAACATGAATAATGTTTTTCCTTCGGTCACTTGCTCAGTCATTTGCTTGTTCCCTCCTATACCGCCCATACTCGGCCAGGGCTGCCAGAGCACGCGCCGCTCGCTCCGGAGTAGGATAAACGGGGATTCCCGCTTTCTGCATGGTTTGGCGGCCTTCTTTTTCCGCTTCTCCCCCGCCCATATAGGCGACAACGACCGGCACCTTCACCTTTTCTGCATATTCTATAATGACATGCTCCACACCGGGAACAGGATCTGCTATCACAAAAAGGTACATATCCGCATAATCATAACGGGCCATTATCTCTAAAGCCGCCTGCCATTTGTCTTTTTCAAACCCGGGTATATCACAGTAGTTGCCGATATTTATCCCCCCGGAGGAAAGTATGGTGGAACCCTTCAGTTCCTCCACTGTTTCAGCAGGCATCGAAACGATTTGCAGCCCCTTGGATTCGGCTTCGTCAATAAAAAGGCTGATCGTACCCCCGGATGTCGTCGCCACGCCGACACGATTACCTTTTGGCAGAGACTGCATACCCAAAGCCTTGACAACGTCATAAAAACTTTCCATTTCCGACGCCCTTGTTACACCATATTGCCGACAAGCATATGAAAATATTTTATCGTCACCGGCGATTGATGCTGTATGCGATGCTGCTGCCCGGCTTCCGCCTTCAGTCCTTCCCGGTTTGAGTATTACTACAGGCTTTCGGAGTGCCGTTCTTTTTAGAGCTTCGCCAAACCGCTTGCCGTCTTTGGGTCCTTCCAAGTAGAGCGCTATTACACGGGTATCAGTATCTTCAGCCATGTACTCCAAAAAATCGGCTTCACAAAGATCGGCCTGATTGCCCAGATTAATCATATTTGAAAACCCGACACCTTCCGTTTCAGCCCACTCCCCAATCGTAGCGGATACCGAACCACTCTGTGAGACAATACCGATGGGTCCGCGCCTAGTCAAAAAGGGAGCCGGCATGATACATAAATTACTGTAGGTTGAGTTAATGCCCTGTATATTAGGACCGATCACCCTCAGGTCGCCTTGTTTGATAACCTGTTGAAGTTCTTCCTCCAAGGCCGTATTGCCCGCCTCACGAAAACCGGATGTTAGAATCACGGCACCTCTTGCTTTTTTCTCTCGCCCTTGTCGCAGCACTTCCGGTACTGCTTGGGCCGGCACCACTACCACCAGTAAATCCACCGGCCCGGGAATATCAGTCACAGATGGGTATGCCGGTACACCTAATACATTCGACTCTCTGGAATTTACAGCATACAACCCACCTTGATAACCGGCCTTGATGAGATTTTTTAATATCTTATATCCCCATTTTTCTTGCTTGTTAGAAGCTCCAACTACCGCGATATGTTCAGCACTGAGAATATCCTTCAGAACCTGTGTTGAATTACCTTTCATATGTCACCAACTTCCTTTATCTATGATGGCCAATGAATGTCTGCTGCTTTTTCCGGATAAACACTGGGTTTCGGCGATACGCCAAGCATCTCCCTAGCCTGAGCGGGAGTCGCAATCTCACGACCCAATTCCCGTGCTATGCGAACTATTTTTTCTACTGCCTCAGCGTTGTTCTTTATTCTTTGCCCACGTTTCATATACAAGTTATCTTCCAGCCCCACGCGCACGTTGCCACCAAGGATAATACCCATTGTTGTCATCGCCCACTGGTACTTGCCAATGCCAATGGTGCTGAAGACAGAACCATTAGGCATGTCGCGCACCAGATCAATAAGGTTTTGCGGTGTAGGGAACGATGATGTCTGGTAACCCATGACAAATTGGAAAAGATAAGGAGGTTCGATAAGCCCCTGTTTTATCAACTCCTGACTTACCCAGTATTGTCCTGGATGATACACTTCCATTTCAGGTTTTATCCCTTTTTCCTTCATAACAGTTGCCAGCTTTGCTAAAATTCCATACGTATAAGGGGTACAACTGTCATAGTAAATTCCGTCATGGGGATGAGGCAACGGTGCCTGCCGCGGCGGCATACTGAATTTGACCATTTCCGGACCCATATTGAGAGAAGCCAGTTCAGGCTTGGCATCCAGACAGCGATAGCGCGCTTCCATGGTGATATTCATATCTCCGCCGGTAGTATTGTTTATGATGATATCGGGGCATTTCTCCCGAACCAGCTTATTTATTTCGTAATATACCCGCCAGTCATCGGTACACTTATATAGACACTCCGGGTCCCTGCCGTGGATATGTATAACGGAAGCCCCGGCATTATATGCGTCATAAGCTGAGTCCGCTATCTCCGAAGGGGTCTCCGGTAACGCGCTGTTGCTTTCTTTGCCCTGTACTCCCCCGTTAATTGCCACCGTGACGATCAAAGGGTCATGATTCCCCGGCGTTCTTTTCATCCATTCGTAGGCATTCGTATAGTCCCACGCATATTCCTTGCTCATCTTATCCTCCCTTTCCTCTTGTTGAAACAAGTTTTAGAAATCATACAGCAACTGCATAAATGTATCGCAATTCTTGTGCCAGAGCGCCAATACGCATCTTGATTCCCTTCTAACCCTTGCTACAGAAGAATAGACACAAAAATATCACGCGGGGAAAACCACGTGATATTTTTGTGTCTATTCATTTTTGAATAGTATTTTAAATGACCTATTACACTTCCGATTTATTCAGTCATTATCTCCCTTATTCATTTCTGGCTTTAACTATCCATTTTTGAATAGTTCTTAACATGCTTTTTTAATTTACGTACAGCCGAAGATTGACTGATACCCAGAACTCTGCCTACTTCCACCGTTGTCTTATATTTTTCGTAGACACTGAGGACAAGTTCCCGCTCATGATATTCCAGCATCTTCTTTAAATTCATTCCCTTATATCCTTTCGTTGAATCCAGACAACTGATATAATCCGGCAGACAACTTATGTCGATAATATCTTTATCGGATGTTAGAATCAGTCTTTCCACAATGTTTTGCAGTTCGCGCACGTTACCCGGCCAAGAATAAGACATCAACGCAGAAATCGCTTGCTCGGAAAAGACCTTGTTCTTGTTATGACGTTTGTTCATCTCTTCTACCAGATGCATCAGTATAATCAATATGTCTTCAGATCTTTCTCGCAGAGGAGGGATATTAATTGGCACAACATTTAATCTATAATATAAATCTTCCCGAAACTTCCCTTCTTTTACCAGCGTCATCAGATTCCTGTTTGTGGCTGAAATCAACCGGAAATTGACCGAAATGGATTTGGTTCCGCCAACACGAGTTATCTTTTTCTCCTGAATCACTTTTAGGAGTTTTACCTGTAGATTCAAAGGAAGCTCTCCTACTTCGTCCAAAAAAAGAGTGCCATTATTTGCAAGCTCAATTAAGCCGATTTTCCCTTCATTTTTAGCCCCTGTAAAAGCCCCCTTTTCATAACCGAATAGTTCCGACTCTATAAGATTATCCGGAATAGCACCGCAGTTGATATCAATTAAGGGACCTTCACAAAACGTACTGTTTTCATGTATTAGAGTAGCTAATAAGTTTTTACCGACACCCGATTCACCTGTAATTAAGATATTGGTATTGGTTTGGGCCACTTTCATGGACAGCTTTAAGATATTTTCAATCTGCGGGCTCTTGTAAATAACAGTTTTTTTACTAATTTCTTTTACCTTTATTTCCTCGGCGTAGTGTTCCATCAAGCCATATAATCTTTCGTAATGCTCCTTTAGTTCAATATAATTCGTGATGTCCCATGAATCATAACTTACTACCCACTGAATCTCATTACATTCGTTAAACACCGGGACTCCTGTACAGAGAATCTTTTGACCATTATTATCGTGTTGCAAGATAGTAACTTTACTTTTTTCTTCCAATACCTTTAAAGTAGCTGATGGTGAAATGATTTCGTCTCTTTCTAGGTTTGAAATATGCTTACCAATAATCTTATCGGCTGCCAGCTTGTTTCTCTTTTCCCAGCTTGGACTAACATATAATACTATTCCCTGACCATCGGTAATAGTCATGATGTCGTGAACAAGTTCAAAGATTCGCAGGGCGTCATATGTCATTGAATTATCATTAAAGCTTTTTAATTCTCCCAACATCTTATGCAGTTCCTGAAACAAAACAAGATTATATGGATTCCCTTCCCAGCTAATAAAGAGGATTGTAATGTAATATTTTTCTCCATTGATACTTATCACCTGGTTTAAAGGCGCATCCGGATTATTGATAAATTCAAATCTGGGAATAAGCTCTTTTATATTTTTACCAATCACTTCATTGCCACCGGAAAAAGTAGTTAAGGCTTTATCATTGGCATATTCGATAATACACTGGTTATTAATCCTGATTATACCGGTAGCAAACATCTTTATCGCTTTAGCCATAGTAAAATGTTCCTCTTTTATCGTATATATTCTGTAATACAATTACTTCTACATACTATTTTTCTTTCCTGCTGATGAAATGTTTAACTAAAACTAATACTTATCATGAATACTGTCTACACTATTTATGTACTATCTGTACATTATGTACACAATGTACAGATAGTACATATCATGTTAGTATACGAAGAGATATGGAGGTGTAGAGGTGTATGACAATGTTATCAGAATTAAACCTTACCGAAGCGAGAAAAGAATTCTCATCCTTGTATAATCAAGTATTTAACTCCTTTAAACCAACTATTATTAAACGAAAAAAAACCGAAGAAGTTTTGCTTCTCCATGTTGACCAGCAGAAAATGCTTTTAGCAAACTACAGCTTAGAACCTGAAATCATCAAAGAAGATGATGGTTCAATCACCCTTGCCTTAGATAATCTTGAGATATATTCAAACGGTTCGTCTCTAGAGGATGCCATCGATGAGTTAGTTGAGGACTTAAAGGTATACGCTTCAGATTATCTTCAACGCTCGCAACTGTTTTTAAATGCCCCCAACCGCAAATCCCATTTTCCATATATCTTACGTGTCTTGCTTTGTGATTCGGACAAAGATATTCGTGATTTGTTGGAATTGAGTAATGCCTCCTAAATTTGGGGATCTAAAAAGATATTGTGATAAAAACGGTTGGATAATGATTAGGAACACGGATCATTGGTATTACGAAAAAGTTTTGGCTGACGGAACGGTACTTAGAACTAAAATCAGTCAAGCTGCAGCAAAAGAAATCCCTAAAAACTTATGGAAAAGGATACTTGAAAAACAGCTCAAAACTACTGAACATTAATTTTGGAATAAACTTTGACCCTACAAGGGTTTTTTTCTTTCTAACGAAGTTGTTTACACTACAAACTTGGGAATAACGTATCTTGAATAAATCGGGATCTTGCACTAGGTTCCGTCGGATTGCCCGGTAATACGTAGTCGACCTTGCAATCTGCGGCAGCGGAATAAAGGGCATCAATATTCTCTTGTCCGTCGGTGATAAAGAGAATGATCGGCATAAAATGCAGAGATATCCCACAGATGTCCCTACACCCAACGAACCATTTGCTGGTGGAAATGCCCTGTCCCAGCCTACAGACAAATATCTTACAACACCAGAAAAGATTGAAAATCCACGAACACAGTTTTATTATCCAACCCATGCTCCTCCATTTACATCCAGTACAGCCCCGGTAATAAAAGAAGCACGCTCATCACAGAGAAATAGAACTGCATAAGCCACATCCTCTGAAGTACCGAAACGTCTTACCGGCACATTGGAAAGATGTTTTTCTATATCTTCTGATGTACGCTGATCCCAGTATGAACGTATTCTTTCACCGCTTAGAATAGTCCCGGGAGCCACAGCATTAATAGTTATTCCAAAAGAACCCAAATCGTTTGAGGTTTGTCTCACAAGTCCTAGTATCCCCGCTTTTGCGGCTGTGTAGGGAGCCCCTGAGTTACCGCTGCCCCGCGACCGGCCTGCCTTTGAAGACATGCATACTATGCGACCGTATTTTTGTTCTTTCATTGTGGGAATTATCGCCCGGGTAAACAAATACTGATTACGCAGATTAAGTCTGATTACTTTGTCCCAATCAGAAGGTTCTATTGTTTCCAGACTGCCATTGATGCGAAAAGACCCTCCTGCATTGTTCACCAAAACATCTATTCTTCCAAACCCTTTAAGCATCATTTTAACCGCATTGTTTACATCGTCTTCATTGCCAGCATCACCAACCAAAGTTAAAACACTTCCAAGTTTTTTAAACTCGTCAGCCGTGTTTTTGAGTCCCTCCTCATTTATATCAAAGGCCCCAATTTCATAACTATTTATCAGCATTTCACGTACGATTTCTTTACCTATACCGCTGGCACCTCCGGTTACAAGGGCTACACGCTTTTGTGTTTTTTCCATTTCAAATTACCTCCCAATGTTTCATACTTAACCTTAGCAGATTCCATTCGCACGCAAGTCATTATAAACATCTTCCACTATATCCCAGGGTATCACACAGATACCATTGGCATCCGCCGCAACAAGATCCCCCGGATTGACCTGGACATCGTGTAGAGTGATTGTTCCATTTATCTCCACTGTTTCTATGCGCCGCATTCCGCTGTATGGCGTTTGCCCCTTGCACCAAAAAGGATACCCTATTTTTTTGATAGATTCTCCGTCACGCACAAGCCCGTCAACAATAGTTGCCGATAATTTATGCTCCTGCATAATTTTTGCGGCTATTTCTCCAAAATTAGAAGAAGCACATCCTTTGGCATCAACAATCAAAATATCGCCTTCTTGTGCAAAATAAGCGGCATCTCTGGTTGACATAAGAGATTTCTTCTGTTCAACAGGAATATCGCGTCTTATTTTTTCAGGGCAACTGCGCTGAGTAATAGCAGTTCCGACAGTTCTATATTCCGCTTTTAGCGGACTGATAACTCCTGCTTCGATAGTACACTTTCCTATACTGTATCCCAATCTATCCATCGAATCTGACAACTCGCAGGTTATGTCCGGAACTTTTTTAAAAGATTCTACTATTTCTTTTGGGATCCGCGCGACTTCAAGCTTCACAAAACGCTCTCGTCCGAGGGCACCGTAGATTTTTCCTTCAGAAACCAAAGTTTCATAAATTTCTTTTGTGTTCATTTACTTGCACCTCTCATCGTTTATCCGCCAAGTAATTCTTGTACATGTTTTCAAACTTCTCATAAGACACGTATGATTTAGTTTTGATTGCTTCCGATTTTATTTGTGCTAATAAAACTACTACATCTTCCGGGCTATAACTAAAGCCCAGTGAATTAAGCACCATTTCAACAGAGGCTTTTCCGCTCTTTTTCCCCAACACTATACGGCTAACCTGTCCTACAAGCTCAGGAGCATACGCCTCCGATGTATATGACATATTCCTCATCCCTGCCACAGCAAGGCCAGACTCGTGCGCAAAACAGTTTTCACCCACCACAGCTTTGTTTTGAGCCAGCCGTACTCCGGACAAACGCTGTACCAGTTCGGAAGTTTCCTTTAACAATGTACAGTCTATACCCAAATCCACACCATACAATATCTGGAGCATCAATGCCACTTCCTCTGTGGCAGCATTTCCGCTTCGCTCGCCCACACCATTCATGGTTGTAGATACTACCTCTGCTCCGGCCGCTACAGCCGCAGCCGTATTAGCAACTGCCAAACCAAAATCGTTGTGAACATGGATTTCAAGAGGAATTTCTTTAAGAATACTTTTTAACTGTTTCACATAATATTCTATGGCTTGAGGCGTAGCCGAACCCACAGTATCGACAAGACGGATTCTGTCCACAAAACCCGAGTCACGCAACACCTGGATTGTATGCATCAAAAAGTCCATGTTGCACCGTGTGGTGTCATAAGGGCTGAAATTGACATGCAGTCCTTTTTTGCGAGCATATTCTGTTATTTCGAGACACCTATCAAGATATTTTTCATCACTCACCTTAAGCTTATATTTTCTTTGAAGATCGCCAATAGGATAGCTTATATTAGCCCCCCAAATTCCTAACTCGCACAGCAAATCTATGTCTTCTTTAAGTGCTCTGGCAAGCGCAGTGACCTTTGCTTTATGCAAATCCAAATGAGCTATGATTCGCGCTGCTTCGTGGTCCTCTTCGGAAGAAGCAGGCGTGCCTACCTCAATTTCGTGTACACCAAGCCTATCAAGCTGTTTTGCTATCTTCACTTTGTCATCGGCAGTAAATACGACCCCTGCCTGCTGTTCTCCATCCCGCAAAGTACAATCAGTCAGTTTGATTTGCGGTGCTAAATATAACTTTTCTCTCACCTGAGGCATGAAATTGCTTTCACATAAATACCATTTATCTGTTCTGGCTAATAGTTCAGAGTTAACCATAATAGAATGCTCTCCTTCCTTAAAAAGCGCAATTACGCATGACGCCAATGTAAGTTTGTATTTTTTACCAAAAAACCCCGATTGTTGATGAAATATTAGTCGTATGATAATATATAAATAGTCAAAAAACTGGCTTCTTTCTGTAATCTGAAAGGAATGATATTGTGCGATTAGAGCAATTACAATATATCATAGAAATTGCTGATACAGGCTCTGTGTCAAGTGCAAGCCAAAACCTTTTTATTGCCCAACCAAGCATCAGCCAATCATTATCAAAGCTTGAAAAAGAACTTGGTGTCACCTTATTCAATCGCACCCGTACAGGCATGGAACCAACCGAAATTGGAACGCATATCATTTCTTCCGCCAGAATTATCATGAATGAAATCTCACACATTGAATATTTGACCAAGGACAAAAACGAAGCCATTCAGACAACTATACGTTTAGGAGCTTTGCCTGTAATTTGTGACAAAATTTTACCAAAGGCACTGGCGGATTTTAAAAAAAAGTTTCCTAATGTAACTGTTAACATCAAAGAAGAAGGCACCAAAGCTATCTGCTCAAATCTCAAGAAAGGAAAGATAGATATTGCCATTCTCTCTCATTACGAAGACGGAATGCTTGAGCCTGACAGGTTCCCTTTTTATCAACTCATCAAAGGCCGCCTGATGGGATATGCGGCAAAAAACTCTCCGCTTACACACAAAAAACAGGTAACATTTGCTGACCTAATTGAATATCCTATTGTTCTTTTATGCGATGAGTTCTTTACATCAACATATATTATTGAAAACCTAAGCAAATTCGGAACGCCCAATATTATGTCAATTTCCAGCAATCCGGATTCTTTAAAGAAAATTGTAATGGAAACTGATGCTATCGGTTTTGCACCGGATATATCGCTGATTAATGACCTCAGTATATGCAATGGCGAATTGATTCCGTTTTATATTTCAAATATGCCCGAATCTGTATTCGGAATGACATGGGATCATAATCGTTCTCAAAACAAAGCTTGCAAAGCTCTCACCAAAGAAAT
The DNA here is from genome assembly GCA_018433675.1 of Clostridia bacterium. Lineage (GTDB taxonomy): Bacteria > Bacillota > Peptococcia > DRI-13 > SM3-B62 > SM3-B62. Next base: position 17,071 of record JAHDQS010000025.1, read on the forward strand.
TATTGATAAATCAAACAGCGCAAACGAAATCTTACATTCATTGCGTATTTAAATATGATAAATTCAATTACAAAACTTCGATATGCTTTTTTATTTTTAATGAAGGGTTCTAGTGGCTGACAGAACATAAATTTCTGTTCTCGCAAGAACCCCTCATCTCTTTCTGTAAGCGTTATTTGTTTATTCCTTCCAAAATATCTTGCATAGTTGCGCAGGCTTCACGATATGCAGGCACTCCGCCTAATGTAAGAGCTGAGGCAACAACACAAAACAATTCTTCCTTTGTTACGCCGTATTTTTCAATGCAAGCCGTTGCATGGGCCCTGGTAGCCGGAGCACAACGCTCTGCTATGGCCATTCCTAAAACAATCATTTCACGATACTTGGGAGGAATCACTTCATCATAGTTTATCTGTGCCATGACATTTTTAAAATGCTCGTAAAGTTGCGGGTTGATTTCATCCATCAGTGCCCAATGGTAGGGTTTATTATTCATAATATGTTATTCTCCATCCAATAACTTCTATTTTAGTTTGTAAAGCTTAATGGCAGAGCCACCCATAAACATAGCCCGCTCTTCTTCTGTAACGTTCATGTTCGCTGCCTTGGCCAACTCTATGGCCGTACTGGGGATTCCATCACTTGCCATTATTACGCGCTCTGCGCCGATTGTTTTAATCATCTTTTCGATGTAATGAGAAGGGCACCACGACGGCTCAAGATAAATATTTTCGCAAATCTCCGCCGCCATAATTGCTTCGTTGCTGAACGTCATTGTACCGGCGTGGCAAAGTACTATTTTAAGATTTCTGTACTGTTGAGCTTTTTTAATAATAATGGCAGGACTGTGAGTTACATTCAATCCGGTGTGTATCATAAGCGGAATATCAAATTCGCTCGCGGCGCGAAAGGCCTTATCGGCAACCTTGGTAATAGGGTTAACACCATGCAGCAAGGGATGTAATTTGAGCGCCACAAAACCTAGCTTTTCTACACACCGCTTAACTTCTTTCATATAAACTTCTTCAGTATGTCTGGAATGCATATCTGCAACGCCCCAAACACGTCCGGAGTGCTCTTGCGCAAAACGGTAAACACGATTATGTCCTTCAAAATTATCGGGAGTAGGCTCAGCAAGAGGCAGAACAACCATTCCGTCAATGTGGTTATCTTCCATATTTTTCAACAGCTGCTCCTCGGTATATACACTGTCTACAACATGTGAACCTCCCAGATGGATATGAGCATTGATAATCTTACTCATTCTTACACCTCCTTAATTATTTCTAAAATTGCTATTTGCATGACAAGCGTTACTAAATATCGTGTTTTATGTTACTATATAATATATTTTACATTTTATTGTAACGGAGAAGCACAACCGCAAACAAACGCATAGTCTCCGCGATTTTATTTTCTTAGCAATTGTACCAGGTGGTCTGTAATATCTGGTGTTTTCTCCAGTTTCATGACAGTTTCAAATATCTTTTCAGTCCGATCCTTTCCATAAGCCTTGCAAACATAGAGATCATATTTATCGATTACCTGCTGATATTGGTTCACCGAACGCACGGACTTGCCGAACGGATGGGTTTCATGGGTAAAAACCCGTCCGTCCGTATAGCATATTTCCGCTCTTCCTCCGCGCGTAGGAATCATGTTTTCGTCAGGCTTAAGTGTTGTTTTCTTAAGCAAAGATTTTACAACCGGGTCGTTTATAATCTCCGGAACAAAGGTTTCACTGTCCACTTTTCCATAACACAGCCCGGCCACCGCACAGAAAGGAATACTGTATTTGCCCTGCATGGGAGTTTCGGGAGAAGGATTCCCGGCTAGCTTATAGGCTCTAGGATATGTTGTGAGATTAATGCTTATTATATCGTCTACCTTTAAATCATTTTTCGACATTATCCTGCTACAGTTAACAATTCCTGGATGTGTAGGAGCACCGCATGGAAATGGCTTAAAGTACATTTCCTGAACCGCTGCCGTCCCCGTGAGCCTTTGTAGTGCTGCTTCCCGGTTAACAGTTGTTGCCAACATCTCCAAGTAATGAGTGTCAAAGACTTTTTCCGCTGCAGTAAATTCCATTTTGGCAAGCATAGCAGCCTCCAACCCTTGGCGTGCAGCATGAGCTGTTTGATAAATCTTTGACATATATCCCAGACTGTATTGTGTTCCCGCAGCGCATGAGGCCGCTAGACCATACGCTCGACACATCTCAAGGTTTGTCAGTCTCATTAAGTATCCGCTGGCAGCGGCAGCACCAAAAATTCCGAGGGTTGCTGTAGCAAGCCACCCTCTTGATGCGTGTTCTGGCAGTACCGCATCCCCTAAAGCCGCCATGATTTGCATTCCTTTAATGACTGCCGTTAAAAAATCATGCCCGGATGCATTTTCACATTCCGCTGAAGCCAAAGCTGCACTTATAACGGGCGTTTCTAAATGCATTGACAAGTAGGAGTGTATATCGTCAAAGTCCTGAGAGTGTGATGCTGTACTATTAATCATAGTTGCCCACAAAGGCGAGGCTTTATCATTCTCTCCAATAACCGTGCATGTTCTATTTCCCCCCATTTGTGCTACAAATTGCTTTACCCGCTTAACACTTTCTTCGCTTTGACCCTCTGCAGCAGCAGCAAGCCAATCGAGAAAAGCCAGTTTGCACGCAAGGAGGTTATCTTCCCCATGTTCTGTTTTGTCCCGTCTAATGGTATATTCTGACATGATATATGTCAATGATTTTACATCATCACAATGCATATCTAAGCCTTTCCTTTACATCCGATTATTTTCACGTCTTATTCTGCCAAGAGATCCAGTTCACCGAGAATTTCCTTGTAAACGCTATAAGTGTTCTTTAAGGTTTCTTTCATTTCTTTGCCGTCGGAAATCAAGGCATTATATGACATATCTTTCATTTTTTCCAAAACCGCAGGGTCATTGAGAGCCTTGCTGAAAGCATCGTAGAGGATATCAATGGCCTCCTGATCTGTTCCCTTGGGTGCAATAATTCCCGAAAGACTCTTTGCTACGGAATAATCATATCCGAGATCCGATACGGTGGGAATACCTTCACCATATGTTTCGTCACCTGTTCCAAAGCTAACCAACACTCTGAGTTCATCTTTGAACACTTGGTTTGCCAGCGCGCAAGTCGCTTGCACATGGCCGCCCAACAAGGCCGTCATTGTTTCACTGCTACTCTTTGTGGGAACATAAACACAATCATCTATAACTCCTGCCAGCTTGAACAAGCGAGTATAACAGATATGCTGTTCGCCGCCGATACCGCCGGAACTATAATGAAACTCGCCAGGGTTTTCTTTTATCCAATTAATAAGCTCTTCGGCAGTCTGCCACTCTGAATCTGCTCTAACGGCCAGATAGCTGGCATCAGAAGCCACCTGGGCCACAAATTCCATATCATCAAAGGTGTACGTGCCATTACCCTGAAGAGGCTGAAGTACCATAGGAGTATTAGATGTCCAGCCAATGGTATATCCATCAGGATCTGAATTCAGGACTTCCATTGTGCCCGTAACAGCACCACCGCCGCCGATATTTTCAACAACGATAGTCTGATCGTTGGGCAAGTACTTTGAAGCTTCATTGCACAGGAATCGCGCCAAAGTATCTGCACCGCCACCGGCACTCCAAGGAACAATCATTTTAATAGTCTTTTCCGGATAAGTACTTGATGAGGGTTCAGAGTCAGACGAAGCGGAAGACTGGGAATCATTATTGCCGCCGCATCCGGTTGCAATAAGAGCTAAAACCATCAAAATAGCCATTGTTAAAGTCAACTTTCTTTTCATTTAGTTCCCTCCTATTTTTAGTTGATTCAGATTGCCACAAACCGGTACCGGTAATCGTCTCTAAATTGATTATAGCATGAGCAAATTTACGCATCTAATATCCGTTTCTTATATTGGCATAGGCATCACCTATTATTTAGAAAATAAATAACAATATAGGACACGTCAATATTTATATTGATAATACGTATTTTACATGCTTTAAAATGTACCCTATACTCTAAATAGTTTACTGGTTAAAATCATCTTAAATCGGAAGGAAGGTGTTTCCCTTATGGCCCGCAAAAATTTTGTCGCATCTGCCATCTGGCTGTTGCTGTTTGTAATTTTCTACATTATGAGCGATACAATGCTTAAAGAGCAGATTCAGTTTTATCCTAAGCTAATCTGTATTTTCGGAGCAGCACTCAGTATTATACTGGCCTTACAGACTCACTTTAAGAGAGCAAAATCTGAAGATTCTTCACCGATTTGGGAATATGACAACTCCCAAACTAAAAAACTGGCACTTACGATTTTATTGATATCTATCTATGTTTTCTTAATTATAAAAATCGGCTTTCTTATCACCTCCATCGTATTTATGTTTGCATTAATCCATTTGATGGGCTCAGAGGGAAACATAAAGGTTGAACTTGCTGTTTCCGTCTTGTTCCCGTCTGTGATATATTTTGTGTTTGTTTATTTATTTAAATTTTCTTTGCCAACAGGTTTTCTAATATAATTATTTGGAAGGGATGTAATATTAATGTGGGATGCTATTCTGCTTGGAATAAGCAATGCTTTTTCATTTAATAATATTTTAGCTGCTTTTGCCGGTACATTTCTTGGCATTATAATAGGAGGGTTACCCGGACTCACTCCCACTATGGGAATGGCTGTTCTTATTCCTCTCACCTATGGCATGGATACTGTTTGGGCTTTAATCTTTTTAGTCGGAATTTATGCCGGTTGCTTTTATGGCGGCTCCATTTCAGCTACACTTATCAACACCCCCGGCACTCCTGCTGCGGCCGCTACAGCTCTTGACGGCTACCCTATGACCCAAAAAGGAATGGCTTACGAGGCACTCACTGAATCTGCCTGTGCTTCTTTTTGGGGCGGTGCACTCAGCTTTATTGCACTCATCTTTCTGTCACCAGCCCTCGCAACGTTCTCCCTCAGATTTGGGTTTGAAGAAAAGTTTTGGATGGCATTTTTTGGTATTTGTATCATTGCTTCCCTTTCAACAAAAAGCATGGTAAAAGGTTTGATTTCAGGCACTTTTGGTTTGTTTCTGGCAGTTGTCGGAAGAGATATCATGTATGGCTTTCCTAGGTTTACTTTCGGAATTCCAAGTTTAACGGGGGGAATCCCTCTTGTACCAGCATTAATAGGGTTATTCTCAATTCCGCAGATATTTTATCTGATTACAAACAAAAGCAAGTTCATTGTCGACTGGGATGCTCTTGAAAAAGTCAAAAACAGCCGACCTACATTAAAAGATTTATTCCGATATCCCATTATATATCTCCGTTCAGCACTTATAGGTATTATTGTGGGAATTATACCAGGTGCAGGTGGAAACGTGGCTTCATTTATTGCCTATAACCAAAGTAAAATGTATTCCAAAAACCGCGAGGAATATGGCTATGGTTGCCGCGAGGGAATTGCATCCAGTGAAGCTGCAAACAACGCTGTCACAGGTGGTTCATTGATTCCTATGTTAACCTTAGGAATTCCCGGAAATGCCGTCACCGCTGTGTTGCTAAGTGCACTTATTCTCCACGGACTTCAACCTGGCATCAGCCTGTTTACTGAACACGCTGAAATGACCTATACATTCTTTGTTGGCTTTTTAGTCGCGAATGTTTTTATGCTTTTGATTGGGGTTTTCGGAGCTAAATATTTTGCCAAGCTCGCTCTCACTCCCACAAACATTTTGGCAGCAAGCATCCTTGTCCTTTCTATAGTAGGTTCTTATGCCATCAAAGGCTCTATGATAGATGTTTACATTATGCTTGCATTTGGAGCTATTGGCTTTTTCCTCAAAATGTTTAAATTTGACACCACACCTGCTATATTGGGGCTGATTTTAGGTAATATGGCCGAGGAAGGTCTTCGCCAATCCCTGCTTTTCTCACACGGTTTGTTCGGTTTTTTTAAAACCAGCATTACACGTCCCATTTCTCTGGTTTTGATTTTACTGACCCTACTTTCATTGTTTATACCGCTCATTCAAATGAAGACAAGCAAAAAAACAAATATAATGTAACGGTAGACGTGCAAAGAACAAGACTCCCCCTACGCAGCAGAAGCTTCTTATTCTTTGTATCAATCCATAAAAATGGCTCCGACACAGAGCTATTTTACCAATCACTTCATTGCCGCCGGAAAAAGTAATAAACATCTTCATTCTCAGGGTTGTGGAACTAACGAAGTTGTTTACACTACAAACCTGGAAATAACGTATCTTGAATAAATCGCGGTTTTGCCCCAGGTTGCACCGTACTGTCGGCAGAAAGCTGTTTAAACTTCTCTTTCATTGGTTTGCTGTAACTGCTTGAAAGCTTATACTTGGCCTTTATCCTGTTTATTGTCGCATACAACTTATCCTTGTATTCTTTATCCGCCCCACCCTTTTTGTAAAGTTGGCGCAACGGTTCATAAAGATGGGGTAATTCCTGTTTGACGAAGCAGAAAAACTCATTCCTGGTTTTTCCTCGCAAATAAAGGCTTCCCGGTAATACGTAGTCAACATGGCTATCTGCAGCTGCGGAATAAAGGGCTTCAATATTCTCCAATCCATCGGTGATAAAGGGAATAATCGGCATGAAATGCAGGCCTGTGGAAGCGTTTGTTTTGGCAAACTCTTTGAGCATCGCCAACCTCTTTTTTGATTCCGCTCCATAAGGTTCTATCAATCTTCTCATGCCTTCATCCATGCAGGTAACCGTAGCCGCCACGTTCACATAGGTTATCTCTGCCAGTTCGGCAATCAGGTCATAATCCCGTAATATTAAATCTGATTTGGTAGAGATAATGCAGGGTGTACGGTATTTGATCATCAGCCGCAAAACATCGGGCATCAGCTTATACTGTTCCTCTATGGGCTGATAGCTGTCGGTAACACCTCCTATATTAACGACCTCTCTTGGCCATGAAGGACTGCTGAGCTGTTTTTCCAAGCGCTCGACAATATTTGTTTTCACAAAGATCTCTTCGTAATACTTTTCGGAACCAAGGTATTGATGGGAATACAAGGCATAGCAATATTTGCAGCCGTGCTCGCAGCCCCGGTAGATGTTTAAGTCCCAACCGAAGGGGATTTTTCTTTTTAACTTGTTGCAGGCCACAGAGCAAGTTATTTCTTTGTAATTTGCCATGAAGTGTTCACCTCAATATTCGGCCAGTTCCACAACCTTTTTATTCAAAACACCGGAGGGGCTGCCCGACAATCCGAGACAGGCGGCACAAACCTGGGTATCTTGACACCCTGTAAACAAGTATTATTGGGATAGTTCCGATTTTAACATTGCATACCGTATCCAAACTTTATTATATTTAAGGCTATTCATTATGGCAAACATTAGCGTAAACCGAAGAACATTTGCTGACCATTCTAACCAATCTAACCGATTCTAACCACTTTTGCTTTACAAATCTGGTTAGAATGAGTATAATAAGGGCAATATATCTACGGGGTGAAGAAATATGAATAAGGAGAGTTTAGTAACCGAATTCAAAAGGGAATACACAGACGACATCGTAAAGACTGTCATAGCTTTTGCCAACACCAACGGCGGAGAGTTGCTGATTGGCGTAGATGACAATGGGAGTATTACCGGTGTCGATAATACCGATACGACGATGCTTAAGGTGACAAACGCGGTCCGGGACTCCATAAGACCCGATGTCACACTGTTCACTCTTTGCGAGACAAGAACGATAAAAGGGAAGAGCATTATTGCCATAAACGTGCAAAAAGGCACCGCGCCTCCATACTATCTTGCAGGTAAGGGCATCCGTCCTGAGGGCGTATTTGTGCGGCAGGGTGCGTCCACCGTTCCGGCAACTGAGAGTGCGATTTTGAAAATGATAAAAGAAACCGGCGGTGACAGTTTTGAAACCACACGTTCGCTCAAGCAGGAACTGACTTTCCATAGTGCAGGCAAATTCTTTGCCGAAGAAAAAATCAAGTTTGGAAATGAGCAAAAAAGAACTCTTGGTCTCATCGGCGAAGACGGCGCTTTTACAAATCTCGCCCTGCTACTTTCCGATCAATGTATGCATACCACTAAGTTGGCCGTCTTTGAAGGCAATAGTAAATTGGTGTTTAAAGACCGTACAGAGTTTTCCGGTTCACTATTGAAGCAGCTTGAAGACATCTATGAATACATTAACAGGTTCAATCGTACCCGCGCAGAGTTTTCCGGTTTGAAACGAATCGACTTCCGTGACTATCCCCCAGAAGCCGTACGCGAGGCTCTGTTGAATGCCCTTGTTCATCGGGACTACTCATATAGCGACAGTACCTTCATCAGTGTTTTTGACAACCGCATAGAGTTTGTTTCTTTAGGTGGATTGCCGAAGGGGATCTCTTTCAGCGATATGATGCTCGGGGTCTCCGTCCTTCGCAACAGCCGTCTCGCAGACACATTTTATCGTTTGCATCTCATAGAGGCTTTCGGTACGGGCATGCCAAAAATCATGGAATGCTACCGTGAACATGGGGAACAACCAAATATCGAGCTTTCCGACAATGCGTTTAAAATCACACTGCCTAATACAAATTATCAGCAGGATGTATCCGACAAAAAAGATGCTCTAAACGACGCGGAACGAAGGATACTAAATTATCTGTCCGCACATGACACAGTAGCAAGGATCGATTTAGAAACCGCCCTCGGTCTTTCGCAAAGTGTCACAATCCGCGCACTTAAAAAACTCCTTGATAACCATTTGATCAAGAAGGCAGGCAAAGGAAAATCCACAAGGTATACTACAGTGAAGAGAAAATAATATGCATTAGATAACACCAGTGTACAGTTAAAACAAAAGGGCTGTAACGAAACTTTGATGTAAGTTCGTCTACAGCCCTTTTGTTTCTTAACATTTTCATCCACTCACTTACAATGATTGCCATTGAGTGTTTTTTTCTCAGCCTTTATACGTCGCAGCCACTTCTTCGTCGTGTTTGATGTTAGCCTTTCGCTGCTCTTCCAACATCATGTCCTTAACCTTCATGAGTCGGCTTAAGTTGCCGCGCTCATTCTCATCCAGCTTCATCCGGATGTATTTGATGGTTTCCTCATACTGAGGGATCATGACGTATTCCAGAGCATTGACCCGACGACGGGTTTTTTCGATTTCCTGAGCCATCATCTGCGCGGCCTTTTCCAACTGGGCCAGTTTCAGCATATCCTGCAAAATATCGGACAAGGCCTGAACCGCTTCGTCAAGTTCTCCGGAAGTGGTAGCAAAACCGTAGGGAAATATCTCCGCGGGATCGTCGTTCTTTGTTTTGAAATCATAGACCGGTACGTTGACCGACATGATGTTTCTCTTGCTCAGAGCCAAAGATACGCTTTGCTTAGGATACATCAAAGCTTCTTCCAGCATTTCCGGAGACATGACCGCCGAAGCAATCGTAAAGCTCTTATGAGCCCGGCTTAAAGCCTCTTCAACATTGCGGCGCAGGTCACGGTTTTCTTTCACGATCTCCAGGAATTGTTTCATCAGTTCATCGCGCTTATCCTTGAGCAGCTTATGACCCCGGCGGGCGGTAACCAGACTCTTTTTCAGACGCGTTAACTCCATCCGTGTGGGGTTTACATTTAGACGGGCCAATAGAACCCCTCCTGACTTTGGTTAATCTCGCTCATACTTTTACTTTGATTCCTTGAGAGGCCAGTATTTCTCGATCATCTCCGGTTTAATACGCTTGAGTTCGTTTTTCGGCAGGATCGAAAGCAATTCCCAACCCAAATCCAAGGTCTCTTCAATAGTCCGGTTTGTGTCATAGCCTTGGGAAACATATTTCAACTCAAATTCATCTGCGAATTTCGCATAAAGCTTATCGATATCCGTCAGAGCAGCTTCACCAAGGATGGTCATCAGCTCTTTGGCATCTTTACCGCGAGCATAGGCAGCAAAGAGCTGGTTCATGGTGCCGGAATGATCCTCACGTGTCTTGCCTTCCCCGGTTCCTTTGTCCTTCAAACGAGAAAGAGAAGGCAAAACATCAATAGGCGGTTTAAGGCCTTTACGGTAAAGTTCACGGGAGAGGATAATCTGTCCTTCCGTAATATATCCCGTCAAGTCGGGAATCGGGTGTGTCTTGTCATCCTCAGGCATAGAGAGGATGGGAATCATTGTAATGGAACCATCGTTTTCCAAGCGGCGACCGGCACGTTCATACATGGTAGCCAAGTCTGTATAGAGGTATCCTGGATAACCACGGCGTCCGGGAACCTCTTTACGGGCAGCCGATACTTCACGCAGGGCCTCCGCATAGTTGGTAATGTCAGTGATAATAACCAAAACCTGCATTCCTTTTTCAAAGGCCAGGTATTCCGCCGCCGTCAGCGCCATACGAGGCGTTGCAATACGTTCAATGGCCGGGTCATTAGCCAGGTTCATGAACAAAACCGTACGGTCAATGGCACCGGTACGTTTGAAGTCGGTGATAAAGAAATCGGCTTCTTCAAAGGTAATCCCAACGGCAGCAAAGACCACCGCAAATTTAGAGTCGGTACCCAAAACCTTAGCTTGACGGGCGATTTGCGCCGCCAAGTCTGCGTGGGGCAGACCGGAACCAGAGAAGATGGGCAGCTTTTGCCCTCTTACCAGGGTATTAAGACCATCAATGGCCGAGACCCCGGTTTGAACAAACTCGGAAGGATAGTCGCGGGCTGCCGGATTCATCGGTGTTCCGTTGATGTTCATGCGTTTTTCGGCCAGGATTTCCGGACCGCCATCAATGGGATTCCCTAAGCCGTCAAAGACACGGCCCAGCATATCGATCGATACGCCAAACTCAATGCCATGACCCAGGAAACGAACTTTGGAGCCTTGCAGATTTATTCCGGCGGAGCTTTCAAAGAGCTGAACCAAGGCGTTATTTCCGTTGACTTCCAAAACCTTGCAACGGCGCCGTTCGCCACTGGGCAATTCTATTTCTCCCAATTCATCGTAGGTGACGTTATCCACTTCACGAACCAGCATCAGCGGGCCTGCCACCTCTTGTATGGTGCGGTATTCCTTAATCATTAAACCTCACCTCCTGCTGCTTCGATCAATGCGCCGATCTGAGTCTCTATTTCCTTAACAATCTCCCCGTAGACTTTTTCGTACTCGGCCTGGTCCACATCTTTAGCCCGACCGATCCTGTCACGGGCTGGAATTTTAAAGAGATCCTCCATCGACACACCGGCCTTGAGGGCTTTTTCACCCATCTCATTGTACTTGAAAATCATTTCCAGCAAGCGGTATTGCTTGCCGAAAGTGGTATATGCATCGGTATCGACAAAAGCGTTTTGCTGCAGGAAGTCCTCGCGGATCATCCGGGCTACTTCCATGGTCAAACGGTCTTGGGGAGACAAGGAGTCAATCCCTACCAAGCGTACGATTTCATTCAGTTCGCTTTCTTTCTGCAGAACTGCCAAGGTAGCTCCTCGTTGTTTCATGAAGTTTTTATCAATATTATTGTTAAACCATTCGGCTAAACGCGCATCGTACAAGGAATAACTGTTGAGCCAGTTAATGGCCGGGAAGTGACGGGCATAAGCCAGTGAAGCATCCAATCCCCAGAACACCTTTACAATACGTAGCGTTGCCTGTGATACCGGCTCTGAAATGTCCCCTCCCGGAGGAGAAACAGCTCCGATAGCGGTCAAAGAAGCTTCACGATTATCGCTGCCCATGCAGACCACAGAACCGGCACGCTCGTAGAATTGTGCCAGACGAGAGGTCAGATATGCGGGGTAGCCTTCTTCACCGGGCATTTCTTCAAGACGTCCGGACATCTCACGCAAAGCTTCTGCCCAACGGGAAGTGGAGTCTGCGATAACAGCCACGGAGTAACCCATGTCACGGAAGTATTCGGCAATGGTGATTCCGGTGTAAACCGAAGCCTCACGAGCGGCAACCGGCATATCGGAAGTATTGGCAACCATTACGGTTCTCTTCATCAGGCTCTCGCCTGTACGGGGGTCAACCAGTTCGGGGAATTCCCGCAGTACGTCGGTCATTTCGTTGCCGCGTTCGCCGCAGCCCACGTAAACCACGATATCCACGTCAGCCCATTTTGCCAACTGGTGCTGTACCACAGTTTTGCCGGAACCAAAAGGTCCGGGAACAGCCGCAGTACCACCCTTAGCGATGGGAAAGAGGGTATCAATGACCCTTTGTCCCGTCATCATGGGAACGTTAGGCGGCGTTTTTGTTTTGTAGGGGCGGCCTACACGCACCGGCCATCTTTGCATCATGGACAGTTCAGCCTTTTCCCCGTTATCTTTTTTGATGGTGGCAATGACAGCCTCAACGTTGAACTCTCCGGCTTTGATGTCTTCCACCACACCACTGATACCGTTAGGCACCATGATTTTATGATCTACAACGATGTTTTCTTTAACATGTCCTATAATATCCCCTGTTTCAACCTTCGCCCCTTTTTCCACAAGGGGTTCAAATTTCCAAAGCTTTTCCCGATCCAGCGCCGGGATTTGGACACCACGGGTAATCAACGGTCCCACCTTTTCGCGAATTGCCTCAAGAGGACGCTGAATCCCATCATAGATGGTTTCTATCATCCCAGGTCCCAATTCCACTGAAAGGGGCCCTCCGGTTGTTTCTACCACGTCTCCGGGTCCAATGCCGGCGGTTTCCTCATAGACCTGGATGGAGGCCTGATCACCACGCATTTCCAGGATTTCGCCAATCAGTTTTTGCTTACCGACGCGCACCACGTCATACATGTCAGCATGCTGCATGCCGGAAGCAGTGATTAGCGGACCGGCGACTTTGATGATTCTGCCTGTATCCATATAGCATCAACCTGCTTTCCATAAGATTTTGAGGTTTTAGTTATTCTTTAGGATGTTGGAACCAACGGCACGTTCCACGGATTTGTAAACGTTTTCCATCCCAATACCGAGTGTACCGCTTTTTCCGGGAATCAGAATCACAGCCGGACGCAGCGCATCGGTATACCTATCCAAATCATCCTTCATTTCAGCCGCTAACTGCTCGGTAAGATAGATAACGGCACATTTTTCATTAGCCAAACGGTGCAGGGCTTCCTGCGCCACAGGCACTTCATCGGCAAAAATCGTTTCCAGGCCAAGTGCTTTAAAGCCGAGGACGCTTTCGCGATCGCCGATAACTGCAATTTTAAACATAAGCTTCCCTCAGCCTTTCTATAATCATTTCGGAACTCATATCTGCCAGACGACCGGCAATGATTGTCCGCACTGCCGTAATTTCCATCTCCTGAGCAGCCAGATAGCCAATCAAAGGTTCGGCACCAAAGGCAACATATTTAGCCTGCTTCAGATGCTTCATCAGGGCATCTTCGGCCAAATGATCCATGGCCGCCAAGCTGCCGTCTCCTTTCAAGGCCGCTGCACCTGCTGCCGCCGCGGCAGACAGGGGAGAATTACCAAAGATATTTTCCACCATATCCGGAGTGATTTCCTGAAGCAGGCGAGAGGTGGAAATATTTCCACCGGGAATCAAAACATACCGCAGGGCATCAAAGCCTTTCCCCATTTTATTCAGTCGTACCACCGCACGTAAATTAACGCTGTCAATCATCAGTTCTACGTAAGCGAGAAGATAAGGGGAACCGAAATCCTTGGCCATAGCCAGCATATCGGCAAACATGGCTTGATCCAGCATGAAATCCAGCACCTGAGGATCTTGGGTTCGGGCCAACGTATCCCGAGCTTCTTCAATGGCCCGTGTCATGATCTCAGTCATTCCGCTCTGGACACCTTCACGCAGCATTAATAGAAGCTGCTTAGCGGGAATCCGGCCGGCATCGATCAACAATGACTCGGGATCCTCCCCGGTGGCCTCACTCTTAAGAATGGTTTTGATATTGTGGTAGTCATACTTCACCAGAAATACATCCGGAAGTCGTTTATCGGGAGCCAGCGAGCGAACCAAAGCGAAAGCCTCATGCCGACGCTGGGCCAAAACCTTTTCAATCGTTGCCATGTTTGACACCGAAATCTCCGGCCAGCCTAGCTCGGCAAGAACCTTAATAGCCTCCTCCATAGAGCGGGCATCTGCCATACGCTCCAACCGTTCCCGGGAGAGAAGGTTTTTTTCCAGGGCTTTAATGCGTGCACTGGCATAAAGATAATCGGTATCTTTAATGCTGTTTTTCGCCAAGTTACGCACATCCTTTCCTGTTTAGCCAAACAATGCAGCCGCAACATCCAAAGCCAGGCTGTCCTTAGAGAAATGAACAATGGAATCAAGAGTACTATTTACTTCCACATCCCCGGCCTTCAATTGCACACCGCCGACCAGCGGCCGTGTTTCTTCGGAAAGCGTAAGCTCAGCTTGCCGGGATTGGGCTTTTAATATCTTGTTTGCGCCATCCACGATTTTTTGGCCGTGATCTTTTCTATCCTGCGGGGAAAGCACAACTTCTTCTCTACCGGTACCGGCGGCTTGGGCCGTCAAACGGCTGAGCAACGCCACATAATCGTCCTTGGGTAATGCCAACATGCGTTCCAATGCCTTATCAAAGGCTTGGCTGATCATTTTTTGCTTCGTGGCCAGGATCTGCTGTCTGGCCTCTAATTCAGCCACCGATTTGGCCCGGCGCACGATTTCTTTAGCTTGTTCTTCGCCTGTGGCCAATATTTTTGCCTTTTCAGCCTCAGCTTGGGCAGCGTACTTGGCTTTGATTTCCGCTGCTTCAGATTTGGCTTTATCGAGGATATTACGAATTTCCTGTTGGGCATCGCCGGCGATCTTGGCAGTAATTTTTTCTATCCCGTTCATAATCAGTTTCCCCCTTGATTTGATTAATCCAGTTATACCGCGATCCCGAGCCACATAAGGAAGGAAGCCAACAGTGCCAACACTGCATAGGTTTCAACAATAGCGGGATACATCATCGCTTTACCCAGTTCTTCCGGGCGCTTAGCAATTATTCCCATAGTAGCGGCAGCAGCACGGCCTTGAGCCTGTCCGGAGGTAAACCCGACAATACCGATAGGCAGACCGGTAATAAAGAGACTAAAACCCTGTATAGTAGTCAATTCTACAGGTGTTCCACCCACTATTCCAATTTTAATAAGGATCAAAAAGCCGATGATTAGACCGTAAATACCCTGTGTGCCAGGCAATGCCTGTAAGAGCAAAGTTTGTCCGAATTTATTGGGATCCTCCGTCAAGACACCGGCGGCTGCTTCACCGGCAATACCCACACCGCGGGCTGAACCGGTACCGGCCATAAATACAGCAAAGGCAGCTCCTGCCAAAGCTAAGTTTGTACCATTAAACAAAGATGTAATCCACTCCATAATTAATGACCCTCCTTAATAACCTCAACGTATTTTGTCTTATTATACAAAGGTGTAAACTTGCGTCCTCCGGCTTCAAAAAATTTACCGAAGAATTCGATATACTGCAAACGGCTGGTATGCACGTAAGTGCCCAATAGGTTAATAGCTATGTTGAAGACGTGCCCTACTACAAAAATCAGCACAAACAATATCCAACCGAAAACGGTGCTCCCACCCAATGTTCCCATGGTATTCATAACCTGAGCAATAACGGCGGTAGCCAGACTAAGAGCTAGAAGTCTTGAGTAAGAAAGAACATCCGATAGATACCCTGTGACGTTATAGAGAGAACCTAATCCTCCTGTAAGTCTCTTGACAATAGACTTGTTCGCTCGTCCGCCTGTCAGAAGAATCCCGACAGCCCCAAGGGCCGATACAATCAGACCAACCTGGGTATTGAGGATTGCGATACCAAAACCACCTAAAAGCATAAACCAGAATCCGACATCAAAAACAGCGTCCATAACATTTCCCTGCTTGATCATTATGTAGCCATTGAGTCCCATACCCAAAAAGATTTGGACAACACCAAAGGCCAGGGAAAGATAGAATAGCGGCATCGGATTGCTTAAGGGGTCAAAGAGAATCGGCTTAAAGGGAATCAGGTTACCCATCATGCCCTCGCTAAAGGCCGGAATCAGGTTGCCGAAAAAGCTCCCGAACATTAGACCCCAGAACATGGTCGAAACCCCACACTGCATAGCCATTTTCGTTAAATCACCCAGGGCTCCTTGAGGACGTGCCTTCTTGTAAAGGTAATAACCGCCTAAACTGATCAAGATGCCATAACCGATGTCAGCCATCATCAACCCAAAGAAGATGAAGAAAAACGGTGCCATAAAGGGGTTAGGATCCAAACCACTCCTGTAGGTAGGTAAGGCATAAAGCTCGGTAACCATGCCATAAGGCTTGATTAACTCGGCGTTATGCAAAAGTACCGGGGGTTCATCGTCCTCACCAGGTTCGGCAAATTCGTAGGCACAGCCATGTTTTTCTAAAACATCGGCTACAGGTTTTTCGCTTTCGCTGGGGATCCATCCTTCTAAGTAAATCGTTTGCGAAGTAGCCACCAGATTGTTTAAAACTTCTTCTCGGCTGCTTTCTATGTTCAACACATCAATGATCTGCTGAAGGAGTTCACGCTTACCGCCAAATTCCCGAACCTTGGCAATGAGAGTTTCCCGTTCTGCGAGCAACTCCTGTGTTTGCCTGTCAAGTTCGGCAATATTGGCTGCGGCTGTACCCTCCACATCTTTTTGAATCGACAAAGAAAAACCTTTTGGTTTCAGGGCATCCATGACTTCATCCATCCGTTCTTGATGGACGATCATCAGATAATAATGTTGTTCCCGATCTGAGCTGATAAGCTGCAGAACACATTCTCCTAAGGTTTCGGCCTCGGCGATAAGCTGCTCCGGCTCACTGGCAGAAGGGCTAACGCCAAAAACGACCTTGAAACGGGTCCCAAACTCTTGACCGAAGGGAACATTCATAGATATCCAGGGGATTAAAGAAGCTTTTTTAGCTACCAGACGACCTTCTTCTGAAAAGGTTGAGGCAATTTGTCTGGCATATACGTTAAGCTGTTCTGCCACATCCGAAGCTTCATTAACATATTTTTTGTCATTGAAGATATCTTCGGAAATCTGTCGACGCGGGCTGAGCAGACTGCTTTTAACCGGTGCATACTTATCCAAGGTCTCCAAAGCATTCTTTAAAGAAGAAAGGATTCTGCCGGATTCTGCATTTTCCGTATGCTTGTGTATAATGGCGGACCACTCCGGATCTAACAGATGTTCGGCGGGGTTGCCTATTTCAACACATCCCAAACGGGTAAGCTCACGCAACAGGGTGCGGCGAATGTTTTGCGGTGCAATGATGCGCAACCGTGACATTTTTACAATAGACATCAGCCATTCACTACCCTTTCAACAATGATTGAGACCGCAGCATCCATCTTGGCTGACGCTGTTTTTTCCAGTGCGGTGCAATCTGCTCGCACTTTTTCGGAAATCTCTGCAGCCACTGCTTTGCCCTGAACTTGCGCCTCTTCATGACGTTTACTAACTTCAGCCTCAGCTTCGGTCCGCATTTTTTGCAACACCTCACGGCCTACGGCCTCTGCATTTGCCACAATCCTTTTTGCCTCATTCAAGGCATCTGCGCGCTGCTTTTCAGCCTCGGCCTCAACGTCTGCGATCTTTTTGATAACTTCTAAGGACATTTCTTCACCTGCCTCCACTCATGGAATTATCACTTGAGGGGTTTCCTATATATTATAATAGGGAAAGTAATCTTACTTCAGTTGGAGTTTTTTCCGGTCCCATCGCCACTTACCTCCGGCATATACATGAAAATTGAGGAAAATTTTTATTAAAAACCTACGTTTTAATGATAAAGAATAATGACAATGAATAAATGTTTGCCGTAGCTAAGCTTTGAAAAGCCCTAAAAAAGAAACTCTCCCCCCCTTTGTACAACGAGATTATTATAGCATTAGGTGTCTTTTCAACGCAAGTTTTTATTCAACCAAGCCCTCGTTGTCTTCAGGCGTTAACGCCTTGGATATAGTAACAATGCAAGAAACATACCATACTAAAAAAAATCGGAGTTGCTCCGACTCTCTGGAAAATGTCGGTAGAATCGCCAAACCGGCAGCATAGAAATTAGAACCAACTGCAATCATGTGCAAACATTTGCACATCCTGAGCAAGTTATAACCAAGGGGACGGTTCTTCCGGTTACATCTCTGCCACTCTACCGGACACACCACCACAAACAACAAGGTCTGCTAAAAAGCAGGCCTTGTTGTTTGTGTTACAAAGATACTGAGTCATACTTGCGGAAATGAAAGTTTTTCAGCCGCCGAGATAGGCCTTGCGGATCTCATCGCTCTCGGACAGCTCCTTCCCGGTGCCGGAAATTGAAATAGCTCCTGTCTCCAGCACATAGGCTCTGTCGGCAATGGATAGGGCCATCTGAGCATTCTGTTCCACGAGGAGTATGGTGGTTCCGGCCTTGTTCATCTCCTGGATAATGGAGAAAATTTGCTCCACCAGTATAGGTGCAAGCCCCATGGATGGCTCATCCAACATTAGAAGTTTGGGGTGACTCATGAGTGACCGACCTATAGCCAGCATCTGCTGCTCTCCCCCAGAGAGTGTGCCCGCAACCTGTCTACGGCGTTCCATAAGCCGCGGAAACTGAGCATAGACCTTTTCTAATTCAGCCTCGACGCCGCCGGAGGGACAAGTGTACGCGCCCATTTCCAGATTTTCCTGGACAGTCATCTGCAGAAAAATGCGCCTCCCCTCCGGAACATGAGCCAAACCGCGTTCCACAATCTTGTGGGGGGCTGTGGAGGTGATATTCTCTTCTAAGAAATTTATTCCCCCGGTCTTGGTGCGCAGCAAGCCGGAAATAGTTTTCAGAACGGTACTCTTTCCGGCGCCGTTAGCCCCTATCAAGGTCACTATTTCGCCCTTATTGACCTGGAATGAAACACCCTTGATGGCGTGTATGGCACCGTAAAAAACGTTGATGTCATTGACTTTCAACATAGTGGTCAGTCCTCCCTCTTCTTGCCCAAATAGGCTTCGATAACCTGAGGGTTGTTCCGAATCTCGCGAGGGGTGCCTTTGGCGATTATTTTACCAAAATTAAGCACACAGATGCCCTCACAGATCCCCATAACGAGGTTCATGTCATGCTCTATGAGTATAATCGCAATCTGTAAGGTATCACGAATTTTTACAATATTCTCCATTAATTCGGCTGTCTCGGAAGGGTTCATTCCGGCAGCAGGCTCATCCAAAAGCAGTAGCAAGGGCTTTGTGGCTAAGGCACGGACTATCTCTAGCCGGCGTTGAGCACCGTAGGGTAAAGACCCCGCCCGGTTTCCCGCCAAGTCCTGCATATCGAAGATGGATAAAAGCTCCATGGCCTGCTCATGCGCCCGCCTTTCACCTTTCCAGTAGGCAGGAAGGCGAAGAATGCCGTTCCACATGCCGTAATTGATATTGTTATGCAAACCAAGCTTTACATTGTCCTCAACCGATAGGTTTGAGAAAAGTCGTATGTTTTGAAAGGTTCGAGCGATACCGGCTTTGTTAATCTGTACAGTAGTCATGTTATTTGTGTCACGTCCATCCAGCAGGATGGTGCCGTGGGTAGGCTGATAGACCTTAGTGAGCAGGTTGAATACAGTAGTCTTTCCTGCACCGTTGGGGCCAATGAGCCCAGCTATCTCCGTACGACCAATAGCCATGTTGAAACCGGCAAGAGCCGTAAGTCCTCCAAACTCAATCCCCAGGTTGCGGGCTTCCAGCACCGGCAGCTTATCCACATCACGCTCAGGAACAAGGTTGGTGGAGGGCACGGGAACCATCTTTGTCTCAGGTTTTTTTGCTTTATCCATTTTCCGCTCCCTTCTTTCCTTTCCTAAGATTTGAAGGAAGCAGCCTATTCCTTAAGTTGCTTAAAAAGCCTTTGAGATTATCGTCGTTGGTGGCCAGCATAATGAGGATGAGTACGATTGCATATATAACCATTCGGTAATTGTTAAATTGGCGCAGCATCTCAGGTAGTATGGTAAGTACAGTGGCGGCAATGATTGAGCCCCGGATATTACCCAAACCTCCCAGCACAACAAAGACCAGAATAAGTATAGAGGTATTGAAACCGAACTTAGAGGCAATGATGGTGGAATAATTCATAGCATACAATGTACCTGCCGCACCAGCTAGGGCAGCGGAGGTGGCAAAGGCCATGAGCTTATATTTAGTAACGTGAATGCCCACACTCTCAGCTGCAATGCGGTTGTCACGCAGCGCCATGATTGCCCGTCCCGAGCGGCTGTCAATCAGATTGAGCACGATAAACAAGGTAACCATAATAAGGGCAAAACCCATAGTAAAGGTTGAAAGCTTGGTTATGCCGGAGATTCCCATAGGACCGTCGATAATCACCCGACCGCCTTCACTAAGGTTTAGAGAAGTGGCGTCGGTAAGGAAATTGACGTGCAATCCCGCTTTATCTACTCCCACATAAAGGCAGTTTGTTATATTTTTTATAATTTCCCCAAAAGCCAGAGTAACAATGGCTAAATAGTCACCTTCAAGACGCAGGACAGGTATCCCGATTAAGGTACCGGCGACTCCGGCAGAAAAAGCGCCTATGATGATGGACACGGTCATACGCAGAATTGTGAAAGGTATAATACTCTCCAGACTGATACAAGCCACAACACCGGTAAAAGCGCCGACGCTCATGAAGCCCGCGTGGCCTAAAGACAGCTCACCAAGTACGCCTACGGTCAAATTCAGTGAAATCGCCATAACCACATAGGCACAAATCGGAACCAGTTGCCCCTGAAGAGAGGAACTGATATTGCCGCTGCTTTTAAGCAATTGGACAATAACAAAGGCAGCGATAACAAAACCATAAGTAATAACTTTGCTACGAGATGCTTTTCCCATTATTTTCATGGCGCCACCTCATACTTTCTCGGTGGTCTGCTTACCCAGAAGACCGGCAGGCTTGACCAGCAGAGTAATAATAAGAACGGCGAACACGATGGCGTCGGAAAGCTGAGTGGAGATATAACCCTTGCCGAATATCTCTATGATGCCTAAAAGCAAGCCGCCGATCATCGCTCCCGGTATGGAGCCGATGCCGCCGAACACGGCAGCGGTGAAGGCCTTGATGCCGGGCATGGCACCCGTGGTAGGCATTAAAGTGGGATAGGCAGAGCAGAGTAAAACGCCGGCAATTGCCGCCAGGGCAGAACCGATGGCAAAGGTAACGGAGATGGTGAAGTTAACGTCAATGCCCATCAATTGAGCCGCACCCTTGTCCTCTGAGCAGGCACGCATAGCTTTACCCATTTTAGTCTTTCCGGTAAACCAGGTCAGCGCGGCCATAATAACAATACAAGCGGTTATGGTAATGATAGCGATGACGGAGATAGTCAACCGGCCGTCGAAGAGCTTTATTAAGGAATTACCTACTACAGAAGTGAACACCTTGGGGTTGGAAGTCCAGAGCAGCTGAGCGGCATTCTGAAGAAAATAGCTGACACCTATAGCCGTGATAATTACGGCCAGGGAGGAAGCGGATCTCAGCGGCTTGTACGCCAGCCGTTCTATCAACACCCCAAGAACAGTACACACCACCATAGCCAAAAGCACACCGACAGTCGGAGGAAGGTCCCACCGGGTGGTGGCGAAGAAACAGACATAGGCACCGACCATAATAACATCGCCATGGGCAAAGTTAAGCATCTTTGCAATGCCATAGACCATCGTATAGCCCAAAGCAATGATAGCATAAACGCTGCCTAGACTGAGCCCGCTTATCAGAAAGGAGAGAAATGTCATAACACACACACCTTTATTTCGTTTGGACATGCCCGATAAAAGCTGACAGAATGATATTATTTCTACTTTAGCAATGAATAGAGGGCTGCCGAGTTTGCTCGACAGCCCTCTCAATAAACCATTTGAAAGGGCGATAGATAATCAGTCCATACCGACGTAAGCACCATTTTCTATAACCATGCCCTTAGGACTCTTTGAAACTTCTCCGGTAGCAGCCCAAGTTACGCCCTCACCGGTAAGCCCGTCGAAGGTAATGTCGGGGAATATTTCGACCATTTTCTCGCAGATCTCAGCGGCGCTCATGTCAGGGGTGCAGCCCGCAGTCTCCAGGGCTTCCTTGTAGGCGTACACGCAGTCATAACCATCGGCGGCGAACTGATTGGGCGTCTCGTTAAAGAGCTCCTTGTATTTTTTAACGAAGCTGACCGTACGCTCATCGGTAGAGTCGGCATTGAAGGGGGTCAGCAGCATAACACCCTCGGCCAGGGAGGTGTCAAAGTTCTCCAGAGTCAAGATGCCGTCCATACCGTCCACACCGAAGTACTTGGGAGCGTAGCCTATAGACTTGGCCTGCTGGAGTATCAGAGAAGCCGGGGTATAATACATAGGCAGGAAAATGAGGTCGGCGCCATTGCTTTTAGCATTGGCCAGTTGAACGGAAAAATCGGTCTGGCTATCCTCGGTAAAGGTGGTTGTGGAGACAATCTCCAGGTTCAATTCTTTGGCCTTACTGGCGAAAGTGTTGTAGATTCCCTTGGAATATACATCGTCGTTCTTGTATATAACCGCAATTTTTGTACCGAGCTTTTTGTCAACAATATACTGAGCGGAAGCTGAGCCCTGGTTGGGATCGGCAAAGCACATCTGATACACGTTGTCCTTGCCCTCAATGACAGCGGTAGCTGAAGCCGAGGGAGTAAGTGCGAAGATACGGTCGGAAAAAGTCTCGGCGCTGGTGGCCACACCGGGCGTGCTAGTCACGGAACCGAGGGAAATCTGAATGCCCCAATCCTTCAGTTTATTATAGGCATTAACGGCCTTCTCAGCATCATGCTCATCGTCTTCATATTTGAGTTCGAACTGAATGCCACCTTGGGCATTAATCTCCTCAACAGCAATCTGTGCACCATTCTTGGCTGCATTACCGTATATGGCTGCACCGCCGGTCAAAGGACCGGTCCCACCAAGCTTAAAGGCGACTGCAACCGGTTCTTCATTTTTGCCGGTTGCGTTGCCATCCCCGGAAGAAGCGCTATCTGAGCCGCCACAACCTGACATAAGTCCAATAATCAGGACAAAAGAAATAAAGACACAGAATATTTTTTTCATTTTGCATTCTCCTTATAATAGATTTATATGTGTATTTCCGGTCTGTGAAGATATCGTCTATAAAACGACGACACCTATTATTTGAGGCGGGATGCGCATACACAGCAGTCAGCAATCAGGCACTCAAATAATAAATAATATCGTATTATATTGTAGTCCTCGAGGCCCTTTATGTCAAGTAACTATGGCACCACATTGTATGCAACTCAAGGTTACTATTCACTTAGTATTTGCTTTGCACTTTCAGAATAAAATGCTACAATGTCGTTGTTAAGATTATGTTGGTTCAACGACAGGAGTAAAGAATCATGACAATACCAATTAAAAAATTTTTTAAAGGCGCGTTAATAGGATTAATCGTTATATTGCCTGGAATAAGCGGCGGTACTGTTCTTTTGGTTCTGGGATTATATGAAAAGCTGGTCAGAGACCTTTCTCGCTTGGTATTGATACCGTGGTTGCCCTTTTTAATCGGAATGGGAGGAGGTATTCTCCTTAGCGGCTGGATTTTTGCCTGGTTGTTCAGGTATAATTCCGATGTGATCTTAGCCTTTTTGTGCGGTTGCATACTTGCTTCGGTCAAGACTGTGCTGGGAGAAAATTACCACCCGAATCTCAAACACCTGGCAGCCTTCTTAATCGGTTTTATCATTGCCTTTTCAACTGCCAATATTGGCGATTTGGGAACAATATCACCAGTAGCTCCCAATAAGCTTCTTTTTTTTGCGGGGGGAGCCGTGTCCAGCGCCGCTATGATCCTGCCGGGAATTCCGGGTTCCTCTGTTTTGATACTGATGGGTATCTACGAAGATATCATGCTGGCCTTAGCGGAATTTAACTGGCTGACTTTAGGCATTTTTGCTCTGGGGTCTGTTATTGGCATAGTGACCCTTTCCAATGCTTTGGATAAGGTCTATTCCCGCCACAGATCTTTTCTCAGCTGGCTCTTTGTGGGATTAATTATCGGGTCTAGCAGAGTTTTTCTGCCAAACAATCTGGACAGTCCCTTGTCCTTTGTCATCCCGACGGTTCTTGGCTTCCTGCTTGTCTGGAAGTGGGATGCTAAGAATCAACATCAGAACTGAGATATACGTCTGCATCTTAAAACCAGTTCTCCTTACAATTTCTGCTTGTCTTATCAGCAGGAATTATTTTGTTGACACGATTTATCAGAACATCATAGAAAGCTAATGATTCCGGCGTGCTATGATCCAAATGGAGGCAAACATTACATGATTATAAAAAAGCTCATGAGCTGTATACGACAATATAAAAAAGACTCCCTCCTCACCGCTGTTTATGTGGTACTGGAAGTGGTATTGGAAATTATCATTCCCCTTTTGATGGCCAATCTGATCGATTTCGGCATCGATCAGGGAAACATGACATATATCCTCAAAATGGGCACAGCTCTTTTACTTTCAGCCCTTCTTTCACTGGTTTTTGGCGCTTTTGCGGGAAAAAGCGCCGCCACCGCGTCGGCAGGCTTTGCACGGAATCTGCGCCGTGATATGTACTACAATGTGCAAAATTTTTCGTTTTCCAATATCGATAAACTCTCAACGGCAAGTATTGTCACACGGCTGACAACAGACGTCACTAATGTACAACTGGCTTATCAGATGGTTATTCGTCTGGCGGTCCGTGCACCTATTATGATGATATTTGCCCTTGCAGTCTCCTTCGGGATAAACGCAAGGCTCTCCCTTGTTTTTCTGGCTTCCGTCCCGCTTCTGGGTGCCGGGCTGTATTTGATAATCAAGAACGCATACCCGATTTTCATACGAGTCTTCAAGACCTACGACAAGCTCAATAGCGCGGTCAGCGAGAACCTACGAGGGATTCGAGTGGTCAAGTCCTTCACCCGTGAGGATTTCGAGAAAAAGAAATTCGAGGCCATTTCAGGTGAAATATACGCTGATTTTTCAAAGGCGGAAAAGCAGATCGCCTTTAATATGCCGCTGATGCAGTTTTGCATGTACGCTTGTATGCTGTTGGTTTCCTGGTTCGGAGCAAGAATAATTGTGGCCGGCGGCGGTAATCCCGATGCAGGTCTCAGCACAGGGCAGCTTTTGAGTCTCATTACTTATGCCATACAGATTTTAACAAGCCTCATGATGATTTCAATGGTACTCGTAATGATCACCATCTCCCGTGCCTCAGCAGCAAGAATAGTCGAGTTGATAAACGAAGAAAGCGACCTCAAAAACTGCGCAAATCCCGTTACGTCGGTTCAAAACGGTGACATATGTTTTGAGGGCGTTAATTTCAGTTACGCTAAAAACGCCGACAAGCTTTGCCTTGATAACATTAATCTTTCAATAAAATCAGGTGAAACCATCGGCATCCTTGGGAGTACAGGTTCGGCCAAAACAAGCCTTGTGCAACTCATCCCCCGTCTTTATGATGTAGTGTCCGGACGGGTTACCGTTGGCGGCATCGATGTACGTGAGTACGAACTCGAAACACTGCGTAACGAGGTTGCTATGGTGCTGCAAAAAAACGTACTGTTTTCCGGCACCATCAAAGAAAACCTGCGTTGGGGTAACGAAAACGTTTCCGACGAAGAGCTTATCCAGGCTTGCAGGCTTGCCCGGGCGCATGATTTTATCCAAAGCTTCCCCAACGGCTACGAAACCTATCTCGAACAGGGCGGTACAAATGTATCGGGGGGCCAAAAGCAACGGCTTTGTATTGCCCGTACACTTCTAAAGAAACCCAAAATCCTCATTTTAGACGATTCAACAAGTGCAGTTGACATCAGAACAGAGGCCTTGATTCGTTATGGGTTAAAGGAGAATATCCCCGGCACAACAAAAATCGTCATCGCCCAACGTGTCTCTTCCGTCATAGATGCCGATAGAATCGTCGTTATGGATGACGGTAAAATCAGTGCTATCGGAACCCACGATGAACTGATGCAAAGAAGCTCGATTTACCGTGAGGTCTACGAGTCGCAAGCCAAGGGAGGCGTCATCAATGAGTGAGCAAAGCCCGAATATACCAAAAAGGAAAATGAATACGACAACAATAAAACGACTGCTTTCGTATTTAAGGACATACAAAGTGCGATTCATTTTCGTACTTGTCTGTATTGTTATAAGCGCCGCCGTAAGCGTTGTATCCTCTTTGTTTTTACAAGCACTTATCGACGATTACATTACCCCGCTTTTAATTGAAGCGGTTCCCGATTTTTCCGGACTTCTGCGTATCATCATCTTGATGGGAGTTATTTATCTCGTCGGCGTTTTAGCAACACTATTTTACAATCGTGTTATGGTTGATATCGCCCAGGGCATTCTCAAAAAGATACGTGACCAAATGTTCTCACACATGCAAACCTTACCCATTAAGTATTATGACACTCACACCCACGGTGACTTAATGAGTCATTATACAAACGATGCCGATACGCTGCGTCAAATGCTCACTATCAGTATTCCCCAAGTCTTTTCTTCTCTCGTTACAATTATCGCCGTATTCTTTGCTATGCTGTATTTGAGCGTTTGGCTGACACTTTTAGTCGTTATAACTATCTTTATCATGACGAAGGTCATCAGCAAAATCGCGAACAAGAGCCGCCAATATTTCATAAAACAGCAAGCATCCATTGGTGACCTGAACGGATACATTGAAGAGATGGTAAACGGCCAAAAGGTCATCAAGGTTTTCTGCCACGAAAAAAAAGCAAAAGAAACCTTTGATCTGAAAAACGATAACCTTTGCGATAACGCCACCCAAGCCAACAAGTATGCAAATATCCTGATGCCGATCATGAACAACCTGGGCTACATCCTCTACGTACTACTTGCAGTTGCGGGAGGGGCAATGGCAATTGCCGGTGTGACCAATATCGGGCTTACGGGCAAAAATTTTGTCTCGCTGGGTATGATCGCTTCTTTCTTACAGCTTTCCCGTATCTTTATTCACCCTATTGCTCAGGTATCGCAGCAGATAAATTCGATTGTTATGGCACTTGCAGGTGCCGAGCGTATCTTCAAGCTGATGGATGAAAAAAGCGAGACCGACGACGGCCATGTAACCCTTGTCAAAGCCAAATATGAAAACGGCATTATGACCGAAACCAATGAAAGCACAGGGCTTTGGGCCTGGAAACATCCACAGGCTGACGGTATGGTTACCTACACCGAATTGAAAGGCGAAGTGCGCTTTTACAATGTAGACTTCAGCTACGAAGAAAACAAGCCGGTTTTGCACGACATTACCCTTTACGCCGAATTCGGACAAAAGATTGCCTTTGTCGGGGCGACCGGTGCCGGTAAAACGACCATCACTAATCTTATTAATCGCTTTTATGACATTGCAGACGGCAAAATCCGTTATGACGGCATCAATATCAACAAAATCAAAAAAGCGGATTTGCGCCGCTCTCTTGGTATGGTCTTACAAGATGTCAACCTGTTTACGGGAACCGTGCTGGATAACATCCGCTACGGCAACCTCGCAGCCTCCGACGAAGAGTGTATCGCGGCAGCGAAACTTGCCAACGCGGACAGCTTTATCCGTATGCTTCCTCAGGGCTATGCCACCGTTCTGTCAGGTGACGGCAGTGGATTATCACAAGGTCAAAGACAGCTTCTCTCCATCGCCCGTGCCGCAGTAGCCGACCCGCCCGTCATGATTTTAGACGAAGCCACCTCCTCCATCGACACCCGCACCGAGGCTATCGTGCAACGCGGTATGGATTCTCTGATGCAGGACAGGACAGTATTCGTTATCGCCCACCGGTTGTCCACCATACAGAACTCCGATGTCATTATGGTGTTGGAGCAAGGCCGTATCATCGAACGAGGCAGCCATGAAAAGTTGCTTAATGAAAAGGGTAAATATTATCAACTCTATAGGGGTCAGGCTTGAAATATTCACTTATTCCTTTTCATATAGTATTCGTTTCCACAGCCTTTCATATATAAAAGAACGTCTTCAATGTCATTAACGAAAAGAGCTCCCTTTTCTTTCATTTGTTCCAATAGTACTGTTGCCTTACCGCCGGTAAAATCTTTGTCCTCTCCGTGTTCCCCCAGCACTATCCCCGGCACACCCTGAGCAACAGCTTCCAGCATGGCCTCTAAGTTGCGAATGTTCCCTTCTCCAAAAGGAATCGGAGGTAAAACAACATATTTTGCTTCCTTCATAACCCTCATATGTTCTTCATAAACTTTAGCGTTGATTTCGGAAAAAGGCGGGTTTTCGATCACCGGGAAACCTAAAAAACGTGCAAAATGACTGCCGCTGTCCTCATTACTGACAGGCCCCAGGGATAAGGAATAACCTTTTTCCCACAGGGCTTCTAAAACAGGCAAAGCCTCACTGCCACCACCTATTACGTGGACCCTTTCGTTCTTGCCCTCTTTGCCCGCATTCTCCGTACTCATGCTCTCTTTACTCACACTTACCTGCAGGCGTCCGTGAAGAGGATGACGAAATACTTGAGCCGGCACTCCATAAGAAGTTAAAATGTTTCTCTTGGTTAGAACTTCTTCACCCCTGCCGACGGCAAGGATTTTACCTCCGGATAATAAAATGAAGCGTTGAAAAAAAAGGGCAGCCAGGTTTAAATCATGGATTGCCGCTATGATGGTTACACCTTTTTCCCGATTAAGTCTTAAAACTACCTCTAATAATTCCCACTGATACCCGATATCCAGATTTGCGGTAGGCTCATCCAAAAGGAGCAGTTCAGGTTCCTG
Organism: Clostridia bacterium; assembly: GCA_018433675.1. Lineage (GTDB taxonomy): Bacteria > Bacillota > Peptococcia > DRI-13 > SM3-B62 > SM3-B62. The sequence goes on from JAHDQS010000025.1 coordinate 45,870, forward strand.
GCATAAAGCCCTGGCAAAAACCATCCGCTGCCTTTCCCCGCCGCTTAAGGTTGCGGCCGATCGATGCCTCAAGGACAAAATTCCCGTTGTTTCCATGGCGTTACGAACAATTTCTTCATCGCTTTTTTCATTCTTACGCAAGCCTTTGCGGTATGGGAACCTACCCATTTGGACAACCTCTTCCACGGTAAAATCGAAATCCACACCGGTATCCTGGGGAACTACCGCCAATTGACGGGCAATCTCCCCGGAAGTCAGACTGCCTGCTTCCCGCCCGTTAAGAAAGACCGAGCCTCCCTTCGGCTCTAAAATCCCACTGATACAACGCAAGAGGCTTGATTTTCCCGCTCCGTTAGGCCCCAAAAGGGCTACCATCTCCCCTTTTTGCAGTTCAAAATTTATTCCGTCCAGGATAGGAACCGAATCGTATTCCAAAGTCAGTCCAAGAACATTTAAGTTTAAACTCATTTATGCCTCCTAGCTATCTCTAGCTGCTGCTGCTGTTAAAATATCGCAGCTTTTTTCTTTTCTTGAGAAGATAAATGAACATGGGAGCTCCAACCATTGCTGTGATGATCCCCACCGGAAGCTCTGCCGGAGCTATAATGTTACGTGCCACAGTATCGGCAATTATGAGGAGGCTCGCTCCCAAAAGGGCCGAGGCAGGTAATAAAATGCGGTGGTCAGGCCCTATTGCCAACCGTATAAAGTGGGGAACCACCAATCCGACAAAACCTATAATACCGCTGGTGGAAACCGCTGCCGCCACAAGAAGAGAAGCTGCCGCTAACAGTATTTTTTTGACCCTTTCCGTATCGACTCCTAAATGACGGGCTGTCTCCTCCCCCAATAGCAAGACGTTCAACTCCCCGGCATAATGATAAATACAGGCAAAACCTACTATAACATAAGGAAGCATAGCCGTTATCCTCGACCAGGTGGCACCTCCGACTCCCCCCATCATCCAAAATACCACCTGGTGCAATTTCTCTCCGGAAAAATATGTGAGCAGGGAGACCAGGGCTGAAAGAAAAGCGCTGACGGCAATCCCTGCCAAAAGCAAGGTCATAACGGGTACAGCTTTTCCTACCCGGGATATATAGTAAACCAAGGTAATCGTTAAAATCCCTCCGGCGAAGGCAAAGAGGGGCACTGCCGTGAAACCGGCGAAAAAAAGCGCTCCACCCGTCAACATTGCCAATACAGCTCCCAAGGCAGCCCCCGAAGAAACCCCCAGGACATAAGGATCAGCCATGGGGTTTCGAAACAGGCCTTGAAAGACAGCCCCCGCCACAGCTAATGAGGCTCCCACAACAGCAGCCTGCACAACTCTGGGAAGGCGCAGACTAATGATGATACCGCGCTGGATATCCGGAGTATCAATACCCTTGAACAAATTAGCGAGAAACGGTAAGGGGGAAAGCAAAGCATCCAGGACCGACTTAAAAGAAATCGAAGCAGCCCCCAGTACAACTGCTGCCATAATTGATATAAACAGCAACAGCACCAGGGATATTATTAAAACGCTCTTTTTTAACCGCGTAGATTTATGATAATCATGCTGCCCTTTTATCGGCACCTTTGCCACAACTCCCTTACACAATCCCTTATTGAAATAATTCCGGATAGAATATGGCGGCCAAATCCTCAACCGCATCTATCAGACGAGGTCCGGGACGTGATATTGAATCGGAGGAAATACCGAAAAGTGCATTTTCCTTTACTGCTGTTATTTCGCTCCATAAAGGCCTGTCCTTCAATAAATCAATCCCAAAAGCTTCAGACCCGTGAGTATCAGGGAAAATGATAACCTGAGGATCCCTTTCTATCAATACTTCATTACTTATTTTTGGATAACTCTCATTAACATCGGCAAAAATGTTTTTTCCTCCGGCTGCTGAAATAACTTCATTGATAAGTGATGCCCCGCCGGCAGTCATTAAAGGATCCGAATACACTTCATAATATACTCTGACCCTGTCCTTGTCAGGAACAGAAGCAACTTTGTCCTGTACTGTATCTAATCTATTCTTTATACCGGATATCACATCTTCCGCTTCTTTACTTTTCCCTGTAGCCTCGGCCACCAGTTCCATGGCCTCAAAAGCATCTTCAATTGACTCAGGGACCAGCATTATCACAGGGATCCCCATCTCTTCAAATTTTACTATCAGTTCTTCATGCTTATTACCTGCCAACACTAAATCCGGTTCTAGAATTACTATCTTTTCTATATTAGGGCTGGAGAAACCCCCTATCTTATCTTTTGCTAAAGCTTCTTCGGGATAATTGCAGTAATCGGTAACCCCTACAATATTGTTTCCTAATCCGATCGCATAAGCAATCTCCGTATTGCTAGGGGAAAGAGAGATGATTCTTTCCGGAACAGAGGGGATAATGACCTCTCTTCCCAACTGGTCAATAACCGTCGCAAAGCTTTCATCATTCATTGTATTTGTATCCCCACAACCGACAGCAAACATTAATACTGCTCCTAATACTGTAACAAAAAGCAACCTGTGAAATATTCTTTTCATACCTTGTATGCCCCCTTAGGCAAGTGTTTTAACGATTCCAATAGTATCATAGAAGACATCAACAGACAATAATAATGATCACTTGACTGTGATTACTCGACTATTTCCATTATTTTTTTGAACAATTTATAAGATGTTCATGTTATTGACACATTTATCGTGTATAATGAGAAAAGTAATTTCTAGGTTGGGCAAATACATCTCAGCTTGTTGAAATAAATAATTAAATCTATGGAGGTTGCAAAATGAAAAAAATTAAGACAATTCTATCGCTCATTCTCGTCATTTCCTTTGCGCTATTCGCTTGTATCGGTTGTGCCGAGACCGAGACTAAGGAATTCACTTACAGTGACGGTATTGACGAAAACGGCTTCTGGAAGGACATTACAGCTATTGATAATGTCGAATTGTGTGAATATAAGGGAATGACCATTCCCCAAGATGTTCACGAGATTTCGGATGAAGCTGTAGAAACAGAGATTGACGGTATTTTAGCCAATTTCTCATATGAGAACCAAATAACAGACCGCGTTGTCGCTGACGGTGATACAGTCAACATCGACTATGTCGGCAGTATAGACGGTGTGAATTTTGAAGGAGGCAGTACCGACGGCCAAGGCGCAAATGTTACCATCGGCGTCACGAACTATATAGACGACTTCTTAGCACAGCTTATCGGACACAGTCCCGGAGAATCATTTGATATTGAAGTGACATTCCCTGAAGACTATGGCAAAGAAGAACTCAACGGCAAGGATGCTGTGTTCGCAGTAACGTTGAATTACATTGTTGAGAATGTCACACCCGAATTGACCGACGATTTTGTTGTTAATAACTTCTCATCGCGTTTTGATTTCAAAACTGTCGCCGGAATGAAGGAATATGTTAAGGATAACATGCAACACGAAGCCATTGCATATTATGTGCAGGATTACATTTTTGAAAATACGACTATTAATTCCCTTCCCGATGATCTTGTAAAATATCAGGAAAATTTGATGGTTAAATACTATAAAAGTAATGCTGAAAATTACGGCGTGGAGTTTGAGGAATTTTTAAATACCTACATGGGAGTCTCAACCACTGAAGAACTGCTGGAAGCAAACCATGATAATAACAAGAAAAATGCCGAATATTATCTTATCCTCCAAGCGATTGCCGAGGATGCCGATATTTCAGTGACCGACGAGGACTTGACAGCTTACTTTACAGAGTACTTCGGAACAGAGGATCATTCGGAATTCGAGGAAACTTACGGTATACCATACCTTAAGTTAACCTCACTCCATCAGTCGGTTCTGGATTACGTTGTAGACAACAGCGTTATGGAATAAGAATCCGCATAGAAATCGGGTAGGAGGCTACCCATTACTTGAGTAGCCGACCTCCCACAGAACCGCACGTACCGTTCGGTATACGGCTCCTCCCAAGTTTACACACGAACAGACTCGTAGTAATCGAGAAAATCAAAATATCCAGCCTTCTTA
>JAHDQS010000053.1 GCA_018433675.1 Clostridia bacterium
AGTATAAATAGAATGGCTACTGTAAGGACCGGAGAGGAACTCTGGTCTTTACAGCTGGAGGTTCGATGATATTCTTAACTGACGGAGTTAGGAAGCCGGTGGCCGAGTGTCCCTCTTTGTAAGGATTGGGAGCAACCCAAGACCTTGAAGTATAAAATACTCCAACCCGGTCATCGAAGTCTATCGTAGGGCATGTCGGGGAGGCTCAGGCCTCCCGATATGACCCTGTTAATAAAAATGGTGGATCACGATCCGTGTCCATACAGCCTTCCAGCTCTGAATAACCATTAGGAGGTGCTGCCATGCCGATGAACATGCAGTACGAACGGGCATTCGGATTGGATCTCTCGAAGAAGACCTTCCACGGATGCATCCTGGACGGACCCGATCTGGGGAGCCGCCATTTCTTCACCGGAGAGATGGGGCAACAGGGCAAGGCCAAGCTTGCAGGCAGGCTTTGCAAGGGGGATTTGGTGCTGATGGAGGCGGGGACCGCATCGTTCTCGCTGGCGAGGTTCCTGTTGGAGAACACCGAGGCGGAGGTGGTGGTGCTCAATCCAGCAAAGCTCTACAACATTTTCAACAGTTCCTTAAAAAATGACAAAGTTGACAGCGAAAAGATCGCGAGAATCGCCAGGACCATGCCCAGGGACGAGTGGCCCACGGTCTCGATCCCGACCAAGGAGGAACAAGCCGAACGGTCGGCCGTCTCTCTTGAGGTGTTTCTCGCCCGGGAGATCACGATGCTGGTCAACCGGCTGTACGCGCTGTTCAACTCGATGGGCCATCCCTTCATCAAGAAGTCGGACCTGAAAACGGAAGAGTCCAGATTGACCTTGGCGAACCGGCTGCTGTGCGAGGACTCCCTTGCAATCGAGCAGGCAATCATGCTCTCCGACCAGATCGGGAATGTGACCGAGCAATTGGAACAATGCAAGCAGAGGTTGAGGGATATCTGCCTGTCGCACCCAAAAGAGGCGCTATCTCTGCTCTCTATTCCCGGAATCGGCCTGATGACGGCCGCTTCCCAGATTGCCTTCCTCGGTGACGGTTCCCGATTCGACTCCCCCGACAGTTATGTGAACTATGTCGGACTCTCTGAACGGAGGTTCGATTCGGGCAACAAGATCAGCAAGGGTCATATATCCCATATGGGCAACACGTGCATTCGAAGGAACATCATCCAGGCAGCTTGGGTTGCCACTAAAACGTCAAAAGGCAATCCTCTTGCAAGGAAATATGACGATTTGAGATTGAGGGGTAAGAGCAAACCGGTTGCTGCAGTCGCGGTTGCAAAGAAGATGATCCAATTGAGCTACATTCTGGTGAAAAGCAACGGAATCTATGAGTTTACCAAGCAACAAGGCCTTGCAGCTTTCCGGAGAAGACTCCAGTATCACAAGCTTGCACAACTGCTTGATTTTCTACCCGAAATTACGAAGAGGCAGATGGAGGAGATTGACAGGACAAAAAGGAAAGAGGCAGCTGCAACTACCTCTCGCCCCAAGAAATTCGCATAATCTTTGTATCTAAAGTATAACATTGTTCTCGGAATCTGCAAGCCACTGGGTGGCTGCATGAGTGTGCCCCAAAATGCACACTTTCTATGAAGGAAAGGAAAAAGTGTAGTTCCTTACATTTAGGGCTTGACAACAGTAGCCAAATAA
>JAHDQS010000023.1 GCA_018433675.1 Clostridia bacterium
ACTTCACTCCCATGTAATCTACTGAACTTTTTTGCATTTTTTTGTATTTCATTGAAATACATTTTTGTCCAGTTTATTCATGGTGCTATTGTCTCACAGGTTTTCTATGTTTCCTATGTGTCGGAAGTTTTGACGCTTACGTCTTATCTTCATGCCTGAATAAAACGCAGCCTTCCAAACTTATGAGTATGGAGGGCGTTGTTATGCGTATTCGGCATTTTGAAAAAAACATCCAGCCGCTAAGCGGCCTGGCGTGATGAAGCGGAAATCATTTTAGCTATAATGCTTAATGGTAAACGGCTAAAAAAGCCTTTACTGCCCGCTTGTTCTTCATTTCCGAATTTCAAATTTGATAGAGTACGAAAAAGTTCGCGTAGATGTCCGTGTTATCAGCATGGCGGTGCTGGCCTTGGAACCAATGTTGGAAGAATCTAAAGAGAGCTATTCGCAGTTGTTTGAGAACTTGCGGCAACGTGGATTCCAGAAACCTTCATTGGTGGTTTCAGATGCCAACAAGGGGCTGGTGGCTGCCGTTCGCGAGAGCTTTCCCGGGGCATCCTGGCAACGGTGCAAGGTGCATTTTATGCGAAATATTCTGGTCCAAGTGTCGCAGAAAGAGAAGGCGTCCTTTGCGGTACAGATCAAGGGAATCTGGTTAGCGCCCACTGCCGAGTTAGCCCGTCAGCGGGCGGACAATTTGATCGAGCGCTATGAGAAGTGGTTTCCAAGAGCAATCGAAATCCTGGAGGACGGCCTGGAGGATTCTCTTGCTTTCTATACTTTTCCCTAACTCGGATTTCTATCTGCGGCTGGTGACCGTATACCTAATGGAGTATGCCGAGGACTGGTCTGTGTCCAGAGTGTACCTGAACCCTCTATCCATTCAGACACTTCTGCTGAATGCAGCTTAATTCATATTTCGGAGCCCCTAAATTGCGAACATTCCTTGACACGACCTAGATATTTAGATATGTTTAAATTTAAGTATTAGAATTAGTCATAGTGCTGAGAAGAATAGGCCGCCGCCAAGGGGGTACCAGAGGGGTACGACTTTTTTTGTATCCTCAGGGCATACAGAGGTATGTTGCTTACTTAAATGGGTTTAAAGCCTTGATATTGAGGGGTTTGCCGCGCACATATAATGGAAAGAAAGATTGTCCCATTTATTGGAGGTTGAGGTTATGAAACGTGTAATTTCTATAACAGTTACGGTCGTTGCCGCTTGCATTATCCTTTCCGGATGCAGCACTGCTAAGCAAAAGAATTTCAGTTTACATGAAACGCCGCAAACCTACGTTTTGCAGGGCGAGGATTCGTTCGCCATAATGCCAACGGTTACACTTTATGAAAACGGCAACGCATGGCTGTCGCAGCCGTTCATTAGCAGCTATGGAATATTTGAGATCGGGAAGTATGTAATTGATGGCAATGAACTAACAGTTACGCACAAAGACGCGTGCAGCGCAACATTTGAAATTTCCGACGGTGGGGATACGCTGACGCTTCTTTCAGCAAACTTGAGCTTTACAAAAGTCGGCGCAGTGTATAAATACCGTTCAAACGTAGATTACATGAGCAGCTCAACGAAAGTCGACGGAGAGATACTTACTCTTGATAAATTGCGCGAACTGGCAAAGAACGCTCCGAGCCTTACAGCTTCGGATTTTGAGAAATACGAGCATTTCAGCAAAGACCCAGATTATCATATCTTCGAGATAGAAGGCAAATATACGCTCAAAGTAATCTTATCCGCAGACGGTAATATCCATTGCATTGTAGAGCGCAAATCGAGCGGCGAGAGTTTTCCATTAAACAAAAACGGCTCAACAGGCTATGATTTTGACGCTTTTCTCGGTCTCGCAAGCATTCCCGAATGTGAAGTCCGCAAATGGCTTGATTACTTCGGTAGTGATAAGATGCCGTGGGACGAGAGCAAGGAATTAAAGCTGACTGAATTCCCTGGTGTCACTTTTACATGGACATCTGAAAAAGTAACTGCAGGTGAGAAAGAACTGTTCTGGGGTATGCCCGTTTGGAATGTCTATTTGGCTGATTTGACAAACGATGGGAAACCTGAATTTTGTGCAACGGTGAGCTTTGGCTCCGGCATTATCGATAATAGGATAATCGTGTTCGATTATGCTGCGGACAAAATGTATCAGCTGTCCGACCGAATGTGCTACGATTATTTTCTGTCGCAGGATAACGAAAAATTGATGGTTACCCAAACGAACTATTTGGATAGCAAGCCGCTTGCAACTGCCCAACTACGTTTGGTAAACGGAGAAATTTTCAAATTCGGTACCTCAATAGAGAATAAAGAATCGATTACTGATTAGTAGACATGAGGATGGCAAACAAAACTGAGGCGACGGTGCTTGATATGTTCCCCAAGTGTGTACCTGCAGAAACGGTCGTGAGGATTGAACGCTTGGGAGGCCAGTAAATCTATGTATGCATGATGTTGAAAGTTTTAACAAATAATAATATAATTGGCGAGAAGGAAATTAATAAAGAGAGGCAATAGCGGGAGAGATTTGATTGAGAAAGAAAAATACGGAAGAACTCACAAACGATATCATAAAGACGAGTAACATCAAAGAATACATTACCGACAATAATCAGGACTTTATTGATCAAAAATTCCATACGCTTTTAAGGGAGATCATTATTGAGAAAAATCTGAATAACAAAGACGTTATAGAAAAAAGCAATTTGAATCGCGTATATTTTTATCATCTTTTAAGCGGGAAAAGGAAACCTTCAAGAAATAAAATCCTCCAGCTCGCATTCGGTCTTGACCTTGACATCAAGGAAACCCAGCATCTTTTAAAAATCTCAGGAATAAATATGCTTTACAGTAAACGCAAAAGGGATGCTGTGATAATCTATGCGTTAAACAATCATATCAGCCTGATGGAAGCGGAACTGTTATTGGAAGAAGAAGGAGAAGCGCTGATCTGCAGTTCAACAAGGGAGGTAAAATGAGCGGCTTACGGAGTTTTTATCAAAGTCAATTGAACGATGAGCCGATCGGGAACGGCAAGGTGCCAACTCTGACTGACAAATATGAAATCGTTGAGTGGATTGCGGAAAACGGCAACAGCACGATTTATATTGCGGTTCACAGGATACTGAAAACAAAGGTTATTCTGAAATGTTATAAAAATACGTATCAGGCAGAGGAATACAAGATCTTGTCAAAACTGATCCATCCGGGGATTCCTCGCATCATTGACGTGGTCTCGGAATGGTCGCAACTACGCTCAAAGGCAAGGTGGACAGATATGAACTCTGGAATGAACCCGATGCGCTTTACGATTATTATCAAAGGATAAGACCGGAAGACTATATCAACATGGCAAGACAGGCGATCCCTATCATCCGGAAAATCGATCCGGATGCGGAGATCGTTTGGGCGTGTACGAGCAGTTATATCGAGAAGGAATGCCAGGACTATACCAAGGTTCTGCTGAATTCTGATATTGTCCGGCAGGTCGATGGGATTTCACTTCACAGTGTCAATAATGATTCATCGCCAGTGTTTGAAAGCGATTATTATTATCAGTATGATACCATGTGGGACGGAATCAAAGCACTGGCTGAGAAGAACGGATTTCAAGGATATTTTCTGGCGGACGAGCTAAACTACAGGAGCTTTTACAGCTTGGTCCTGCAACCGGAGCAGGGTTCATATCACCCCTATGAAGCAGAAATCGCGGCCAAATATATTGCTAGGATGATCGCCATTAACAGAGGGATGGATATTTCCGTAGGAACGTCAGGCACCAATTCCTATGAGAGGATCATAGAAGGCATTGTTATAAAAAACATGGGAAATATCATGGATGGGCTTGAAGTATTTGAAATTCCCGTGACGGTGGAATCCTCAAACGCCGTCAGATATTACACCTTCAAGGACGGCGAAAACAATCACTATATTGCAGTATGGAATGACGGCGCTGCCAAGGTTGCCGACGAAGGAATTCAGGCCAAAATTACCATTACAGACGGCGCCCGTGATCATGCGGTCGTTCTGGATCCCTATCATTCAACCCAGCAGAGACTTGACCTTGCGAAAGATGGAAACAAGGTCGTCATTGATCAGTTTATTTTACGGGATTATCCGATATTCATCAAGCTGTGAGCAGTTGTATGATTTTGGATTAACTGCCTCAAACGGATAGGATAACGGAGCAGAAGCACGGACCAGGAAATATAAACCCTGCTGTACAATGTTCTGAAGGTTATGGTTCAGCTCCCAAAAGGCGATTTCGGCAAGACTGCTTACCGACTTTTCCGATGCCGGAGAGATTGACTTGGTCAAAACCGGCATTGTCGATGGGAAAAGCACCTGTGAAAATGCAGGTGCTTTCTTTTCATAACGCTTTACATATAAAATTTACAGCAAAATTTACAGGAAATATTGACAATAAAACTTGGCATTGGTACAATGAATATGACAATAAAACTTGGCATATAGACTTAGGAGGTAATTGATTATGAATAGAGAAGAGATTTTAAAGAAAAGCATAGAAGAGAATAGATACCTTGATGAAAGAGAACAGCGTGAAGTGGGTAATAGCTTTGGTTTTGGCGGGGTAATAGTAGCTATTCTATGTGTGTTTTTTAGCATTGTGAATGCTTTGCGAGGTCAAAATTTTTACGAGTTTGGAGTTATTATTATGGGGTATTTGTCGGGATGGGCGTGGCGTTCCTATATTATAATAAAAAAGAAAAACTATTTGATACAGTCAATTGCTTCCAGTTTCGCTGCAATATTAGGATTAGTTGCGTATTTTATGCTGGTGTGAGCTATGAAAAATGAATTGATTTTACATAATAGGCTAAAAGAAGTCAGAGCAAAACAAAATTTGTCACAAAGCCAGCTTGCTCAATTGGTGGGTGTTTCGAGGAACACTATTAGTTCCATTGAAACAGGTCAATTTAATCCAACAGCAAAATTGGCTTTAATACTATGCATTGCTTTGAACAAAAAGTTTGAGGAATTATTTTATTTCAAGTAAGATGCTGAATATAGTTTTTATCTTCTTACTGATACGCAGGACGCAGCTTTGGACGTACTTCATGATTTAATTGCGCAATTATCTCAAATGGGAATTCCGTTTGTGCTTGGGGATCGGTCTGTAGATACACCAGCCGATATTGCTATTATTAAGCACGAAATAGAAGATATCATTTTTAAGCAAAAAGAAGAAATATATGCAAGGGTGCAAGCGGGTCGGTGGGAAGAAATATCAACTTATATTGATCTTATCGCATCACGTAGAGATCACCGCCCCTCCCTTAGCGGACACAAATGGCTTCGACGTATAAAAGGCCCTTAAAAGTGCGCCATTTGTTCCTACCAATACCCTTTGGGTGTTGTTAGTTCTCTGATTTATCTATCGGCCGATAAACAATCCTTTTTTGTCATTCTGCTTCCCTCAATCGCTCAACAATAGTTGATTTATAAATAGAGCAGTACGCATTTTCCGGCGTAATAATACAGATTGCCAGAACCGCCAAACTTGCCATCAAAACAGGGATGAAAGGATAGGTGAATATTGCATAGGTCGCTTGCTGCTGAAACAACTTAAAAATCCCAAAGGTGATGGCGTTTCCTGCTGTAAAGACGAAAAATAAGGTTATCACAGCGTATCCAAGCCCTTCACTTACCAACATTCTCCTGACCTGCTTTCGGCTCATGCCTACGCATTCAAGCGTTGCCAATTCTTGTTTGCGAACCACAATGCCTACCGACATAACGTTTACAAAATTGAGAATACCAATCAAAGCAAGAATTAGTGCGACACCGCCGCCGAGAATGTACAGCATGATTTTGCTCGCACGCAATTCTTCCTGCGCTTCCAGCTTTGATTGGCGCGATACTTCATAAACTTCGTCCGTTATTTGTTTCAGCGTATCAAGGGCCTGCTCTTCATATCCTTGCGCAACATCAATATGAAGTTTTAATACAATTGGTTCCCCGTATACAGCATTCATCAGCGTATTTGATACGAATACGTTTGGCGCAAAGCTACGGCAGATTTTTCCAAAGGACTGCGGTACAAAACCGCCGACTGGTACTTTTATCGGTTCGCTACCGGGTCGCTCCTGCATTCCCGATTCACTTGTGCATACCATAGGGAAAATTGTTAATTCATCGACATTTTCAAACAGGTTTGGTGTGTTGGTAGCGATAAGTGCAAACTCGCCCCGTTCAAATGCGTCAATGTCGATGGGCTTATCCATTGTTTTATTTAGTTCTGTTAGGGCTTCGCGGTCAATGCCCGCAATTATCCCTGTGAAATTATCATAAATATTCTGTTCCGTTAAACCCTCTGCGTTATTTCGTTTAATATAATCGTCCACATATTCCCCAAACTCGTCCGGCGAATAGTCAAGGCGCATCCATTCCAGCGTTGTCACACGCAAGCTCTCAAATCCGGGCAAGGATTTTATTGTATCCATAAACGCAGAAGTAAACTTCTGCTCTGGGTAACCAACCATCACAGTATTATTTTGAAGCATAAAATCGCTTTCGAGATAGGATGCGACATAATTGTCCGTGTCCATACTGGTAATAAGCGTTGTAATGGTTATGAATGTTGTTATCCCAAGAAACAGGCTTAGTAATACAATAGCCGCACGCTTTCTATCCCGAAAGATATTGCGGAATGCCATTTTATAAGGCTTTCCGTTGACAGACGAATAGACACGGCTTTTGTTAATCTTTATACCCGTAAATTTCTGCGCTTCAATAGGCGAAATGCTTGCAGCTTTTTTTGCGGGCTTGAATGCTCCTAAAAGGGCTGTAAACAAAGCAAAGAGCGCCGCGCCAAGATAAATCAGCGGAGAAAAAGATACGACAGTACCCGTGGCGATGCTCCCCAAATTTGAAAGGAACAAGGGAACGGCAACGAAGGAAAGCAGAAAGGCTACCGCTGCGCCAATAGGTATTCCAATTATACAAAGCCGCACGATTTGGCCGATGACAACACGTTTAATTTGTTTTGGCGTTGTGCCAAGCGTTTTGAGCAAACCGTAAAAACGCACATCCCGCGAAACGGAAATATACAGGACATTGTATATCAAAAGATAACCTGTAAAGATTAGAAAGGCAATAACAGTAGATAAGGCAATCAGGGTTGTTCTCATATCCCCCGGGTCTACATCAAAAGCAGGGACAATCTTTACCTTTTGGGTTTCGGATAATCCTAAATCCAATTTGAGCTGTTCACAGTACTCTAAAACCCGTGAGGAATTATCGAATAATACCGATGCCGAGCCGTTGGCTTCGGCTGTTTTTCCATACTCCTGTGATAACTCCTCTGACACTAAAATAGAGTCGATATTACCTGAGCGAATATACATATAGCTTGTAAACCAGCCGGATAAATTAAATACTTCGTTAACAAGCGCACCGTTATTTCCATTTTCGGTATAGTAGGAAAGAGGTATCTCCATGCCGATTGACGGGTTTTCAATGCCCAATCTTTCAAGCACCCAGAGAGGAACCATGATTTCATTTTCTTTTTGCGGATAGCTGCCCGCAATATCTGTAAAAGCGGGAGCGCGTAATTTTTCCCACTCTGTTTTATCAAAGTAATGCAGGGATAAATTCATATCGCCCATCTGCGGCGTAGTTTTCACAAAGGCAACATTATTTCCCGTACCCGCTGCTTTAACATAATTGAGCTGGTTAAGTTGTTCCATTTGTGATGCAGTCGGTTGGGTAATTGCAGCGTGTGCCACTGTACCCATAAGGCGCGTTTCCTGCATCTTCATTGATTCCATAAGACTCATGCCGATGCTAAAAACAGAAGCAATAAGCAGTGTCGTAAGAGCAATGGCTGTGATTATAAAAAAGTTTCTCTTTTTATTGGATTGAAGGCTTCTGCCTGTAAGTCGCCTTATAACAGCGCCGTTGTTATTCTTCATTTTCAGCTACGTCCTTCCCGGACGATTTTGCCGTCCTCTATATGGATAACGCGGTCCGAAAGCTGGGCGATTTGCTCGTTATGGGTAATCATCATCATGGTCTGATGGAATTTGGTGGAAGTCATCTTCAGAACACCTAAAACATCCTGACTGGTTTTCGTGTCTAAATTGCCGGTAGGCTCGTCCGCAAGTAAAATAGACGGTTTTGTTGCAAGTGCGCGGGCAATCGCTACGCGCTGCCGCTGACCGCCGGAAAGCATATTGGGCAGGTTATCGCGTTTCTCGCCAAGTCCCAGCGTATCAATAATTTCGTCTATAAAAGCTCTGTCTATTGTGTTGCCATCCAATTCAATCGGTAACACGATATTTTCATATACACTTAAAATCGGGACGAGATTGTAACTCTGGAACACAAATCCCACATTACGTCTGCGGAATATGGTTAGCTGCTCATCCGACATTTTAGCAAGCTCTTGTCCGTCAACAATCACTTTCCCGTCTGTCGGTTTGTCAAGACCGCCCAGCATATGCAGAAGCGTACTTTTCCCGGAGCCGGACATTCCGACAACTGCCACAAACTCTCCCGCTTCCACAGCTATATCAATGCCATCAAGGGCGCGGACAATATGCGGTTCCTTTCCATAGTGTTTTTTAAGTCCCTGTGTTGATAAAACCGGCATTTCTTCACTCTCCTTTCGCTTATGCTTTTATCATAAACCGCAATTCTTACAGGCTCCTAACAAAACCCGATTTATTTCTTACAGTTTTGTAAGAACATTGAGAATGTCGTATATTTCCCCGGTTTGGAATCTACAAGGATATAGCCGTCCTGTTTGTGAAATATCAGTGAAGCTAAATAAAGTCCTAATCCAGCCCCGTCAACACCTTTTGCGTTTCGTCCCCGATAAAACCGCTTGAAAATAGAGTTCCACTCATCAGGGGCAATTCCGATACCATAATCGGTAATGCTGATTTTTGTATAGATAGGCAGGGTTTCCAAGGATATATTGATTTCTCTGTTGGCTGAGGAATATTTGATCGCGTTTTCCAGAATATTTGTGATTGCTTCGCTTGTCCATTTGCGGTCATGCAGCAACGAAACATCCTCAAAATAAGCCGTTTGAATGGAAATGTTCTTCTTGGCCGCCGCGCCGTATACGGTGCTGATGCTGTCGGAAATGGTCTGTTTGATACCTGTGGAAACAGGGGACAATTCTATGGCTCCCACCTCCAGCCTTGACATTTTTACAAGGCTGTCCATCATCCATTGTAATTTTTCCGTTCCCATTTTGACACGCGACAGAAATTCCTGCCGCTCGGCTTCGGTGATACGTCCTTCCAGCAGCAGGTCGGTATACATGGCGATACCGGATAGCGGCGTTTTCATCTGATGGGACATATCCGAAATAAAGCTTTGGATAATTTCTTTCTCCTGCCTGGTTTGGGAAATATCCATTGTGTTCATCTGAATGATTTTAACGGCTTTATGCGTCAGCTTGGAAAGCCTATTATCGGCTGTCGCTTCAAGTGGTAGATCTGTATTTTTGGCTAATACGCTATCCAAAACCTGATCAATAGAATCAAAGGTTTTTCTTACATAGCGATAGCTGAAAAGAACAGTTAGGAAGCATATAGCAACGGCTATGATAATCGTAACCGCAAGCGCCATCCCTACACACCCCCGTTCCAAATGTAGCCGATGCCGTGAACGGTCTTAATGATGTGAGGATTTTTCGGGTTGTCCTCCAACTTGGCCCGTAAACGGCTGATATTCACCGGCAGGATGTTTTCATCCACAAAATTCCCCTCATTGTCCCATAGTGAGGATAATATCTGTTCTTTTGAAAGCACTTGTCCGGCATTTGTTATCAGAAAATAGAGCAGCCTGTATTCCGTTGCGCTGATGGGTATTTCTTCATCCTCCCGGAAAAGTTTACAAAGGTTCGTATCTAACCTGTATTTGCCGGAACGGATGATATGACGGCTTTCGGCCTCCATGCGGCGAAGCAGGGCTTCCACTCTTGCCCGGAGAACGGACAGGGAAAAGGGCTTGGTAATATAATCGTCCGCACCGGCTAAGAGGCCGGATACCTCGTCTGTTTCCAAATCACAGGCCGTCAGCATAATAATAGGAACTTTTGAATGTATCCGAATTTCTTTACATAAGTCCATCCCGTTTCCGTCCGGTAATCCCAAATCCAGTATAATAAGGTCAATCTTATGCTGTTCCAGCATTCGCTTTCCATCCTTAACGCTGCCTGCTGAAACAACATCGTAGCCATCCTTTTCAAAGGTAAATGCTATGCCTCGGCTCAAATTTTCGTCATTTTCCAATATTAAAATCTTTTTATTCATAGTGTACCTCCGTTGTCCTCTTTGCCCTGTTTCAAACGCGGGTCTTTCGGCTTTGGCGCATCCTTGGGAATTGCCCAAACGCGGCTGAATCGAATCGTACCTGTAATGCGTCCCTGCTCACATAGTTGTTGAACCCGCCTATTTGAAATACCCCATTTCTCAGCCGCCTGCTGTGTTGAAATATAGTCCATATCTATCGTTTCCTTTCTGTTTAGGTAAAATATCATATAATCAACCAATTATAATTATATGCGTTTAAACGAATAGATACAAGCGCAAGAAAATAGTAATACCTCAGGCATAAAAAACAATTATTATTAGCAATTATTAATCTTGCTCAAGAAAAGTTGATTGATTTTGTGTCACTTTTGCAAGCCCTTACAGAAGCATAAGATGTGCTTAGTGAATTAGCTCCTGACACACATAAATCTGCTTCATATTGCAGCTACCATTAAGCAGGAAGTATTACGTGGAAGAGGAAAAGTAATAGATGAAAGTGATAAAGAATTCTTAAAGGTTTTATCACTATTTCAGCGCTTTGTATAATAGTGGGTATTGTTTTAATTCTAAAGCGTTCAGGTAAGTTGGACAGGAATGATGGAATTGTAAAAACAGGAACCGGTTATCACAAAGACGAAAATAAATACAACCGTAAATGTAATAAATGGAGTGCTTTTTGGAGTTTTTGCCAACTTTTTTTCTTAGGATTCCCATATATTTACTACAACTGGGTAAGTCCTGTTTATATATTGCTTGCAGAACATATGTTTGTTATAATATATATATATAATAAACAGTCCTGTTTTTAATGTTATTTCGATAACGGAGGACACAATAATGGATGATAATAACAAGATCCAACTATTTGAGGATAAACGCATCAGGACAGCTTGGGATGAAGAGGAGCAAGAGTGGTACTTTTCTGTGGTGGATGTAGTATCAATTCTGACCGACCAATCAACGCCTCGGAGTGCGAGCACTTACTGGGCTGTTTTGAAAAAACGCCTTATTGAAGAAGGTGCTCAACTGCTTACAAATTGTAAGCAGTTGAAGATGACAGCAGCTGATGGAAAAAAACGATTAACTGATGTTGCAAATACAGAACAGCTTTTACGCATTATACAATCCATTCCGTCGCCGAAAGCCGAACCATTCAAAATATGGCTTGCTCAGGTTGGACGTGAGAGGATAGAGGAAACAATTGATCCGGAACTCACCATCGACCGTGCCCTTGCTACATATCAGAAAAAAGGATATTCTCGCGAGTGGATTAACCAACGATTGCAGGCAATTCAAGTGCGCAAGGAGCTTACCGATGAGTGGGAGGATCGTGGCGTACAGCAGGGAAAAGAATACGCTATACTAACCGATGAAATTACAAGAGCATGGTCTGGAATGACGACTCGTAAGTATAAACAGCTTAAGGGGCTGAAAAAGGAAAATCTTCGTGACAACATGTCTACATTGGAACTGGTTTTAAATATGCTCGCAGAGGCTACCACAACAGAGATTTCAAAGACGATAGAGCCGCAAACTTTTGAAGAAAACAAACGAGTAGCACAGCGCGGTGGTCGAATTGCTGGAAATGCACGCAAAGAAATTGAAGAGGATACGGGAAAGCCAGTCATAACGAAAAAGGACGCTGTTGATTTTTCCAGGCTTATTGCTGATGTTATTGGAGAATCTAAAAAAGATGACAAGGATAAGTAATTGTATCGTATAAAGCCTTAAAGATGCCGACACGCTTTGAAGGTTTTATTGTTTAAATATTACTAAAGTTGTTTCAGCGTGATAAGTCTACAATTTCTCGCCACATAAGAAATATATTTAATGAAGGTGAACTGATAAGAAATTCAGTTGTTGCAAATCTTGCAACAACTGCTTCTGACGGTAAAACATCCAGGTTGACTACTACAACCTGGATGTCATTATTTCTGTTGGTTACCGGGTAAAGTCATTACGAGGTACACAATTCAGAATGTGGGCAAGCAATGTCTTAAAAGAATATATGCGAAAAGGCTTTGCTATAAATGACGATTTATTAAAAAATAATGGCGGCGAAATTTATTTTGATGAATTGCTGGATTGGATCCGCGACATCCGTTCATCAGAAAAAGTTTTTGGAGAAAAGTGCTTGATATTTATACAACAAGTTCTGAACCCATTGCTCCTTATATATTTGAAGAATTAAAAGAAGCAAGATTCTTATAGCCCGACCAAAATACCCATCTTCATGCCTCGCCTATCCAAGGCAGATATGTCATTTGGAGGGAGGATGTTTCCAGTCTTTCCTTGCTCTTTACGGAGCTTGAAAACACAAGAACCGAACTGATGGATGAGGTTGAGCTTCTGAAAGATGAGTTAAGTACCAAGCAAAGGCGGCGGTTTGGAGTAGATTATTCCTGTCGCCGCTTTTTCCTTAAATGTATATGAATACATGCTGTTCGGTCAATTGGAACCATAAAAAAAATATCATATGGGATTTGACTGCAAATGACGAATTGATTTTATGACAAATCAGGAAGTATATATTTGACAAATCGGGAGGTGGGACATATAATAAATCACAAAATCAAAAAAGAGGTGCTGTATCGTGGGTGAAAAATATTTACCGCGAATTGTAGATGAAAAACTGAAGCTTTCGCTGGCAACGTCCGGAGCGGTTTTGATTGTCGGTCCCAAATGGTGCGGCAAGACCCGAACCGCCGAAGAAGTAGCCGCCAGCATTTTATATATGCAGGATCCCGATTACGCGGAAGAATATAAATTGCTTGCGGCCACAAAACCCTCAAAACTGTTGGAAGGAAAAACGCCACGACTGGTTGATGAATGGCAGACAGCACCGGTTTTGTGGAATGCTGTGCGATTTGCCGTTGACCAACGCCGTTCACGCGGGCAGTTTATTTTAACCGAATCGGTTGTCCCTCCTGAAACAAAGGATATGCATACAGGCACAGGGCGAATCAGCCGAATGGCTATGCGTACCATGTCATTGTTTGAGTCGGGCGAATCCACAGGGGAAATTTCGCTGAAGGATTTGTTTGACGGCAAAAAAGATATGTTCGCCCAAAGTAAAATGACTACCGAACGCATTGCTTATATTCTCACGCGTGGCGGTTGGCCGGAAGCGGTGGGGGAAGAAAACGAAAAATATGCGCTAAAAATGGTATATGACTACTTGGATGCGGTTGCATATCAGGATATGTCCCGAATTGATGATGTTGAGCGTAACCCAGATAGAGTGTATGCGTTGCTGCGCTCAATTGCCCGGAATATTTCTACACAGGCAAATACGCAAACACTGTTGCGTGACCTTGTTTCCAACGATGAGGGGCTTTCTGATAAAACAATTAATGATTATATTTCTGTAATGAAGAAACTATATGTGCTAGAGGATCTTCCTGCGTGGAGCCCGCACTTGCGTTCCAAACGCGCAATTCGTACTACCGCTAAACGGCACTTTACGGACCCGTCTATCGCCACCGCCGCTCTCCGCGCCGACAGCGGAAAACTTTTGAGTGATTTTAAGACATTCGGATATCTTTTTGAATCATTATGTATACGGGATTTGCGGATTTATGCAGACAGCTTGGACGGTTCGGTTTATCACTACCGAGATCAGCTTAACTTTGAAGTTGATGCAATTATTCAACTGAAAGACGAACGCTGGGCGGCTGTTGAAGTGAAAATGGGAGCGGGAGAGATTGAAAAGGCAGCTGGAAACCTTATTAAATTTAGCGAAAATATTGATACCGCCAAAACGCCGGCCCCATCCTTTTTAATGGTACTCACTGGCACAGAATATGCTTTCCAATTGAAGAACGGCGTGTGGGTTGTCCCGATTGGGTGCTTGAGGGATTAGGTGCTGTGCGAAGTCTGATTGGGTGCAGACTACTGCTGAGATGGTAGTATTGAAATATAATTTATTCGAAAACAGGAGGGGGAATAGCGTTGAAATTTATTTCTTGGAATATTGATTCATTTAATGCGGCATTAACAGGTAATTCAACACGCGCTTTATCATCTCAATCTGTATTAAAGACGATTATCGGACACAAGCCAGAAATTATTGCCATACAGGAAACCAAATTATCAAGTAACGTTCCTGTAAAAAAACATATAGAAATTTTAGAAGATATATTACCTGATTATAAAATTGTTCTGAACAGCTCAGTAGAACCAGCACGCAAGGGCTATGCGGGCACCATGTTTTTATATAAGAATGATTTAACCCCGCTTATTACGTTCCCGGTAATTGGAGCACCGGGTACCATGGATATGGAAGGTCGCATCATTACATTAGAATTTGAACATTTTTATGTGACACAGGTTTATGCGCCGAATTCAGGCGATGGATTGAATCGTTTAGAGGAACGTCAAATTTGGGATATAAAATACGCTGATTATCTAGTCGGTTTGGATAAAGAGAAGGCGGTTATTGCAACAGGTGATTTTAACGTCGCGCATAAAGAAATTGACTTAGCTCACCCTAATAGTAACCGCCGTTCGGCAGGTTTTACAGATGAAGAACGTCAAGGGTTCACAAACCTTTTAGCCAAAGGGTTTACAGATACCTTTCGCTACATTCACGGTGATGTGCCGGGTATATATTCCTGGTGGGCTCAGCGTGCTAAAACAAGTAAAATTAATAATTCCGGCTGGAGAATTGATTACTGGCTAGTAAGTCATCGTATAGCAGATAAGGTGCTTAAATCTGAAATGATTGATTCGGGTCCCAGACAAGATCACACACCATTGTTATTTGAAATCGATTTTTGACATTACCAACAAACAACCATATTCTACAAGGGTTTCAAACATCTTTGTTGAATTATAAGCGAAAGCGCAATTTATAATATTCAAACGCAAAGGAGCTAATTCAATGGATAAGATTTTGTTCTATGGCATGACGGGCGAAAAAATGTGTTTTCAACACATTTTACTTAATGCTCTGGATTTGGCGGTAGAGGGAAAAGAAGTGAAAATTATTTTTGAAGGTGCATCTGTTAAGCTGTTGTCGGTTTTTGATGATGAGAATAATCCGCTGTATGTAAAGGCAAAAGAATCGGGATTGATTGCGGGGGTTTGCCTTGCCTGTTCAAAGATGCTGGGCGTTTATGAACAAAACAAAAACACAGGATTGACTATGTTGGATGATATGAACGGTCATGCGGGTATGAAGAATTATATCCGTAACAGTTATCACGTAATAAGCATCTAAATCAAAATATAGGTGAAAGCAGACAACCGGTCAATCACGCTGACAGTCTGCATTCACTTTTTGTGCGGGAATGGACCGAAAAAAGACTTATACGAATTAATTATTATCCCTTAATGCTCCTAAAATTTAGCTTAATAAGAGGAGAGAAACACTTGAGGAAAAAATTATTAAAGCGGTTTTTATATTTGTTTACTGGTGAAATCTTGTCTGTAATAGTATTTCTGGTCCTGATTTTTTTGCTTGAGAAATCCTATCCCCAGTTAAGATTGTATTCACTAACTTTTTTTTGGAGTTCATTTTTTCTTTTGGATTTTTTACTGGTGCAAGGAAGCATGTATTGGTTTGGTAAATGGAAGATATTAAAGAAAGAAAATTCAACGGTAACTCCTGTCCGAGTTATAAAAGGGTTTAAAAATTTAAAAAAACTGAATATCTGTCTATTAATCGTCTCGATTTTTGCTCTTGTGTTTGATTTTTTAAGATCGTATCCATTAGTACCTTTAGTCAGCTTAGGTATTGCGTGTTTTATTTATGTATTCGCGATACTTGAATATATTAATTATTTTCACTTTCAACTTTCGTATAAGAGTCTTTCTGATATAAGGCATTTATTGAAATCAAAAAGGCTTAAAAAATCGTGCCTAAGCAAGGATTTTGCTAGTATGGTTAATCGATGAGATTTTAGTAATAACCGGCCGGAAATGGATACTATGTAGATTACGGAAAATGCCATCGCAAATACTGGTGTGCTGAAATGCATTAAATATAAATTGAACGGAGGGAACGACACAATTTCAGGCTGCCTGTGATAAACTAGCCCCGATCAAGACGGGGGAGGCTGTCATCACGCCGGGTTTCAACCTTCCGGCAAAATTCGTTATTCATGTAGCAGGTCCCGCTTATCGGCATTGGAGCAAGGAACAAAATGAACAGCACCTTCATGCCTCCTATACGAACGCGCTGAAAAGAGCCATCGAAAACAATTGTGAAAGCATAGCGTTTCCGCTGATTTCAAGTGGTATCTATGGCTATCCGAAAGACGAGGTACTTCAAGTGGCTACCCGGGCAATTCAAGATTTCCTCACAGACCACGACCTTGATGTGACACTTGTGGTGTTTGATAAGTCAGCATTCACCATCAGCCGCGAACTGCTGGGAGCAGTCGAAAGCTATATTGATGAGCATTATATTGAAAAGCACCAAATAAAGCGGCGACAACTGCTTGTTGTAGAGCGGGAAGCCTTATACGGAGTTGATGCGCCTGCTCCACTTGATGATCTAATCGGTAACCTCGACGAACCGTTCTCGGAAACTCTCCTGCGGCTGATAGACGCCAAGGGTAAAATGGACTAGGAAACGTGTAAGACTTGTTCGCAACATTGCGAACAGAACATATGTTTGATATAATTTAATTATACGAATTTGCCTAATCACAAGCCGCTTATGATACCCTATCGAATTCGATAGGCTAGTAGCTAGAGGACGGTGATATTTATGGATAGAGAAAATTCTATTAAACTATTTGAAGAAAAAACTATTCGTACTCATTGGGATACGGAAAAAGAGAAATGGTATTTTTCTATTGTGGATGTGATTGCAGTCTTGATCAACAGCGAAAATCCACAGACATACTGGTGCGTTATGAAAAAACGCTTGATTGATCAATATTTGTTTGCCGAAAAGCAAGTGGTCTTTTGCGAAAAGAGTAAGCTTTTAGAAAAAGAATGGCTTGATATTTTACATAATAATCAAATTAGACTTGAAAAGATATTTGATGTTGATATTGAGACGCAGGATTTTGATGTAATTGTTTCCCTATTGTTGTATCTAATTGTAAGCGTGACTTTTGAAGACAAATTCATAGATGCATTGAATAATGGGTACTTGAATTAAAGAATAATGACGAGAAAAGTCGATTTGAACGGTATGATATAGTATTGTGAAGATAATTTCAGATGATGAGGGTGGGAATAATATGGCCGGAAAAAGGCGAATTTCTAAAATACGCTATGGAGGATTTCGTAGATAACTATCACTGGTGGAATGTACGTCGTTTTATGTTGGACGTTTTTGGCCGCTCCGGAGACACCTCAAAAGGCTATGAGGAAGTAAGGGATTATATAATGTACGGTGATGGGATCAAGGAACTGGGCTCCATTTTGGACAGGCATCGTCTTGTATTTAGTGAGGAAAAACAATTGCAGGAGTTTATAAATCTTATTATGCTTGCAAAAAACAACACGCGTATCTGGGAAAATAACGGATATACGCCATCTGAGCTTCATGGTATTTTAAGCAAACGCAATAAAAATATTGTTAAGTTTCCAACATTGCAAAGACAGAAAATCGGACGCAACGACCCTTGCCCGTGCGGAAGCGGCAAGAAATACAAGAAATGCTGTGCTATGTTTGACGACGCCAAAACAGCGCAGTTAAGTTCTGACGAGTGTAGACTTTTCTATGAGACATGGTATGGCTTAATGGGCTTTGTCAATGAACGAAAGAGGGTAATTAAAGCCAAAATCAAACCGGAATATCCTAACGCCGTCAGCGATATGTTGGTACATAAAGTCAGAGAAGTACTGTGGGAAAAGCCGGAGATGATAGATGAATATATTGGTGAAGCAGAGCTTTTGCAAGAGAAAATCGACATTTTGAAGCTGTGGAGAAAAAACCATAAAAAGGGGATGTTCTTTATCTTAGAGTACCAGCCGGAATATGCCGTTGCAATCGCTTCGAACGAGCAAGGCGAAGACAGACTTTACGGGATAAAAGGGATAAGCAATTCGGTGGCAAATACGTTACGACGAGGGTTGCCTGCCCAAATTGAAACTGTTTTGCTCCCGTTCAAAGGCAAGATTATCTATGACAGCTTTATAAGCTCTGCGCAGATAGGATATGCGGAAGGTGCAAGGGCGGTTTTCCAAGAGATGTATGACAAAGCAATAAAATACGGGATTATTACAAGCTTGGAATAAAAAAACCCTGCGCGATATACAGCTTTCACGACAGATAGTGATGATTTCAGTTGCATTGGACATGGAGTTTGTAGACATGTTTACACAGTGATTTAACTAGATTGTTTAAACATGTCTATACTACGTAGTGTGAGGCAAATTTAAGACTGGGCAATAATCGAATGATAATGAGAACGTCAAATTAATCTGGCGTTCTTTTTTATGTTTAATGTTAATGCTAAAATAAAAGTATACCGGGTGCCGGTCGAAAAACAGGCCACGTCCATCTGAAATCCTGTGCGAGCTATGTTATGGCATGGAAAATAGTAGGTAGAAGGCTGAGTATGCCGCAGGAATACTCAGCCTTTAAATACCTGACATTCGTAGCTGCGACTGGTGATGACCCACAGAGTATTGAATTGCGTTACGAAGATGAGAACAGCTGGCTTACGCACTAAACACTACAATCAGTAAATGATTATAGCCGTCGGATTTAAAGTTAATTCTGAACGGGCGGACGGTTGTCTTATCGAGACTCAAAGACCCGTTGTTTCAAGTAGGAACAGGCGTTAGGCACCTTGCCGGGACCATCCCCACGGTCTTTTTCAATGGTAAAGGTTTTGTATATTAGAGTTTTTTTGTGGTACATTGTAATAAAGCGAATTTGAATTTAGAATTGGAGTAAACCTATGGAATTCTACTGGTATCCCTATCATATGATTTCGGTATTTTTAATATTAATATCCCTTTTTCTTTTCGGCTATATTTATAGTCGGCGACATTCGTTGGGAGCCAAGTATTTAATGGGCATGGTCGCCCTAATGATCTTATGGATAATAGGGCAGGGGCTTGAAATTGCTGTAACCGGAATTAGGAACAAGATATTGTTTTCCAATATTCACTATATATCAATCACCTATTTGCCTGTACTGTATTTATACCTGACTCTGAGTTTCAGTGGTAATCACAGACTTGCCAAATCCAAACTCTTGCGATGGGTTTTAATTGTAGAGCCGGTAGTTTTGAACTTGCTCTTATGGATTGACCTTAATACAGAAATTCTACGGACCGGATTCTACCTGAAAGAGACGCCGATTGTCATTGTGGCGGGAAAGCAGTTTACAGCATTGATGACGCCATTTATTATTTATAATTTTGTCTTAACCGGGACGATATTGATTATTCTTTTACGATCTTGGCTGGATAAAAGTTTTTATTACCGAAAACAGGCGAAATATTTGTTATTTGGTTTGTTGATACCAACAATGGTTACCTTGCTTTTTTTCTTCGATATAAATTTTTATGGTGTAGACATCACGCCGGTCAGCTTTATTTTTTCAGATATATTGATTGTGTACGGTATCTTGAAGCATGGCATGTACGGTTTGTCTGAAATTGCGCTGGATAATGTTTTTAATGAAATGAAACCCAGTGTCATGGTTTATGACCAAGCGTTGAATTTAGTTAATATGAATGCCTCTTGCCTTGAACTTTTTGATTTGAAAAAGGGACAGGTTATCGGTAAGTCGGTTAGGGAAGTTTTCTCGAAAGTACGGGAAGTAAAGGATGCTCTGACACAAAAAGATTTTTTTCATGGTGAAGTGGACATTCCGTTTCATAATCAAATCAAGACTTATGACCTGACCGTTAATCCCATCGAGTCAGAAAACAACCAAAACCTGGGATGGATGGCTAACTTGTATAATATAACAGAGAGAAAATCTGCGGAGCGCCTTCTAATGGAAGACAAAAAGAATGCCCTGTCGTTGTTTGAGCTAAAGGAAAAGGAGCTCCTGGCTAATGAATCTGCTTTTTTGCAGGCGCAGATCAAGCCGCATTTCCTCTATAATTCATTGAATGTCATTGCTGCCATATGCCGTGTCGAACCGGAAAAGGCACGAATGCTGTTACTAGACTTGTCGGATTACATGCATTACAGCTACGACCTGCGGAAGCTGGACGAGTTTATCAGTTTTAAGGACGAATTGGAGCTGATTTATTCCTATGTTAGAATAGAACAGGCCCGTTTCCAGAATAAAATTCAAGTTCATTTCGATTTAGACGAGGCAAAAGATTTAATGTTGCCCCCCTTGATCTTACAACCGTTGGTCGAGAACGCCATTCGACATGGAATCAGAAAAAAGAAAGAGGCGTGTACCGTTTCCTTTAGTCTGAAAAAAATATCGGACAAGTATATCATTCAAGTGGAAGACGACGGAATAGGTATGACCGATGAAAAATTGGAAGAAGTGATGACAGGTGAAGGTGCAAGAGGAATCGGCCTTCAAAATGTCCAGGAGCGATTAAGAAGGATTTATGGTATCGGTATGGACATTGAAAGCCGGTATGGGCAAGGCACCAAGATTACCATTGTCATTCCGCAAGGAGGGGAAGCTTATGACAAGAGCAGTAATCGTTGATGATGAATATTATGCGCAGCAGGGTTTAAAAATGGAACTGGACGATATTGACGGCATTGATGTGGTAGGCATGTATGACAATGGCGAAGATATGCTGAGGGAGCTGAACAAGGTAAAAGCTGATCTGATCTTTCTTGATATAGAAATGCCTGAAATAAACGGTCTGGAGCTTTTTGAAAAAATTTTGGATGCCGAAATCACTCCCTATGTTGTCTTCGTCACCGCTTACAACGAATATGCAGTCAAGGCTTTTGAAATCAATGCTTTTGACTATATTGTCAAACCGGTGACCAAGCGCCGGCTCAAAAAGACGCTGGAGCGGATGGAACTCTTCAATAATAAGGAAGAAAAAGGCGTTGTCTCCGTAAACTGTTTCAAACACTTCTCCATAATGATTGACGGTAAAGACATCAATTCAGGCTGGCGAACGAAAAAAGCCGAAGAACTGATTGCCTATCTCGTCAGTGGAGCAGGCGCCTACGTAACAAAAGACAAACTGGCGGGAAACCTGTGGCCTGACTTGAATCAGAAAAGTGCCATGTCCAATCTGTATACGGCCTACTATTATATAAAAAAACAGGAAAAGAACAAGCATATCAAAATACCTATCGAATCCGGTCGTGGAAAAATGCGGATCAATATAGAACATATGCATTGCGATTTTGTCGAATTTGAGAAAATGATTAAAACATCGGTGAAGAACAATATCATTATAGATCCAATGACCCTTGAAAAAGTCTTGGAACTATATAAAGGAAAGTTTCTGGAAGACAGCTATTATGATTGGGCCATCCCCTTGCAGAATTATCTGGAAATGCAGGCGGAGGGGGCCATGAAGTTGCTGGCTGCATATTATCGAAAAGAGGGTAACGGTGAAAAAACTTTATTTTATGAGAAGCAAATAGCATTGATGAACGATTAACAGAAAGTCCTTGGCTTTAAGCCGGGTGCTTTTTTTTTGCATTTTTGACTTTTTTGTTGAGATTTTGTCGAGATTTTTAAGGATATAATCAATTATCTAGTATTACGAAATTTCACTCTACGAATGAGAATAGGAGGAGACAGATGAAAAGAAAAAATGTAAAAATATTACCCATTATACTGACACTGTGCATTATGGTTATGCTTATACCGTTGGTCACCTTGCCGGTGCAGGCGGCAGAAGCTTATGATTATGTTATAACAGCAAATGAAGATTGGGGTTATAATGTTTATCGCTCCGAAAAAGATCAAAACAATTTTTCTTTATTTTTAACAAAGCAGCCATTAAACACTACCATGCGTGACATTTCGGATGCCGTTGGTGCCGGATCAACTACAATTTGGTTTGGCGAATCAATGAGTGGGACAACTACGGATACGATTACAAATAAACTTCAACTAGAAGACGATATGATACAATTGGGATCGTATGAAACAAGTGGAGGGACCTATACATTAAAAGGTAGCTGTTCTAGCAATAGCTCGGGTTCGACAGCAGTGGTTGTTGGGCATGCATCTGTTATAGTGGATGGCGCAGAAATAAAGAACTACGACGGTATGGTATTTTGCAATGGCGGTGGCGGTTCCGCCTCAAATGCCAGCAATGGTACCATTACCGTTCAAGCAAATAGTCTGATTTGGAGTAGCAAAAGCCATGCCATCAAGAATATTAATGCAGGTAACATCATAATAAATGGAGGAACGGTAACAAGTTCGTCAGATGTTAATAGCATTCATAACTTAGGTTCGGGAAATGTTACTATAAACGGAGGTACTGTTAGCTGTCCTAGAGGAGATGCTATCTATAATGAAGGGACCGGTAATATTACTATTAATGATGGCGATGTTACTGGAGACAACGCAATCTATAACTATAATAACGGCAGAATTACAGTAAATGGAGGTACGGTTTCCGGTGCAAGCACCGATGTTACAGCTGGTTATGCGATTTATAACAATTTAAGAGGAGAAATTTTTATAAACGGAGGTACTGTTGTCTCATCTACAGAGCATAACCAAACTATTCTTTTAAAAGACGGGACAAGCAATGTATGCGTGTTGACAATTGCAGGTGGTACTGTAGAAAACACGGGAGATTGTACCGTTATACAAAACGAAGGAACTGGTGACATCTTAATAAGTGATGGTACAGTTACTACTAGTGGTACATCTGCCTATGGCGTGAAAAATAACTCAACCGGAAAAATATATCTTGCATATACGCCATCAATCAATGGTGGCAGTAAGGATATATACACATCATCGAGTGGCACGATTGTCGCTAAAGATTTAGATTTAGAGGATCCTTATACCGGAAGTGAAATTAGCGTGGATTACGATGGCAATATCACATCGGATGGTACAACTGTTGTTGTAAGCAATGTAACCGAAAATACTAACGATGACTTATTCGTATGTGAGATGTCTGGTTATGTGTTTACTCTAAATGGTAGTGACCTTGTTATTTATAAACCGGACTATGATTATGTTATAACCAGTGGTTCGGAAGCATATGATTTAAGCTGTTCAGATAAGGGGCAGGATAACTTTTCTATCTATAAATCTAATATAACATTTTCCCAAGCCATTAATGAAATAACGTCTTTAGTTGGGTCCGATTCAACAACTATCTGGTTTGGTGATTCCATGAGTGGCACGAGTGTGAACACACTCTCTTCAGAAGCGCTTGATATTCAATCCGGTCAATTATACATTGGTTCTAATGGAACATATACAATTAAAGGAAATATAACAAATGGAAGTAGCAGTATGTTATATACTAACGGAGCATCCATTATAGTGGACGATGCAAATTTGTCTGCAAAAGGAGTTATCTCTAATAGCGGTGGCACAGTTACGATAGAAAGTGGCAGTACGCTCACAAGTACAGAATCTTATACCATCAACAACAGCAGTGGTGGCGAAATAATAATAAACGGTGGTACAATTGAATCCCAAGGTGAGGGTTTTTCTGCCGTAAGAAACAACCAGATTATGGGAGGTAATGTCATAATAAATGGGGGCACAATTACAGCAAGTAATGATGCATACGGAGTGGAAAATAAAAACTCAGGAGCAATTTATCTGTCTTCTACCCCTCAAATTACTGGTAGCAAGGCAGGAATTTATGCGAAGTATACTAATGATATTATTGCAAACGATGGAATCGTTAATACCTATTATACAGGAGATGCGATTAGTGTTTATATTGAAAACTGTAATGTCGGGAGCGTTGCTGTAAAAGGTTTGAACAATAATGGAGACAAGTTTACCTGTGCTAATGATGGCTACTTCTTTAAACTGGATGGCACAAATCTTGTTATAGATGCTATGCCTGCTACAGAAATTACATCCGCTAGCATAACAAGAATAACCCCGCCTTTGGCGGGAGCGACACCATCGGAGTATGCTTCGTTAACAGCGGAAGATCTTTCTTATACAATAACTGGTCTCACCTGGTTGAACAGTGATGGAAGCACATCTGCAACGCTAACAGAAGCTGGGAAATTCAAAGCGGAAATGGTTTACAAAGCGCAAATTGAGCTGACCTCTGCAGATACTTACAAATTCCAGTCAGAGGGTTTAACACCAACAGTCGATGTCGGAACCGCGTCAGCGGGCACAGTGTCGGGTGGTGATGTGTCGGGTAACAAGCTGACTTTCATCGTGACATTTAACGAAACAGAAGCAAAGTCAGTAACAGCCATTGAGGTGAAAACGCAGCCAACAAAATTGACCTATGCGGAGGGAGAAAACCTAGACCTCTCAGGCTTGGTGGTTACTCTAACTTACAACGACGGTAGCACTGAAGACATCGCTCTCGTGGATTTCGCGGCCAACAGTATCACTGCCAGCCCGACCGACGGCACGATGCTTTCCATGGCGGGCTACAACGGGCAGGCCGTGACCCTGACCTGCAACAGCCATGAAGCGACGACGGATACTCTGACAGTAGGCGCAGCACCAGATATAACAGCCCCAAGCTTGACAGCAGGAGCTGTGACAAGAACAAGTGATACAGAAGGCACTGTGAAATTTACCTCAGATGAAGCCGGAAGCTATTATTATGAAGTAGTAGCAGATGGTGCAGGGGAGCCTGTTATCGATACAGGTGGAGCAGGAGTAGCGTGCACTACAGCTGAAACTACGATTACGGATCCTACAGGATTAACAGCAGGAGCCAAAGATATTTATATCAAAGTAAAAGATGCATCAGGAAATGTGAGTACTGTCCTTAAGATTGATATAGCCGCTTACATTTCATCAGAAAGTGGTTCTAACGATGGCAACTCTTCTAGTGGAACAACAACTCAACCAAAGCAGGACTCTGTCATAGTTATTGTCAACGGTAAAGAGCAGGATGCAGGAAAAGAATCAAAGACAACTGAGGATGGTAAATCCACAGTTACTGTAGAAGTAGACAACGAAGTAATTGAAAGAAAAATCGACGAAGAAATTAAGAATAATACAACCGGCAATGAAAACATAATTCAAGTTCCTGTAGTTGATACTGTGTCAGAAGTAGTTAAGGTTGAACTCACTGGTGATATTGTAAAGAAACTTGAGGAGAACAATTTTGATGTTTCTGTTAAACGGGACAATGTAGAATATATTATTCCGGCAGAAGAATTCACCATCAGCAAGGTAGCTGAAAATCTTGGTGTTACAGAAACCGATTTGGTAGACATAAAGGTTGAAGTTAAAATCACAAAATTGGATGAAAAAGTGATAGAGAAGTACAACGAAGTTGCTAATGCCAACGGTGCGGAGCTGGTATTCTCACCAGTATCCTTTGAAGTAATGGCTAAAACCACAAAGGCAGATGGGTCAACTGGAGCAGTAGGAATCAGTAAGTTCAATAACTATGTAGAAAGAGTTATGGAGGTACCAGAAGGCGTAGACCCAAGTACGATTACAACGGGCATTGTCTTTAACCCAGATGGAACTTATAGTCATGTACCAACTTCTGTATACCAAAAGGACGGAAAGTGGTATGCAAGCTTAAACTCCTTGACAAATTCAAACTACTCCGTTATCTGGAATCCTATTACAGTGAAATCTGTTGAGAATCATTGGGCGAAGGATGCAGTCAATGATATGGCATCAAGAATTATAATCTTTGAACCTGAAAAATTCGAGCCGAATAAAGCCATAACAAGAGCAGATTTTGCAGAATACATTGTTAGAGCTTTGGGGCTTTACAGAGAAGGAACAATGCATGAGAATAAATTCAAGGATGTGACTACTACTGATGATAGAACATTAGCCATACTAATTGCTAGTGAGTACGGAATTGTGTCAGGGTATCCAGATGGATCATTTAGACCAGAGGACTTAACTACACGAGAAGAAGCCATGGCCATGTACCAAAGAGCCATGAAGGTGACAAAGCTTACTGGAAATGATTTAAACCGATATCAGAATTATAAAGACTTTAAAGAGGTAAGCCAGTGGGCAGAAGCATGTGTAAAAGAAGTATTGTCAGCTCATGTGTTTAATGGTACAAGTACATCAACAATATCACCTAAATCAAATTTGACCTATGCAGAAGCAGCACAGGCTATTAAAAACCTCTTGGTGGAATCGAAGTTGATCAACAATTAATTAATTAATGTAATAAATGGAGTGCTTCAAGATATAGAGTACTCCATTTTAATTTCGCCTACCCCCTATCTATTTTTGGCTTATAGATAGGGGGATCTTTTTTATCTTTTTTGGTACACCTCCCATGATTTTCGGCTTAATAGTGAGGGGCAAAAATAAAAGTGACAAAAAATAAAAAAAGTATAGACCAGCCCTATCTAAAAATCGAATTATAAGTAGACGGGAAAAAAGGAGGTAAACGATTGGAAAGTCAAAATGAACTGAAACTCATTAACAGTAAGTAATTAGTAGCACCCATGCAAGGAATGCCCAAGACGACGAGAGAAGCGAAGACTGATTGGTGCAGCATTTTTTATGTTTAATATTGATTTGACATTTATGCACATATAATTTATAATAGTGTGCATAAATGTCAAATCAAGAAGTCGTAAAGGAGGCGGACCATGACAAATAAAGATATAATTATGCAGATGGTGCATAAAAATAAAGGTACCATTACAGCGGAACAAGTGAGTAAAGCGGGTCTGTCAAGGGGAAGTATCAAATACCTTGCAGATAAAGGATTGCTGATGCGTTCAGCCCGCGGAGTATACATTTTGCCTGAAATGTGGGAAGATGAGCTTTTTAATCTTCAGACAAGATTTAAGAAGGGCATATTTTCCCAAGAAACAGCACTTTTTCTCTTAGATTTAACAGACAGGACACCGAGTAGGTATCATATGACATTTCCGCTTGGGTATAATACGACATCACTGAATTCTGAAAATGTAAAATACTGCCGGGTTAAGAATGATATATATGAGCTTGGCGTTACCACAGTAAAAACACCGGGAAATAACCGGGTTAGAGTCTATGGAATTGAGCGTACCTTGTGTGATATTTTAAAAGGGCGTAACCATGTGGATATTCAGATTATTTCTGATGCTTTCAAACGATATGCAAAAATACAGGACAAAAACATTCCGTTACTTTCGGAATATGCTAAAATACTCAGAGTTGAAAAGAAAGTACGTTCCTATCTGGAGGTATTGATATGAAGAATGCAATGCAGCTAAAAGCCATTATAAAAAATATCTCAAAAGAGAAGAGTATTTCTGCCCAGCTTGTGATGCAGAATTTTATGCTGGAGCGTTTGCTGGAACGAATTTCTATTTCTAAATATAAGTCCAATTTTATATTAAAAGGTGGATTTTTAATAGCAGCTATGGTTGGACTGGATACTCGTGCAACTATAGATATGGATGTTACAATTAAGGGCTTACCGGTTACTGATGAAACTGTTTCTATGATGTTTAAAGAGATTTGCAGTATTGCCTTGGAAGATGATGTTGCTTTTACATTCAACCGTATTGGAGAAATCCGTAAAGGAGACGTATATGGCGGATATCGGGTGTCATTAAGTGCAGTATACCCGCCAATGGAGATACCGCTTAAGTTAGACATTACTACGGGTGATAAAATTACGCCAAAGGAAGTCATCTATGAATTCAAGCTTCTTTTAGAAGACAGGAGCATTCAAGTATTGGCATATAACCTTGAGACTGTTATGGCCGAAAAGCTTGAAACGGTCATATCACGAGGTGACCAGAATACAAGGCCGAGGGATTTTTATGATATATACATACTGTATAAGTTGCAGAGAAATAACATAGAATATTCTGCGTTGAAGGCTGCTTTGCTTGCCACAGCAGAAAAAAGGAATTCTACCGGGATTGTTAAGCAATATAACAAGATAGTTTCAATTATACAAAACAGTGAGCTTATGAAAAAACGGTGGCGTGATTACCGGAAGGATTTTGATTATGCAAGTGAGATAGAATTCGAGGATACTTGTGGTACGATTAAAGAAATATTGGATTCACTGGAGATTACGCATTTATAGGAGCGTCAGATATAATGTACCCATGAAACTGGACAATCTTTTTATAAATATAAGTGAACCCGATATAATAAAAGGCAGCAAATTGCCGTAAAAAGGAATCATATAAAATGAGAAGGCGACAATTTACAGCAGAATTTAAAACAAAAATCGTATTTTAGATTATTAGGGAAGAAAAACCGTGTAACCAGGGCATCATGTAACAAAGAGTCCCAAATAATAGGGGATGATATTACAATATTATTGTGACCAATATACATAACAATTGGTAATATTAGATTCATTATAAAACCGCAAATCATTGTCTTGCCAAAGGGGATATTTTAACTTGCCGAAATAAAATGGTAAAAAACATGTGGGTTATGCCTTAAATCTATCCGAAACCTCTGCGGATGAAAAACCGGTTTAAATCGTGACTCATTATGATCTTGCCCCTAATACAACAAGTGATATTGAGTTGCTTAAAAGAGTTCTTCCGGAACTTTCGAAAGATGGAATTAAAGAGGTGTATACGGATAGTGGCTACTATAGTTCAGATATGGCAGAAGTCTTTCAAAGTCAAGTGATTACAGTCCGTTACACTAATATGACCGGTCGTAAAAAATCGAGCAAAAAATTTGCTTACAGTGATTTCGTGATAGAGAATAGAAGAAAAACACTGTTTTACGAATAAGCTAGGGGCTGATGAATAACCAGCAAAACCGCATGAAATATGACTTTTCCCCTGAAAAAATGATATAATTAAGTGCAAAGGAAATGTACTATATGGCTAAAAAAGCTTGCACATAACAACATCGTCAGGGGTGGTAAAAATGTACCGGAAACAACCAAAGAATCAAATTACCATGTTTGAAGAAGCCACAGATTTCAGCGGAGTAAAACTTAATACAAAGAACCGTTGGATACAAATGAGTACCATCATTCCCTGGGATCTGTTCGAAGAAAAATACAGCAAGCACTTTGAAAAATCAAAAACAGGGAAACTAGCAAAGCCAGCCCGAATGGCCTTGAGAGCCCATATCTTCAGTACGTGTGTCACGAAGACACTGAAGTAAAGTGGCAACACTAATATTTCAGTGTCATGCTTTATGAAAGATGGAAGAGGGCCTTCCGGCATCGCTTTACAGGAAGGGGTGTCAAACTACTTCAAGGTGCTGCAGGCAAAAGCTGTGGTGCTGAGCGTTGAAGAAAAGGCCGTACAAAACGGTCAAGTGAGAATCATGGAGTCGAGCGAAAGCGAACCGCGGAGGACGCGTCGTAATATGGCATTTAGCATTGTCAAAACCGGGCAGGTATTGGGCCTAGGGACGAGCCTGGAAGAAACCTGTTTACTGACCAGGCGGCAATCGGCGTAAATGCGGCGAGAACATGATTTAGGCTTTCATAGGGAACGTGAGAACCTTATCATGGATGCTAACGGAAAACTCAAATGTTTAAAGCATAAGAGAGAATACGAATGACATGATAAGGGGTGGACCTGCTCGTAGTAGTGAAGAAGCAACTGTAATGGATGTGGAGCGAAGGGGCAGGGTCATCGAATTCTAGGAATGTCAACCATTCAAATGGGAGGAACATTTTGGACAGAAGGAAACCGTACGAGATATCACAAAAAGTAGTACTCCAAGCCTTTCGCAAAGTTAAAGCAAATGGAGGAACAGCAGGGATTGACGGAATCACCATTGAGAAGTATGAATAGAATCTGAGAAACAACCTATATAAGCTTTGGAACCGGATGTCATCAGTCCAGTGATTGCAAATCTCTTTATGCACTACGCATTCGACAGGTGGATGCAAAGAAAACATCCACACCTTAACTGGGCAAGATATGCAGATGATGGATTGGTACACTGCAGGACTCATCAAGAAGCAGTGGGAATTATGGAGAGCTTGAAGCAGCGCATGGAAGAATGCCAGCTGGAGATACATCCTAAAAAGAGTAGAATCATCTATTGCAAAGATTATCATCGCAAAGGGAAGTATGAAACAACCAGTTTTGATTTTCTGGGTTACACTTTCCGGCCAAGATGGATCAGAAGCCAAGAAGGAAAGATATTCCTTGGTTTTGGACCGGCGGCTAGCGCGAAAGCAACAAAAGGCTTGCGGGACACAATACGATCATGGAAACTGCACAACAGGTGCCAGAGTGAGCTAAAAGATCTTGCAGTATGGATGAATCCGATTGTTCGCGGTTGGATTAACTACTATGGAAAATACCAGAAAAGCGCACTATACCCAGTCATGCTGGTGATTAATCGAGCATTGACCTTATGGGCAAGGAGAAAGTATCGTAAAATGAAGCATAAAAAGAGGCAATCAATTAAATGGCTCCATAACTATGCAAAATGGAATCCTACACTCTTTGCTCACTGGGAAATGGGCTATATGCCAGCGGGATGATGATAGGAGCCGGATGAGTCGAGAGGTTCATGTCCGGTTCTGAGAGGGCCTGGAGGTGAAACTCCTCTGGGCTACTCACCTTCATCGGATTAAACCAATTCACCCACAAAGCTCCCTTTGACTCAAGTACCATGTGCTGGTTTCGTAAACGCCTGACCTCTGAAATGCTATCAGAAGTAAATGACTACATCAGATGACGGTAACCCGTCTGCTGGAGGTAGTAACAACAAGATGTTCGGGGAAACAGAAAAATCGGCAGAACCGAAAAACAAAGGAACAATAATACTTGATGCTACCTGCGCTCCTGCTGACATAAGCTTTCCTACAGACGTAGCGCTACTAAACGAAGGTCGTGAGAAATTAGAGGAAATCATTGATACACTTCACAAAGCAGGGATAACCGAAGGAAAGAAAAAACCAAGAACATACCGGAAAAAGGCTAGAAAACAATATTTGAGATTTGCCAGAAACCGTAAACCAAAAAAGAAAGATATTCGCAGAGCAATAAAAAGCCAGTTGAGCTATGTCAGAAGAGATCTAAAACATATCGATAAGCTATTGTCCTTGGGTAGTAAAGACCACCTCACAGAAAAACAGAAAGAATACCTGGAAACAATAAAGATCCTGCATAAACAACAAGCACAGATGTATAAAACAAAGAGCCATACAGTGGAAAATCGTATTGTCAGCATCCATCAACCCTGGGTAAGGCCGATCGTAAGAGGAAAAGCGTCAGCACCGGTAGAGTTTGGTGCAAAAATCTCCATCAGCATGCTAAATGGCTATGCAACAATTGAGCGTTTGGGTTGGGAAGCTTATAACGAAAGTACCACACTAATTGAGACAGTGGAAAGATACTTTGAGCAAACAGGCTATTATCCTGAGCGAATACTTGCCGATAAAATTTACCGGACAAGAGAAAATTTAAGGTATTGTGAATCCAACGGAATCCGCATGAATGGCCCGAAACTGGGCAGACCTTCAAAGGACAAAAAGATTTACCGGCAGCAGTGTAAGTTGGAGCGAGAAGAAGCTGGTGAACGCAATGCAGTGGAAGGAAAATTTGGCGAAGGCAAACGGAGCTACAATCTGGGACGTATTAAAATGAGGCTGCAGGGAACCAGCGAGGCAGGCATACATCTTGTATTTTTGGTAATGAACTTGGAGAAAAGGTTAAGAGCCTTTTTGCGCTCATTTTTGGAATCAATATATTGGAGCTGGTTAAGACCTGTTTTTTTGACTTGATGGAAAAACTGCGTTATTCATCAGCCCCTAAGTAAAAGACCGTTTATTATAATTAACTTGGCATGAACGAAGATATTGTACTTAAGGAGGAAGCATCTGTGATCAGGCAATTGAAGATGGAGATTGTGGCTGAGGAGTCAGGTGTATTTTATATCAAAACAAAAGATGGCTCAGAAGATGCCTTTTTCCGTTTCAATCCGGATACAAAGGAATTATCGTTTGAAAGCAAAAATGAACTGGCGTCTTTTCTGAAATCTAACGAATACCAATTCAGAAAACTACTGCATAACAAGAGAAAAAACACATTTCATACCGGGTTTAAACTGGCGTTTTCGATTATTGACGGCAAAGATATTGCCGCCTTTAACAATAAGCAGAATATATTGGTAGCTGATCATGGCGAGGTGTATGCTCTGAATGCGGAAAAGAAAAGACAGCTGGTGGAGATCTTTACTGACGGCAGTTTTAGTGAAAGGCATGCTGCAGGGGCATATACTTTTCTGGTAAAAAATCTTAATGGATCCTATACCGAAAGGAGTTTCACAACGGATAGCAAGAACTCTTCATTGATTGAATTAGAAGCGGTGATTGCCGCCTTGACCTATTATGCGGAAGACGTGCGGATCGTGACGGATTCACAATATGTGAGAAAAGGCATTGCGGAATGGATTGTTCACTGGAAATTGAATGATTGGACAACGGCAAACGGGACAAAGGCCAAGCATATCGATAAATGGATGCGTCTGGATGAGCTTTGCAGTCAACGGTACGTAGAGTTTGAATGGGTCAAGGCACATAGCAATCATTTCGAAAATGAATACTGCGACTTTCAGGCAAAGCAATTGGCTTTTGGAAAGCGGGAGAAATATTAACAATCAGGTACTGAGTTAAGTCCGTTCTTGCTAGGGAAAATATTATGAAAAAGGCTAAACAAACAGCTGCTGAGAATCCGTAATAGATTATAACTATGGGAACGCATAAATAACAGGTATTACCCTATGACGCGATTTGCGTGGTAGTATTTCAATACAATAGTATTGAAAGGTAAGGTTATCATGAAAACATCTGTAGTTGGCTACCCCAGAGTAGGAGCTTTAAGGGAATTGAAATTTGCAACAGAAAAGTATTTTAAGGGTGATTTATCGAAAGAAGAGCTTCAAGCTACAGCCTCCAAGCTCAAGGAAACACACTGGAAAGCGCAAGACAAAAACAAAATTGACTTCATATCATCAAACGATTTTTCGTTTTATGATAATTTACTGGATACTGCCGTATTGCTAAATGCAGTGCCGAAATGTTATAAGCAATTACAGCTTGATCCTCTTGATGAATATTTTGCAATGGCGAGGGGATATCAGGGGAAAAATGGTGATGTGAAGGCTCTTGCCATGAAAAAATGGTTCAACACAAACTATCATTACATGGTGCCGGAAATTGAAGATGACACCAAGATTTCGCTTGTTGGAACTAAACCGTTTGAAGAGTACTTGCATGCATATAATCTTGGAATAGCAACAAAGCCTGTCCTGATTGGAGCCTTTACATTATTGAAACTCTCAAGATTTACCGGCAAAAAAACAGCGCAGGATTTTGTATCAGATATTATTCAGGGGTATTTGGATATTATCAAAAAGTTTACTGAGTTGGGTGTGCAGTGGATACAGTTTGACGAACCGGCACTTGTTTTGGATTTAACCGAAGAGGATATAGTTCTTTTCGCTAAAATCTACAGCGGAATCCTTTCAAATAGGGGTAGTATAAAAGTCCTTCTTCAAACCTATTTTGGAGATATACGAAACTGCTATCAAGAAGCTGTTGCACTGCCGTTTGACGGAATCGGTCTTGATTTTGTCGAGGGGAAAAAGACATTGGAGTTACTTGAAAACTTTGGCTTTCCTGAGGACAAAACTCTTTTTGCGGGCCTTGTCAATGGTAAGAATATCTGGAGGAATAACTATACCAAGACGTTGTCCTTAATGGTTGAATTAAGAAAATACTGTAAAAACATTGTTTTAAATACATCGTGTTCATTACTTCACGTTCCTTATACACTAGGCAACGAGAATAGTCTTGCGGAAGAATATAAAAGGCATTTTGCTTTTGCAGAGGAAAAGCTTGAAGAGCTTTCTGAACTAAGAAGAATTATAGCAAGCGACAATCCCGCAACAACCGCTGAATTTATAAAAAACAAAAGGCTTTTCAATGGATTGAGAAATTGCAAGAACTTGGCTGTTCGAGCTAAAGTTGCGGCTCTTGCTCAGGATGATTTTGTAAGGCATCCCGCATTTGCAGAACGTGAAAGAATTCAAAAAACAGAGTTGGATCTGCCAATTCTTCCGACAACTACAATAGGTTCCTTCCCACAAACAGCGGAGGTAAAGTTAAATCGTTCAAATTATAAAAACGGTAAAATTTCGTTTGAGCAATACACCGAAATAAATAAATCAAAAATTGCGGAATGTGTTTCGTTGCAGGAAAAAATCGGTCTTGATGTACTTGTACACGGAGAATTTGAGCGCAACGATATGGTCGAGTATTTTGGCGAAAATCTGGACGGATATATTTTTACCGAAAGAGCATGGGTACAATCATATGGTACAAGATGTGTTAAGCCGCCTGTAATATGGGGTGATATTTCCCGTGCTAAGCCAATAACGGTAGACTATTCTGTGTATGCTAAGTCGCTCACATCAAAACACATGAAAGGTATGCTGACCGGGCCGGCAACTATCTTGAACTGGTCATTTCCACGGGAAGATATTTCACTGAAAGAATGTGCTTTTCAGATTGCTCTGGCTATTAGAGCAGAGGTGCTTGAGCTCGAAGCAAATGGGATAAAAGTCATTCAAATTGATGAAGCGGCCCTTAGAGAGAAATTACCGCTTAGAAAAAGCGATTGGCGTAGTGAATATCTCGACTGGGCAATCCCGGCTTTCAGGCTTGTTCACAGCGGTGTAAAGCCAAAAACGCAAATCCACACCCATATGTGCTACAGTGAATTTTCGGACATAATCAAAGAAATTGATGATATGGATGCGGATGTTATTACCTTTGAAGCATCGCGTTCCGATCTCACTATTATTGATACGCTAAAAGAAAGTGGGTTTAAAACAGCAGTCGGACCAGGTGTTTATGATATTCATTCTCCGAGGATTCCCAGCGTTTCTGAAATCAAGGAGGCTTTGTTCAAAATGCTGGGGGAAATTAAGAAGGAAAAGCTGTGGGTTAACCCTGACTGTGGGCTCAAAACAAGAGGAAATGCGGAAACCATACCAAGTCTTGAGAATATGGTTGCCGCAACCCGGGAAGTTAGGAGGAGTTTGTAACTATGAAAACATCCGAAATTTTTAAAACTAAAAAGGTTCTGTCACTTGAAATATTTCCTCCGAAACGAACAGCGGAAGTAAGCACCATTTACAATACGGTTAACGAACTAAAAGGATTGGCGCCCGACTTTATAAGTGTGACATACGGCGCAGGAGGGAATGAAAACAATACTGAAACGCTAAATATAGCTTCGGCTATAAAAAACACTTACGGTATCGAAAGTGTTGCTCATCTTCCCTGCATCAATCTTACAAAAAGAGATGTTCTTAAAATGCTGGATGATTTCAGAAAGGCAGGTATTGAAAATATACTGGCCTTGCGCGGAGATATAAATCCTGATGTAATTTCCCAAAAAGAATTTAAATATGCCAGTGACTTGATTTCTTTTATAAAAGATAATGGGGATTTCAACATTATAGGGGCATGCTACCCGGAAGGTCACATAGAAAGTATGAATATAGTTGA
Source organism: Clostridia bacterium (assembly GCA_018433675.1). Classification (GTDB taxonomy): domain Bacteria; phylum Bacillota; class Peptococcia; order DRI-13; family SM3-B62; genus SM3-B62. The sequence goes on from JAHDQS010000023.1 coordinate 35,797, forward strand.
CGATATTCGTAACCTGAAAACCAAAGTGGATGCCGGGGCGAATCAGCTTATAACGCAGTTGTTCTTTAATAATGACTATTTCTATTCGTTTCGTGAGAGAATTGCTATTGCAGGAATAGACGTACCTATTGAAGCGGGGATTATGCCTGTTGTTAACAAAAAACAGATTGAGAGAATGGTTACTCTCTGCGGAGTTAATCTTCCTAAAAAGTTTTTATCAATGATGGAAAGATACGAAAACTGTCCGGAGGCAATGCGCGATGCCGGCATTGCTTATGCCATCGATCAGATTGTTGATTTGATTACGCAGGGTGTTGACGGGATACACCTGTATACGATGAATAACCCATATATAGCGCATAGAATCTATACGGCAATTAATACCTTACTTGCTGCATAATGTGAAAATGTCTCCGCTTGATTTGAGCGGAGACATTTTCACATTACCGTCGCTTAGGGAGGTTAACGGGCTTCAATTCTTACCCGATATGCCAGCATCCAAGTATTTATTTGGATAAAGTAGGCGATTAACTGGGGACCTGTCATTAATTGTCCATACCATGGTTTTTGCAAAGCCTTTCCGCCTGTCTCAACAATTTCAGTGACCTTTTGACGATCCATCAACTCAAAGAGGGGGGCGTCTTTCTTGGATATGATTTGTTTCATCCGGTCTTGGACCGCTTTTGTATAGTCTGCATGATGGGTCTTAGGATACGGGCTTTTTTTCCTTTCAATAATTTCTTCCGGCAAGATCCCTTTTAAGGCCTCTCTTAGCAATCCTTTCTCTCTGCCCTGGTAAAACTTCATGCTATTGGGAATATTAAAGGCGTATTCTACAAGCCTGTAATCGGCGAAGGGTACTCTAACCTCCAGACTATGTGCCATGCTCATGCGGTCCTTTCTATTCAGTAAAGTAATCATGAACCACTTGATATTGAGGAAGAACAGTTCTCTCATTCTTGCCTCCTCTTTGGATTCCCCCTTAAGCTTTGGAACCTGTTTAATTGTGTCAAGGTATTTTTGAGCCACATATTCTTCGAGAGGATAACTCTGCAAACACTTATTGATAAGGTCTTTCCTCTCTTTTGTCGGGCTTGCCCAGGGGAAGGTAGTGGCATTAGTGACGTTGGGCTTGGTAAACCAGGGGTATCCACCGAAAATCTCATCGGCACATTCTCCTGAAAGGGCTACCGTAGCCCTTTTTTTGACTTCTTTACAGAACAAATACAAGGAAGAGTCGACATCCGCCATGCCCGGGATGCCGTTAACCTTGACGGCATCCTTTAAGGCGTCTGCCAGCTGGATGTTATTAAGGATCACAGTAGTATGATTGCTTTCGATAGATTTGGCCATCCTTTCCGCCCATACTTGATCGGAGTCCGGTTGAAACTCATTTGCTTGAAAATATTTATCATTATCTTCATAGTCTATGGAGAAGGTATCCAGCTGACTTCTTCCCTCTCTCTTAAAGAAATTAGACGTAATGGCTGAAATAGCGCTAGAATCCAATCCTCCTGATAAGAAGGTACAAACCGGCACATCCGAAACCAGTTGTCTTTCAATCGCGTCCACCAGAAGATGTCTCGTATGATCTATTGTTGTGGTTAGATTTTCTTCGTGGGGTTTAGCTTCCGGCTTCCAATACTCGTTTAGTTTAGAGGTCCCGTCTCTATATACTAAATAATGAGCCGGAGGTATTTCCTTGATATCTGTAAAAACCCCATGTCCCAATGAACGGGCCGGCCCTAAACCGAGTATCTCCATAATCCCTTCCTGGTTTATAATTGGTTCTATCATGGGATGGGTCAGGATGGCTTCGATTTGAGAGGCGAAGATCAGATGATTCTTTTTAAGACTATAGAATAAAGGTTTGACTCCTAAAGGGTCTCGGGCTAAGAACATTGTTTTATCTTTTTCGTCCCATACCCCAAAGGCAAAAATGCCATTAAGGTGTCTTAAGCAGTCAGCACCCCATTCAATGTACGAGACCAGCAATACCTCCGTATCCGAGTAGGATACAAAATGATACCCTTTCTTCTGAAGCTTTTCTCTTATTTCGTCCGTGTTATAGAGCTCACCGTTATAGACGATTACATAATCATGTCCGCCTAACTTTCTAATCATAGGTTGAGCCCCACCCTTAGGGTCTATAATAATCAATCGTCTGTGTCCAAGTTGTACATTTTCCGATCCGTAATAACCAAAGTCATCGGGCCCTCTGGCAGTCAGTGTATTTGTCATATTTTCAATAATCTTTGTGCTATCTTCAGTGTTTTTTTCCTTACTTACCCATCCTGCAATTCCGCACATGTTTCGTCCCCCTTACATACAACTAAGTCTATGATTTGATAAATGCTTGCTATTTTCTCAGTATATGTAGCAAATAATTGTAAGGGTACGGAAGAACTTTGTAAATTTGTTTATAAATTGACATTTAATCATTCTATAGATAAAGTTATATGCAAGAATGTTAATGAAATATTGGCGGTCGTGTTTAGAGTATAGCGAAAAGCAAAATAAATCCGTTGGCTAGAAGGTGAGGCAAGTGCATCTATTTCAGATTATACCGGAGGATTTTTTCAAACCCTTGACGAGCAAATATAAAACGACTTATATTGATTGTTTAAGACTCATTTATAATACCTATAAAACAGAGCTATCCTTTGGTGTGGATAAGGAAGTCATCATTGCCGAGCTTGAGCATTATTTTGACAGTGAAGCGGCTGCAGAAATGGTGTTTGATGAGGATGATCATGAAGTTGCAAGAGATTCACGAGCCAAAGCCAATGCAATTGTCCGCAGACTGAAAGAAAGCGGATGGATAGAATACGAGCTTGCTAATGATTTCAAAGTCAAGGTGAATCTGTTTGACTATGCTGCCACAATGATTGAGTCCTTCAATAGAATTATCAAAAATGAGGAGCTTGAGTATCAGAGCTTAGTGTCCCAGATCCATGCCACTCTGTTGAATCAGGATGGATATGCCAAGCCATATGAATATATCATCAAACGCGTTATCGAAAATACCGAAGAGTTGATGGTGGGACTGAAGAAATTAAACACAAACATTAAGAAACATATAGATGCGATTACCAATGAAAAATCAGCCGGGGAAATCGTGCAGGACTTCTTTGTTTATCACAAGGATATTGGTTCCAAGGCATATCACCGTATCAAGACGAGTGATAATATATCCCATTTTAGATCTTCAATTGTTGAAAGTCTGTACAGCATCTTAAATGATGAGAATATTTTTAAACGGGCAGTGCAGGGCTATATGGAAATCGAACAAGTTTCGGAGCAGGCCGAGGCCCAGGATTTGTTAAGAAGTAGAATCCTCAGCATAATTTCTGCCTTCAGAAATTACGATGATATTATTTCGGAAATTGATTATAAACATACAAAATATATCGGCAGTGCCGTTGCCAGAGCGAAGTTCCTGTTAACCAATACGAATAACGCCGAGGGGAAAATCTCGAAGATATTGGCATATCTGGCGGATGAGTTTAATGCAGACGATACCGTTAATTTGAACGATGAACTCAATGATACGCTGCTGGATATCTTCAATATATTCCCCCAAGCCTTTATTGACAGCGATTCTTTATATGTGGTGCCGATTTCAAAGAAAATATCTTTACCGGAAGTTCTGGGTGATAATCAGGGAATTTCTGAGGAAGAAAGGGCATTGCGTAAACTTGCAATGCAGGAAAGAAGCAAGAACAGGTTTTCTCGCAAAAACATTAATACGTATGTTGAGGCATTGCTGAAGGATAACAAGGTAATTCTGGCATCTACATTGCCTCTGGAATCGAAAAGAGATCTGATCAGGGTGATTTTCATCAGCCTTTATGGGCGCGATAAAAAGTCAGTCTATAAGGCTTTGCCCCTTGACGAGATGATAGCTGTGAACAATTTCCGGTTTCGCGATTTTACAATTGAAAGGTATGAGTGATGGAGATGGAAGTTTTCAAAGAAAGCCAGGTGCAGAAAGAAAAATTTAGAGTTGCTGCTAACAAGCTGCTTAATAATTGCTTCATCATCAAGAAAAAAGAAGATACCAGAAGCGACTATATCTTCATCCTTCAGAACAAAGCTCTGTTTGTTGAGTACTTTGATTTGCTTGGCTATAAAATTAATATCAATGAAAATCAGGGTGTTGTCGCTTTGACAAATATAAACGGTACAGGACGACTGAGATTGAAAAAGGTTGAAAGCATTATTTTGCTGATACTAAGGCTTTTGTACATAGAAAAACGCAAGGAATTAAGCCTGACAGAGGACGTCGTGGTGCTGACGGATGAGATGCATCAAAAATATAGCATGCTTAAAATCGAAGCAAAGTTAAACCTCGATAAGACGACGCTAAGAGATACCATCCGCCTGTTCAAACGCTACAATATCGTCACAAATATTGACCGCGATGTTACGATGTCCGATGCAAGGATCAAAATTTACCCCTCGGTCCTCTTCGCCATAACAAATGACAACCTGAACAGCATGTACGATGCGATAAATGAGAAACTGAATCAATATGTGATGGGGGGTGAGTCAAGTGATGATGAAGATGTTGACCAGGATTAGATTAATCAACTGGCATTATTTTGTTAATGAAACCATCAGCGTTAATGGCTCATTTCTAATAAGCGGAGAAAACACATCTGGAAAATCCACTGTCCTTGATGCCATTCAACTTGTCCTGACCACCAACCATAGGAAATTCAACACTGCGGCCAACGAAAAAAGCAGCCGGGATTTAAAGGGCTATGTCCGCTGCAAAACCGGTAATGAGGATAATACCTATACTCGATCCGGCAGTGTCATCACTTATGTAGCACTGGAGTTTTATGAGGAGAAAACGGGAAGGTATTTTACCCTTGGTGCAAAAATAGACTCCCCGGATGAAGAAAGCAAGCTGACTACGAAATGGTTTCGGGAAGAGTGCAGATTGGAAGAACTGAGCTTTTTAACAGGAGGAAGGCCGTCTACAGCAGATGAATTCCGTAAAAACGACAAGAAGGTTATGCTGATATCTCAGTTATCTGAGGCTAAAGCAAGGTTCGGACAAAGGCTTGGAAACCTGGAAGATCGGTTTTTCGACATGATACCGAAATCCCTGGCCTTCAAGCCCATGGATAATGTAAAAGAGTTTATCAACAGATTTATTCTTTCAGAAAAAGCGATAGAGGTCGCGACGCTTCGGAACAATATCGCTTCTCTGAAAGAGCTGGAAGATTTAATGACCCTCACAAAGGAAAAAATCAATGATCTAAAAGCGATACTCTCGAAAAACGAGGAGATTATCGCTAAAGAGCGGGAGATCAAGACAAATGAAGTACTGATAAAGAAAGCGGAAATAGAAGCCAAGAAGCTTGAATGTGAAGCCCTTGAAAAAAATAACCAGATTTTCAGGCAACAGCTCCAAAGTGAGCAGAATAAATTAGAAATATTAAATTCAAACCTTCAAAACGAAAGAGGCAGGCTCACTAGTTTACAGGTTGCTCGCGGGCAGAATGAAATCGCGTTGCTGATTAAAGATACCAAGCACAGAATTGACATGTTGAATAAGGACAGGGAAAATGCCAAGCGATCACTCGATAAGCTGGATAAAATGCTTCGGACAGTGTCAGAAACGCTGATGCTGTTAAACCGATTTGAAGTATATGTTATATCAAAAGATGATCTGATGGCATTAGGATCAGCCGAACAGGACGTTGAGTTAAAATCGGAACACATTTTTAAATTAAAAAAAGAGCTTACACAGTTGTTGAATAACTATAGCTCCGACAACGTTAGGCAAAAGGATCTTCTGAAAATATTCAGGAATCAAAAGATAATGCTGGAAGAGGAGATCAATAATCTTAAAAACAAAAAACTGACTTATCCGGAAAACACCACTAAGTTGCTGACTGCCCTTGAAAAAGAGTTCTTAAACCAAGGAATCAGAAGTAAGCCCAGGATATTTTCCGATCTGCTGGAAATCACAGATGCAAGATGGCAGAACGCAGTAGAAGGTTATTTAAACACGCAGCGATTTTATATCATCGTTGAGCCGCAACATTACAAGGTCGCACTTGATGTCTACAATAAAATAAAAAAGGAAGTTCACACAGTGGGTCTTGTGAATACAAACAAACTTGACATAAAAATCGGTGCGGATATGGCTGCCCTTGCCTATGTCATAAAGAGTGAAAACCGATGGGCCAAAGCATACGCCATTTACCTTCTCAATAGGGTAATCCGCTGTGAGGATGTGGGGAGTCTAAAAGAACACAAGGTAGCAATAACGCCTGACTGCATGTTATATCAAAATCATGCGGTCAGAAAAATAGATGAAAGAGTGTATCATACACCTTATATTGGTGCCTATGCCTTTGAAGTTCAGCTGAAAAACAAGCAGGCCGAGCTTGAAGCAACCAACGCCGACATATCGGCTGCCCAAGAAAAGCTGAAGCAACTGCAGCCCATTATTGATAAGCTTGGGGCATGCAATATAGAAGTAATCGAAGAGAATGTTGATGCTCCACAGAATTTCAAAATTGCCAACGAGCGGATCCAGAAAGAAAAACTTGAACTCAAAAAAGCGGAAAACGACCCCAACTATATCCAGATTCAAATTCAAATTGAGGAATGCGAAAAACTGGTTAAGCGTCTTCAGGAGGACTATAACGAGGCCCGTGAATCCATTGGTAGCCATAAGAATAAAATCGACAGCAATATAAATCAGATGAACGATATTAAAAGTCAGATTACCGTATTGGAAAACGGCTTCAAAGCTCTGTGCGATAGTGATGCCGGGGTCGCTGAGCTTGGAATGAATAAATTCAATGAGCAAATCAAGATGAAAGCACCGGCCATAATTGTTCAGAACTTTTCTCCTCTGAAAGTCGGATTGCAGAATAAGAAAAACGATTTGTGCGGAGAACTCATAAAACTCCAGGTTAACTATTGCAGCAAAAATGACTGCGATTTAGGCTCCGGTTATGAACAGATGCAGGAATACATCAATGAGCATCATAAGCTGGTAGCGTCTGATATTATCAAGTACGAAGAAGATCTGGAAAAAGCCAAAGAGAATTGCCACATGGAGTTTAAGGAGTCTTTTCTGGCTAGGCTCAAGGAAAATATCGAGAATGCCAAATTGGAATTTAAAAACCTCAATGCTGCTTTGAAGGATATTTACTATGGCGAGGACAGCTATAAATTTGAATTGACCTCAAACAAGAAAAAAGAGAGTATTTATCAGATGATTACATCCAAAAGGAACGAGGATGGCTTCAATCTGTGGTCGCAATCCTTTGAAGAAGAATACAAGGAAGAGATGGAGGATCTGTTTATCAAACTGACAGCCTATGATGATAGAGGGGAAAAAGTTCTGGCGGAGTATACGGATTATCGAAGTTATCTGGACTATGACATCATCGTCGAGAGAAGAGACGGTACTGTTCAGCGCTTTTCCAAGATCTACGGCGAAAAAAGCGGTGGAGAAACTCAGACACCATACTATGTGGCTATCGCAGCATCTTTTGTCCAGCTCTATAAATTGGGCGACACCATCAGAATTATCATGTTTGATGAAGCTTTCGACAAAATGGATGACAACAGAATCAGTTCTATGATGGACTTCCTGAACAGCCAAAAATTTCAAATTATCCTTGCCACACCGCCGGCAAAGCTTGAAGTGATTGGCGAAAAAGTAGATACCATATTGATGGCTATGCGTGAGGGAACGAACAGCATCATCGAGGAGTACTATTTATGATGAGTAAATATGAGAAGACCATTTTAAATGCGCTTTTGGATAAGTTTGAGAAGAGTAAAAGTTTTACCGGGGACAATAAAGTCAATCAGAAATTCGCGGTTAAAATTGTCTCCTTATTTTCACAATACGCGGATCACTCCAACTTTGAAGTGTTTCAATCCGTCAATGAAGCTGTCGATTTATTAGCCAGAAAGAAACTGATCTCAGCAAAGATCAATAAGGCAAAAGTTTGCAGTGAAGTTCATCTGAACCTGAATGAAATCAATGAAGTTTATCAATACATCGGCAGAACGCCGAAGAGGGATATAAACAATGACGTTATAAAACTGCTTGACGAGTATAAGGACAAAAATGAAATACTTAAACGCTATTGTGAAACACAAGCTGAAAGAATCAAAATGAATAAGTCTATCCAATTTTTCAATAATGATTTGCCGGAATATGAGAATCTTCTTCTTGCAGTTGATCGAATACTCGCGGTTGATTCAGAGATCTTTTCCAGAGATTTCTCAGTTAGGATATTTAAAGACTCAAAATTATTTGAGCGCATCAGTTCTAAGGTTATCAATTTGCTCTTTGAGTATGGTGATTTTCCGGAAAAGGATCAAGTGCTGGAGAATTTAAACATCATCAAGAATCCGACGTATGTTAATTGCAAAGGTGCAGGTACATTGATAATATCGGAGCAAAGAATTGATTTGAGTGCTCTGAGAAGTGATATTGCAATTTCATCCTCTCTGTTAGATGACATTGAAAAGATTGAGATTACCGGAAAATCAGTGATGACGGTAGAAAACTTAACAAGTTTTCATACGGTGGACAGCAGGGATATATTTCTGATTTATTTAGGCGGATTCCATAATCGCGTGAGAAGAGAATTCATCAAAAAAATTCACAGGCAAAATCCTGGAGTGGCATTTTATCATTTCGGGGATATTGATGCAGGTGGCTTTTATATATTAAAGCACCTGCAAAGGCAAACGGGGATAGATTTCAAACCTTACAAAATGGATCTAAAGACCCTGAAAGAGTACCGGGATTATGCAAAGAGGCTCACCGACAACGACCGGGACAGGCTCAAAAAACTGAGAGGCAGCGAGTTTGATGAAGTAATCGACTATATGCTGGATGATAACTGCAAACTAGAACAGGAAGCGATTCGTTTTTAAGGTGGTGATGTGATTCCTTCCTTCAACGCAATCGGAGTAAAAAAGGCAGAGTTATTAGCACGTCGCTACGCTAATGTTAGGCTGGTCGGATGGTTACAGCAAGGATTTATTGGCTGATTAGAAATGCGAAAGTTGAGTTAATAATAAGATACCTTTATTGCTGATGATTGTTCCCTGCCTTGTTTTGCCCTTTGAAACTAATTCATGTGCCTCCAGATGATTGATAATAGTGCGAATCTTACTATCAGTGAGACTAATACCTTGATATGCTAATTCTTGGACCATTCTACTCCTGCCAATTTTATTTATTGCTGTTATATTCTTTTGGAATATACACAGCATTTTTTTTATTATATTTAGGTCAAAGTTCATTTCCAATTCTCTTAAAGTTAGCTCTATATCATCATCGGGGAGTGAACTGACTTTTGATGCGGCTTGTATATCATATGGCAAGTCTTCTAAATCAATAATAGCTTTGTCAGTATGAATGCTGACATAACTAATCATATTTTTTAATTCTCTTATGTTTCCCGGCCAGTCATAGTTCATTATGCAATCATATGCTTTTTGAGAAAAAGTCTTATCAAGGTTATTTATTGACAAGAATTGATTAATAAGAGGGAATATAGACTCTTTTCTTTCGCGCAAAGGTGGGATTTTCAAAGGAAAGACATTTAGGCGATAGTATAAATCCTCCCGGAAATGTTGCTTTTTTATTAGCTCTTTTAGATTCTTATTTGTTGCAACAATCACTCGAACATTAACAGGAATAATTTTAGTGTCACCTAAACGCATCAATTCTTTCTCTTCCAGAATTCTAAGGAGTCTGGACTGTATCCAGGTCGAAGAATTACCTATTTCGTCTAAAAAAATGGTTCCGTTGTGAGCTAATTCAAATAAACCTTTTTTACCTGATTTTTTTGCACCTGTAAATGCACCTGCTTCATACCCGAACAACTCACTCTCAACTAGATTGTCGGGAATTGCGCCAAAGTTTACGGCTATAAATGGATAATTTTTTCTAGGCGAAGCATTGTGGATTGATTGAGCAAAAAGTTCTTTTCCTGTTCCGCTTTCGCCAGTTATTAAAAGTGCATGATCAAATTTTGCCATTGAGTTTGCAGTGGCAATTAGTTTTTTTACGCTTTTGCTTTTGGCAATAATATCGTTAAATTCATATTTAGCAGTATATCCGCTATCCTTTTTATATAGAATCTTCCTAACATTTTCTTCTAATTTTTCAATCTCAGAGGTTTCTTTGAAAGTGAGGATGCCATTCTTTTTAGTTTCTGCTTTTAATGGAATATATGTGACGTATAGTTTTTTATTATTAAAAATAAAGACGTCATTATCTTTTGTATCTACATATGAAGACCAAAAATTATTTCCCATGACAAGATCAATATCTTTGTTTAATACTTCTCTTTTTGTAAACCCTAATAGTTTTTCTGCGGCGGGGTTACATTCATGTATATTTGCGTTTTCTACTGAAATAATCGCCTCATTTATGTTGTTCATTATTGATTCAAGGGATAAGCGGAGTTCTTCTGTGTGCAAATATTGTTCACTTAATCTTTTGTAAGCATTAACTAAGACAGCTTTGTTATATGAAATAAACTTTTCTGTATACCCTAAATCAAGCCGCAAATCCTCTAATATTTTAATAAAAACAGCAATTGATAATTGTCTCATACCTATATCTATTTTTGTTTTGATATGCTTTGGGCAGATATGAAGCATTCCGGGTGAAATAGCCGTATCAATATCGTCATCAATTTTAATGTCACAATCCTGCCAATATGGCTTGAAATCAAGATAATCTATCCCAATACTAATGAGATTTCTTATGGTATCTAATGTCCCATCATATGTTTCGTTAATTACCAATACCTTTTTTTCCTTCGGTAATAAAAATACACGTTCAAAATAAACAGGCAAGGAGATGTCCCTTTTAGCAAATATAATTTTTTCTTTGGGGTATCTTTTTAACAGGTTTTTATATGAGTTTTCTCCGGATGCCAGGGTGACTTTTGGTAATATGGGGATAGTTAGTTCGCCTTGCTCCAGGTAAGAGTGGGTGTTGATTTGAACCTCATCTCCCAAGACATCTTTTAATGATTTTTTAAGTGTTTGTGCGGGCATTTTTCTCATTGAAACGATCAAAATGGTTCTATCGTAACTTTCTGACATATTAATCCCCTCCTGTTAATACTGTTGAAAAAAATCTTACTACTATAGCCGATTAGAACATATTGTAACGGAATATCCTAATTATAACCCAATACAAGACCAAAATAAACACCTAAATATCAAGAATCCATATAGACAAAAGTCAAGAGGGGGTGAAATAAAGACCTAAAAAATAAAAAAACATTGTAATGTCTATGGGAAAGAACCGTCTTTATACGGGCAGGTTTGTTTTGGCATGCATATTGCAAATATGTAAATGTATATAACGATGATTTCTAATGTACTGGCGGCTAGCAGGTTTAAGAGCAAATAAAGATGATTGGAGTGATGAGAGAGTTATTTATAATAAAGGGTCCTTTAAAACAATATAAGGGAAAAGGAACGTATACGAGGGGTGAGAGGGATGAATATAAAAGAGTCAAGAGTAGATCAAATCGGTGGAATAATTCTTGGGATATTTTCCTTGCTTTTATATTTTGTAATTATTCCTTTGGAAGTTGGTGATACCAGCAAATTTGGTGTGTCCCCAAGGTTTTTGCCGCAGATTCTAGCTCTGTTACTCATGTTTTTATCTATTTGTCAAGTTATTAGCGGTTACAAAAAGAGGGGCCAGGAAGATCAAAAAATATATACGATTAACCCAAACGAATTGAAGTTGATTTTAAAGAGCCTGGGAGTTTTCATTATCTATATCATAGCACTTAATATAACCGGGTATTTGATTACGACAGTGGTTGCGTTAGCAGTTTTTATGTTCTTATACGGGCAAAGGAATATAAAAAGGATAGTATTAGTTTCCGTTGGAATACCGATTGCGATATATTTGTTTTTTACAAAAGCATTAACGATGGTATTACCGTAATTATTAATAATTGGGGGGTGTGTAAATGCTAGAATTACTATTTGAAGGTTTTATAAATGTTCTATTTACGCCAGCAAGCCTATTCGCTTTGATTGGTGGGGTTGTGATCGGTGTTGTTCTTGGTTCTATTCCTGGATTAACTGCAACTATGGCGATTGCCCTGATTATACCGATTACTTACTATATGGATCCCGTTCAATCGTTGATAATGCTTATGGGTGCATATAATGGTGGTACGTTTGGTGGAAGCTTGGCCGCAATACTTCTTGGAGCACCGGGAACCCCGGCGGCGGCAGCAACCGTGGCGGACGGTTTAGGTCTTGCGTTACAAGGTAAAGCAGGTAAAGCAATAAAAATGGCTTTAAGTGCTTCGGTTACTGGTTGTTTGTTTAGTTGTGTCATATTGATATTGGTTGCAGCACCTGTTGCCAGATATGCTCTTAAATTTGGACCGGCGGAATATACCGTTTTAATGGTGTTTTCATTGACGATTATAGGCTCGGCGGCAGGTAATTCGATGACAAAAGGTTTGATTGGCGGGGTTTTAGGCCTGTTGTTTGGTATGGTAGGGCTCGATCGTATTGCCTCGGTTCCTCGTTTTACGTTTGGCGTAATCGATTTAGCCGGCGGAATAGATTTAGTTGTTATGCTTATTGGCTTACTGGCTCTGTCAGAAATATTCGTTCAAGTGGAGTCTGTGGCTGGGGGAAAGCTTGACGCCCATTTGCCGCCCCCCAAGAATTCTGAAGACGATAAATTGTCACTTAAAGAATATTTGGCAAATTTCAAAACAATCATGCGTTCTGCGGCTATTGGTTGCGGAATTGGGGCTTTACCTGGTCTTGGACCGACCCTTGCTTCCTATATTGGTTATGACATGGCTAAAAGGAGTTCCAAGAATCGAAGTTTGTTTGGCAAAGGGGCTCTTGAAGGAGTAGCAGCAGCGGAATCAGCCAATAATGCAGTATGTGGCGCAAACCTTATTCCTTTATTGGCCCTGGGAGTTCCCGGTGACGCGATGGCTGCAATAATGATAGGTGCCTTTATGGTTCAAGGGTTGACACCTGGTCCGTTGGTGTTTCGCGAAGCACCTGACGTTGTGGCAGGATTGTATGCTGGGTTGATTCTGTCTAACATCTTACTTTTCGTTTTTATAACTTTCGCCTATAAGATGTTTACCAGAGTAGCTCGTGTTGAGACAACAATAATATTTCCGGTAGTATTTATTTTCTGTGTTATCGGTGTATATGCTCTAAATCAATCCATGACAGACTTGTGGATTATGCTTCTCTTTGCTGCAATAGGATATGTTTTAACGAAATTCGGATATTCACCGGCAACACTAATGATAGGGTTTATACTGTCGCCTTTATTTGAAGTGAATTTAAGACAAGCTTTATTGATATCGGGGAGTAATCCTTTGGTATTCTTTTCAACACCAATTACCTGGGTCTTTTGGATAATTACTGTCGTTTCGGTATACAAAATTGTTAAAAGCAAAAAGGCAGCCGAAGAAGCTTAATGAAAGGAGGAGTTGATATTTATCTAGGAACGAATAGAAACAGAGATGAGCAAAAAAAGTAAGTTAATAAAATTATTTAAGGGAGGAAGATTGTATGAAGAAGAAGATAAAAGTATTAATGGTTGGATTCCTTTGTGTATGCTTAATGCTAACACTGAGCACCGGATGTGCTCAAGACGAGGAAGAAGCAGCAGTATATCCGGAAGGGCCTATCACATTGATTGTTAATTACGGCGGTGGCGGAGGTACCGATCTTACAGCCAGAGCTATAGCTAAGGCGGCTGAAGAGCATTTGGGTGTTCCGATCTCGGTAGTTAACAAAACCGGTGGAGTTGGAACAACCGGTATTGTAGAGATGCTTAACAAAAAGCCGGATGGCTATAGCGTAGGTATAGTAACCTACTCACCCATTGCAATTGTTCCTCATCAGATGGAAGTTCCTTACACGCCTGATGATTTCAAGTATATTTGTGCATATGGGATTTATAAATATGGTTTAGCTGTTAAAAATGATTCTCCGTATGAAACTGTTGAAGAACTTATCGAAGCAGCCAAAGAGAGCGAAAAAGGTTTAAGTTACGGGGCCTCAGGGTATCCTCAACCTTTTGTATATGAAAAATTAAGCAAGCTGGAAGGTGCCAAATTTATTCATATTCCAACACAATCCGGTACAGAAACTAACACAGTACTATTAGGTGGACACGTTGAATCGGTTGTTGCAATTATGTCAGATTTAATGCCGTTTGTTGAGTCGGGCGAAATGCGTATTCTAGCGTCTGCAAGTAGCGATCGTCTTGATATTGCTCCCGATGTTCCAACACTTGTTGAACAGGGCTACGGCGTTGAGATTAACTCTTATATGGGTATTGCTGTTCATAAAGATGTTTCCGATGAAAAAGTAGAAGTTTTACGCGAGGCTTTTGCCAAAGCCTTTGAAGATGAGGAGTTTCAGGATATCATGAAAAAATCAAAAATTCCGGCCAAATTCATATCCGGCGAGGACTATGGGCAGCTCTGTAAGGACGGTTATAAGGAATCAGAGGAAGTCATGAGAGAAATGGGAGTAATAGATTAAGATTAGTCTTTAAAATGAAATTTGGTCGGGGCATAAAACCTTTGAAATAGTACAAGAAAGAGGATAGAAGTGTCCCGGCCAAATTATACTAAGCTGTTCTAGAACGAACAACAGCACCATAACGCCGTAAATGCAGAATTTACTAATAATAGAATTGAAGGGATATTAACTATGAACATTGATAGCATTAAGAAAGTGGCCGTTTTAGGGGCTGGAACCATGGGGCCAGGGATAGCTCAGACGTTTGCCATGAACGGATATGACGTGAGTATGTATAGCCGCTCTGAAGAAACGCTGGAAGGATCTAGGAACGTTATTAAAACAAATCTGGAGACTTTTGCTGAGGAAAATTTAATTGAAGCAGATCAAATTGAGGAAATATTAGGCAGAATACATTGGACTACTTCTGTTCCAGAGGCTGTTAAAGATGCGGAGTTTATTGTAGAAACTATCGTAGAAAAAAGGGATGTTAAAAAGGTACTTTTTGATCAAATAGATCAATTATGCGATTCCGATGTAATAATTACAAGCAACACTTCCTTTTTAAACATTTATGACATAGTACCAGAGAAAAGGAAGCCATATACAATTAATGCCCATTGGTTCGCTCCCCCTCATATTGTACCGCTGGTGGAAGTGGTTAAAGGGGAGAAGACAACAAAAGAGACGGTTGATTTGGTTGTTGAGATGATGAAAAAAAATGACAAAGTGCCTGTGATTATGGAAAAATTCATACCTGGTTTTGCTATTAATCGTATTCAGCGTGTACTTGGCTGGGAAACTTATTTCTTGTTAGACAACGGATATATAACACCGGAACAGTTAGACTTGGCTGTGAAGGCGAGCTTAATGCCGCGAGGTATGGTTCTTGGTTTGGCGCAACGATACGATTTCACAGGCCTGGATTTAACTGCTAAGAATTTAGAAAACAAAGAAGTAGTTGATCCGCCTATGGATACACATCCTAAGTGTATATATGACCGTGTGGATGCAGGAGAATACGGGGTAAAAACCGGAAAAGGCTTTTACGATTATAGTGACAGGTCTATGGCAGAGGTTTTGAAAAAGCGCGACAAAATGCTGATTCAAGTATTGAAGAACAGTAAGCAATTCATCTATGAAAAAGTGTGAATAGGCGCTCAAATAGTTTTGCTTAATGCTTTCGGAAGTATGAAGAATATGCCTCGTGAGGTTATCTTTACCGTAAAATAAAAAAAGTACTAAGAATGGGAGATGGAACAAATGGATATGCCAAAAGGAAAAGTGATTATAACCGTAGCGGTGAATGGAGCGTTTGTTACAAAGGATATGAACCCGGCAGTGCCATATACCCCGGAAGAAGTCGCAAAGGATGCTTATGAATGCTGTTCTGAAGGCGCTGCTATTATTCATATTCATGGACGCGAGGAAGATGGTAAGCCGACAGGTTCAAAAGACTATTTTGCTAAAACATTTGAGTTGATTCGTAAGAAGTGTGATATTATCACAAACGCAACGACAGGCGGAGGATCAAACCTAACCATTGAAGAGCGTGTTAAGTGTTTGGAAGCTATGCCGGAGATTGCTTCGTTGAATATGGGCAGTATGTTGCGTACAACGGGAGCCGGAGCCGGCACTCCCTGGATTAACAAGCCGGAAGATATTGAAGCATGGGCTAAAAGAATGAAAGAATTGGGAATAAAGCCTGAAATGGAATGCTATTCGCAAGCCATGTTTACGGATGTAGAGAACCTTATCAAAAAGAACTTAATTGAACCACCATACTCTCTAAACTTTGTTATGGGTATGAAATACCAGGGAGCAGTCAATGCCACACCGGACTATCTGATGTCTATGAAGCAATTAATGCCTAAGGATGCAATGTTTAATGTAACAGCCGTTGGAGCTGCCCAACTGCCAATAACTACTATGGGTATGCTGATAGGCGGTAACGCCAGGGTTGGGCTGGAAGACAACATTTTCTATAAAAAAGGCCAGTTGGCGAAAAGCAATGCCGAATTAGTAGCTAGGACGGTAAGGCTTGCCAAGGAACTAAATCTTGAACCGTGTACGCCTGATGAAGCAAGGTCTATTATGGGCGTAAAGAAGTTTTCTTATTAGAGTGATTGTGCAAGAATCGGCAGAGTTTAATGTCTATAGAAGAGAAGTGTAGAGTTCAAATAGAGGAGAGTTAAAAATGTATGAGGATGTTGTAATAGTTGACGCGATAAGGACGCCGGTCGGTAGAATGGGTGGCGCATTGAAAGATATTCCTGCTGAGGAATTGGCCTCTCTGGTAATAGAAGAGTTGGTTCAACGCAACAAACTGGATGCCGGTACAGTTGATGAAGTAATTATCGGACAGACTAAAATAAGCGCCGATGCACCAAACGTTGCTCGCACCGCAGCCCTGATGGCAGGTATACCAATTGAAGTGCCTTCCTATACGGTTTCTCGCCAGTGTGGGTCGGGCCTGCAAGCAATTAATAACGGAGCCATGGCGATCCAGTGCGGCTTGGCAGAAACAGTAATTGCGGGTGGGACAGAAAGCATGAGTAATGCCGTGTTCTATCTGCGTCAATGCAGATATGGTTACAATGCCGGTAACGGTATTCTGGTTGATTCAAATACTGAAAGCCAGTTTAGGTCTCAGCCGCAAGACATGTTTGGGGTATTCAACATGGGTATGACGGCCGAAAACGTAGCTGAAAAATATAAGATTACCCGGGAAGAACAGGATCGGTTTGCCTTAAACAGCCAAGAGAAAGCGTGGGCTGCTATTTCGGGAGGCAAGTTTGAAGAAGAAATCATCCCGGTTCCGCTAAAGAACAAAAAGGGCGAGATAACATATTTTAGTGTTGATGAACACCCAAGGAAGACGAGCCTAGAAAAACTGGCAAAATTGCCGGCTGTTTTCAAAGAAAAAGGGACCGTTACCGCCGGTAATTCCTCAGGCAGAAATGACGGAGCCAGTGTGTTGCTGTTAATGTCAGCCAAGCGAGCCCAAAAAGAAGGGCTCAAGCCCTTGGCTGTTCTGAGAAGTCAGGCTGCGGTAGGGGTGGATCCTCGCTACATGGGACTGGGTCCGGTAAATGCCACAAAAAAGGCTTTGGAACTGGCAGGATTAAAGCAAAACCAGCTTGAGTTGATTGAAATGAATGAGGCTTTTGCTGCTCAGTCTTTGGGAGTCATCAAAGAATTGAATATGGATACTTCTATATTGAACGTAAACGGTGGCGCTATTGCCCTGGGACATCCCCTGGGCTGCACAGGCGCCAGAATAATGACTACGTTGCTATACGAAATGAAACGGCGAAAAGCTAAATATGGAATGGCTACTTTGTGCATTGCCGGTGGATTAGGGATGGCGAATGTTGTCGAACTTGTATGACAGACCTGGAAGTACAAGTTTATCCTAGAATTAACGGCCATCATCCTGCTAAAAAAGCAGATTGATGGTCGTTAATATACAAACGAAAGAGGAGAAGAGAATATGTCAACGCAACTGATTGTTATTCTTGTATATTTTGCCTTAACCATAGCAATAGGTATGTTTGCACAAAAAAAGGCAAAAACGTCGTCATCTTTTCACGGAGCCGGCTTAGGGATACTAATGTGTGTTACC
>JAHDQS010000031.1 GCA_018433675.1 Clostridia bacterium
GAGAGACTTAAGAAGGCTGGATATTTTGATTTTCTCGATTACTACGAGTCTGTTCGTGTGTAAACTTGGGAGGAGCCGTATACCGAACGGTACGTGCGGTTCTGTGGGAGGTCGGCTACTCAAGTAATGGGTAGCCTCCTATCCGATTATTGTGAAAACAGCAAGGTTCCCGGGACCCGACAGCAATCTTTGATTGCGATGTCGGGTGGGGTTCTTATTTGCGATTGAACTCGGCAATGTAAGGAAGGTTGCGGTAGCGTTCTTCGAAATCAAGCCCATAGCCAACGACAAAGACATCAGGCATAGTAAAGCAGCGGTAAGCAATGTCGATATTCAGCAGACGCTCGGCCGGATTATCAAGAAGTGTACAGATTTTCAGGCTGGCCGGTTTAGCAGATTCAAGGTGCTGGCAAATATACCCGAGAGTCAAACCGGTGCCGATAACATCTTCTACTAAGAGGACGTGTTGATTTGTAATGCTCAAATCCAAATCTTTTTTAAAGCTTACCACTCCTGTTCTGTTGGCTTCTCCTATTCGCACTCCGATCGATAAAAAATCAATATTAATAGGGATCGTCAAATGCCGGGTTAAATCAGCCACAAAGTAGAGAGAGCCTTTGAGGATACCGATTATTACCAGGTCCTGGCCCTGATAATCTTGGTTGATTTCCTGTCCTACCTCTGCTATTCTTTGCTGGATCTGTTCCTGAGTAAAAACAGTTCTTCCTATGTTCTCAAAGCTCATTTATTATCAATAACCTCCCGCAAACCGAATCTCTTTATTAAAGCATGGAAATCGTTTTTAAAGACAATTTTGATATTAGTTCCGGGGTAAAGCTTCTCCAGAAGCTTTACTTTTTTCTTTTTTTCTGAGGTATATTTTTGGTTCATCGTAGTCAACTCAATATATGTATCAAACTTAGGCAGATAGAAATCAGGTGAAAAGGCGAGAGTGATACTGCCTTCCGCGTCCCATTTGATCGGAAATGTGCGTGGCTCGTACTCCCATTCTAATTCATACATATCCAATATCTTGGCAAATTCTTCTTCAGACGGGTGTTTAAAGACAATGGTTTTTTCCCCTGGTTGTTCAGGGTGTTCAACAGAGGAATCCTCAGTGATTTGTTTGTTTTTTGCCATATGATATAACAGAGAAGAGGCTTCTTCAATGCTCAGAAAATCGGTATTCAGTATTAAGTGATATAACAAAGGGTCAGACCAGTCTTTGTCATAAATAGTAGAGATATATCGCCTATGCTTACGGTCTGTTATCTTGAGAAAGGTTTCGGCATCTTTTCTGCTTAGATTATGGGATTGCATAATACGATTAGTACGGATTTCATGAGAGGCAATAATCTTAATATGAAGAGCAGCAGGATGCCGGGAAAATATGATTTGAGAGCCCAGGCCGTAGATGACCGCGGGTTGATCAGCGATATAGTTTTCAAGTTTTTCTTCCAAATACTCGGCGAAGGTTGGGCCCTGAGATGTAGGGTTTAGATAGAAGCCGGGGCTTTCCGCCAGCATATGCAATTCATGATCATCGGCTATTTCGGGAAACCAGTGTTCCATAACAAAATCGCGGTTGATGATGGGCAAAGCAAGCTTTTCTGCTAAGAGTTTGGCAATTTCTTCACCACGACTGCCGGTTTGTCTGGATATAGTGATAAAAATCAAAGCATCATCTCCAACCGCTGGATATTTTCTTTATTGTACCACGAAATTCGATTATCATATGCTATACTTTTTTATAGAATAATAGCCCCGCTGTGAAGTGTCAACTTAAACTATTTAAGAAGAAGAGGGTTAAGATGAACATTATTAAGAGGTTTCAAAAAGCTAAAAGAAATATTTTGTTGATAATAACTGCTATTATTCAAATTCTAGTGTTTATAGGGCTGATTCAGTGGTTCAGCCACTATTTCGCAGTTTTTTACGGCTTTAACATTCTGGTAAGCTTAGTGGCAGTGATTTCGATTCTTAACAATAAAAGCAAGCCAGCCTATAAGATGGCCTGGATTATTCCGATAATGCTTTTCCCAATATTCGGAGTCTTATTCTACCTTTCCTTTGGCGGCAATAAAACAGGCAGACAAGTAAGAAATAAAATGCAATCGATTATGCAGCAAACGGCTGAGGCTTTAGGATTGGCAGATGGGTGTCTGGAGTCGATTCAAAAACAGGATGCGGATGCGGGAAATCAGTCGAGATATCTTCAAGAATACTCCTATTATCCTCCTTATAAAAATATGGTAACAGAATACCATGCTGGTGGGGAAGAAAAGTTCGCGAGGTTGAAAGAAGAGCTAAAAAAGGCAGAGCACTTTATCTTTCTGGAATATTTTATCATTGAAGAAGGCTATATGTGGAACAGCATCTTGGAAATATTGAAGGAGAAAGCGGCAAAGGGAGTAGATGTTAGGGTAATCTATGATGATATAGGTTGCCTCAAGACCTTGCCGTATCGTTACGATAAAAAGCTTGAAGGCATGGGGATAAAGTGCTGTATTTTTCATCCTGTCACCTTGCTGCTTTCTGCCAGGATAAATAATCGGGACCATCGAAAAATAGCGGTTATAGACGGACATACAGGGTTTGTCGGAGGAATCAACCTGGCGGATGAATATATCAACGAGGTGGATAAGTACGGGCATTGGAAGGATGCTTCCCTTATGATTAAGGGAGAGGCTGTCTGGAGTTTGACGGTGATGTTTCTTTCCATGTGGGATTACATCAAAGGAATCGAGGAGGATTTGGAATCCTATCATGCACACAGCAAATCCGGCAAAGAAAACGACAACGGGGCAAATTCCAGGGATGGTTTTGTTCAGCCCTTCGGGGATAGTCCCTTAGACGACGAGCCTGTGGGTGAGGCGGTTTACCTTAATTTGATTAGCAAGGCGAAGAAGTATGTATATATCACAACCCCTTATTTGATTATTGACGACGGAATTTTAAATGCCCTTTGTTTGGCAGCGAAAGGCGGTGTTGATGTACGTATTATCACGCCTTATCATGCCGACAAATGGTATGTACATGCGGTATCCAGATCCTACTATCACACCCTGGTAGCCAGTGGAGTAAGGATTTATGAGTATATCCCGGGATTCATTCACTCTAAGACCTTTGCCGTTGATGACGAGTATGGTGTGGTCGGTACTATCAACATGGATTACAGAAGCCTCTATTTGCACTTTGAATGCGGTGTATGGATGTACCGCTGCAAGTGCATTTTAGATATAAGAAGAGATTTTGAAAACATTATGAAGGTCTGTACGGAAGTTACGACAGAAAAGCTTAAAAAGATGCCTTGGCCTAAATCACTGCTCATCTCGGTTTTAAGGGTATTTGCTCCGTTGATGTGAGAACGGCCTGACTGTAATAAAGGAATAGTAATTAATCAAATATCTACTATAATCACCCATTAGAGGTGATTTTTTGCGTTCCAAGGGACATCGGTTGCCCACACCCCCTTGTCCTCTGGAAAATTAAGTTTATAGGCATCAAAAAGAATTATGATAGAATGACTACACAAAGCTACAGATTAATTGCCAATAGTATGTAGATAATCGTCCGGGGGAACAATCGTGGCTTCATCGTGATAACAATGGGAGGGGAAGAACAACAATGTTGAAGAGAAAAAGATGGCTTTGCCCTATTCTTACCATTTTGCTGATTTTTGCGGTTCTAGTCATGCTCTATAACCTGACCGACCTGTTTTCGTTTAACCACAACGAGGAGAAAAACAGTATGATTATTACGGAAAGGATAGAGAAATTGTGCGAACTGGCTACGGTAAGGTATAATTATCAGGAGATACTTGATTATAGCGATGCCCTACAATTCGGCAACACTGAATTACCCTTCAATTTGGGCAAGAAAAAGACTTTGATAATCTACCAGGCTTACATAAACGGAGGGTGCAAACTGATTGATTTTGAAAAGACGGATAATGGCAGCGTCAAGATTCAGCTCAGCAAGGGGCAAATCCTTGACAATGTCTTGGTTTTGGATAGTGTAAACATCTATGATGTACAGCAGGATATTTTCAATAAATTCAATATTGGTGACGACATGGTCCTTATCAATGAGGATATGAAACAATATGCGGCAGAAAATGAAAACGAGATTGTCAGAACAGCGGAAGAAAATGCCACGGAATTAATCACAGGCTTTATGCAAAGTTTAGGCTATAACAGTACGGAGATTGTATTTCAATAACCGTCAGCGGAGGTGAGCTATATTCTATTTTGCTGTAGGTGGATTCTTTATTATCCTGGGTTTTGCGGTCCATGTGTTAAAATGGCATTTTCTTATCTCAGGCTACAACACCATGTCAAAAAAGAAAAAGGAGAATGTCGACACAGAAGGTCTAGGTCGTTTAATGGGGATCTATTCCTATGTAAGTGGTGGAGTCTTCATAGCATATGGTGTGTTGGATGCTTTAGGGTCAAACCCGGGAATGATACCGATATTTGTCTATTTAGGCATTTCAACTATGCTTCTGCTGATTAAGGCCCAAAAATACGATGGTAACATCTTCGATGAAAAGGGCAAGCTTCGGAAAGGCGCGGGAAAACAACTGGCTGTGCCTATTGGGATAGCCATTGCCGCACTGATATTCACTGGTGTTTTGGTTTTTTATTCTGCCCAGGCAACAAAAGTGACATTTCTCGAGGAAGGATTGAAAATACACGGGCTATATGGAGAAGTCTATTCGTGGGATGCGATAGCTGACGTTGCACTGATGGAGGAATTGCCAAATATCGAAATGCGAACCAACGGTTCAGCCTTGGGGTCACAAATGAGGGGTAATTTCAGGACCACGGAGTTGGGTTCGGTAAAGCTGTTCGTCAACGCGCAAAATCCGCCCTTTATTTTTCTTCAAACATTTGAAGGAATCGTCATCTTTAATTTGGAGGATGCAGGTAAAACACAAGAGGTGCTTGAAGAAATCTTGAAGCAGTCGGATGTTGATAAGTGAAAGAGGTTAATAAGCAAGGTGTCTCTTTTCTAATGATGGGGGAAAAAGATGGACAGGGCAAAGCAGGAGTCATATCAAATTGAATTCACCGTCGGACCGGAGGAAGGCGACCGTTTGCTTCGTTCTTACCTTACGGGGATCAGACACCTGTCGGCAAAAGCCTTACGGAGACTTAAAAACCGGGGAACGGTATTAGTCAACGATGTTCCTGTCTACCTCAAAAGCACTATCCATGCAGGTGACCGGATCGTTCTTATCTACCCACCCGAAAACGACAATCCTTACCTTGCTGCGGAGGAAGTCCAAATTAGCATTGTTTACGAAGATCGGGATATCATGGTTTTAGATAAACAGGCAGGTGTATGTGTCCATCCCACCAAACATTATCCTAGGGGCACCCTTGCTAATGGTGTCCTTTTTCATTGGAGAAAGATAGGGGAGAATAGCACCATTCATTTTGTCAATCGTTTGGATAGAAATACCACGGGCTTAGTTCTTTTGGCGAAAAGCACCTATGGAGCTCAACAGTTTTTTAGACAGCAAAGGGAAGGAATCGTCAAGAAATCTTATCTTGCTCTGGTTCAAGGTGAGGTGCAAAATAATAGCGGTTATATAGAGTTGCCGATCGCCAGGGAAGACAGCCCCACAACAAAACGTCTGATAAGTAAAGAGGGAAAGCCTTCGGCAACACACTATCAGGTGGCGGAAAGGTTTCCCGGACACACGCTATTGGAGGTTAGGCTGGAGACAGGGCGTACCCATCAAATCCGCGTTCATCTGAGTCATCTGGGCTATCCTATTATAGGGGATTCCTTTTACGGAGGAGATACCACACTATTAAACAGACAATTTCTCCATGCTTTTCGACTTGTATTTGAGCACCCCGTAAGCAATGAGAAAATGGAATTTGATGCAGAACTGCCGGATGAGCTGTCAAGCGTTCTGAGCGAGATAAAGGAAAAGGGCAGTTAGTTGCTTTATAAGTACCGTGGATTGAGATGGGTTATACAGAAGTTTATGATCTGGGAGGTATCATAGATTGGCCCTATGAAACCCAGCCGTGATTTTTGGGGAAATAGATAGAGGATTTATGACGGATGATGTGGAATTTTTTTAATTCTATACAGGTTTTAGAAGCAGATGTGAGAAGATGCATCACGGAGGACGGAATATTGAAAAAGAGTTACGCAGATATTATCTTATCATACGGGTTGTTTCTAGGGTGGCTTTTGTCCTTCCCATATAACGGTCCGGTGTTGAAATACCTTGTCGCGGCACACGACTTTTCTGTCGCTTCCTTCAGTATGGTTTATACCGTTGCTCCGTCAATCTTCCTAATTGTCTATGCCTTCTTTACTGTTAAAGAAGAACATGCCGGGAGCATCATGAAATGGAGCGGTGTGGCTTGTTTCGTATGCACTATTATCTTGTTTACCGCAGCACCCGCTTATTGGTATCCGGTTCTGACCGTGATGGGAATTGCCAGTGTCCTCTATATCATCGCCTGGAGCTATTATTACACCATGGAGGTTCCAATAGAGCGGAAGTTGCGAGTCATGGCCCTGGTTATTATTACCGGCAATGTAGTTTACTATTTACTTAAAGTTATTCACACCCATGTTTCTTACGGTTTTCTTTTGGCTTTAACTTTGGCGCCGTTAGCTGGAAGCCTGTGGGCTTCTGTCCGCGTTAAGGTGGAAAACAAAATAGATGTAAAACTTGAAGGGAAGCCTTTGCCGGGAAAACTGATCTTTGTGCTTTGCATATTTTTGTTTGCCCTTAATTTAACTGACGGAATGGCATTTCATACGATTAAGGCATCATTTGAGGAAATGTTTACGGGTTATCCAATCTTCTATGGGGTGCTGCCGTACATTATTACGCTACTGATAGTCTTTTTTTATAGTGGTAAACTCTCCCTTCTGCTCCCCGTATATTTCGGTGTTTCTTTTGTTGGTCTGGCCTATCTTTCTTTCGGGCTGCTGGCAGAGAATTGGTATAATTATTTCCTTACCGAGACCTTGCTGCAAATGGGCTGGGCTTTGTTGGATCTGGTCTTGTGGACCCTTTTCGGCCTGATTGCTTCCATTTACGGACGTCCCTTAAAGATTTGCGGCTATGCGTTTTTAGCCAATCTTTTTGCGGTCTTTGTCGGTGGTTTGCTTGGCGTTGTTTTCCAACACAGCCGTGAGGGATATTTCTTATTGTCAGCTTCCTTTGCCGTTGCTATTGTCTTTGTATCGTTTCTGCTTGTTCCTTGGCTGAATGCTGCTTTAGAGAAGGATCTGAGGCAGAATCTCATAGGGAATGCTACACCGGGAGTTCTTTCTTCTGACAACAGAGCATTACATGTCAGCTTACAGCATCAAGAAGCTCTTTCCCCCCGTGAAAGGCAAGTGGCAGAACTGTTGATACAGGGCTATACCAACAAGCAGATCGCAGAGATGCTACATGTCACTGAAAACACTATCAAAACCCATACCAGAAAAATTTACCGCAAACTGGGGATATCCAACAAAAGGGAACTACTGCAGCAGTCAATTACTACTTCCGATTCGGGACATGGGCATCATTTGCTCTGAATAAGAAGGTATGTGCCGGGTTGAAATTAATGAGACAAAAGAAAACCAGGCATCAGATGGGATACATTCTGTCTGATACCTGGTCTTTTACAGTCGGAGTGTTATTGATTATAGAACAACGTATCCTTATTCAGCCATAACGATGGCGTACTCCGCCTTGTCGGTGCCGTTTCCGGCTGTAACCTCTACCACCATATCAGCTGTCACATCGGTTATTGTCTGATTTGACACCACTGCTCCGCCTGTACCGGCCAGGACCTCAACCGTAGCGTGATTTGAAACTGTTAAACCGGACTTCAAGTCAAATACTTTGCTTCCTGCCGGTACTGAGGTAATATTTCCGTCCTGCAGTGTTCCTACCGTTGTGGCCGTAATTGTTTTAAGGGTGCTGGTGGGATCGATTGTCTTGTAGATATTCAGGAATGTATTTGCGCCCGCATATCCGGTCGCCATATATTTGCCATCTTGGTTAAAGGCAATGCTTTGCCCCTGGCCTGTTGGCAAATCGGCTGGGTTATCCAGTTTGACGAAACGATCGTCATAGCGGACATAGAAAGCCAGATAGGGGGAACTGGACAAGGCCATAGCCAGATATTTATCGTCAGGATTAAATGCTATATCCCAGGGCAAACTACCGGGCGAAGCGCCGGTATTAGGTAACCTGGCAAATAAACTCCCGTCCCTCTGATAAACAGTGAGATATGGGCTGTTGTGCCCTGCCGTCAGATAATTGCCACTATTGCTGAATCCCAGCCCATAGACGTTACCCGATGGCAAATAGTCTAGATTTAATTTAGTAAAAGCATCAACATTTCGTGAATAAATAGTAAAATAAGTAGCAGGATCACCGGAGGAAGAATGTCCTACGGCTAGGTAATTGCTATCCGGACTAAAGTCCACGCTCAATCCGCTTCCCGTTGTTCCCGGGTCGGTCAGTACTACATTCGGTTCAGCCAGTTTCGTAAAGGTATCCCCATTCCTTTTAAAAATGGTAAGGTAACGTTTGTCTGAATCACCGGCTTTATGGACTACCGCCATATAGGTGTCATCGTCATCATGACTGAAAGCAACATCATAAGCTCCATCCGTACTAGGATATTTCAATACCGGCAGTCCGGCGGGAGTTGCTAGTTTGGCGAAAGTATCACCGGTTCTTTTGTAGATAGTCAAATGGGGAGAATATGTGTGCACAACCGCTAAATAATTGCCGCTATTGCTAAAAGCTACACCTTCTCCATGTCCTGCCGGTAAATCAGCCGGTGGTGTGAGCTTTTTAAGGGTATCACCCTCCCGCTTGTATATACTTATATAAGGGGACATGGTGTGGGCAGCCGCCAAATAATCACCGTAAAAATCCACACCCCTTACAATACCGGCGGGAAAAGAATCCAGAGCATTTATCTTACGCCACGCTAAAGGCGTCGGCTCGGTAGTGATAGTAACGGTATTGCTCATCCCGGAAGCCTGGCTGGTAGACGTCTCTTTTACGCGGGCAAGAAAAGTGTAGGCGGTTCCGGCTTCTAACCCGACAAAATTATTGTTCTGCCAGGTAGCTCCATCATCCTTGCTGAACTCGTTGTCTGCATTAGCCGCCAAAGTAACACTGTTATGGGTTTTATAATCAACTGTCGGTGCGGCAGGAGCTTCCGGTCCGTCGGCTTTTGTCACCGCAGCGGTTGCCCCGCTGGTTACACTGCCGGTGGCATTAGTTCCATCGCCGCTGATCGTAACGGTTATTGTTTGTCCTATGTCAGCTTCCGCTAGCGTATAGGTATTATTCGTGGCACCCGCTATGGCAGCACCGCCGTGTTTCCATTGATAAGAGGGCATGTCACTTGACGTATCAGGGGTATAGGTTAATCCGCCGATGTTGGCTGTCAGGGTTTCTCCGAATTTGGCTGTACCGTTGATGGTTACGGAACCTCCTAATTCCGACGGTCCTTGCGGGGGAACGTTACCACCGCCACCTCCGC
Organism: Clostridia bacterium; assembly: GCA_018433675.1. GTDB lineage: Bacteria > Bacillota > Peptococcia > DRI-13 > SM3-B62 > SM3-B62. The sequence continues at coordinate 9,540 of JAHDQS010000031.1, forward strand.
CAGAGGGGGTTGAGGGAGGTAAAGCCGGGGGGATCGTTACTGTGCCTGTCACTTCGGATTCCTGGGGCATCTTTTCAAAGACCACACCGTCAGCCTTTACTTCTGCCTTTATTATTGTCCCGGGACCGGTTATGACGGCTTTTTCTTCCAGGACCATTTTTTCGATTGATGTAGAACTGGTTAAATAGAGTCGTGCATTTTCCGCTTCCACGGTTACTGATGCAAAATTACCTTCGAGGAAAATTCTTTCACCCGCAACATCTTTAGCCAGTATAACAATGAGGCCATCTGCGTCTTTTGCAACAACGCGCACTTCACCGGCGATTTTTTGGATGATGATGCTGTTGTACATTCCACTGTTGATATAGATGCTGTCTTTACCTCCGCCTCTGATATAGGTCTGGCCTTTGACGGTAATATTGTTGAGGGTGACATCTCCGTTGCCCACCTCTTCGGCAATGATAAGATTTCCTTTGATGTAAAGGTCATTTAAGATCACGCCGGGAGATTTGATGATGACATTCCCCTCAATCGTTTCTATACCGAAATCGGGCCCATAGTTGACGCTGTTGTCGAAGATGAGGGTTTTACCGTAGAAGTAGACTTCTCTTGTTTCTCCCAACCATTCATACCCTACTTCCAAAGCCCTGGCGATAAAGGCAATAGGCAGCATCGTGCGACCACCGCCATTACCAATATCAACTATTTCGGCTGCGGTATCCATTTGCAGCACGTTGCCGTTTACCAGCATTTCTGTGCTGTCGATAAATATTTCTATGTTTTTGTTGCCTTTGGTAATCAAGACCTTGCGTTGTTCGGCAAACCATTGAGCCGGTTCACTGCCCAGAGCCGGTGCTACATAGGACACCGGAACCATGGTTCGTCCCAAGCCGCCGCCAATATCCTTGATATATGGGGCTGCATCAGTTTCTATGGCTTGAAGGCCTTTTTGATAGCTCTTTTCACCAATGGAAAATACGACTGTTTCTGCATCAATACTCGTGTTTTCCGTTACAACTCCCTGGGCTGCCGCACCGATGGTCATACCTGCCGTCAGTACAAAGGTCAACATAAATAAGAACGTTCGCTTTTTTTTGCGGAGCTTGTCTGTTTTGTCAATCACATTACACCACTTCCTCCTAAAGTTTTCCTTTTACTTTGTTTCAATAGTAATACGAAGCGGTATAAAAAGATATCACCCCTAAGGGGTGATATTGTGAGAGTCGGTATGCTTTTCTTCCTTCAACCGTCGGACATTTTAGCCAGGAAGGTTTGATAATCCCCTTCTTTAAAGCCGATAACCAATTCTCCGTCGACTATGAGGATCGGTCGCAACATAATCGAGGGATTGTCTTGAATAAGCTGCCGGATTTGCTGGTCATTCATCTCCGAAAGTTCAGGCTTGAGTTTTTTAAAGGTTTGGCTTTTCGTGTTTACCAGTTGACGGATTGTTAAACCTCCGGCTTGGGTGATTTCCTGCAATTCTTTATCCGAAGGTGGTTCTTTGGCGATATTACGATAGGTAAAGGTAACCTGTTGTTGGGAAAGCCACGCTTTCGCCCTTCGACAGGTCTGTCAGGTATTAATGCAGAAAAATGTCAGCATAATTGTCCCTCCCGTATAATTTTTCTTAATAATAACAAATATGAATACATAAATTCCATATAATTGCAAAAAAATCTATAAATGTTTACACCGGAGGATAAACTGGGATATTATTAAGGCAGATGAGACGTAACACAATGGAAGGGAGAGAAGTTATAGTGATGTCGAGAAAGAGCACAAAAAACAGCACTAAGGAAATCCCGGTTATATGTAACGTCGATTTAGTGAGATATCTTGGCAGATGGCATGAAATCGCCAGATTCCCCCATGTTTTTGAAAAGGGACTTGACAACGTTGCCGCTGAATATAGTCTTATGGGTGACGGGAGAATCAGGGTGAATAATGCGGGATTGAAAAACGGCAAAGAAAGTGCGGCTAAAGCAGTTGCATGGGTACCGGATGAAGGGTGCAAAGGAAAGCTTTTTGTACGGTTCTTTTGGCCCTTTAAAAGTGAATACAGGATTATTAAGCTTGACGAAAAAGACTATCAATTTGCTGTAGTTACAGGCAACACGAAGAACTATCTTTGGATTTTGTCACGGGAGCCGGAGATTAGCGATGAACTATATAAAGATTTAGTTGCTTTTGTGGCTTCTCACGGTTTTGATACATCCCAAATTATCAAAGTAAATCAAAACAACAACAAGTCTTGAGCGTAAAACCAGCGGTCGTATTAAAGTGCTGGTGGTGATGTGTTTAAGACTGAAAGGAGAGGTGAGGGATTATCGGGTTCATTGCGACTTGGCAACAGGCGGTGACATGGCTTGTTTTATTCGTCGTCCTATTCTCCATAGTATCCGGGAAAATGCGCTATGACTTGACGGCTTTTGGGGGGCTTTTGCTATTAGGGCTGCTCGGACTGCGAGGTCCCTCTGCTTTATTCTCAGGATTTTCCTCGCCGGCTCTTTTTACGGTGGCGACTGTGCTGGTTATGAGTGCCGGCATTGTTGAATCCGGACTCTTCTCCGGGCTCGGTAAAAAAATCGCGGAGAAGGTGAGCAAACCAAGTAGTCAGATACTTGCCGTCTTTCTTTCTACCAGTTTTATCTCGGCCTTTATGAATAACGTCGGGGCCATAGGAATAATGCTTCCCACAGCCAAAAGAATGGCGCACAGAGCAAGGGTTTCCGAGTCAACTTTCGGTATTCCCCTGGCGTATTCTTCCATACTTGGAGGGTCGTTAACCTTGATTGGCACAGCTTCAAACCTGATTGTATCCACCTATAAGTTTCAGGCATTTGGTGAATCTTTCAAGATGTTCGATTTTGCCTTTCATGGTCTGGCTATGATAATATCAGGGTTAGCCGTTGTGTTTATTTGTAGGATTTGCGGGTTTGGACCGCTTGGGCAAAAAAAGCTGGCTAAAAACAACAAGAAAGAGCAGACAGAACAGGAAGCAGTGGAAAACGTAATCGAACGGAACCGCAAAAAAAGCCTTATCGTGCTTACTACTCTTGTTCCTGCAATAGTATTTACGAGTATTGGTTTCATACACCCTGCTGTCGGTTTCGGAATGATAGTAATTTTCTGGCTTCTAACAGGAGTATTTACGTACAAGATTGCAATTTTAAATGTGAATATACCTATTATCATCTTTCTCGGCAGTATGTTCGGCATATCAAGTGTGCTGGAAAAGACAGGGGCCTTAAATGCCGTGGTACATCTGATAAGCCCTTTGTTTACCTCTCTCTCACCCTTTGTACTGATACTTGTTATACTGTTTGTTACGGCATTATTTGCAAATATCCTGGATAACTCCGTGGCTGCTGTTTTGATGTCTCCGGTCGTTATAGAATTGGCGAGGTCAGGAGCTGTCTCCCTTAACCCTGACGCCCTTCTGATGGCTGTTGCCGCAGGTGCCAGCCTTGCGGTGGTGATACCGACTCATCAGGCGGCAATTGTAGTCATGAATAGTATGGAATTTCCCAGAGGCAGTTTTATCAAAACCGGTGCAGCTATTGCACTGGTTGCCGGTATCTTAGCAACTTTCACTATCTTTGCCGTTTGGCATTGAAATACATAAAACTAAAGGAGGTATGAATTAATGGAATTTAAGCAGCTTTATACTCCCGGACTTGCGCATTGCTCCTACGTCATAGGAGGCAAGAATGCCTGCATCGTGATTGATCCTGCCAGGGAGGTTGACAGGTATATTAAGATTGCAGCTTCTTTAGGGCTCCCCATTAAGGCAATAATCGAGACCCATCTCCATGCTGATTTTGTTTCGGGTCATGTGGAACTCAGCGAACGCACGGGGGCGACAATATACATGACCGCACAGGCGAAGGCGGAATTTGAGCATCACGCTCTTGCTGACGGAGAGGAAATATTAATTGATACCTTACTCATCAAAATGCTGGATACGCCGGGGCATACGCCGGAATGTACGGTTTTTATCGTTTCTGACCTGGAACGGGGCAAGGAACCGGCCTTGGCTTTCACCGGAGATACCCTTATGGTGGGGGATGCCGGAAGACCTGATCTTTTTCCTGACATAAAGGGGGAATTGGCCTCTAAACTCTACAAAAGCTTACGCAGAATCGAAAAGCTGAGTGATAATATTGAGATGTATCCGGCTCATGGGGCAGGCTCTTTGTGTGGTAAGATGCTCTCCTCCAAACTCTCATCTACCATCGGAACAGAAAAGATGCACAATCCCGCTTTACAGATTCATCCCGAGGAAGAGTTCATAAAAAGCTTTTTGGAAGGAATGCCTGAGGCTCCGGATCATTTTTCCAGGTGCTCAGAGATAAACAGGAAGGGTGCACCGGCCCTTTCCCAATTAAAAAAACCGGTGGGATATGCACCGGAGGAATTTTTAAAACTCAGTCGTACAGGGTATGTTGTTGTTGACACCCGCGATCAACTGGCTTTCGGAGCTGCTCATGTTCCGGGAGCCTTCGGGCTAAGTCTGAAAGGCAATTTTGCTACTTTTGCGGGCTGGGTATTGCCTCCGGATAAGCCTTTGCTGTTGGTTGTGGAAAATGAAAATGACATGCAGGTCGCGTTAAAAGCACTATATAGTGTGGGCCTCGATAATGTGACGGGTTACCTGGCAGGCGGCATGACAGCCTATGGGGCAAGCGGACTGGAAACAGCCAGCTTCGAGAGTATTTCGGTCACCGAAGCCAAGAGAAGGTACGAAAAAGGAGAAATCCTCCTTATTGATACAAGGCTCAAAAGCGAGTGGGAAAGCGGACACATTAAGTGTACCAATCATATTCCCGCACCGAATGTGCGAAAGAAGTACAAGGAGCTGATGGGGAGTACTCCTGTTGCTTTCATTTGTAACTCGGGGAACAGGTCTCTGTTGGCCACTAGCCTCATGTTGAATTTGAGCGGCATGAAAAACGTTATTAATGTAATTGGAGGCACGACAGCCTGGACAAATCTCGGTCACCCGACCGTTGCCAAAGGGGAGGATGATTGTGAACTTCCTGTTCGTTGAACTCTGGCCCTGGTGGCTTGGCGGAATAGGGATAGGCCTTTTGGTGCCGTTGATGTATTACTTTCTAAACACGGCCTTAGGTGTATCAACGGGGTACGGTAACCTATTAAAAATTATCCTACCAAAGACAAAGCTTAAATGGCTTAATTCCGAGAAATTCCGGGATAAATTCAACTGGAGATTTATTTTCATCTGCGGGATGATAGCAGGAGGATTTTTATCTGCACGGACCTCGGGAATGTCCTTAACAACCTCTCAGATGGGTATCTTTACAGAAAAAACGAGCTGGTCTCTTGCGACTTACATCATTTGGTTTTTTGCAGGCGGTGTTTTCCTGGGGCTGGGTGCGCGCTTGGCAGGCGGCTGTACTTCGGGGCATAGTATCCACGGTTTGGCGACTTTCCAAAAATCGAGTTTGGTGGCAACGGTATTTTTTCTGCTCTTCGGGGTGATTGCGACTTTCCTCATTAAACTCCTTGTTTGGGGAGGTGCTTGAGGTGACAAAAAGGCTCGGATATCTCTTAGCAGGTATTTTCTTCGGCTTTGCACTCAGCCGTTCCGGCGCCTCGGAATACAACTACATTCACTACATGTTCACCGGTGAAGACTTAAAACTTGCCTTCTTGATGGGAACAGCGATAATTACCGGAGCAATTGGCATGAAGGTGCTCAAGTTTCTCGGTAATAAGGACAGCGGGGGTAAGGGAATCAAGATAAGCACAAAGCCGTTGAATAAACACACGGCAATCGGAGGGGCCTTATTCGGTATTGGCTGGGCCGCAACGGGTGCATGTCCCGGTACTGTTTTAGCCCAAATCGGTGAGGGTAAGTTACTAGGGTTATTTACCATGTTAGGTATGATGTGCGGTACATATATCTACGCTTTGATAGTTGAAAGAACAACCCTTTAGCAAAGAAAACAAAAAAAAGGATTGTCGCTTTATGAACTATTTGTTCGTTATGCGACAGTCCTTTTTATTCTCGTGCGCCCGGCATGGGCGCAGTCTAACGGGTGAAAGTCCCGAACACGCCCGGTAGTGGGAAGTGTATAGCCAAGGCCAAGCGCGTCCATCGTGAGGTGGAGTGCGAAGGAAGGTGGCGGCAAATCTCTGGCCTGACGAACA
>JAHDQS010000027.1 GCA_018433675.1 Clostridia bacterium
CTACCGGACATGCAGGGCTGGATAAATGATGCAAACCTCACTGCGACGATTACCAAGAAACTATACACATGGTGTATAGAAGATTACGGATGGGAGTATCTCTGAGGAGCCCGGTGCGGTAATTCCGCACGCCGGGATCTGGTGTGCCACGAAAGGTACAACGGTGATGGAGGAAGGCCCTCCGGTGGGGGCTATGCAGGTAGACCCACCAAACAACCCTATGCTGCTGTGGTCAAAAGCCATGGTAGTGAGCAACTAGGGAAAAGGCTGTCAAAACAGTCATGTGAGTTATATGAAGATGAACGAAAGTGAACCACTGACGAAGTATCGATAGCGTGAGTGCTGTCAAAACCTATCTTTCAGATCTGGGTAGGGACGAGAATAGCGGTAACCTGAAAAGCTGGCTATTCGACAGACGGTATAAAGGTGGCATGAGCATATAACAGGCACCATTGTGCAACGTGGGAACCTGTCTCACAATGCAAATCGAAAAGGCGCAAGCCACAGAAAGGTGAGGCCGAAAGTAGAGATGTGTGATACAGGGGCGGAGACACTCGTAGTAGTGAAGAAGTTGCTGTAATGGTAATGGAGCAAAGGGGTGTCATCATTCAGCTTGAAGCTGATAACAACTGGAAACAGGAGGATTTGATGCAAGAGAGCAAACCTTATAATATACCTAAAAAGGTAGTACTGGAAGCCTATAGACGAGTAAAAGCTAGCAAAGGAAGTGCTGGAATTGATGGTATGGACTTTGAAGAGTTTGAGAAACATCTGAAGAATAATCTGTACAAAATCTGGAATAGGATGAGTTCGGGTAGTTACTTTCCATCGCCTGTACTGGCGGTAGAAATACCGAAGAAAGCAGGCGGAACAAGGAGATTAGGAATACCAACAATCTATGACAGAGTCGCACAGATGGTAGCCAAAATGTATGTTGAGCCAGTGGTAGAGCCAATGTTCCACGAAGATTCCTATGGATACCGTCCTAATAAATCTGCAATAGATGCGATAGGACAGGCAAGACAAAGATGTTGGAAGTATGATTTTGTGATAGAACTCGACATCAAGGGATTATTTGATAACATAGACCATGAACTATTAATGAGAGTGGTTAAAAGACATGTTAGAGAACCGTGGATATTATTGTATGTTGAAAGGTGGCTGAAGGCACCATTTGAGCTAAAAGATGGTACAACTATGGAGAGAAATTCTGGAACACCTCAAGGTGGTGTGATTAGTCCAATTCTTGCGAATATGTTTATGCATTACGTATTTGATGTATGGATGACGAAACACCATCCAGAAGCACCATTTGAGCGATACGCAGATGATGCTGTAGTGCATTGCCGGACAGAAGAAAAAGCAATGCAAATTTTGAAATCGCTTAATGAAAGGATGCAAGCCTGTTTATTAGAACTGCATCCAGAGAAAACCAGAATTGTGTACTGTAAAGATAAAGACAGGAAGAAGGAATACGCACTTACAGAATTTGATTTTCTTGGTTACACTTTCAGAGGAGTATTCATTAAAAGCAAAAATGGCCGTATGGGTGTAAACTTCATAGCGTCAGCCAGTAAGAACTCAAACAAGGCTTTTCGAGAGAAGATAAAATCGCTAAAGATACATATGAAAACAGGATGCAAAATGGATATGATTGCCGAAGTGATAAATCCTATTGTTCGAGGATGGATTAATTACTTTTGTAAATATAATTCACAGGCAACCAAGTACTCATTAGACTGTGTAGATAGGCGGTTGGTCAAATGGGCAATGTGTAAATTTAAAAGGTTTCGAGGACATAGAAAGAGAGCAGAAATGTGGCTTTCTGAAGTGAAGAAGAGAGAACCTAATTTATTTGCACACTGGCAATACCGAAATAGGAGTGTTGTAATGAGTTGAATGATAAGAGCCGGATGAAGGGAGACTTTCAAGTCCGGTTCTGTGAGAAGCTAAGGGTGAGATTCCCTTGGCTTACTCGACTGCGGGGGGCGCCGGGTAACCGGCGCGTCTACCGTGACGACGACATTTTCAATAAGAAAGGTAAAAAGAAATGAACCAAACAGTAATTATTACAGGTGCCTCAAGAGGTATAGGACGTGAAATAGCAATACGATTTGCTGAAAAAAATAATAATGTAGTACTCAATTATCTGAACTCACACTGTGAAATAAATGAAGTTGCATTAGAGTTAGAGCAAGAAAACCTATCATTTTGCTTATATCGTGCGGATGTATCAAACAGGTTCGAAGTGGATAAGATGGTTGACTATTGTATAAAAAAATATGGTCAAGTGGATGTTCTGGTTAATAATGCAGGTATATCAGAGTATGAACTGTTTACAAATATTAGTGAAGATCAATGGGATAAAATGATGTCAGTCAATTTAAAAGGAGCATTCAATTGTACGCAAAGTGTTCTAAAATACATGTTACCGAACAAAAAAGGCAGAATTATAAATATTTCTTCAATATGGGGCATTACAGGTGCAGCGTGTGAAGTTCATTATTCTGTGTCTAAAGCAGGATTAATTGGCATGACAAAAGCGTTAGCAAAAGAACTTGGGCCTTCAAATATAACAGTGAACTGTATTGCACCAGGAATAATTGAAACCGATATGATAGAAAGTCTCACGAAAAAGGAGAAAGAGTCACTGAGAGATCAAACGGTTCTTGGAAGGTTTGGTACATGTGGAGATATAGCAAATTGTGTTATGTTTTTGGCTTCAGATGATAGTGCATATTTGACTGGACAAATAATCTCACCAAACGGAGGATATTTGATATAAAAGGAAAACATCGTCTAAACCAGCTAATCCCGGTCAAGGGGTTTGAGAAAATAATTTTCTTTCAAAATAAAAAGATACAGCAAAGCTAACCTACCATATGGTACGATTAAAAAAGATATATATAACAGAAGATCAGTTAGAAAAAGGCTGATTAC
>JAHDQS010000047.1 GCA_018433675.1 Clostridia bacterium
TCAGGCCAGAGATTTGCCGCCACCTTCCTTCGCACTCCACCTCACGATGGACGCGCTTGGCCTTGGCTATACACTTCCCACTACCGGGCGTGTTCGGGACTTTCACCCGTTAGACTGCGCCCATGCCGGGCGCACAAGAAAGACCGGACACAAAGTTTTCCAATGTGTCCGGTCTTTCTTTATAAAGATTCTAAGGATACTAGATAAAGAGTTTAGGGGTTTTGTACCTCTTTGACAGCTCTGAAAGAAAGATAACTATAATGATCGATCTTTCTTTTATCATATACACCACCATCATATACTATAATGTATGCCTGCTTTTCATCTTGGATGGATGTATCTGCTGTCCAGTAATAAATCACCTTCGAATGTACATCCCATAAAGGAGACTCCTTGTCGGGTGTTTTTTCATATACAGCCTGCTCTTTTTCGGCATACCATACTCCTTTGGAATTTTCACCGTGAAGCATCATCGAACGAACCGCCTCGTCAATAGTTGGTAAATGCCAAATGTTTTGCTCATTTTCCATAATACTCAGGCCGTCTTCAGATAAATGCTTGCAGATATCCTGTGCTTCTTCCCAAGATACGCCTCTATCAGGCCAACCTGGTCCCCTTGGTGCCCAGGCAAGTGTAACCTCATTCCCTTCAACAATGCTGATACCAAAATCACCAGTATCAATTCTTTTTGATACCTTGATTCCTTGGGGAATAGTAATAACTAGGATAATGATTAGCGGGACAAATATTATTAACCTGTACGCCCATTTCAGGGGATAAGGTTCACCAAAGTAATAGATTAGTCCCATTATTGCAAAGGGTATGACAATTAGTAATCCCAGCACACTAAAACTGGCTCCGGAAAAAAAGAAGATACAAAAAACGCCTGCAAGCAGATGGACTATTAACCCTATTTTTTTCCACTTTAAAATGATTAAAGCTAACAGTACAAAAATAATAGTAAATAACATATATTGAAAGAAAAACATAAAGAGGTTCTCCCAAATAGAAGTAGAATACCATCCTTCATGAAAATTTTCAAAAGCACCCCAATAGGCCCAAATGCTTGAAAAAATAACGGTTATTGATACCCCGATCCAGCCTAAAATACTTCTTTTTCGCTCCATTTTATTCTCCCTCCTATCTCAATTTACTTTTTTATTTCATACAATCTTTTTTTAATGTATTCGTAATCAAAAGACGAGCAAATTCTTCTTTCTTCATGATCCAGAATTCTATAGTGCTGGGATATGATATTCTGTTGAATTTTATTAAGCCCATTTGTTTCTATGTCTTTCCACCAAATCTTACCTCCCATTGTTTTTTCGTAATGCTGTTCATGATTATTAAAAGCCAATAGAAGGATAATATCCAGAGGCTGACCACCATAGGTCATCGCAATGACTTCACTGTCCCTGAAAATTGTGCATAAGGTAACGGCACCTGACCATCCTAAGGAAGCTCTGCCCTTTTCAATCTGTATCAGTGTTTTTTTGGATATTCCCAGAGTTGCAGCCATTTTATCCTGAGTAAGATCATTTTCAACTCTGATCATTTTCAGCTTTTCGTCTGCTTTACTTATAAATGCTTTACGATTCATTAATTACCAACTCCATAGTAACATTTTACACATATTATGATAAATTGTAAATATATATTTAAAAAGTAACATGAAAATTTACAGCTAGTCGGAAGTAAAACTGCAGCACTTTTACCGTGCTTTAGATAAACTCAATTTACATAAAGAGGTTCTTGAAGAAAACTTGTATTTTAGGGAAAGGAATTTGTTCAACGAACAAGTTGACGTCGTGTTTTACGATGTAAACACCTTCTCCTTTAAAAGTGTCAAGTTGTGCTTGGATTGCTTGTCGATGCAACGGAGCTCATTGGCATAGTGATTATTTATTTGTGTATTGTAACGAATATTACAATATGATGGTATAATTGTAACGGATATTATAAGAAGTTAAAGGTGATAAAAAAAATAAAATGGCTTGTCATTAATTACAATTTGCCAACGGAACCGTCGAGACATAGAGTTGCAATCTGGATGGGGCTTAAGAAAATAGGTGCTGTAAATATTCAGCAATCCATGTGGATTCTTCCTGACAATGAGAAGAATTATGCAGCTTTGAAGAAGATATCCCAAGATATTGAATTGAACAATGGTGAAATCCTGTTGATGGAAAGTATTTTTTTGACGAGGATCATGAAAAAGAGTGACAGCTCTTTTCAATGAGAGAAGGGATGAAGAATACTGTGAATTTATAAATGAATGTGGTAAATATCTAAAGGAACTTGAGAAGGAAATAACGATAAAAAAGTTTACTTTTGCGGAGATGGAAGAGGAAGAACTTCAGAAGCTTATCTCTTGGCATAAAAAAATAAAGCAAGAGATTTTTTCCATTCATCGGAGAGAATAACAGTAAAAAATCAAATTTAACAAATCAAGAACGCTTTTGAAAAGTACAGTGACTTAGTATATCAGAATGCTGAAGAGGGTCAGAAAGATGAGCAAGGAGAAAACACTTGGAAAAAGGAATATTTTAGGGGTCGAGAAAAATATTTTTTTTGTGGGGCTAACCAGTTTTTTTACGGATACGACGACGAAAATGATTTATTCTATCATGCCGTTATTTTTAATGTCCTTAGGAGCAACAAAAACAGAGCTTTCTTTGATTGAAGGTATTGCGGAAAGTACAGCATCAATCATTAAAGCCTTATCAGGTTGGTGGAGTGACAAGATCAGAAAGAATAAGCCTTTTATGATCATAGGGTATGCTTTTACGGCAACTTTCTCACCGCTATTTTCTGTTGTCACCTCCCCCTTGCAGGTTTTAATGATCAGGTTTGCCGAAAGAGTTGGCAAAGGATTTCGAACAGCCCCAAGAGACAGTTTAATCGCTGCGTCCTCAGAAGTAGGGGCAAAAGGAAAAAGCTTTGGTTTTCACAAAGCAATGGACAATAGTGGTGCAATCATTGGGCCACTTCTGGCCACAGGAATTTTGTGGTTTTTTCCAAGCAACTATCGTCTGGTATTTCTTTTTGCAGCCATACCAGGCTTATTGGGATTAATTAATATTATCTGTTTCGTTAAGGAAGCAAAATCCGAAAAACTAGCACCTCTTGAAAAAATTACGTTAAGGGATTTTTCGAAAAAGTATTACGCTTTTCTAGGAATCGTATTCATATTTACGATGGGAAACTCCACAGATGCGCTTCTTTTGGTCAAAGCTAGTGATATTGGGATCAGAGATTCTTTGATTCCGATTATTTATCTGATCTTTTATGCCGTTTCGGCCGTTTTTTCCGTACCGGCAGGAATATTGGCAGATAAAATTGGCAAAGAGAGATTAATTATTTTCGGTTATCTGTTGTATTCAATCCTATATTTTGGATTTGGAAGAACGAATAATATAAGTCTCATGGTTATGCTCTTTGCCTTGTACGGACTTTATAGTGCAGCTACAGATGGAGTACAAAAGGCTTTAGTTTCAGACATTATTGTCAGTGGAAAAAGAGGCACAGGTCTTGGAATATACAATTCTCTTGTCGGCATAACACTTCTTCCTGCCAGCGTTATTGCAGGCTTGCTTTATGACAACATCAACAACAGAGTCCCTTTTTACTATGGCTCAATTTTGGCTCTTATTGCTGCAATACTGATGATTGTTTTTTATAGAAAAAGTACGGTTAAAAAATATGGAAGTGGCAAATGTACAGGACATGTACTATCTTTCTACATACAATGGTTCGCGAATATGCACAGCCCTTAATGCAATTTTTAATTTAAACCTGGACAAAAAATACTACCAACCGAAGGAACTCAATAAAAAAATTAAAAAAATTTCAGAGTAACAATTACATACAACATTTTTAACATCTGAAAAAGAGGTGGAAACCGAGTAAGCATGCGGTTTTCCATCTCTTTTTTTCTTTTTAACTGTCGAAAACGAGGTTTTAAACCTAAAGTCCCGGTGTTTTATATCTAGGTTGGGATAGCCACTCCCATGGCTTCATAGATGGCCCGTTGCTTTCCTGTAATCTCTCCGACGTGCGCGCGCTTTCCAGGGTGCTGATCCAATTCAATGATATCGAGTTCATCTAACAGTTCCTGCAGGGTGTACTTGGAGAAGAGTTTCTTTTCATCCATGACCTTCTTGATTTGGCACAGGTAGATTAGTGCAACAAACTGCAGAAACAGTTTCCCTTCCAGCCCTTCTTCTGAAGCTACGGACTCTCTTCGCATATTCAGATGTTCTTTCAGATTGCCAAAGGCTTTTTCGATCACATCTTTGGTTCTGTAAATTTGAAGGGCCTCCATCGAGTCGCTGATGCCGTTTGATATCAGCACGAAGTATCCGAAGTTTTGCTCAGCCGTGGCAATGGCGGCCTGTTTCGGCTCTATCTTTATTCCTCTGACTGGCGTCTTGGTCACATCAAAATACTTGCTGTATTTCTTCTCGTGTTCAGGATTTAGATGACCGTTACGTAGTTCCTCCTCCAGGGCATCTAGTTCATGATAGAATCGCGTTCGGTCATCTGTTGCTTTTCGGTCATTGTAATAGAAGTGGAGGTAGACTCGCCGGTTTTCACGGACCTCTTTACCGCTTCGCGGTTTGATGTCCTCATAGGGCCAAATCTCAAGAAAACTGAGAGCAAAGAGACCAGCTTCTGGGTAGTAGTGTTTTCTGGTTTTTAGTTCATTCCTGATTTCACCCAGCTTATTTTTCACTATCGACAGTGAGAGCTTAGCGCCAATTAGAAATTTGTAGTGGTGCTTATACAAAGCGTTGATGTTATCGGCACTGTAGAAGCCACGGTCCATCACCAACTTCACCTTATCGAGCTTGAGGAAGGTAATGTCTTTCAAAAGATTTGTGACGGTTTTGACATCCGAGACATTACCAGGCAGTTTTCTGTAATAGGCAGGTAGCCCGGACTGTTCCCCCAGCAGCAGGGCCAGATTAATCTGGGGGAGTCGGTCACCTTCCTTGTTCTTGCCATATTTGACCTGTTTTATAAGCTGTGAATAGGAGGATATGCTAGTGATGTCAAAGGCCAGAAACTCTTTTTCCAAGCGGCGTTCAGCCTGCTGGCTGAAGAAGTTCATCTTTCCTGCTTCATCAATCGCGGATAAAAGTTCACTGCTTCGCTGTGAAGGAATGTCTTTGTCATAAGGATGTTTATGTGTTCGGCTCCATTTAGAGAACCGGTACAATGGACTGTTTTCTAGAATCAGATAATAGATAATCGAGAGCATCTGCCGATAGGTGGTGGGGAAACTGCGTTTTAAGTCATAGACAACTCCAGTGGATTCTCCAATCTGCTCAAGTAAATAAACAGCACCATAGAACTGACGAAGACTTTTATCAGATGGCACAGGCCCTGGCTGAATCCTCTTTCTGGTCTCTGCCAGTTCCTGCTCCAGAAGATACTTCTTGTTCGGCACGAACTCGCCATTTACGAGTTTTCCGATGTAGATCCGTTTATGTGCCCCACGCTTTTTCTTGGCATCCCAGTAGGGCTGATCTTCGAACACATACTCAGTTCCGTTGATAATTTGCGTACCCTTAGCCATGATGAAAGCACCTCCCTAGATGCATTTTATATCTATGTTTGGTGCGTGTCAACTGCTGTAATCAACTAATTGCAATGGATTTTTGCAATCCTAGATATAAAATGCCGAGAGGGTAGGTTCCATCGGCTGTTCCACCTGTCACTGGTAACAGTTTCACAAAAGCAGGTAAATAAAATCCTCAACAGAAGGTAGCCGTTTATTGCATCAAGCCGGAAATTCTTAAGCCGAAGAAAACCCTATAGAACCGTCATGGTTTTACTTCTTTCTGCTTTTATTACTGTAGCCAAATAATCTTCTGCCAATTTAGACAGCTTTTCAATACTAGAATCCGGACATTCATCATAATCACTTAGCGGGAAATGAAGGCCCATAGCATTATATTTGTTAATACATATTTTTTTAAAGGGTAGCAGTTGCAGCTTCTGCAGATTGGAAAATTGTGCGGCTATTGAGGAGATTGTCAAAATATTTTCCTTGCTGTCGGTCAATTTGGGGACGACAACATGCCTGATCCACAAGGGGACACCCAAAGACTCTGTCAATTTCAAAAAGGAGATTACAGTGTTCATGTCTCCTTGACAGTAATGCAGATAAGCCGCTTCATCGGAAAATTTCAAATCACAAAGGACTAAATCTGTCAAAAGCAGCACTTCCCTTGCCCCATCCAAATCTCCCACTCCTGCGGTATCGAGACATGTGTGGATACCCTCTTCATGCAGCCGCCTAAATAATTCCGCTATGAACGGCCATTGTAACAAGGGCTCTCCACCGGAGACTGTTACACCGCCGTTTACGGCAAAATAAGGTTTATACCGCAAGATTTTTGTCAATAGTTCATCAACGCTGTATTCTTCACCGGAAGTCACGGCCCATGTATCCGGGTTGTGGCAATAGGCGCAGCGTAATGTACATCCCTGCATAAATATAACATAGCGTATTCCTGGTCCATCAACAGCACCCAAGCTTTGAAGTGAATGGATTCGCCCTTTCATCATAGGGCCTCATGAAAAGTCCTGGATATAACCTCTAGTTGTTGCTTTTTGGAGAGTCGGTGGAAGTTAACAGCATAACCAGAAACACGAATAGTTAAATTAGGATATTTATCCGGATTATTATATGCATCCATCAAGGTTTCTTTGTTGAGTACATTGACATTGATGTGATGCGCTTTTTGCATAAAGTAACCATCGAGAATAGCTGTTAAGTTAGTGTATTGTTCTTCTTTATTGTGCCCCAGTGCTTGCGGGACAATAGTAAATGTATTCGAAATGCCATCTTTGCAAAGGTTGTAAGGTAGCTTAGCTACTGAGTTCAGAGAGGCCAGTGCGCCATTTTTCTCGCGGTTGTGCATGGGGTTCGCACCGGGAGCAAATGGCTCACCGGCTTTTCTTCCGTCCGGGGTTGTACCGGTCATTCGGCCATATACCACATTAGAGGTAATTGTTAGGATTGATAACGTATGTTCGGCATTTTTATATGCGGGAGTCTTTTTCAACTCCTCAAAGAATAGACTGATCTGCTCTTTGGCAATGTCATCGACGCGATCGTCATCATTGCCAAAAGCGGGATATTCGCCGGATATTTCAAAATCTCTTATTAAGCCGGTTTCATCCCGGATACACTTCACTTTCGCGTATTTTATCGCCGATAGTGAATCGGCAAGTACGGACATTCCCGCTATACCGAAGGCCATAAAGCGGTGTACCGTAGTATCGTGCAAAGCCATCTGTGTTTTTTCATAGGCGTATTTATCATGCATATAATGAATGATATTCATGGCGTTAACATATGTTTTGGCCAGCCATTCGCGGTAGATATTTATCAATGGCAAAACTCTATCGTACTCCAAGTATTCGCCTTCATAAGGAGTGTGCAGGGGGGCGACCTGCTGCCCGCTTATTTCATCACGCCCTCCGTTAAGGCTCATCAGCAACAGCTTGGCAAGATTCGCTCTTGCACCAAAAAACTGCATATCTTTGCCGATCTTCATTGCGGATACACAGCAAGCGATGGCATAGTCATCGCCAAATTCAGGCCGCATCAGGTCGTCATTTTCATATTGGATGGCGGCTGTATCACAGGATACTTTGGCGACATAACGCTTGAAGCTTTGCGGCAATTGGCTTGACCATAGTATTGTAAGATTTGGTTCCGCCGACGGGCCTAAATTATAGAGTGTGTGAAGGATGCGAAAGGAGCTTTTGGTTACGAGGGTCCTGCCGTCTTCAGCCATACCGCCGATTGCTTCGGTAATCCACATAGGGTCGCCGGCAAAAAGCTCGTTGTAACCTGGTGTGCGCAGTTGTCTGGCCATACGCAGTTTCATGACAAAGTCGTCAAAAATCTCCTGAGCTTGCTGCTCAGTAATTACTCCGGCTTTGAGATCCCTTTCAAAATAAATGTCAAGGAAAGTACTTACGCGTCCTAAACTCATAGCGGCGCCATTTTGTTCTTTGATCGCGGCCAAGTAGGCAAAATATAGCCATTGTACCGCTTCTCTGGCAGTTAAGGCCGGTTTAGAAATGTCATAGCCATACGTGAAAGCCATATCTTTTAGGTAGCCTAAAAATGTGATTTGCTGATATAGCTCTTCGAGCAAACGTATATTGTCAGCATCCATATTCCGTTCGCCGACAAGAGCTTTATCCTTTTCCTTTTCGGCGATCAGTTTATCGACACCATAGAGTGCCACTCTGCGGTAATCACCGATAATTCTGCCCCGGCCATAAGCGTCAGGCAGGCCGGTAATAATCCCACTGTGCCGGGCGGCTTTAATCTGATCGTTATATACACGGAAAACGCCCTCATTGTGAGTTGTCCTGTAGCGAAATTCATTTTCAATCTTATCGGAGAGCTTGTATCCATATGCTTCGCATGCTTTACGGGTCATGTTTACTCCACCGAAGGGATTTACTCCCCTTTTTAAAGGACGATCGGTTTGGAGACCGACTATGATTTCGATTTCTTTGTTCAAATACCCAGGACTATAATTCTTTAACGAACTGACTGTCTGAGTATCAATATCAAGAACACCGCCGAATTCCTTTTCTAATTCCAATAAATGATTCAGCTTTTTAAGCAGCATTTTAGTACGCTCTGTCGGTACCGAGAGGAATTCTTCATTGCCCTCGTATGGAGTATAGTTTGTTAGGATAAAATTCCGGACATCAATTTCTTCTTGCCAGTTCCCGCTGTTGAAATTTTCCCATGCTTGGTTGTTCATAAACACACCTCCCATTTTTTCGGATAACTGATTGCTCTTTAAATAAAACAAAAAGAGCAACATCCAATGAAATGTTGCCCAGACGGTCGGCTAATCCTCGGCTTCTATTCCCCTGTGGTTTTGCCCACATTTAACCGTCAGTAATAAAAGCCTGTATAGTATTTTAAAGAAATTATAAGCTAGCTTATGGATTATGTCAAGAAAAACAGCACATGTGTGTACCTAAGAAGCTGACTTACACACAACCAAGATATCCCGATATTTCTTCAAAATATCTTTTATAGTATTTAATAATATTTCCAACCGAATTAAAAACGATATTATCATCAATTCTATTGTATTCATGTACAAGAATATTTCTTAATCCTGTTGATGGCGCTATTTGGAGAGCGAAATCCATCTCAATTATATTATTCTCGGCAAGTTCAATAAATGAGTTGAAATAATCCTTTGCGGGGCCTTTGTTTATCTTCTTTAATAACATGTTATTAATGTCTGTGGCACTTTCTACAATCAGTTGAATTTCCCTTTCTATTGTTCGCTTCACCAGGATGTCCTTTTTGTAGTTATCAATAGTAATTTTTTCAACAACCTGTCTAAGTTCTTGATAGTATCCGAGCATTACTTCCAGTTTTGCACATATTATAGCGTTATCCGGCATCGTGGATCACCTCCATTATTTTTTTGCCGATATTTTTTGTTCGTTCATCTATCAGAGGCTTCAATTCATAATACCTTTTTACGTAGAATAAGCTGTACCTATCAAATAGGCCGTCTTCTTTTTCGTATAAAACTTTACCTTCTTTGGCTATTTCATATCTTAAAAGAGGTTCCGCAGTTCTAAGATCGACCAAATCTATTTCACTTTTTCGATGATATAAAATCAAATCTTCAAGAAGGCTAACTTTTTTTTCGTTATCTATCGTTTTTGAAGATAAAAAAGCGATATCAATATCACTTTCGGAAGTATAGTATTTTGTCTGATAGCTCCCGAAATAAACCAAAAAATCAATTGTGTATTTACGCGCAATTTCATTTATGCTTTTTTTAATTAATTTATCTTCCATTACAATTCTCCGTTTCTATGTTCCGGCTTTACTGTTTTATACAGCACGACCGTATAAGTATTTTACCATTTATATCAAATTTGTTAAAGTGATGGCCGGACGATCGTTTCTATACAGACGGAACACATCAAAAAATATCAAGATACAATTAAAAACTGTTTCAATGTGGCAGAAGAGGCCGAAAACTATGACTGGAAGAATGAGAGAATATCCTATCAGGATTTTCTGAAGCTTTCTGAGGAGAGTGAGAATCGCTATGAGTATATCGATGGGGAAGTATACCTGCTGGCCTCCCCGTCATATGACCATCAAAACATCATTGTAGAAATGCTTAATATGTTTTACAACTGGTTTAAAGGGAAGAAATGCAGGCCGCTGACCGCACCCTTTGATGTGACGCTGACTAAAAATAACGAAAAAAATGTTGTTCAACCGGATATTATTGTGATTTGCGATACCGAGAATATCAATGAAAAAGGCCGATACACAGGAACTCCCACCTTAGTGGTCGAGGTCTTGTCCGAATCGACACAGAAAAAGGACATGTTGAAAAAGCTGAATCTCTATTTATACAGTGGAATCGAAGAATACTGGATTGTTAACCCTTGGCGTCAAGATGTGTACACGTACCGTTTCGTTGAGCAGGACATAAAAGAGCATTGTGTTTATAAAAAAGCAGAGACGGTGGAGTCAATGATATTTGAAGGCTTGGAAATCCCGTTGGAACAAGTATTTTCCTGATCCTATGCCTGCGAAAGCTAATTATAGTTGTCTCTTTTTGGTTGTCAAAAATACCTGAGGTGATTTCTATCCCAGGTATTTTTGTTGTGCGCCCGGCATGGGCGCAGTCTAACGGGTGAAAGTCCCGAACACGCCCGGTAGTGGGAAGTGTATAGCCAAGGCCAAGCGCGTCCATCGTGAGGTGGAGTGCGAAGGAAGGTGGCGGCAAATCTCTGGCCTGACGAA
>JAHDQS010000052.1 GCA_018433675.1 Clostridia bacterium
TTACACTGTTGTGCGCATGAAATAATTTAAAGTAAACATTATGATATTAATAACTAAAAAGTATTTATACACTACAAGCATATTTAAAAAAGACGAAATACAAGCAAAATTAAAAAAGATAATATTTCAAGCCTGACCCCCTGTTTTCCCCTGATGTTAATACCATCTACGTGAAAAGGAAAAAAGCTTGTCGACGGAGTACGTCACACAGACGGAGTACGTCACCCCTTGACAAGGGAGGTTTATCCTGATAGACTCAAATTCGAATCAACCGATTTGGGGGAAAGGGTTATGGAAAAATATAAGCTTTTTGATGCGGAGTATAAATTCTTAGATATCATCTGGGATTTCGAGCCGGTCAACTCCACAGAATTGACCAAGGTATGTTTTAAAAAGCTTGGCTGGAAAAAACCTACCACTTACACAATGATAAGGAAGCTGTCGGGACGTGGTATCTTGAAAAATGAAGACGCCACAGTGACAGCCCTGATAAAACGTGAGCAAGTTCAGAAATATGAGAGCGAGGTACTGTTAGAAAAAGCATTTGACAATTCTTTACCGATTTTCTTGGCAACTTTTTTGAGAGACAAGAAGCTGTCAAGAAAGGAAGCGGAGGAACTGAAGAGAATGATTGAAGAAGCGACGAACTAACCGCCGGCATTCTGTGATAGGAAGCTCGGCGGTTAGTTTTGTGGCAGTATTTCTTATAGAGAGCTTATACTGCCTATCGGTATTCCGTTTTATACCTTTCAAAAAGCTGTCGTATTCAATCAATGTTTATAGAGGAGAAACCAGAGCTCAGCGCCATTACCACAAATTTCTACTTTATGTTTCCTTATATAATCAGCTTGTTGCAGATCCTATTGTCAGATATAAGGATATTTCCGGGGAAATAGAATGTAGAAATATCAGCTTGGCTGGGTTTTTTTTAATACCTTAAGAGATATCATGAAAGATAACGAAATATACAGGCCTTTTCTGGAGGGCACTTTTACAGTAGGGACGGCTACGGCGAGTTGTGTGCCCAGTTACAGAAGTACTGAGGTACTGAAGTAAGCACTAAAGTAAGTTTCGTATAAGTACGAGGTCCTTATTGACAGACGAGGTTTACTCTGATAAACTTACCGCAGAGGTCTATTCAGGTAAATCTATGTAAGAACATGAGGCAGTGATGGAAATGTTCGAGGGGGTGGCAGAATGAGCGGTATTTTTTTAATGGTGCTTGAGATGAGTTTAACAGCCAGTTACGTTGTTTTGACCGTTATTGTGGTTAGGTTGTTATTAAAAAGAGCTCCGAAGGTTTTTTCCTATCTCCTTTGGCTGGTTGTGCTGTTTCGACTTGTTTGTCCTTTTTCCTTCGAAAGTTCCTGGAGCCTGTTGCCGGTAGATAAGGTGGAGGTTTCGGCCTATAACTACGAAAGCGAAAGAGTAGAGAATACGGTTGGTTATGATCCGCAATTTTCTGCACCGCTGTTTGAATCTTCGAAGGGTGCCGTTTCTGGGATTCCTGAAAATGTTGACACCCGGAGAGGTGTAATCAAACTGGGCTCAACAATATGGCTCTTGGGAATTGCCGGGTTTCTCCTTTATGCATTTGCGTCGTATATTAGGTTAAAAAGAAAGCTTACAACCGCTATTCTTGTTAGTGATAATATATATGAAACGGACCGTATTCAGACGCCTTTTGTCCTTGGATTGATCACACCACGGATTTACTTGCCGTCAGGCCTGGCGGGGGCTGAAGCGGACTATATTATCAAACATGAAAAAACACATATCAGGCGTCGGGATCATCTTATTAAACCATTGGCATTTCTGGTCCTTGCGCTGCATTGGTTTAATCCCCTGATCTGGCTTTCCTATTTTCTTATGATAAGGGATATGGAAATGTCTTGCGATGAAAGCGTAATGAGGCAGTCAGGTGAAGATATTCGGGTAAGCTACTCCAATTCCTTGCTTGCTCTGGCCGTAAAGCAAAGCGGTCTCATAAGCCCCTTGGCCTTTGGTGAGGGCGATGTGAAAACGCGTATCAAAAACATCTTAAACTATAAGAAACCGGCATTTTGGGTTGTTGCAGTAGCGATCTTGATAGTTATTGCTGTGACGGTGGGATTACTGGCTAACCCACAGCAGGAAGCTCAGCCGAACGTATTGGATAATAAGTATGCGGACGATGAGGTAGGAGTTAAGGTTGAATTGCTGTTGGGGAAAATAATAACTGACGGCCCTGTCGCATCTTCCAATCCTTTCGACTATATTATTAGCAGCGAAGCTTTTATTGAACTTGCAGATCTGGGTGAGCCGGCTATGGAATATATGTTTGAAAGTTTTATGGAGGGCAATGAGGACGGGTTGAGAGAATATATTATGGCGCTAGCTTGTGCTAAAGTTATGGGAGTACTTGATGAGGAAAAAGGGATAGGAATAAATAGCGGCAGAGAGTGGTTCTATAAGTACGGGGCAGTTGTGAGATCTTCTTCATTTGATATGGTTGATGCTGATTACGAGATGTTTGAAAATGTGTCCGGTAAACCTAAGCGTTTTCTTCCACAGGATACAGATATGCGAAATATGGATGAGGTTATTTCTGCTTGCATTCTTGCGATAAACAGAAGGTCTTATCGGGTGGGGGAAAAAGCAATAGAGGCTCATAAGATTTATCGGATGGAAGAGGATAATGGGCTCACTAATGTTTATTTGTTGGTAGGCTTTCGTTGGTTTGGCTTTGAGAACGGTGTTTTCACGACTGTGTCGGGCAACGGAGGCGGTCCGGTTAGAATACAGTTGAAACAGCAGGAAAATGGCGAATATGAGATGATAGAATATAAAGAAGCTATGGACGGGGGAATGTGGGAAAAATCTATCAGAGAAATGTTCCCCGAGGATTTAGCAGAGATTGTTTTCAAAGGAGATAAAAAGGGCAGCGAGGAATTGTGGAATATGCAGGTTACTGAGGCTGAAGAATATTTAGAGGAAATAAACAGAAAAGACGCACAGGTAGCAGCTCGCGTAGATAAGGATAGGGGAAGCGACGAGTCCGGGAAAGCGATTTATCTGGTTACTGCAATGCAACCGGATTTTCCGGAATGGAACGGCTCAAAAGAGGTTTTAGTGAGAACCGGGGGGAAATATCCGGGACTGAAGGTCAGGTGTCTGCTGGAGACGAAATGTGTTTCAGCAGGAGAGGGGCGGTATCTTGTTACCTTGACAAAAACCTGGGATATCAAGGTGAATGGCACCCGACCGGTTAGCTATTGGCAATATGAAGTAACGGGTGAACGTGTTGAATTGGTGAAAGAACAGGACGAGGACTGGATGATTAGAATAATCAAATAAAAACATGGTAAAACATGGGGTCAGGCTTGAAAAATTCACTTATTCTTGAAATATTCACTTATTAATGATACGATTGATTTGGTGATGAAAATGGCAAGAAAATGCAGGCTTCATTATGCAGGGGCCCTATACCACGTTATAGTTAGAGGCAACAACAGAGAAAAAGTGTTTTTGGGGGAACTACATAAAGAAAAATATTTAAACATATTGTATCGATATAAGCAGGAATTAGGTTTTAACCTGTATGCGTTCTGTATAATGGATAACCACGCGCATTTTTTAATAGGAGTGCATGATATTTCGTTATCCTGTATCATGCAGCGAGTCCAGCAGGTATATACACAATGGTTTAATCGTATATACAAGAGGACGGGTCATGTATTTCAGCAAAGATACAAGGCATTGTTGTGCAATAAGGAAGGCTATTTTCTGCAGCTTGTCAAGTATATTCACAGGAACCCTTTAGAAGCGGGCATCGGGAGAGGCTTGGACTATAAATGGAGCAGCCACTCTTATTATATGGGAAGAGAAAAGGGCAGATTGGTTGATACTGATGAAGCCTTGAATTTGTTTGGAAAAATCAGGGAGAAAGCGATAAGGAATTATCTTCAGTTCATTAATCAAGGCCAGGATAAGATAACAGACATTGAAGATATGTATGAAGATATAAAACAATGGGAGTCTGTAGGGAGCAAAGGGATAAAAAGTAGTAATAGTAGTAATAGTAGTAATAGTAGTATTGACAGTATCGCAAGCGACGATGGTAGAAAAGATTCGGAAGTGGTAACGGGGCAGAAACCGGATGTTTTGGAGATAATTGAGGAAATATGTAGTAATGAGAACATTACAATCGGTGAGATTGCTAGAAGGACAAAAATCCAAAGGGTATCAGATATTCGGAAGTCTATAGTTATTCTTAGTGAAAAATATTGTGAGCCAGCTCCAAAAACGAAGGAGTTGGCCCAAATACTAAATTTGCCCCCGTCGATGATATCAAAGATAAAATCCGGCGAGAGCAAAGGAACGTCATACGTTGAAGAAGTAATAGAAAGGTGGGAGAAGGGGAACGGAATAAAGGAATAATTCAAGCCTGACCCCATGTTTTATGCGTGTGTTTGTTGCTGTTCGTTTTCCTTGGCAGATAAAAGAACATTTGTCACAGGTTCAGCATGAAGTAAGGAAATTCAGCCAAACAGGAAGCTTTACCAGATCTGAAAACTTTCACCTTACCCTTCGTTTTATAGGTGAAGTTGAGTGTAAGGATGTTGAAGGATTGCGGCAGGCCATTGACAGGACAGTTTTGGCCTGCGATTTTTTTCCGTTGCGGCTGCAGCTTGGCGAATTAGGTAGCTTTGTCCGAGGGGATAAGCAAGTTATTTGGTTGGGCTTAAAGCCTAATCGCGAGTTGGATTTTCTATATGAGCGTTTGCAAGAAGAATTGGCAAAGTTAGGGTATCCCCGAGAAGGAAGAAAGTTTTCTCCACACATCACATTAGGGAGACAGGTCGTGTTGTCGAAGAAAGTGCCGAGTGTAGTAAAAGGGGAGAAAGCGTTTTGCGCTGAAGGTATTTCTTTGATGGAAAGTGTTCGAGAGGGTGGGAAGTTGGTTTATCACAACCTTTACACTGCGTCAGGGACTACGTAAGGGATAAAGGAATAATTCATGTTTAAATCCAGATATAGTTCAGCGCAAGATAAAACAGATAAATCACCAAAAGGATGAGTCCATTCCTTTTGGTGATTTCGTTATAATCTCGTTTGGCAAAAAAGAAAAACAATAACGATATTATAAGCATTGTAGGGATTTGGAGCCGATAGTAGTTCGTAGGGACCATGAGTCCTTTGCTTGTTACTGCGGCAGCGCTACCTACGACAAAAAGGACATTGAGAATGTTGGCACCGACAATATTTCCGATTGCGAGTTCGCCATGCCCTTTTCTGGCGGAATTAACGGCTACGAACAGTTCAGGCAAACTGGTACCAAAAGCGACTAGCGTAGCTGCGATTATGCTTTGGGGAATACCCACACGCAGTGCCGTGATTTCAACGGATTGTATTAGAATCTTGGAGGACATTATGACCAGTGTCATGCCAAATATCATTTTCAGAAACTGAGGAAGAAGAGAGATTTTATCTTTTTTTAGATCATGTCCTATGTTTTTTTTCGGCGTTTCAACATCAATAGCCAAAAGAAACTCCTGCTGGTTGGCCTGAGTAGATTCGGGGAACCTTGTCCAGCGAATGGAAAGGATGGTATAAGCCGCCAGCAGTATAACAAACATTATTCCGGCAGGCCGGCTGATATTGCCGCCCGGTCCCGGCGATAAGACAGGAAGGCTAACTAAGGCTAACAAAAAGACGGTACTCAGTTGTATTTTACCCTGCCGTTCCACAACAAGTCTATCTACCGGCAGACGACCGAACATTGTTGCTACGCCTATAATCAAGCCGGTATTAGCTATGATAGAGCCGATGGCGTTACCCAATGCCAAGTCGGCATTTCCCTTGAAGGCTGCCAACACGGAAACGCTAGCCTCAGGAAGTGTTGTGCCGAGGGAGACGATGGTGGCACCGACAATCATTTGGGGGACTCCCCAATTTAGAGAAAGCAACACGGCTTCATCAATTAGAATGTCGGCACCTTTGCAGAGCGTGAACAGCGTCAAAGCAATAACCATAAGCAATAGCAGTGTAGGAAAAGAACAGAGATAGGTGGATAGTAATTCCTCCATCAGTAAGGACCTCCTGGCTTGTATTTTTATGATGTAAAAACAAAAGACCCCAAAACAAACACCGCTCTTTACAGTGGTGTTTGTTTTAGAGTCTTGCCAAACGTTCCGTCATTAAAGCCGGGAATCTGCAAATCTTCCGTCTTGACGACTTTAATCCCCTTAGGGCAGCTACTCCCTCTAATACGGAAATTATAAACAAAAGGCTTCCGTTTGTCAATAACACCGGGACAAAATCAATAAATCCACTTTTTCTTAATGTTGTATGTGCTCGTTAAAAACAGTCCGAAGCTGTAAGCTAACAAGACAAGAAGACTGAGCCAAGGTCGGGTTTTCGACACTTGTAAATTGAATATTAGTGATTAATACTATCAGGAACCGCTTAAATAAAAGGATCCTGATTTTTTTATTGTCAATTTTTCAAATTTAAATGTTGTACGATGTTGTATTATATGATATAATGGAA
>JAHDQS010000043.1 GCA_018433675.1 Clostridia bacterium
GAGCTCAATAAAAAACTAAAAAAACTTTCAAACTAAGGATTCCATACAACATTTTTGCAACGCAAAAAGAGAAGAAAACCCAGCATTTAAGCATGGTTTCTTCTCTTTCATATTTTACAAGTGTTGAAAACGGGATTATAAACAAAAGGCTTCCGTTTGTCAATAACACCGGGACAAAATCAATAAATCCACTTTTTCTTAATGTTGTATGTGCTCGTTAAAAACAGTCCGAAGCTGTAAGCTAACAAGACAAGAAGACTGAGCCAAGGTGAAATAAATCCGTTGCCATTGATGGAATTCTTTAAAATATCGGCTCCATAGGTCAAAGGTAAAAGGTATGAAAGAGGCCTCAGTGCTGCCGGTAGGACTTGAATCGGAATAAAGAGACCGCACAGAAAAATCATCGGAAAGCGGATGAAATTTGAAAAGGTCTGGGCCTCAAAAACCTCGCTGACCGAGACTGAAATAAACAAACCCAGAAAAGTTGAAGTCACAGCGATAAGCATAATACTCAAAAACATGGTTCCCCAATCTACACCTGAAAAATCGATCCAAAAGGAAGCAAAAAGTACCGGTACGAAAGCGTTTATTACGCCAAAGATGATTGCTCCGGTTGTCTTGGCCAGCATTAAGAGATTCAGACTGATGGGGGCCAGCAGCAGTCTTTCAAAGGAGCGGCTTTTTCGTTCAAAGGTAATAGTCACTGCAAGCATGGATGTTGTTCCAAACAAGACTGACATAGACATTACTCCGGGCAGGATTTCCCTGATATCTACCGGACTTCCTGTTCTTAAAAAAAACATAAGCGTCCAGGCTACCGGGAAAATAATTCCCCAACTGATATTAGGCGGTTTCAAATAATAGTTTTTCATATCTTTCATCAGTATGCTGTAGAAGGCAAGTCGCTTTTTCATTTTCTTTTGCCCTCCTTTTCCTTTTTCATTTTGCCGGCTTCGATGCCGGTTATTTTGACAAAGATTTCTTCTAAAGACGGATGTATAATCCTAGCCTCTCTTACCGAGAGTCCTCTTTCGTCGAAAAATTTCATAAAGGGCATTAAATCGATTTTTTCTTCTGAAACGATTCTTACCGTGTGCTCGCCGACCTTTTTAACACTGAATTTTGAGAAGGCCTCAGTGAGGGAAGGAACGAGGGAGGCAGTACTTTCTTCCAACGAAAACTCTACGGTGTTTTCCCTTTGGGCCTCCTGTAGTAATTCGTTTGTTTTTCCTATTTTAACGATCCGACCTTCTACGATAAATCCAATCCTATGGCATAACCTTTCGGCTTCTTCTATGTAATGGGTTGTTAGAAATATCGTCGTGCCGTTTTTGTTAAGGGCATGGATAAGCTTTCTGATCTGTCTGGCGCTTTCGACATCGATTCCCGTTGTAGGTTCGTCTAAAAATAGTATTTCAGGTTCATGGATAATACCGGCTGCAATAGTCAGTTTTCTTTTCATGCCTTTTGAGTAGGCCTTAAAAGGTCTTTTTCCCGTATCGGACAGATTGAATAACTCCAATAAATGTTTTGCTCTGGCCTCTCTCTTACTTTTCTTCATTCCGTAAAGTGCGGCACAAAAAGTCAAATTTTCAAATCCGCTCATATCGTCGTATAAGTTGCTTTCATCCGGTACGATCCCTATTAGCTGCTGGACTTTTTTTATGTTTTTTATGCCGTCCACATTGGCAATTGTAATTGAGCCTGAGGTTGGTTTAGCAAGGCCGGTCAGCATATTAATGGTCGTTGTTTTTCCAGCCCCATTAGGGCCCAGGAATCCAAAGATCTCTCCCTTTTCAACCGAAAAATCAATTCCTTTCACGGCCGTAAAGTCACCAAACCTCTTTGTCAGTTGCTTAGTCTCGATGATCTTCAAAGCGTATCATCCTTTCTGGAAAAAGATTAGCTTTTGGCTTGTCTTTTAGACAACCGTTACCGTTAGGAATCGTATCCGAAAGTTCAATGATTTTGTTGGCGATGTCTTTTAGAATCTCCCGATTAACGCTGTAATGTGTAAAATAGCCCCTCTTTTCGCCCTTGACAAGTCCCGCACTCCTGAGTAGCTTTAGATGCTGTGATACTGCAGGTTCGCTTATGTCAAGCTGTCTTGCTAACGCCCTTACGCAATAATCATGTTTTAAAAGTAACGTGATAAGGGCATAGCGGGTTTCATCAGACAAGGCTTTTAAGGCTGCGGTCAATTCTGTCACCATAATTATACCCCCTATGTATTATATGATTAAGTATGCACTTAAACATATAATAATATGCTAAAATAAAAATGTCAATGACTGCAAAAAAGCAGTCATTGACAAAAATAAAGAATTGATACGGAAAGCAGAGATGCTATCGTAGTTCTATTGCATACATGGAGATATTACATGTACTTAAAAAAGGTTCGATACATGATCCAAAGATAAGAAACAGCGAAAATGACCCAAATAAGTGCGACGTATCCTGAGAAAAACTGGGTAAAATAGATTCCGGCCAATATGCCAAGGGAAAACAGGGTCAACTTAAAAACCGCAAAATCAAGCAAAGTATATTTCCTGCCGGCATTTAACGCCCTTTCCATGAAGTTTTTCAATCTGTCTCACATCCTTATTAGGTATAGTTAACATTATATCATGTAACAGTACGGAATAATATCCTTTCGCCAAGGAGAACGGTCAAAAAGCTCAATACTGAAAAGATAACTATCGCCGCTCCGGATGGGATAGAAAAAACATAAGAATAATCCTGTTCAATCCCTTGCAAAAACGCTTAGATATGGAGGGGGGCACGGATAAGAGAGCAATTACCAGGATTATGCCGCCAAAGGCGGTGTGGGCGATTAAATCTACAAGGCAGCCGTATGTGCTGCCGATAAAATATTAGCAACCGTTCTTCTGTTCTCAAGGTCATACCGGTGAAACGGCTTTTTGGTGCCTTTCAATCTTCCCAAATTATTGGCCTGGTTTCAAGAAGGTATTAGATTCGGAGATGATGTTTTTCAGGCTGTCGCTTAGTTTAACCTGAATCTCTATAGCTTCGGGCTTTTTGCTGTAACTCAGAGGTAGGATACCCTTCAGTAAGGTGTCATCGACGTAATTTGTTGTGACAGGTCTGTCGTTGACATAGATTTGGTGATGTGGGGAAAAGTTCCTGCCGCAAACCTCAAGTGTATTCTGTTCACTGATTGCAACACTTTCAATATGGGCAGGGCCAAATCCGATAACGTAAAAAGGGTTCGCCGCAGGGGTGCGAAGGGGCTCGAAAATATAGGTGTATCTATTACCGATCAGCAGGTCGTATTGAAGCAGCCTGTATTGTGACAGTTCTTCTTCCGTAATGTCCTCATATTGAAGATAGTGAGAAACGGTTATCACGTTAGTGTCCTTCTTATTAAGGGCAGAGAGAAAGTCAGTCAGTGGGTTCCCTTCTTTCATAGCGCGTTGTAGCAGATAGGGGCACAAAAAGCTGGAGGAGAGCCGGATGCTGTCCCTGGTATTGGAAAAGTTATCCCAAACAACGAAGGGGACGGTATATTTTTTTAAATAGTCTTCATAAGTGGAATCGTTGCTGAAATAGCCGGTTTCCTTGTAGACATCGAAATCATTGCCGAGCAACGGCAAGTGATCGCCAAAGAAAACAATGACAGAGGGCTCACCGGTATTTTCCAATCCTTCTATGAGAAGCTGTAAGGAATAGTCTACGTCAGCAATGGTATTAGTATAATTTTCCAGAATAAATTTGGTTTCCTGTTTGAGGTCGCCACCGATTTTAATAGAGTTTTCCGGATTTTCTTCGCTGGAATAAGGGCCGTGTCCCTGCATGGATAAGGCGAAAATGAAATCGGGTTCTTCTGTTTGTTCCAGGACTTCAAGGATTTTTTGCGAAAGTTCCGTGTCGCGAATATAATCTCCATAGTATTCGGGGTCAGCAAAGAATTCCTTGCTGATGAACCTGTCAAACCCCATATGCTGATAAACGATGTTGCGGCGGTAAAACCAATTATCATAGGTGTGAATGGCGGTGCTTTCGTATCCTTGCTTGCGCAGAATAGTTGGCAGGGCTTCGAGGGGTTGGTGGAGAGCCTGCACATAAGGGACCATGCCGGGGGGAAGAAATTGTGTAGAAAGTCCGGTCAAGACCTCAAATTCCGTATTGGCTGTTCCTCCGCCGTAAACGGGAGAGAGCATCAAACCACTAGTATGCTCTTGCTGGAGAGAATGGAAAAAGGGAATAGGGTCTTTATTGAAAGAGATTCCTTCCAGTACAGTGGGATCCCAGAAGGCCTCGCTCATCACAATAATAATGTTTGGGGAAAAACCGGTATCGGTTTGATAGGCTGGGGCCAGTTTCCCTATTACTTCTTGAACCGTATCTTTCTCATAATCACAAGGCCTTTCGACGGCAAGGTATTTTGAGTTCAAGATGAAACCAAGCATTGCACCGTTTTCTTCATAATTCATTTTTTGATTCCAATTTATCAAACGCAGGGAAAAAGTGCTTTCTAAATGGTCGGAGTTTAATAGGGAATAGAAAAGGATAAAAGAGAGCAAAGAGATCGTCACTTTTTGCGGCAAGTGATATTTTTCCCGGGGGATTGTAAGAAAGATGAAATAAATGGCGACGGACAGAATAACTGCTGTGAGGATAAGGAGAAATGGCAGGAGTGGGAACTGTTCAAAGGTTTGAGAAATGTTTAAGGCCTCCTTGCCAAGACTGAAATCCCACGGCAGAAGGGGTTCACCCCTAAGTAGAAGCTTTTGACGGCTGACAATTCCCAGCAAAGAAAAGAGAGTCACAAACAA
The DNA here is from genome assembly GCA_018433675.1 of Clostridia bacterium. Classification (GTDB taxonomy): domain Bacteria; phylum Bacillota; class Peptococcia; order DRI-13; family SM3-B62; genus SM3-B62. Next base: position 4,797 of record JAHDQS010000043.1, read on the forward strand.
AGCCCCGAAAACGCTGTACATTCTGCGAGGTAGTATAAAAAACGTATTGACCAGACCGAAAATGAGGCAATAGCCTACCAAGAACTGGACAGGGAAATTAATCATCCAAAGTAACGGGTGCACAAAGCTTCCCCGGTGTATTAATTCTGAGACGAACAGAGTCAAGAAAGGTATTAGAGTCAGAAGTAAATAATCAACCAATGTTTCCTCCCAAATTGTTCCTGTTAATATAAAGTATACTACCATCTGTAACATATTCATAGAGACGGAAAATTTTTCTGGCGGAACTTTTTTTATTGTGAAAGGGTCAGTTAGGTAGATCGTAAAAATGAATGTAAGAGAAAGGTGAAGGATGCATTATGAAAAAAAGTGTTGCTGGTGTCTTGTTGTCTAGCCTCATGGTCCTTTTTATCTTTGCTGCATCCGTATCCTCTGCGGCCGGCACTGAGAAAGCCCTCACAATACCCCTGGCCTTAAGATCTGCTGAAACTTTAAACAAATTAGGGTTGTTTCAGGGGACTGAAAAAGGCTATGAATTAACGAGACATACGACCAGAGCGGAGGCGGTCACGATGGTGCTTCGTATGGTTGGTGAAGATGAAGCGGCCTTATCATTAAATACTCCCATAGATTTTGCCGACATTGCCGAGTCTCATTGGGCACATGCCAACATTGGATATGCCGTTGCTAAGGGATATATTGAAGGAACGAGCAAAACAACCTTTGGGCCGACAGAGAAAATCACGGGACAGGGGTTCGTAAAAATGCTGCTTACGGCTATGGGACACAAGGGAGTAACAGTTGAAAACGCCTATGACAGGGGCGTGGAAAGCGCACTCTTGGTCAACAACTATACGAAGTATGCCGTATCTACCAGCGGTTATCAATTGCAAAGAAATGACATGGTAAATATTTGCTACTCGGCACTGTTGGCCAAAGATGTGGAAGGGAAGATGCTTAAGGAAGTTTTGATTACTAAGGGTGTAATCACTGAGGAAGATTTCAACAGGCTTTTAATTGACGTGAGAGGGGTTGACAAAAACCCTCAAGCCAGAAAGTTCGCCTGGGCACTGAATGAGCTGATGCCGAAGGATGAGAACTACATGTTTTCTCCGTTGAGTATAAAATTAGCCTTGGCAATGACAGCAGTGGGAGCAGACGGCGAAACAAAAGCAGAGATGCTGGAAGCTTTGGGAATCGCCAATCTGGATGAGTTCAACGAATTCGCGAAACAAATCATCAGGGAATATGGAGAAAAGGAAGAGGTAAGGCTAGAAATTGCCAATTCCCTATGGCTCAATAAGGATTACTATTCCGGTGACGTACAATTTGCAGATGACTTTGCGGCAGTGATTGCCAAATACTATGATGCCGCCAGTGGGGAAGTTGATGCTTCAGACGCAGTGAAAAGAATCAACGAATGGGTTTTTGATAAGACGGAAGGTAAAATAACAGAGCTGATTGATGATAGCGATTTTCTGGCTTATATCGTCAACGCCATCTACTTCAAGGGAGAATGGGATGTTCAGTTTCCGACATACGCCACGGCAGAAAGGGAATTTACCGGAAGAGATAATCAGAAAAAGCAAATCGACTTTATGAACCTGACCGATAGTTTTGATTACTATGAAAACAAAGACCTGCAGATGGTCAGGCTGCCCTATCAGGATGGCAAGACCGGCATGTATGTAGTGCTCCATGAGGGCCGGGACATTGATTTGGATAAGGTTATCGAGGAAATGGAGCGTAAGAGAGTCAAGATCAGTCTGCCGAAATTCAAAATAGAATCTGAAATGCAATTAAAAGGGATCTTATCCGAAATGGGCATTAAAACAGCATTTGACAAGAATAAAGCGGATTTCAAAAAGATGTTTACGGCTATTTCCGAGAATACGTTTATTACCGATGTGATTCATAAAACATTTATTGATGTTGATGAGAATGGGACAGAAGCGGCCGCTGCCACCGGTGTTGAGATGGGACTTACCAGTATGCCTATTGAAGAGCCGATTGTTTTTACAGCGGATAGACCCTTTGTCTACTTTATCCGTGATGACGCCAGCGGTGAAATACTGTTTATGGGTGAATACGCTTACGCGGAATGAGTAAATATACTTACAAAAAACTGAAAACAGCATTTCCAAAAGAGGACTGGCAAAACCATTTATTTGATTTTGCCGGTCCTCTTGTAGGTGCGCCCGGTATAGGCACAGTCCGATGGATGAAAAATAATGTTGACAAAAAAGTTAATATTGTATATATTATATATACACAATAAGGGCGGGTGAAAGATGAATATTATTATCAGCAATTCCAGCGGACAGCCGATATATGAGCAGATAGCCATGCAGATAAAGAACCTAATCATCGCAGGTAAGCTGCAGGAGGGTGACGCCCTTCCTTCCATGCGTTTACTGGCTAGGGAACTGCGTATCAGCGTGATTACCACAAAAAGGGCTTATGAGGAACTGGAAAAAGAAGGTTTTATTTTTTCGTTCACCGGAAAAGGTAGTTTTGTCGCAAGCAAAAATATTGATTTAATCAGAGAGCAGCAGCTACGGGAAATTGAGGATCATATGCAGGCTATCGCGGAAAAAGCAGAGGTCTGCGGGCTGCGATTGGAAGAACTGGTGGCAATGCTCAACCTCATTTACAAAGGGGAGTAGAAAATGGATTATGCTTTAGAATTGGCGGATGTATCAAAAAAGTACGAGGGTTTTGCGCTGGAGCAAGTGAATATTAAGCTGTCCCGGGGATATATAATGGGGTTTATCGGAGAAAATGGAGCCGGTAAGACCACGACTATCAAGCTTATCCTGGATTTGATCAAGAGGGATGCGGGAAGAATAAGTGTGTTGGGTAAAGACAACCTTACGGAATTAAGTCAGGTCAAGGAACACTTGGGGGTAGTGATGGAGGACAGTTATTTCCCGGACAACTTGACGGCAGTGAACGTCAACAGCATTTGTAAGAATCTATACAAAACCTGGGATGAGGCTAAGTATGAATCCCTGCGGAAACAATTTTCCCTTCCGGGAGGGAAAATAATCAAGGAATACTCAAAAGGTATGAAAATGAAATTGTCTATTGCCGCGGCACTGTCTCACGGGACAAAACTTCTCATTCTGGATGAGGCTACCAGTGGCCTGGATCCTATCGTGCGTGAGGAAATACTGGATGTGTTTTTGGAATTCATTCAAGACGAGAAGAATTCCGTCTTTATGTCGTCGCACATCATCAGTGACTTGGAAAAAGCCTGCGATTATATTACCTTCATTCACCAAGGAAAAATCCTTTTTAGCCGGAACAAGGATGAATTGCTTGAGGATTATGGGGTTTTGAAGTGCTCGGAAGAAGAGTTTGCCGGGATTGATGCCTCGGCCGTCAAGGGATATCGAAAAAACAGTTTTGGCGTAGAGGCTCTTGTTCTTAAAGACAAAATAAGAGGTAGAGTAACCATTGATCGGGCAAGTATCGAGGATATCATGCTTTACCATATTAAGGGGGCGAAAAGACAATGAGAGGACTCCTGATTAAGGACCTTATTAATTTGAAAAAGCAATACAGAGTTTTGCTGGTTATGTTCGTGTTTTACATTGTTGTTTCCCTTACCAGTGGGGACAATGCCTTTTTTGGCGGGGTTGTTTCTATCATGATGGTGATGCTTACTGTAACCTCGATGTCTTATGATGAGTATGCAAAATGGGATAAATATGCCCTGACCATGCCTGTCTCCAGACGTGATTTGGTGCTCAGCAAGTACCTTTTGGGTTTGCTTCTATCCGGTGCTGCTTTTGTAATAAATCTGCTGTATCAGGCATCAATGGAGTTGCCATACAAAGAAGCTCTAGGTATGGCGTTTTCGTTGGCCGGTGTCAGCATTCTATTTATATCGCTGGTCTTGCCTTTCCTTTTCAAGTACGGAATGGAAAAGGGTCGTTTGATAATGATGCTTGTTTTATTTATACCAACGGGAATTATTATGGTAGGAGCCAATATGATACCTAAAATGGGGCTGACGTTGCCTGATCCGGATGTTCTAAACAGTCTGGTATATATCCTGCCGTTTGTTCTATTGATTATTGTAGCCGTTTCAATAATATCCTCTTTAAGAATCTATCAGAATAAGGAGTTTTAGCATCCTTGTATACAGGTGTGCATATATTGAAGTATGCGGGCATCATTGCAAAATAAAGCGTTGTATGCTATAATGATAAACAAATCACCGTGGATTTAATGCCGAGTCCGGTCCCGCGACCGGAGTGGGGGACCCAGAATTTGGGGTGAATCCGGCTTTGCCGGTAGGGCAGTCCCCTTGCCCGAACCCGTCAGCTAACCTCGCAGGCATGTTGGGGAGGGTACAACATCAAAAAATAAGGATGACCCTCTTCGTTTGTGGTTAAAAAAAAGAACAAGGAGGGATTTTTTTGTCTAGGGAAGGTTATATAAGCACTGAATCGCCGGAAGAAAAACGCGAAATATCTTTACGCAGAGCCGAGGGGCTCAAGAGGGAAATTGCTGATTATCTTAGTATAGAGAAAAATATTGAAACGGGAATGAGATTTCATGAGCGCAGCGTGCGCAATAGGGAGCGTATTTTGGAATATTTTGGGGCAGATGAGCAGAGCTGGGATAATTGGAAGTGGCAGATGAAAAACCGTGTCGGTGACGTGGAGACATTGGCTTCAATATTAAATCTGAGCGAGCTGGAAATACATGCGATCAAGAGGGCTTCAAAACAGCTTCGTTGGGCTATTTCCCCGTATTATCTCAGTTTGATTGATTTTGAGAATCATGAGGAATCACCTATTTACATGCAGTCTGTTCCCAGTTTACTCGAGCTAAAGGATAACCAAAGTGAGGATGATCCGATGGGAGAAGAAACGACTAATCCGGCTCCTCGTATTACACGCCGTTATCCCGATAGATTGATTATCAATGTAACCAACCAATGTGGGATGTACTGCCGGCATTGTCAGCGTCGCAGGAACTTCGGCGAGACCGACAGGCATGCGGCTCACGAGGATTTGGAAGCCGCTTTGCAGTACATTAGGGAAAACCCTGAGATAAGGGATGTACTTGTAACCGGCGGGGATGCCTTCATGCTAAGCGATAAGGAGATTGATTGGCTCTTAGGGGAATTGGATGCCATTGAGCATGTGGAAATCAAGCGTCTCGGGACGAGAGCGCCGGTGACTATTCCGCAGAGGGTCACACCTGAGCTTTGCCGGATACTGAAAAAATATCCTCCTCTCTATATCAATACACAGTTTAATTCGCCTATGGAGGTTACTCCGGAAGCCAAGAAGGCTTGTGATATGTTAGTTGAAGCGGGAGTTATTTTGGGTAACCAGGCTGTCTTACTTAAAGGAATAAATGATGACCACAATGTGATGAAGAAGCTTAATCAGGAACTTTTAAAGATAAGGGTACGTCCTTACTATATCTTCCATGCCAAAGAGGTCAAGGGCACGACTCATTTCATTGCTCCGGTGCAGAAGGGTCTGGAGATCATGAAGCATTTGCGCGGTTACACGTCAGGCTTGGCTATACCAACTTATATTATCAATGCGCCGGGCGGCTATGGTAAGACACCGGTCAATCCGGAATACGTGCTGTCTCTCGATGAGAAAGAGGTTGTAATCCGTACCTGGCAGGGTAAGACCTTCCACTACCCTAACCATACCTTTGAGAAGTAGTGGTTTAATGGGTGAAACTTGACTTATGTATAACTGAAGGGCATCCTTTCCGGGGATGTCCTCGTTTATTGTGAATGCAACAAGGTTCCCGAGGCCTAACAGCTATCTTTAACATACATTCGGCAAGTTACGTATTACAGTTGGGTATTGCAGTTCGGAGAAAAAATACATACAATAGAAGTATTAACAATAAGTCATGATGCTGTATTTGTTGGCCAAGGAGGTGAATACAGCGTAATAGCTGCAGTGCTATGGAAAACACCTATCATGCTGGCATTGATATTGGTTCTACAACGATTAAGGTAGTTATCCTAAATGGTAATAAAGATTTGGTTTACAGCAAATACGAAAGGCATTATGCAGATATCAAGCAAAAGCTTCAGCATATACTTTTTGATGCATATAGCATTTTGAAAAATGTCGAAATGACGGTGATGATTACCGGTTCCGGCGGGATGGGTATTGCCAAAAGTATTGGCGTTCCCTTTACGCAAGAAGTCATTGCCGCCACCAAGGCGATCAAAACCCATTATCCCCAAACAGACGTGGCGATCGAATTGGGAGGCGAAGATGCTAAAATAACCTATTTTAAAAATGGGGTCGAGCAGAGGATGAACGGTGTTTGTGCTGGGGGAACCGGTTCGTTCATCGATCAAATGGCCTCCCTGCTTAAGGTTGATGCGAACGGCCTTAACGAACTCGCCAAGAACTATAAGATGCTGTATCCTATCGCGGCCAGGTGCGGGGTGTTTGCCAAGACCGACGTCCAGCCCTTGTTGAATGAAGGAGCAGCCAAAGAAAATATTGCCGCCTCAATATTGCAGGCTGTTGTCATCCAGACAATCAGTGGGCTGGCATGCGGACGCCCCATTAGGGGAAACGTGGCCTTTTTGGGAGGACCACTGTTTTTCATGTCAGAATTGAGGAAACGTTTTATAGAAACCTTAAAATTACAGCCAAGCCAAATCATCTTTCCCGAGAATTCGCAGCTTTACGTGGCGATTGGCGCTGCCTTGTCTTCGGAAGGCGAAAAAGCGGTGCATCTCAGTTCCTTACTGAACAGGATGGAGAAGATCGGCAGGGTCAGTCTGGATGAATCATACAGATTGCCTCCGCTGTTTGCCGATGATCATGAATATCAAGAATTCAAAGCAAGACATAGTCAAAACTCAGTAAAAAGAAGAGAATTGTCTTCCTTTGCAGGAGAGTGTTTTCTGGGAATAGATGCCGGGTCTACCACTACAAAAGCAGCTCTCATCGATAAGGACGGGACGCTTTTATATACCCATTATGGCAGCAATGAAGGCAGTCCCTTGAACTCTACGATTGAAGCCTTGAAGGGATTATATCGGCAATTACCGGCAGGGGCGAAAATAGTTAATTCAGCCGTTACCGGGTACGGTGAAGGCTTAATAAAAGAGGCCTTAAAGGTTGATATCGGTGAGATAGAAACCATAGCCCATTACAAGGCTGCGGAATTCTTTTGTCCGGCAGTGGATTTCATCCTTGATATCGGCGGTCAGGATATGAAGTGTCTACAGATCAAGGAAGGGGTTATCGACAGTATACTCTTAAATGAGGCCTGTTCTTCCGGTTGTGGTTCGTTCCTTGATACGTTTGCCAGCTCGTTGGGAATAGGTATTGAAGATTTTGCTGCAGCAGCCCTGAAGGCAAAAAAACCGGTTGATCTTGGTTCAAGGTGTACTGTGTTCATGAACTCCCGAGTCAAACAGGCTCAAAAAGAGGGGGCGACGGTCGGAGAGATTTCCGCCGGTCTTTCTTATTCGGTAATAAAAAATGCCTTGTTTAAGGTAATAAAATTGAAGGATCCTCAAGAGCTTGGAGGTAAGATTGTTCTCCAGGGCGGTACCTTCTATAATGATGCGGTCCTCAGAAGCTTTGAAAACTCAGCGGAAAGAGAAGCCATTAGACCGGATATTGCGGGAATTATGGGTGCTTTCGGTTCCGCTTTGATTGCTAAGGAAAGATATATTAAGGGTTATCAGACAAGCCTGTTAGACAGATGCGAGCTGGAGGAGTTCGAGATTAAAACGACTATTTCAAGGTGTGGTTTGTGTTCGAACAATTGCTTGCTAACGATAAATGAGTTCAAAGACGGTGAAAAATATATTTCCGGCAACAGGTGTGAAAAAGGGGCGGGAAAATGGAAGAAAGAAAACGATTTACCCAACCTTTTTCAGTACAAATATCGCAGAATCTTTGGCTACAAACCCTTGCCGTCCTCTGTGGCAAAAAGGGGCAGTGTGGGGATACCCAGGGTGCTAAACCTATATGAGAATTATCCCTTCTGGTTCACATTTTTTACGGAATTAGGCTTTAGAGTCCTGCTTTCGGATAGAACCTCACATGCCATTTATGAGAAAGGAATGGAAACTATTCCTTCCGAGTCGGTATGCTATCCGGCGAAGCTCGTTCACGGCCATGTCACAAACCTTGTGGAAAAGGGTGTCGATTTTATTTTTTATCCTTGCATTACCCATGAACAGAAGGAACAGCCGGAAGCAGACAACCACTTCAACTGTCCGATAGTTATTTCCTATCCCGAGGTCATTAAAAATAACCTTGATATCCTGCGAGAAAAAGACATTCTGTATCTGAAGCCCTTTTTGCCCTATGATGATCAGAAACGGTTAACGCAAAGAATATATGAGGAATTAGGGGTATTCAATATCAGCATGGATGAGGTTAAAGCAAGCGTTGAAAAGGCTTATCGGGAACAAGAAGCCTTTAAAAGGGATATTCAAGAAGCCGGGGAAGAAACCCTCAAGCTTATCAGAGAAAAGGGGCTTCGCGGCGTTGTGCTTGCCGGCAGGCCTTATCATATCGACCCGGAGATCAATCACGGCATTCCGGAGATGATCAATACATTAGGGATGGCCGTACTAACCGAAGATTCTGTGGCGCATCTGGGAAAGGTTGATAGACCTTTGCGCGTGGTGGATCAATGGGCCTATCACTCAAGACTATATGCCGCAGCCAGCTTTGTAGCCAAGCAAAAAGATATAGAGCTGGTACAGCTGAATTCCTTTGGTTGTGGTTTAGATGCCATCACTACCGACCAGGTGCAGGAGATTATGCACGATAATTCAAAAATATACACAACCCTTAAAATTGACGAGGTTAACAATTTAGGGGCTGCCAGAATAAGGCTGCGTTCTTTGAAGGCTGCTGTGAGGGAAAGGGAAGAAAAAGGGCTTCAGCCTCGGAAAATAAGGGGAAGGCATAAAGTCAGGAAGTTTACGGAGGAGATGAAGAAAAAGCATACCATTCTTGCTCCCGAAATGTCTCCGATACATTTTCAATTTTTAGAAGAGGCGTTCAGATTGGCCGGATACAATCTGGAGATTCTGCCGCCTATAGACCGAAAGGCCATAGACGAAGGTTTGAAGCATGTCAACAATGATTCTTGTTATCCCTCTATCATTGTGATTGGACAACTCATGTCCGCCCTAAAATCTGGAAGGTACGATTTGGATAATACCTCGGTGATGATTTCCCAAACCGGCGGTGGCTGTAGGGCAACCAATTATATTGCTTTGCTGAGAAAAGCCTTGAGGGATGCCGGCTTAGAGAAGATACCCGTTATTTCCATCAATGCAAACGGGATGGAGAAGAACCCAGGCTTTAAATTCACCTTTAAGTTACTGGATAGGGCTATGATGGCCTTGGTTTACGGCGATTTGCTGATGAACGTGCTGTATCGGGTCAGACCTTACGAGAAATTCAAAGGTTCCGCCGACAGACTCTATGATAAATGGGTCGTTATCTGCAAAAACTCTCTTAAGGGTTTCGGCAAGAAGCAGTTTAGGAGAAATATCAAGGCTATAGTCAAGGAATTTGACGAACTGGAAATTACCAACGAGGTAAAACCAAGGGTAGGATTGGTAGGGGAAATCCTGGTTAAGTTTCATCCGACGGCGAACAATGAAGTTGTTAAGCTGGTAGAAACCGAGGGTGCGGAAGCAGTAATGCCGGGTTTGGTTGACTTTTTACTGTACTGCCTGTATTATCAAGACTTCAAGTATAAATATCTGGCAGGAACCAAAAAAGCCCAGCTCATAGCGTTTTCAACCATTAAGCTGATAGAGGGGTACAGGGGCGCGTTAAGAAGGGCTTTAGAGAACAGCAATAGGTTTTGGGCACCTCAGAGCATACAACATTTAGGCCAAGAGGCCTCAAAGGTCTTGTCTTTAGGACACCAAACCGGAGAGGGCTGGTTCTTGACCGGGGAGATGATCGAGTTGATCCAAAGCGGGGTCAAAAACATCATTTGTATGCAGCCCTTTGCCTGTCTTCCTAACCATGTGACAGGGAAAGGTATGATAAAAGAGATCAGAAGGGTTTATCCGGGAGCAAACATCGTAGCTATCGATTTTGACCCAGGGGCCAGTGAAGTAAATCAGTTAAACAGGATCAAGCTGATGATTTCCACAGCCTTTGATAATATTGCGAAAAGTGAGGAAGGTACGAATAAAGTTAAAGGCAAAAGGTTTTTCAAAAAAGTGAAGGAGTCAATCGAATAGGGGATGATAGTTTTCAATGAGATAGAAATAAAAGATAAGCAATGGATAGAGCCAATTTTAACTAAAGCAGACTTGCGCGGCTGCCACTACAATTTCACTAATCTTTTTGCCTGGGCGGGAGTGTATGATTACAGGATAGCAGAACTAGAGGGACACCTTGTTGTTAAAGGTGAACTTGCTGACGGCACATGCTATTACTTTTACCCTGTCGCAGGGGCCAAAAGTCAAAGTACTCTTGCGTTGCTAGCGGAAATGAAAAAAAATGCGGCAGAACAGGGACATGAGCTGCTCATGTATGGACTGTCGATGCAAAATGTTGATGAACTTAAAAAGATGTTTCCTGACGGTTTTGAGTTTCAGGAGATGAGGGACAGCTTTGATTATGTATACCTGTTGGAAAAATTGGTCACTCTATCCGGGAGAAAACTCCAGGCTAAACGAAACCATATCAATCGTTTTAAGGCTAGTAACAATTGGAGTTTTGAACTCATTACCCCCGAAAACTTGGGTGAGTGCTGGGAAATGAATAAAAAGTGGTGTAAACTGCATGGCTGCGACGAAGATCAGCAATTGGACGATGAGAACTGCGCGGTGCGGCGATGCTTTAAACACTATACGGAGCTTGGACTGGAAGGAGGTCTTTTGCGCGTCGACGGGCAAGTAGTGGCCTTTACAATGGGTGATAGGCTGAACTCCGATACTTATGACGTGCATGTTGAGAAGGCCTTTGCGGAGATACAGGGTGCTTACCAGATGATCAACCGGGAATTTGCCGCCTATATCCAGAACAAGTATCCGGAAATAGTTTATGTCAATCGGGAAGAGGACATGGGGATGTCGGGATTACGTGAAGCCAAACTTTCTTATCGCCCAATCAGACTTGAGGAGAAATTTCTGGCAAAATACGTTGGCGCTTAGGCTACGAGGGGGAACGGCAATTTGTGTGAGTATGAAATAAGGCCGGCTCAAGCAGGCGAGGAGAAAAGACAAAAGGAGATTTGGAAAAGGTGCTTCCGGGATAGCGATGAGTTTATAGAGTTTTTTTACACAAAACGATACAGTCCAGAGAAAACCATGGTCTTGCTCCAAAACGGAGTAATTGCCTCAATGCTGACAATGATGCCGGTTACGGTAACAAGTACCGGCGGAGTGGGTTTTCCTGCTACGATGCTTTATGCCATCGCTACCCATCCTGATTACCGGCAGAGAGGGTTAGCCAACAGTTTGATGGATTTTACCCATCAATACTTGAGGCAAAATAATTGCCCTTTTTCTGTCCTTGTGCCGGCAGAAAAAGGGCTTTTTGATTTTTACCGCAGACAGGGATATCAGGAAGGTTTTGGTGTCAGGGAAACCGTGCTTGCCGGGGAAAGTCTGGCCAGGGTTTTAATGACTGAGAATTGCCAAGGCAAGCTTACAGAAATCGACCCCCAAGAATATAACAGACGGAGAAATCTGCTTTTGGGGGGGAGTTTTCATATTTCGTATTCTGTTGAGAAAATAGTCTATCAACAAAAGCTTTCCAGACGTTCCGGCTCCGATATTTATGGTTTGGAAATCGGCGGTAACAAAGGCTGTGCCGCCGTTGAAAGAATTGCTGCCGATAGCATAATAGTCAAGGAGATGTTGATCGCAGATGAAGACTTATTGGCAGCCTTGAGGTGTTTGGCACAAAAGCTGCCGGCCACCCGGTACGTTATACGTACGCCAATATTTTGGGGGGAGGAATGGCAAGGTGCTGTGCGGCCTTTTGGGATGATTAAGGCCTTGCGTAAAAAGGTCTTGCCCCTTAAAGATGATGGTATGGGGTACTTAGGCTTAGCTTTTGACTAATATTGTTATACCTGCGGTGCTTTCCTGTGACGCCGTAGATGACCCACTCACCAATGTTTGTGGCGTGATCGGCCATGCGTTCCAGATATTTTGCAATCATGATCAGGTTAATGGCTTGCCCGACTGTGTCCGGGCATTTTTTCATTATCTCGGTCAATTCCAGGACGATCAAGGAGAATAATTCGTCGACCTCGTCATCGGCGTTGCACACTGCCCCGGCCAGGTTAATATCCTGCTTGATATAGGCATCGATTGATCTATTGACCATGGCCTTGGCGCGTTGGGCCATTTTAGGGATATCGACTAAGGGTTTGATATATTTTTCAGGGGCCATTTTAATAGTGATTTTCGCAATGTCTGCAGAATGATCGGCGATCCGCTCCATATCGGTAATGATTTTTAAGGCTGCACTGATGGTGCGTAGATCCTTGGCCAGCGGCTGCTGTTGCATGATGAGGTTTATACATTGCTCTTCAATGACCTTCTCCATATCGTCGATCAAGTCGTCTCCCCGGTAGATCTTGGTAGCAAGCTCCACGTCATGGTTTTTTAGGGCGATGATGGTTTTTTCAATGGATTCTTCCACGAGACCGGCCATTCTGAGCATATTTTGATGCAAATCCTCCAGCTGTCGGTCAAAGAGGTTTCTGGTCATTATATTGTCCTCCTATCTATATAAAATATTAACCTAATAAAATACTAACCGAACCTACCCGTGATATAGTCTTCCGTTCTCTTATCCTCCGGGACGCGGAAAATCTTTTCGGTGGCCCCGTATTCTACTATCTCACCATGCAGGAAAAAGGCTGTCTGGTCAGAAATGCGGGCAGCCTGTTGCATGTTATGAGTCACGATAATAATGGTGTAGTTGTTTCGCAGTTCATGGACCAGGTCCTCAATTTTCAGTGTTGCCAAAGGGTCTAGGGCGGAGGTGGGTTCGTCCATCAAGATTACTTCCGGTTCCACGGCTAGGACCCTGGCGATACATAGCCGTTGTTGTTGTCCACCTGAAAGACCCAGGGCGTTTTGCTTCAATCTGTCCTTGACTTCTTCCCACAGTGCCGCCTTTTCCAGACTGTTTTTGACTATTTCATCCAGTGTTTCTTTAGCTTTGATACCGTGAATCCTGGGTCCGTAGGCGACGTTATCGTAAATAGACATGGGAAAGGGATTAGGCTTTTGAAACACCATCCCGATTCTTTTTCTCAGTTCAACAATATCATAATCCTTGTAAACATCAAGGTCTTCAAAGTATACATCCCCGGTTATTCTTACGTAGGGTATCAGATCGTTCATTCTGTTGAGGGTTTTTAAAAAGGTGGATTTGCCGCAACCGGAAGGTCCGATCAAAGCGGTGACGTTTTTTTCTTCTATCCGGATATTGATGTTTTTGACCGCGTGATTATCTCCATAAAAAAGGTTTAAGTCCTTTGTAGCTATTTTTATGTGTGTATTATTCATAATTATGGCTCATACCTCCTTTTTAATCTTCCGGCGGCCTTATTGGTGGCAAGGTTTATCAAGGCCACGGTAATGATCAGGATCGTTGCTGTGGCAAAAGCCTCCTCAAAAGAAATTCCTTCCTTGGCCAGTACGTACAAATGGACGGATAAGGTCCTGCCCGAATCCATTATACTGTCGGGGAAGCGGGTGACCATTCCGGCGGTTAGGTATACTGCCGCTGTTTCTCCCACGATCCGGCCGATGCTTAGGATGACCGCGGTCAGTATCCCGGGGATGGCGCTGGGCAAAACGACACCTCGGATGGTTTGAAACTTTGTTGCGCCCAGAGCCAAGCTTCCTTCCCGGTAAGAAACGGGAACACACTTGAGGGCTTCCTCGGTCGTTCTGATGACGGTAGGGAGGACCATGATACTGAGGGTCAAAGCCCCGGAAAGAAGTGAAAAGCTGAATTTTAAGATTGTCACAAAAAAGATGAAGCCGAATAATCCGTAGATAATCGAAGGGATCCCAGCCAAAGTTTCCGTGGCAAACCTAACCAGGTATAAGAGCTTGCCCGGTTTGGCGTATTCAACAAGGTAGAGCGCAGCGCCAATCCCGATTGGTGTAGCGATGATTACAGAGAGGAAGGCTACATAAACCGTGGAAAGGATCATGGGCAGGATGCCGTTTTTTCCGCCCTTGTATTCGGAAAAGATGAAATCAAGGTTTAAATGTTCAAAGCCGTTGGCGATGATATAGATAACTATCCAGGCTAAAGCAGCGACAGTAATAAATGTACAAAGCCAGATAAATGATTTTTGTATAATCTCTTTGATCCTTCTTTGTTTCATTTTTCCTCCCCAGCCTTTCTGAAGATAGTGGTGAGGACGATGTTTAAGATCATAATAAAGACGAAGAGGACGACCCCGGTAGCAAACAAGGCTTCCTGATGCAGACCCTGGGCATAGCTCATTTCAATGGCGATATTCGAGGTGAGGGTTCTGGCACGATCAAGCAAAGAGCCGGGAAGCTGAGGCGTATTGCCGATGACTAAGATCACAGCCATGGTTTCACCGATGGCTCGTCCCATGCCGAGGATGATTCCTGCCGCAATCCCTGATCTGGCTGCCGGTATCGAAACTTTGAAGATTGTTTGCAGTTGGGAAGCTCCTAAAGCCAGGGAGCCTTCTTTGTATTCAATGGGAACGGAGCGCAGTGAGGTTTCAGAAATACTCACGATAGTAGGCAAGATCATGACCCCCAGTATGATGATGGCGGCAAGCAGACTGTTGCCGCCCCCGCCGAAGTACTTATCTATCAGGGGTACGATTACAATCAGACCGAAGAAACCGTAAACTACAGAAGGTATTCCTGCCAGCAGCTCGATCGCCGGGCGTATTACTTTCGACAACCACAGTGGTGCCAGCTCAGCCAGAAAGACGGCGGTCATCAACCCTACGGTTGCGCCAAAAGCGACCGCTCCTATGGTTGCAAGCAGTGAGGCGGCAATCATAGGAAAAATGCCGAACATATCCTCCAAGGGCTTCCAAGTCATGCCGAATACGATTTCTTTAAAGCCGACTTTTCCAAAAATGGGAACACCGCTATAAAAGATGTAGGTCGCTATGATTAGCAAGGAGAGGACAGCGAGGAAGGCGCATAGCAGAAGAAGTCCTTCCGCTATGTGTTCCTTAAGATTCCTAAGTCTGAATCTTTTTTGCTGTGTGCCGTATTCAAGGTCAGCGCTGATTGGGTTGCAGACTCTGTTCATAATCGATCCCCCGCTTAGTTGACCGGTATATAGTCTTTGGCCACTACTTCCTGACCCTCGTTACTGAGGATAAAATCCAGAAAGGCTTTTGTTTCTTGGGTGGGTTCTCCTTTGGTCAGCATCAGGAATGGTCTGGCTATAGGGTAACTTTGGTTCTGAATGTTTTGGACCGTTGCTTCCACTCCGTTGATGTTTGCTTTTTTGACCTTACTTTCATCCACCATGCCCAAGGACATGTAACCGATAGCGCTTTCCTTTCCTGCTACATTAGCTAACACAGCTCCGTTGCCTTCTGCGATTAGAGCGTTGTCCACTACCAGGGAGACGGTCTTATCCCCTTCTTTCTTTTCTAGTTTCATCAATTCTTCAAAGGCCCCCCGGGTTCCGGAACCGGCTTCTCTGCTCACGACGATTATCTCTTTGTCTTCGCCGCCGAGGTCTTTCCAATTGTTGATTTCACCCGTAAATATTTTAAGTACGTCTTCATTTTGCAAATCTTGCACTTTGTTAGCGGGATTAACGATTACGGCAATGCCATCCATAGCGATGACCGTTTCTGTCAGACCCCAGGATTCTTCTTCTGACTTAAGGGCCCTAGAAGCTGTTCCAATATCGCATGTTCCGTCGTTTACAGACTTAACTCCTGCTGTGGAGCCTACCCCCTGGATGTCGATTCTAAGATCAGGGTGTTGCTTGTTAAATTCATCGGCGAGCTCTTCGGCCAAAGGCTGTACGGACGTTGACCCCACTATCATGACCTTTCCGCTTAATGATGTTGTTTCTTCATTTGTGGCAGTATTTTCGCAGGCCGCAAAAAGAAATGTCCCCATTAATATCACTACCAACAGTACTACCGTTAATCCGGTTTTTGAATTGTTCCGCAAAACATTTTTCATTTCTTTCATCTCCCATTTTTTATTCTTTTCAAAACCAGTATAGTAGGTCATGATTATGAGCCGATTAAGGAGATGTAAAGCAGGTGTTAATTGATTCGGTTGTTTATGTTAAGGCAAAAAAAAACAAACCCACCAAAATATCCGGTGGTGAGGCTGTTAAGTTTCTGGCTATGGTGTAATTTTTCCCTGCGTGTTATATTGAAAAAAGGTATACTTCATCTTTAAGCTGTTTGCGGAGCTTGCCGTTTTTGACAAGGTATTCCAGGTGGGAAGCAGCTTCGCCGCTGGCAAACCATTTTTGCGGCAGAGGAAAGTCGTCCCAATTATGATAGGAAAGAGACCAGGTCATTTTTGTTGCTACTTGGTAGGCGCTTTGAGGGCTGTTATTAAGGATTACCATTATTTCTTCTAAACGCTTTTTATGGTGTTCTATTAACTCCTTAATTCGTGTTTTATGGTTTTTGATTGTATGCCGGTGACCGGGTAAAATAAGGTCGATGTCCAGTTTGTCTACCTTACATAAGCTTTCATGATATTTGGCCAGTGGATTTGCAAATTCAGGCCAGGGTGTAATGTTGGGTGTTATTCTGGCTAAGATGTGGTCGCCGGAGAAAAAGAGTTTTTTAGCAGGTTCATATAAGCACATGTGCCCGGGCGTATGGCCCGGCGTGAAAACACATACAAACCTATAGGGGTCGACTTCGATGACAGTTCCTTCATTGACAAAGGTAAAATCGAGTGCATGTGGGACACAGTAGTTTTTCGCCGGATTCATGGCCAGAGCTTCTTTCAGGTACTCCTGCGGGAAACCGTACAAACTGTAATTCTTGTTTGTTTCTTGCCAGAATTCAGCTGTAATAGTCTGGTTAATAAGTTCTGCATCTATTTTGCTGCAATAAATCTGCGAGGACGTGTTTCCTTGAGTGAGGTCAGCGACCAGCCCCGAGTGGTCCGCGTGGTTATGAGTCAGAAAAAAATCGGTTTCATCCAGGTTTATATCCAACTCATCAAGAGCCGTCATCATCGCTTTTTTGCATTCCGGGATATTAAAGCCTGTATCTACAATCAGTGTCCTTTTATGGCCCTTGATGAAATAGGAATTAAGAGACCGTAGAGGATTATTAGGGAGAGGAATTTCCACCCTAAAAATACTTGGTGCTACTTCTTCGTACAATGGTATCACTCCCGAAATCGTTTCTTCCTAGGTTAACACAAAAAGGCAAGCGTTGTAAATACAGAAAATTACATCGACTACTAATATCAAGGGGGAAAACTTATGTGTCTGATTCTCTGCGCCTATCAGCACCATCCCAAGTATCCGTTGGTCATTGCGGCGAACAGGGATGAATTCTATGAGCGTCCGACCGCGCCGGCAAAATATTGGGAGGATTATCCGGATATCCTGGCCGGGCGTGACCTTGAACAGATGGGCACTTGGCTTGGCATTGACAGAAAAGGACGTTATGCTGCCGTAACCAATTACCGCGATCCACGCCTGAAGAAAGAAGGGGTGTACTCCAGAGGAAGACTGGTTGCCGACTATTTATGCGGAAAGAAAGAGCCGTATGAATACCTGACGGATGTCAGTAAGGCAGGGAATGAATACAATGGGTACAACCTTTTGGCAGGTGATAGCAACTCTCTATATTACTACTCTAATATTGAAGGCGCTTTAAAAAAGGTTAGCCCCGGCGTGCATGGCTTAAGCAATCACCTTTTGAATACGCCCTGGCTCAAGGTAGAAAAAGGCAAGCAGGCGCTAAAGAGGTATTTAGCAAGTGATAGGGCCGGGGACCCCTTTGAGCTGTTGACGATAATGTCGGATGATACGGAGGCTGAGGAACATTTACTGCCCTGTACCGGAGTGAGCTTAGAATGGGAACGTCTTCTTTCCTCGATATTTATCAGAGGTGAATCATATGGTACGCGTTCAACCACTGTAATATTTGTTGACTATCGTAATCACGTGCAGTATATTGAAAGAAGTTTTCTGCTGGATTCCGGCAAGTGGCAAGAAGCGGCTTACGAGTTCGATATCACTTGATTTGCAGGGTTTCGTTCAAGTGCCGGCAGTTCTTGGAAACGGCATTCATGGCTGCCGAGTTAATAGGGTAGGAGACGGGGGAGGCAGTTAACAGCGGATGGGTTGCCACCTGGAAGGTATTCAATTCGGTGGCGGTCAAGCCCTTTTGAATAGCCAGAGAAAGGATGTTGATCATTTCTCCTATGCCGTAGCCCCCTGCTATTTGAGCCCCTAAAATGACCCCGGAGCACCTGGAAAAAATCAGTTTGATTCTTGTCTCCTTAGCATCTGGCAGGGAGCCGGGATGCCGGTCCATTGTCGTAAATTCTCCCGTGATGATATTAAAGCCCTCTTTACTGGCTTGAGCTTCGGTGAGACCTGCTGCGGCGAATGCCCTTTGGAATATCTTCGTTGAAAAAGCGCTGATGGTGCCTTTATTGGCTTTTAACAGTCTTAATTGAAATGAATTGGTGCCGCCGATCTTGGCCTCATTTGCTGCGGTAGAAGCGAGCAGAACAGGGACGTCCTTGCCTGTGAAAAAACATTTCTTTTCTGCACAGTCCCCAACAGCCAAGATATTCGGGTCACTTGTCCGCATATATTCGTCGACGAGGATGGCACCTTTAGCATTGACACTTATTCCGGCCGACTGGGCGAGACTGCTGTTGGGTCTGACTCCCAGGGCCAGGATAACCAAGTCGGCTCGCAGCGTTTCCCCGTTGCTTAATTTGACATCACTGACCTTTTTTTCGCCATTCAGTTCTGTTACTTTCAGGTTTGTTTTGACGTTGATACCCTGTTCTTGCAGTTCTTTTTCGGCCAGGGCTGAGAATTCCCGGTCGAAGGCCTGCCAGAGGCACGTTTCTGCCAGTTCGATAATTGTGACGTTTTTTCCAAGAATGCGGATTTGTTCAGCCATTTCTACGCCTATAAATCCACCGCCGATGACCACTACATCGTTGGCGTGATTGACCTTTTGCAAGAGAGTCTGCAGGTAATCTTCATCCTTATAGATCGCATGGACGTTTTCCAGGTTGTAGCCTGGTATGAAGGTGGGGAGCAGTGGGGTTGAGCCCGTGCTGATGATGAGTTTCTTATACGATATTTCTTTATTCGTTTTGGTTTTCGCCGTTCTTTTTTCTCTGTCGATTTCCATGACCTCATCGATGATAAGTTCAATACCGGCACCTTTTAGCATTTTATCGGGGATGATGTTTTTTTCGGTTTTTTTTAATGTACCGAAGATATACGGTATCCCGCAAGGTACCATGACCTTTTCGGTGGTACGTACTATGGTGATTTTAATATCCCCGTACGAGTTCCTGGCAGTCAAAGCACTGAGTATTCCTCCTGCACTTCCTCCGATGATCAATAAGTCTGTGGTGAGCATTTTTTCTTATCCCCCTTTTAACTATATTTATATATTTATCTCATGGTATAATCTTCTGATTACTTTTGCAAGTTATTTATGCACAAAGGGTTTATGTACATAGTGAGGTGGTGTTTATAATGCGAGAAATTGATCAAATGGCTGTAGATGCAGCGAATGATGCTGAGAAGCTATCTGTGTTTATTGAGGAACACGAAATATTCATATTAAGAATTGCCTCAAAGACAGCCAAACGTTATGTGTCAAAAAGCGATGATGAGTGGTCAATCGCATTGGTTGCCTTCTCTGATGCTATTAAAAAATATGACTACAAACGGGGGAGCTTTATTCCGTTTGCAGAACTCATGATTCATCGAAACCTTGTAGATTATTTCAGAGTTCAGGGACGACGCAGCGTGGAGGTTCAGGTTGATTGTATTGAAGACGAAGCCATTGTTGAATACAATGATAATAATCTAAAATTAGAAATTGAAGCTATAACTCAAGTTCTTGAGAGCTATGAGTTTAGCTTCATGGATTTAGTTGAATGCTCACCAAAGGCAAATAAAACAAAGAAGGCCTGTGCCAAAGTCGTGTCCTATATTTTGAACAATCCAATACTAGTAAAGGAAATGCGAGCTTCAAAACAATTACCGGCTAAAATAATAGAAAAAAATGTGGGTATACCCCGAAAAATATTAGATCGTCATCGTAAATACATAATAGCAGCAGCTGAAATTCTCCACGGAGATTACCCCTATCTTTCGGATTATTTAAGCTATATAAGGGAGGCGAATAAGAGATGAAGGCAACAGTAGTGGAGATTAAAGACGGATTTGCTGCATTGCTAAAGGAAGATGGAATTATCGTGAAAGTGCAAAGTGAAAACTTTAAAATTGGAGATGTGGTGAATATGAAAGAAAAGGCAATACGAAAGAAAGGAAGATTAAGTGCCATAGTGGCAGCGGCGGCAATGTTTGTCATGCTGTTCGGAGGCGGAGTATATGCATATGCGACTCCTTCTTACTATGTAAGTCTTGATGTCAATCCGGGAATCCTGATGGAAGTCAATATCTTTGAACGTGTCATTGGGATGGAAGCCGCCAATGAAGATGCAATAGAGGTTCTAGCCGGATTAGATTTAAAGAATAAAGATATCAAAGACGCTACATCTGTAGCTGTCGAACGTTTAACGGAATTGGGCTATTTTGATGGAGAAGACGGCAAAATTTTGATTGCCGCTATTTCGAAAAATGAAGACAAGGCCGAACGTTTAGCTGGAAAGATGCAGGGTGCGGCGGAAGAAGAAATTGCGGAAAATGGGGTAAAAGCTGAAGTGGCGGCTGGAGCCGTTGGCTATGAGATGGTACAGGCGGCTAAAGCTATTGAAGGGATGACACCTGGTAAATACAATATCATCGTGAACCTGCTTGGGATCGATCCTGAAGTGGCGGCTGACTATGCAGAGACATCTATAAAAGATTTAATGGCAGAATACACAGCATCAAAGGGCGCAGAAGGCAAAGGGAGAACTGAAAAAGCGGCTGCGAAAGTGCAAACTCGAGAAGAAAACGGGAAACCAGCTGAAAATGAAGGAGTAAAGGAACGAAATGCTGCAGGTAAAGCTGAACAAGCCGGAAACCAAGCTGGAAATGCAAAAGTTGATGTACCGGCTTCAGGTAAAAAAGCACTAAATGAGGATGCAATGGAAAACAATGCAAAAGAAGAAAAACCAGAAACACCTGAAAAACCCAAAACGCCTAAAAAACCAGAAAAGCCAGTAACCCCAGAAAAGCCTGAAAAACCGGAAGTTCCCGTAGGCGGGAAAGACCATAAAAGCTAATCATTAGAGGCCTTTGACAATGTGCTAGACGGATGGACCAATATTTCTCAAGTAAATCTTGAAAATATGAGAAATATAAGAAATCTGTATTGGGATATTTTCCGGAATTGACAAAAGGGTATGCCGATGCTATTATACCTATAACGATATAGCAAACCTGTGAGCAAGAGTAGTAGAAACGGTTATTTGTATGCAGAGAGCCGCCGATTGGTGAGAATGCGGCTGCGAAATCCGTTTTGAATGGACTTGTGAGGGAAGCCCGAAATTTTTGTTGGCAAGAAAGTTGGCAAGAAAAAGTAGGCGCTTACGGAAGCCCTATCCGTTATCAAGTGGGTGTATATGCTGGTATACAAAAAGAGCGGGCGATTCGTCGCCAATTTGGGTGGTACCGCAGAGGTCAAAAAGCCTTTGTCCCTTCAGGAGGGATGAGGCTTTTTTTTTATACTTTTAGCAAGTATGAAACAGCAAGTATGGCAATGCCGAAGGATGAACCGTCAAAATAAGCAAGGGAGAGTGAGAAACATGTCAAAAGGGAGATTTGGGATTTACGGGGGACAATATATTCCCGAGACGCTGATGAATGCGGTGACTGAGCTTGAAGAGGCATATCATAGATTTAAGGACGATCGGGAGTTTAAGGCAGAGCTGAGTGAATTGCAGCAAAACTACGGCGGACGTCCCTCACTTTTGTACTATGCCGAAAAAATGACAAAAGACCTGGACGGGGCCAAGATTTATTTAAAACGTGAGGATTTGAACCATACGGGTTCCCACAAGATCAACAATGTCTTGGGTCAGGTGCTGCTTGCCAAGAGAATGGGTAAGACCCGTGTTATTGCCGAGACAGGTGCGGGACAGCACGGAGTGGCGACGGCCACCGCCGCCGCCCTGATGGGGATGGAATGCGAAATATACATGGGTAAGGAAGATACAGAC
This sequence comes from Clostridia bacterium, assembly GCA_018433675.1. GTDB lineage: Bacteria > Bacillota > Peptococcia > DRI-13 > SM3-B62 > SM3-B62. Next base: position 27,154 of record JAHDQS010000043.1, read on the forward strand.
CGTCAGGCGCTGAATGTTTATCGGATGGAGCTTTTGGGGGCGAAGGTCCATACGGTCACAAGCGGGACCCAAACGCTGAAGGATGCGGTGAATGAAACCATGCGGGAATGGACGAGGCGGGTCAGGGATACCCATTATGTGCTCGGTTCTATCATGGGTCCCCATCCCTTTCCCACCATGGTCCGTGATTTTCAGAGTATTATCGGTCGTGAAGCCAAACAGCAAATATTAGAGCAAGAGGGCAGGCTTCCGGATGCCTTGGTGGCTTGTGTGGGAGGAGGAAGTAACGCCATGGGGCTCTTTTACGAGTTTATTGAGGATCAAAGCGTACGCCTTATCGGTTGCGAAGCCGGCGGCCAGGGAATAGATACCGATAAGAATGCCGCAACGATGGCAACAGGAACAGTAGGTATTTTCCATGGCATGAAATCATATTTTTGTCAGGATAGGTATGGTCAGATCGCCCCGGTCTACTCCATTTCCGCAGGGCTTGATTACCCCGGGATCGGACCGGAACATGCCAATTTGAATGATTTGGGCAGAGCGGAGTATGTAGCCGTTACCGACGACGAAGCGGTAGAGGCCTTTGAGTACCTTTCACGGTTAGAGGGCATCATCCCGGCTATCGAAAGCGCCCATGCTGTTGCCTATGTAAAAAAGCTTGCGCCTTCGATGGCAAAAGAGCAGATCATCATCGTTAACCTTTCCGGCAGAGGCGACAAGGATGTTGCCGCCATCGCACGTTACAGGGGGGTAGAAATATATGAATAAGATCAAACAGACATTTGCCGAGGGGAAGGCCTTTGTCCCCTTTATAACCGCAGGAGATCCTTCGTTAGAAATAACTGAGCAGTTGGTGCTGCAAATGGCAGAGGCGGGAGCGGACCTGATCGAGCTGGGTATCCCGTTTTCCGATCCGGTGGCTGAAGGGACGGTGATACAGGCGGCCGATGCAAGGGCCCTGGCAGCCGGTACAACGACCGATAAAATATTTGCCACAATCCAGCGTGTCCGCAGAGTAAGCCAAGTCCCCCTTGCCTTGATGACCTACATGAATCCGATCTTTACTTACGGTATCGAGAAGTTCATGGTCAATTCCCGTGAAGCCGGAATCGATGCGGTTATCGTCCCGGATGTGCCGTTCGAAGAAAAAGAAGAGCTCTTGCCCTTCTGCACAAAATACGGCATCGAATTGATCTCCATGATTACACCTACCTCAAAGCAGCGTATTAAAATAATTGCCGCAGAGGCACAGGGTTTTGTCTATTGTGTATCTTCTTTAGGCGTGACCGGGGTGCGGCAGGAGATCGGGAACAATGTCAGGGAGATGATCAGGCTTGTAAAGGAGGTCAAGGATATTCCCTGCGCGGTTGGTTTTGGTATCAATACTCCTGAGCAGGCAGCCGAGATGGCGGAATTTGCCGACGGTGTAATTGTGGGGAGTGCCGTCGTAAGAATCGTGGAACAATATGGAGCAGACTGCCTGCCCCATGTTGTGGAATACGTACGTAAAATGAAAGAAGCGGTTAGAAGATAAAAAACCTATGTATGGCATATACAAAGGCGAAGGAGGGAAAAAATGATTAAAAATATTCTACAGAAATTAACTGCCAAAGTAGATTTATCCGCGGAGGAGATACACAGCTTAATTGTCGAAATAAAAAATGATGAGTTAAGCGAGGTGCAGATTGCCGGTTTCCAGGTAGCCCTTTTGATGAAAGGTCCGACACTTACGGAGATTGCCGCTATTGCTCAGGCCATGCGGGATAACTGCATCAAGATTTCCCCACAGGTGGATGAGGAGATCATGGATACCTGCGGTACCGGTGGAGGGCTGAGTACCTTTAATATCTCTACTTCGGTGGCCTTTGTGGCGGCGGCAGCCGGTATTCCGGTAGCAAAACACGGCAGCCGTTCCATATCCAGCCTTTCCGGCAGTGCCGATGTTCTGGAAGCCCTTGATGTGGAGATCAACCAGAGCCCACGGAGTGTGGAAAAATTGATCGAGGAGATAGGGATAGCCTTTCTTTATGCGCCCCTGTTCCATCCGGTGATGGGCAAGGTACTGCCGCCGGAAAAAGATCTCGGTATCAAGACAATCTTTTACACGGTGATTGGACCTTTAATCAACCCTTCCAGGGCTACCAGACATGTTTTAGGTGTTTACAAGCCGGAACTGGTGGATACGGTTTCCCAAGTCGCTCTGTCCTTGGGCTATGAAAGGGCACTGTTTGTTCATGGACAGGACGGTTTGGATGAGATATCTTTGATAGGCAAGACCAGGATTAATGAGTTGAACAAGGGGAGTATTACCAGTTATGAGATTGTCCCTGAGGATTTCGGCCTTTCCCGTTGCAGACTTGCAGAGATCGCCACCGGAACGCCGGAGGAGAATGCCATGATGATTAGGGACGTTTTTTCCGGTAAAGACCAAGGACCGCGGCGCCAAGCCGTTATTTTGAATTCTGCCGGTGCTTTGCTGATAGGCAATAAAGCCGGTTCTTTCTCGGAAGGCATAGAGTACGCCAAAGAAATCATTGACAGCAAAGCGGCAGAAAACAAATTAAATCAGCTCATTGAAGCTTCACATGATTTTAAACAGGTGAGTTAGGATGGAAACGAGCCGAGAAAAAGTGAAAGCAAGTCCCCCAGTGTGTACCGGGTGTACGGCAGTGCTGTGGGAGCAGTATTATCAAGGCATGATACCCGTTATTCCCGATATCAAGTGCAAGTCTCCGCAGGAAGGGGATTTGTTAAAAGGAAGAGACCCTGTTGCGTTGGCCAAGGATTTAAGCGCAGCCGGTGCGCCGCTTATTTCTGTCGTGACCGAAAAAGAACATTTCGGAGGTTCGCCGCAATTGCTGCAAAGTATTGCCCGGGCTGTTTCACTGCCCATTCTTCGTAAGGATTTTATCACTACGCGGGAACAGCTTCTCGAGAGCGCAGACCTCGGAGCCGGAGGGGTGCTGTTGATTGTTTCGATGTTGGAGAAAAAGCAGCTCTTTAAGCTGGTAGAAGAAACCTTGGCCTTGGGCATGGAGCCGTTGTTAGAGACCCATGATGAAGATGAAATCAAGATTGCCAATGAACTTGCCCCGACATTTGTGGGTATTAACAATCGCAAGATAGCTGACTGGGAAATGGATGAAGGAACCGTCAGCACTACGGAAAAACTGGCAAAGTTGGTAAGCTCAGAGGCTTTTGTGCTGAGCGAAAGTTCATTTTCTTCACCTGCAGAAGTGTTGCGTGCTAAAGCGGCTGGGGCTCACGGAGTGCTGATAGGAACCGCTATTCTGCAAGCCGAGGGGCCGGTACGAAAATACCGTGAGCTTTGTGGTTCCAGGGGGTTGAAGTCATGACGCGGGTTAAGATTTGTGGGCTAATGAATCAAAGGGACGTCAATTTGTGCGTACAGGCAGGGGTAGATATGGTAGGCTTTGTGGTCGATTATCCTGCCAGCGTGCCATGGAACATATCAAAGAAAGCAGCAAAGGGATTTGTCAGCCGTGTTCCGCCTTTTGTAAGCACTTGCGTAGTCACGGGAGGGCCGCCTGAAGTAGTTATCGAGCTAATAAAATATGTAGCGCCGGATGTCGTACAGCTCCATTATAAAGAAACATTGCGGGAAATAACGGAAATAGCGAGTGACTTGAAAGAAAAGGGAATAAAAACGATCAAGGCCTTACGTTTAAATCAAGAAGGAAAATGCGATTTTGAAATTGCCGACCCTGCCGAGGCAGCAAGAGAACTGGCCCACACAGGAATATCGGCCGTGCTTGTTGATTCCTATACTGAGGTTAGGCCGGGCGGAACGGGGATGACGGTCGATTTGGGAGCTTTTCGTGCCATACAAAAGAATAGCCCCCTGCCGGTAATCCTGGCGGGGGGACTTAATCCAGAAAATATTTCTTCCATACTTAAACAAGTACATTCTTATGGGGTGGACGTCCTGACCGGCGTTGAACAAAAACCGGGGTACAAAGATGAAGAGAAAGTCAGGTTGTTTACGCAGAATGTGCGGCAGGTGGATTGAGAGGCCTCCTAAATTTTGCGGCTTTCATAAATCAGTACTTTCTTGCTGCATCAGACCATTGTATTGCTGACGGCCGCCGCCATGTCCGCCGTTAGCAATACCGGGTTTTCTGTCCTGAGCGGTGGACCAAATTCCCAGGGCTTTGGACGTGGCAATACCACCAAAAATAATGGTAAAGATCAGTACTGCCATTATCGACATTTTGATAGCAAGAGGTTTTCCGAATTTATCGCTCGTTTGCATTTTCAGACTATCCGATATCGGGCATTGCAACTCCGAGGTGCATTCAAAACAACTAATACACTGCAGAGAGGTAACCTTATCTGTCTTGCAAATATCTATATTCATCGGACAGGCTTGATCACATTTGTGACAAGAGATACAGGTTTTGGGATTTCTTCTGATCTTGAAGATACGGAACTTATTAAAGATCCCCAGTATGGCCCCATAGGGACAAGCATATTTGCACCAAGGCCTTTCAATAAATAAAGAACCAAACAAAGTCAAGGCGAGAACGAGTAAAGCCGTTGGGGCAACTTCTCCCGTCCAGAATTGGAAAAGCGCATGATACGGGTCTATATTGGAAAAAAGGAGTTGCCCGGAGCGGGCGGTCACGTATAAGACTAAGAAGAGCAAGACATATCTGAAATAGCGAAGAATACGGTCCGGCATTTTCGGGATAAAGTTGTTATACCTTTTCTTGAAAATTCGACGGCCGATTTTGCCGGTCCATTCTTGAAGGGAGCCGAGGGGACAGACCCAACCGCAAAAGACCGGGCCGAAGAGAAGGGCCAGTAAAAAGATCAAACCCATGATGACAAGGGACGATACATGAATCTTGTGAATCAGAGTGCCAAAACTGAACAAACTATACAGCGTAACGACACCGCCGAAGGGGCATAGTGCGTGTAAGGAACCCTCCGATAAGAAAGGGATTCCCGTGCTGCCTGCCTCGATTAGGGTTTTATTGATAGCAATCAAGCCAATCAGCAGGAAAAAGAAGACCTGGACTATTCTGCGAATAGTTCTTTTTTTATTATGTAGCATGTTATACTCCTCCACATCTTTTGGTATTTATATCAAAGTCACTTATTCAATGTATGCTCGACTATGGCCTGTAAAAACAATATATACATAAAATGTGGCGAAAGTGTGGCGCTGACGGAAAATATTTATGTCAAATTAGAACTCAAAACGGAATTCGGTACCTTCGTTTTCTTGGCTGTCGACAGAAACCTTGATGTGGTGTCTGTCGGCGATCTGTTTGGCGATGGCAAGCCCCAGTCCTGTCCCGCTTTTATTGTCGCCGGATTTTACCTTGTAAAAGCGGTCGAAAATGTAGGGCAGGTCTTGAGCGGGAATGCCTATCCCCTCATCACTGATTGATAGCTTTTTATCTTTCAATATCACGGTGACGGTTCCTCCTCGAGGAGAAAACTTGATGGCATTGTCGAGGATGACGAGCAGCATTTGGCGCAGACGTCCGTAATCGCCAAACACTTGGTAAACCTGGGCATTCTGCTCCTGTTCTATTGTCACCTGCTTGGTTTGTGCTAAATGCTGCGCACTGCGGATGACATCATTTAGAACATCGCAGAGATTGATCTGCTGCATGTCTATTTGGAAATCGGTGTTTTGCAGGCGGGAAAGGTCGAGGAGATCATTCACCAGTCTCTGCAAATAGATGCTTTCGTTCAGCATTTGCTGAAGGTAGCTTTTTACCTGTTGTGGCTCGGTCACGACATCGTCGCAAAGGGCCTCCAAGGAACCCCGGATAACCGTAACGGGAGTCCTGAGTTCATGAGAGATGTTGGCCACGAAGTCCCGACGCAGCTTAAGGAGCTTCTCGCTCTCGCGGCTGGCCTTCTCGAGCCGTTCACTCAAGACATCCAGTACTGCGGCCAGTTCGCCGATCTCATCCTTTTGCCGGACCCCGGTTTTGGCGTTATAGTTGCCTTCGGCCAGGCATAGCGCAGTATTTTTCATTTTCTTCAAGGGTTTGGTGAAGGCCAGGGCCAGCACCACGGATAAGAGGATGGATAAGACAAGGGCGACGAGAACACTGATAATCAGCGTTTCAAATCCCTGTGCAACAGCCTCGTTCATACCCTCTACCGGGGAATGGAGCAAAAGCGCACCGGCTATTCCCCTTTCCGACATGATCGGTGTTCCCACCGTCAAGGTTGGGGTATGCATTAGCTCGCTGAAGCCTTCGCTAAAGGTGGTCTTGCCCTGAAAAACCGCCTTTACGACTTTTTCGGCGTCCTGAGGAAGGTCGGCATAGATATATTTTTGATCTACCATATGTCCGCCGGTGATAAGCTCAAGGTTTTCATCCACGATCCAAACGTCAGTCATGGCGATCTCGTCCAAAAGCCGGAGATATACGCCGTAACCGCCCTGCCTTCCTCCTGTTAAACCGGCACCGGGTCCACCGCTGGTGTATTCCGAGAGTGTAGTGGCTATGGTGACGGCACGCTTTTCCAAATCGGCTTTGTACAGTTGTATGGTGTGGTTTTTAAAAAGGGAGATAAAAACGCTGCCGATGATGATGGAAAACAAAAGCAGCGCCGCCGAAAAATATAAGGTGAGTTTAAACGCAATCTTATTTTTCATGATACCTTCCCCTCGAATTTATAGCCTACGCCCCAAATCGTTTTGATTTCCCAACCGTCATGTCCGAACTCATCCAGCTTGGCGCGGAGGCGTTTGATATGCGAATCCACGGTGCGGCTGTCACCGAAATAGTCGTAGCCCCAGAGGGTATTGAGTAGGTTTTCCCGGGAAAAGACTTTGTTATGGTTGGTAACAAGGGTCCACAAGAGCTCAATTTCCTTTTTGGTCAGGGAAACATTTTGACCGTCAATCGTAACGAGATAACTGTCTAAATCGATTTTCAAATTATCGTAAGAATAGAATTGCTTCTCTTCTTCATCTTTACGTACTAACCTTCGCAAGACAGCTCGCACCCTGGCCATCACTTCTCCGGGGGAAAAGGGCTTCACGATATAATCGTCTGCACCGATGTCCAAGCCCATGATCTTTTCAAAATCCTCACCTCTGGCTGTGATCATGATGACCGGCACATTTGAGGTTTTGCGGATTTCACGGCATACCTCGAAACCGTCGATTTTCGGCATCATGACATCAAGCAGGATAATGTCCGGACGGAGAGACTCGAACAAGCGGAGGGCTTCAGGCCCGTCTAGGGCAATATGGGTAGTGAAGCCTTCTTTTTTGGCATATTCCTCTAAAATAGAAGTGATCTGCTTGTTATCGTCGGCGATCAGAATAGTTGGCATACCAAGACCTCCTTATCTTATCCCAAATTATATCATACGAACTGGTACAAGAGGGCTAAGACACAAAGATAGAAAAATAAAAACACAGATTTGTCACATTTATTTTATATCCTTGTCGTAACAGCCGACGAGCTGTAAATTCGAAAACCAACAGGAGGAATTACAAATGACAAAGCTGAAAAAGATCGCGGTTCTTGGAATAATGGTGTTAGCCATCAGTCTATTTTCAACCGTTGCTTTTGCCGCTGTAGCTGACAATGCACCTGCCGAAGTAGCGGCTGATGTAACGGGAAGAACCGTCGACAGCGTTAGACAAGAAAGAGTGGAAACGGGCAAAACTTTCGGTACGATCGCCAAAGAAGCCGGAAACCTGGAACAATTCAAAGCACAAATCCTTCAGGCCAAAAAGGAAGTCCTGGCCCAGAAGGTTGCCGAAGGAACGATGACTCAGGAAAAAGCCGATGAAATCATAGCTGCCCTGGAGCAGCAACAAGCAGTCTGTGACGGCACAGGATCGACAAAGATCGGCCGGGAAATGGGTGCCGGTTTCGGCGGTATGAACGGTAACGGCAAGGGCCAGGGTCAAGGTCAAGGGAACAGCAATGGACAAGGGCTGGGCCAGGGTCAAGGTGGAGTAGGTCGCGGCCGTGCCTAACAAGCAGGTTGCCGAATAAACAATAAGTAATGAGCAACAAATAATGAGAAGAGAATAAAGAAATAAAGTATAAAGAAGCGGAGACGATCACTGAGATAAGTGGCTGTCTCCGCTTCTTGTGCGCCCGGCATGGGCGCAGTCTAACGGGTGAAAGTCCCGAACACGCCCGGTAGTGGGAAGTGTATAGCCAAGGCCAAGCGCGTCCATCGTGAGGTGGAGTGCGAAGGAAGGTGGCGGCAAATCTCTGGCCTGAC
>JAHDQS010000006.1 GCA_018433675.1 Clostridia bacterium
AGTTACACTTTTCATATCACGTCACCTCGTTTGTTGGTCTGTTCAACTTACAAACTACAGGAAAGACGTGATTATGGGAAGGGTCTTTTTCGATTCTTCCCATATTTTTTTGGTTTTGCCTACTATAATTTTACTCTAAGTTTTCTACTTGTGCTTTACTATTTTCTTACTATCGAGACCTTTTTCTCCTTCGGGAACCAGGTCACATTAGCTCCAAAGGTTTCCGAAACATACCGTACCGGTACCAACGTTCTTCCGTTTACTATCGTCGCCGGTACATCAAGGCCCGGTGCAAGCTTATCAATGACAAGCTTGAGCTCTTTTTCACCCAAGATAACGGTTACAGTTCTTGTTTTTGCATCCCAATCGAAATCAGCCCCCAGCGCTTCACCGATAAAGCGCAACGGCACCATAGTCCGGTTATTGATTATTGTCGGAGGAACGTCAACACTCTTATCTTCACCATTAACTTTTGAATTGCTGTTCCCGATAGCTAATTCTACCGTGACCAAATCTTTCACCTGCAGTACCGAATAGAGACTGAACTTCGTGGTATAGAAGGTAAATGTCTTGGTCACCGGATCATAGCTTCCACCCAGCGGCACAGGTACAACATTGCCGTCTTCATCCTTTTCAAAACGAACTCCCGAAAGCTCATTGATTTGCTCCGGAGTCAGATCCAGTCCCGATAAATCAATCGTCACCGCAACAGGTTCAGCGAAACCTTCTATTTTTGTACTGCCCTCGCCGGATGTTATCTTTGCCGATAGATCAACAACGACTCCTCCTACCTCGAATATCCCGGTACTTTGCCCCAAAGCAGCACCGGCAATGATCTCTTCTTTCTCCGTTTCTGTTACCTGCCGTGCTCCTATTTCCACCGTAGCTCCTTCTTTCGCCAAAGCATCCGTCAACTCAGGAGTAATTAAAGAAGTTGGGGCAAAGGTCAAGCCTACACCTTCGTTTTCAACGATCAAGGACTGATCCTCTTGCGCCAATTGAGTGACAATATTGGTCGAAAGGTTTGCCTTGCCGTCGCTGTCTCCTGCGAGATCCAGTTTGGCCTCTCCGGTGCCGGTAATACTCTCATTTAATTTTTTGTCATCTTCCGTCACCGGATCTTCCAGGGCGGCCGGAGCCGGTGGTGTAGTTACACCGCCGCCGGAAACGGAATCATCGTCAGAACTGGTATAACTATTTGTAGTAACTGATAAAGCCGTTTCGTTGATATCATATTCTTTGCCGTCTATCACAATTTTCAAGCTAAAGCTGTATGTCGTTTCCGCGGAAAGACCGCTTGCCGTGTAGGTTGTAGCTGTCAGAATCGTGTCGTTAAGTTTCTCATTCCCACGATAAACGTTATATCCGTCAACTCCGTCTACCCCGTTCCAACTCAAAGTAACACTCGTTTCGCTTTTATTCGTCGAAGTCAAGTTATATCCATCGTTGATAAGTCGTGTTTTGGCGGCATTAACGTACCAGGGATTATAACTAACATTACCAATCACCAAATCCTGGATTTCAGCTTTTTCGGCTGTACCCCACCAGTTATTGGTGGCATTAACCTCAAGGTTACGAGCTATGACACCATTGAGATTACCTGCCAGGTTATTTTCTGTCACTGTGACTAGGCTTTCATCTGTCTCATTGTAACCTGCATAAACCGCGTACCTGCAATCAGTAATGGTATTACCGATAATTGTTGCTTCTGCCGTACCCGATCCATAAAGACTGGTTACCAGGATACCGGCTGAAGTGGAACCGTCAGTACTCGCTACCCCCTGATTACCTGAAATAATATTGCCCTGAATAGTGGCTTGTCCTCCCCGTCCTACTTCAAAGGCATAATCAAGATGATCCCCTACACCTTTGCCCTCATAGGTATTGTTCTCTATGACAGCCCCATTGCCATAACCGATGTAAACACCAATGCGCTGGATATTACTGAAGCTATTGCCTCGCACGGTCATATCTGAACCATGCAGTTCAATGGCGAGCCCGTGATAATTATGATCACCGTAAATGTTCTTTATAATGTTATTTTCGATTACGCCGCTGCCGTGAGATATGATGGCAATTTTTATATTTTTGCCATCATCTACATTACCAATGCCATCTAATGTAACATTACTCAAATTGAAAGTAACGTCTGAGTTCACAACAAACCAGGCACTTCCATCTTCATGATACTTTCCGGTTATATCTTGTGCTGGATGAATAATCGTAGTATTTTTGTCCTCTCCGATAACTGTCAAATCCTTATCGATAATGATTTTGCCTTCCGTATATGTTCCGGCAGCTAGACTGATGGTGTCACCGGAGTCTGCATCGTCGACAGCATCCTTGATGGTGTTATAGAACTCCGTCTTTGTTTGATTATATACAGATTTATTTGATGCCAAAGTGTCCTTGGCTGAATTGGTGTACCAAGGATCGAAGGTCACAGCGCCTACAACGGCATCACCGCTTCCTTCGGGATTAGACTCATGCGTCGGGCCACTGGCATCACCCCACCAGTTCTTTTCGGCTCCAATCACAAAGTCATTTGTTGGAGTACCTTGTACCTTAACACCATTATTGCCATTTCCTTCAATGGCATTATTACTGACCGTAACATCTGATGCCCTGTTATAAAGGACAACACCATGATACTCTCCGTCCAAATCTACAATTACCCCATCCTCACCGTTATTATAAATATTGTTGTCTTCAATTGTAAGTCCAGCTATTACCGGACCGGAATAGATGCCATGCTTAGCATTGCCGTATATCTCATTATTACTAATAGTAAGATTTTCGGGGCCATATGCCGAAGTATCTCCTTTATCACCGGAACCCCTCAACAACACGATACCATTGCCGTATTTAAGGTTTTTCGAGGTATCTCCGCACCCGTTATCATGGATAGTGTTATTTCTGATAATTAAATTCTTGAACCCTCCCGCTGTCTCAATGCCGGAACGATGAGAACCGAATATATCGTTGTACTCGATAACTGTCCCATCCATTGGGCTAGGTTCGGCTGCACCATAAGAGTGATATGCGGACCACACGAAAACGTTGTTGCCATTACCTTCGGCTCCGAATATCTTATTGTAGGCAAAGGTGCTATTCTTAACACTTAAAGCACTGTTGTATGGATCGTTGACAATATACAAGCCCATCCGTCCATGCGTACCGTCTTGCTCTCCTACCTTAGTAAACGGGCCGATGATATTGTTGATTACTTGTATGTTCTCAATAGAAGAGGTTGCTTTTCTTGTAGTAACCCTGACTAACGAGGACAGAGCGTTTCCGTTAGCGTTAAGTACCTGCACCACAAACCCATCAAAAGTAACATCACTAGTTCCATTAATGTCCATAACGCAATCACCGGAGGAACTCGGATCCGGATGCTGAATAACGCTCTCGCCCGATTGATCCCAGATTTCTGTCGAATTTACATTGTAACCTCTTTTATCTACGCCATGGGTTGCGCCCAATAATGTCAGCGGCTTAGTAATTGAAATTACCTCATTGTAGAGGCCTGCGGCCACTTTAATAGTGTCCCCGGCCGATGCCGCGTCGATTGCCGACTGGATTGAGGTATATGTAGTATGCTGCCCTTCGTGGTTGCCTACAAATAACGTCTTGTTATTATATTTAAACTTTACAGCACCACTGTTATATATTCGCAATGTCGGCAACTCATCTTCAGGCTTAGTTGCATCGCCGCTTATTCCATCAACATTGGGCTTTTGCATATCAAAGCCCGGCTCATTGAGACTTTCATCCGCTAATTCTGTATATGTAACCGGATTGTCCGTAAAAGTATTATCGGTTACATCCAATGTTTCTGATGAACTACCTGCATTCTTAATCAATATTTCCGAATACCAATTGTTATCAAAGATGTTTTTGGTCACCTTAACAGTTGAAAAGTCCGTATTATCGCCTTGAGAATAATAGACAATTCCCAATGTCCAGTTTTCGGATATCGTGTTTCCGCTTATCTCTGTACTGTTAACATTATTTGTTAGATTAATTCCTGTTCTGTTATTGTAAACCGTGTTATTCTTGATAATATTTCCTTGGCAATCGTTTAGGTAAATGCCATTTCTATTGAGCGTGACAACACAATTCTCCAATGTATTTCTTGTAGTCGTAGGTTTAGAAAAAGTAACGCCATTGTTGTTGAAATTCCAATTTTGAAGTTCCGTATCCGTATATTCGTGGGTTAGCGTAAACCCACTCACTGTGGCACCATCTGTATTGAAACTCAACGGATATGAGTTCCCATCCGTGGCAACAATTTTTGTCTTATCGGCACCGTCAACACCAATAATAGTCACCTTTTTATTAACAACTACATTTTCTCTATACACCCCGGCAGACACCTCGATGATATCACCGGGATCTGCATCATCTATAGCATCTTGAATAGATTCACCTTCTCCTACCTCCAGAGTCGCCGGTCCGGTACGCAAAGCATAAGACATAGGCTTTTCTTTTAACCCATCTTCTACTTTTGGTTCCTCCTCAGTTGCGGGAAAAACTGCTGTGACAACTCCCGAATCCTCATCGTATATCGTTTCTGCTCCATCTACCGTGAAGAAATTGGCAGATACACCAGTCAATGTGAATCCTTCTTTAGGAGTAAGACTGATCGTTGCCGTATATACCGTTTCGGCAGCAAACACATCATCTTCCGGGTTCCAGGCAATTTCACCCGTGTACTGCTCTGTTTCGGTTATTTCTGTTACCGGAGTCTCACCTGTCACCGGGGCTTTTACCCCTTCAATTGCTGCAATACTGATTGTCTCAGCAGAGTCGTCTCCCTCTCCCGGAGCAATTACGGGTTCATCTTCTGCAAAAACCGATACGGGAATTATTATTGTGAACATCATGGCAAGCAATACCAGAATAGATAATAACTTTCTATGATTACCCAACATTCTTAATTTCCTCCTTATACATAATATTCTCTTATTTAAAGTCCTGTCGCTCTCTTGTTGATATAAAGCTTGTCTAATAACACCTAAAAAAACAAAAAGCCGCATAAACACATAGTTTATACGACCGGTTGCACCACTGGCTCTGCGCAAATCAGGTGCCCAGATTTCCCTGCGCTTCATAGCTTTCGTACACAGTAATTATAGCATATCCGGCTTTTAATAGTTAATAATTATCTTTTATATTCATAATATTTAGTATGTATATTCTCTATTTACCATTCATTATTTATATTGCGAACTATACACACAAGCAAAGATTGCTGTCGGGTTCCTGGAGCTTTGTTATTTCCGCTAAAAAAAGGGGCTCGCTTCCCGGCGATAACCCCATTTTAAGCCTTACTGCATTTATGGTAATATCACAATATTCGTCACAACAGGACGTGCACTGCCATCCGAAGGCTTGTTTAATATCTCCTTATCATAAACAAAGGTACTGGAACCGCCGCCGTCAAGATTGTATGCCTCTTTAACCCCTAGTTCCACCAATTTATCAAGCAGTGCTTCCAAAGTAACGCCACTGCTCCAGTTTGACTGGCGACCATCTACGACAATCATAATGAGGTCACCGTTTGCATATTCACCAATGATGGTACGCGGCTGTCTTGTCAACTTCCAATCCTCATGAATAGGTCTTACTATCCCGCCCTTGATCAAAATAGGGATGAAGCTCACGCCATGTATGGGATTAAGCCCCATCAGCTGATCTTTTTCAGAGAATATCCCGCCAATCAGACGCCCCTCTCTGTCTATTCCCGCAAAATGCAGATCCGGGGGATATGGATTGAACGGTCCCACCAGCTTCCCATTAATAATCAGATTCCCAATATGCTGAGCATAAGATTTGCCGTCCCGCATCTCAGAATAAAAGCCGCCTCCGTTAATAGCCAGTATAGCCCCGGTCCTCTCTGCTGCTGCAAGAGTCGTTTCCTTTTCACCAAGTGTATCCTTAGCTAATACCACCTTAAAAGCCGACGGATCGAAGAGCTTCACCTTGGCAATATAACCGCGATAGCCGATTTCCTTTAATTCGAAAACCTTAATCTCAACTCTCCGAGATTTATAGTCCTTAACAGGAGGCCCCAGCATCTTCAATATCCTGTCTTCATATATCTGTTCGGACAGGTTCTTTTGTTCTGAAACCTGAGTTGTCAGTTGATCTAATGTCTCGTGCTGTTCTCGGTAGCCTGACTCCTGAAACTGTGCCATGTTCGCTACAGCGGCAATTTCCTCCCCAAACAGTTTAAGCTCATTTTCAACCGTTTCAACACTTACCCTGACAGTTTCAACCGGCAGGACGACCGCCTGCATATCGCCGACAAACATAAAAACAGCAACTCCCAATCCGAGTAACGGTGCCAGCAAAAATACCATTAGCTTTTTAACTGACATTAGGGTGCCTCCTTCAGTACCTGCAGGCTCTTTTGCAGTTCCAGCAGTTGTGATTCCAGTTCAACTATCCTTCCGCTTAGTTCCCTCTGTATATCACCCGAACTGGAAAGTGTCTGACCTGTCATGTTCAAGCCGTTTTTTAACGCTTGTATATCAGAAGCAATTGCATCCAAACGATCGTTTACCGCTTTTATATTCATCGCATTCGTTTGCTGTATATTCTGCATAGACTGATCAATATATGTTTTGGCAACATAAAATCCTCCCGCAACAAGACCTAACCACAAAACAACACCCAACAGAATTCCCGCCCAGGCAGTTGTCTTTTTTCTTTTCCTACCTTGCAAATACTGAGAATCGCTTCCCCTTCTGATTTCCTCACTATTTTTTACTTCACTGCTCACGATATTACCCCCGCTCTTCGGCATCCCGGTTTAACATCACCGGCTAGAATGCCGCCTTGATCAATTCTATCGACTTAATTTTGTTATTATTGCCAATCAGCACACCAACCACGTCAAACCTACAGCTCTTGTTCCATAAACCTTTATCCTTCAAATACGCGCTTGCCAGTCGTCTTAGTCTTTGCTGCTTTGCCCAATTGACCGTCTCCTGTGGGAACCCGAAACGTATTCCTTGTCTGCTGCGAACCTCAATAAATACCAAAGAACCTTGATCTTCGGCAACAATATCAATTTCCCCCAGGGATGACCTGTAGTTCCTTTCAAGGACAACATAACCCAGACTTTCTAGATACCTAACGGCTGCATTTTCAGCCCTGCGGCCTTTCTCCGTCTTTTTCACGAAACCACCCCGTTTTACCCGGCACTAGACCCTCGTTCCTCATCCTATAAATTTCTGAATAAAACTCATCCTATGTACCGGACAGGGTCCGTGCTCTGTCAACGCTTTCATGTGCAAAAGTGTCCCATAGCCCTTATGCTTGCGGAAATCGTACTGAGGATATATGGTATCCATCTCTTCCATTAAAAAATCACGATGTGTTTTAGCTATAATAGATGCTGCGGCAATCGACGCACAAACAGCATCACCATGAATTATTCCCTCTTGTCTAATATCTGTCTGTATATTCATGGCATCAATCAAGAGGTAATCAGGCTTAACGTTCATGTCTTCCACTGCTAGAAGCATAGCTTTTTCTGTAGCATTAAGAATATTTATACGATCAATCTCTTCGTTATCTACAAGCCCAACCCCCCAGGCCACCGCACAATCTTTAATCTGCCCAGCCAGCTTTTCTCTCATCCCCGGCGACAACTTTTTTGAATCATTCAAACCAGTCAACTCCACACCGCAAGGCAACAGCACACATGCCGCCACTACCGGACCCGCCAAAGGTCCTCGGCCCGCTTCGTCGATCCCGGCTACCTGTAGAAAACCTTTTTTTTGCAGAAGCCGCTCCTTTTCCCAAAGAACTGCCAAGCGATTGCTTTCCTCTTTTTCACGGAACAGCATCTTTTCGTAGCGCTCAACAAGGGTTTTTACACCTTTACGCTTGTCATACCTCAATTCTTCGAGGATCTCATCCCTACCCTTTCCCGCTTCATACAACAACGATTGAAGCTCTGAAACACTCATTTTCTCTCTTTCTGCTTTATTCATATACTTCTCCTTATGTCATCCATAGTTACAGCTCCAAGCTTCCCGCTGCGAAACTCCTCCAGCAAAACCAAGGCACCCTTTTCTGTCTCAATTATACCGCCGGTCCTGACAAATCCGCGCCTTTTACTTATCCGAGTCATTATCTCCTCTACAGAAAGTTCCTCGTCAACACCATATCTCTGAAGTATTCTACCGGGTATATTAACGCATAGCCACTCAACCAACCACCTTGCTATGTCTTCGACATCTAGTGCCCTTTCTCCGACGGCACCGGTTACTGCCAACTTGTATCCGACTTCGGGATCCTCGATCTTTGGCCACAGAATACCCGGCATATCCAGTAATTCAACATCTCTGCCGATCTTGATCCACTGTTTACCTCTGGTAACGCCCGGTTTATTCCCTGTTTCTGCTGCTTTACTGCCTGCCAGGAAATTGATTAGCGTTGACTTTCCAACGTTTGGTATACCAACAACCATCGTCCTTACTACAGTTTTAATTATACCTTTTTTCTTCCTTTTTTCAATGACACCCTGAGCCTGTTCCCTGATACCCTGAAGGAGACGGTTTCTTGCAGAGCCCTTGCCATGCAAGGCATCAATCGGTATTGCCGAAAGACCCACACCCTCAAAATGTTTTAGCCACTCTGCCGTTTTTTCCGGATCAGCTAAATCCTCTCTTGTTAACACCAATACCTTTGGCTTATTGATAATAATATCGTCCAACAAGGGATTACGGCTGCTTACAGGAAGCCTCGCATCAGCCAATTCCAGCACTACATCCACCAGATTGATGTTTTCCGTGATAAGGCGTTTGGTTTTAGCCATATGCCCCGGAAACCATTGTACCATTTTACTCGCCTCCCAAAAGACAACACAGCTTACGCGAAATAATCGCCTTTTTGTTTATATTATATAGAAACAAAGGGACTGAATAATTCAGCCCCTTCAACCACCATCCGAAATTCAACTATCTACTTTGCCCGCTCTTTGATTCTGGCAGCCTTACCCGAACGCTGACGCAGATAATAAAGCTTGGCTCTTCTTACTCTGCCCAGACGTACGACTTCAATCTTCTCCAATCTGGGTGAATGTACGGGAAAACAGCGCTCAACTCCCACACCATAGGAAACACGACGCACGGTGAAGGTCTCACTCAAACCGCTTCCTTTTCTTTTTATAACAACACCTTCAAATACCTGTACCCTTTCCCTGCTGCCCTCAACAACCTTAACGTGTACTTTCACGGTGTCACCGGGACGGAATTCAGGTATATCATCGCGAAGATGTTCTTTTTCCACAGCTTTGATAAAATCCATAATATACAACCTCCTTCCCACATGAACGTTCATATCCCACCCTCAGGTCAGGACAGCGGACCATCCGTTCTCACAAGCGCAATGCGCAACCGTTTTGTATTATATCATAACACTTTGCCAACAAGCAACTTATTTCCACCATTTTTCTCCCAAAAGCCTGTCTAAAATGATAGAAACGGCGCTCCTTACGGAAAGATGATTGTATTCAGCCCCACCCTGGATCGGTTCCAGCACATAATCTGCCGTGGCAACAGTTTCTTCTGTCATTCCCCAGCCAGTTCCGAACAAAAGCAAATAGTTGCTGTTTGTCCCATTTTTTAACTGCTCACGCAAATAACTGTAAGATACACTCTTCGGTGACCTTTTCGCATCAGTCGCTACCGTATAAACCGGACCATGGTATTCCTCCTTGATCCCCTTAACCGCACTTTCAATGGAATTAGTCAACTTAATAAGACCCACGGCTTCTTTGCGGTCCGGGTTATAGGCGGCACCAAACCCCTCATGCCAATAATCGACTATCTCCTGTACAAGCTCGTGATGCGACTGTAAAGGATGAATAATATAATAACGATTTAAGCCATAGGTCGCCGCACAACGCGCTATATCGTGGATGTCAAGGTTTGTAACCGAAGTAGCTATAACATCCATGTTTTTGCTGTAAACAGGATGATGAACCAGACCTAAAAAAACGCGGTTTATCATTTTTCGGTTCTCTCCTCGTTCAGTATTTCAGCCAGCAATACTTCGTCCTCACGACACAATTTAGCTCTGTCCAACAAGTCCGGTCTGCGTAGCAAGGTACGCCGCAAAGACTCCTTACGCCGCCAGCGTCTTATCTTTTCGTGATTACCGGATAGCAAAACATCAGGAACAGCCATCCCGCGAAACTCACGGGGTCGGGTATACTGCGGATGCTCAAGCAGGCCGTCATAATGGGAATCAAAGCAAGCAGACTCTTCCTCTCCCAAAACACCGGGAATAAGGCGACTTACGGCATCGATTACGACAACTGCCGGTATTTCCCCCCCCGTCAGTACATAATCACCGATTGACACCTCCTGATGGGCCAGCTTCCTAATCCTTTCGTCAAACCCTTCATAATGCCCACAAATGATAGATAACCTTTCCTCCCCGGCCAGTTCCTTAGCCATCCCTTGTGAGAACTTCTCACCCTGGGGGGTCATCAAAAGCACCTTCCCATAATCTCCCTGCAAACGATCTTCGAAGGCGTAATAAACAGGTTCAGGCTTAATCACCATACCGGCACCACCGCCAAAGGGATAGTCATCTACGTTCTTATGCTTGGAAGGAGCATATAGCCTGTAATCTATCATTTGAATGCGAACAAGCCCTCTCTCCCTGGCCTTTTGCATAATACTCGTATTTAACGGCCCCTCAAACATCTCAGGAAATATCGTAAAAACAAAAATATCCATAGTCCCTCCGCTTTAAAACACTTAATCCAACAAGCCGGGCGGTAGCTTAACCTCGATTTTGCCCGCCTCGACATCAATGTTGCGCACGACTTCTTTAAGTGCCGGAAGATATATTTCCTTCCCTTTAGGGACTTTGACTACATAAACATCATTACTTCCCGTTTGTAAAATATCCGACACTTCCCCCAACAGCCTGTCATCCTCATAAACTCTCAAGCCGACTATTTGGAAATGGTAATAGTGCCCTTCCGGCAATTTCTTGAGTTCTTCAACCGGCAATTCCAAATATGATCCCTGTAATTCTTTGGCACTATCCATATCTTCTCTTCCCTGCAATAAAAGAAGCACATACCCCTGGTGCATTCTGGCCTTTATGACATGATACTCATTATCAGCTATAAACACATGGTCCAAAGCAAAGAACCTGTCCGCATCATCAGTTAATGGTAGCACCTTCAGTTCACCTTTGTAACCGTGAGTATTAATAATCTTACCGATCTTTATGTAAAGTGGCACCGTAACACACCTACCTTATCTCAACGACAATACCGTCTTTCACAACTATCTCCTTACTGTATAACTCTTTCCAGTCAGCACCAACACTAACCTCAATAGGACCTTCTACTTCCCCCTGTAAAACCTCTGAACCCTCTTCCAGTGCATTTACCTGTTTGATTTGCTCTAACAGATTGCTTTTTGTCTCTTCTCTTTTCCTTCTTTCGTATTCCAACTGCTCCCGTACCGTGTTTACCTGAGGAGAAGCTTTAATAGTCAATTCCGTCACAGTCTTCTTTGTCCTTTGTTCGATAAAAGCAACTTCCGCTTCGATTTTTTTGATAGCTTCCTGCATCTCATTAACAACCACATTTTTAAAATTTTCCGTAACTATTACCTTCACCTTGATTTTACGTTGAATAATCATTCAATAGCCTCCAATATCAGAAAATACTTTTCCTTCTGTTTACCCAAACCAAGAAAAGAGGCCCAAGGCCCCTTCCCGGTTTACTCCAGTATATCCACTACCACTCTTTTGCCTGTTCCTTGGGACGCGGCAGCCTTAACAACAGTACGAATAGCTCTGGCAATTCTTCCCTGCTTGCCGATTACCTTTCCCATATCTTCGGATGCAACACGCAACTCAATGATAATAGCATTACCTTCTTCCCGGCTGCCTACTTGTACGGCACCTGGGTTGTCGACAAGGGCTTGTGCCAGGACCTTCACCAATTCTACCATTTGTCCTTCCTCCTAACCTTACGGTTATTCACTTACCTCTTGTACTTCTTGTACTTCTTGTACTTCTTGTACCTCTTCCGCTTTGACTTGCTTTTTGGAAATAATTCCTGCTTTTGTTAACAAAGCCTTGGCCGTATCGGAAGGTTTTGCGCCTGTTCCTAACCAATATGCGGCCCTCTCTTCATTAATCTTAACAACTGTAGGCTCTTTGGTCGGATCATAATACCCAATTTCTTCAATGAACCTTCCGTCACGCGGTGAGCGGGAATCAGCAACAACTAAGCGATAGAACGGATTCTTTTTTGCTCCCATGCGTTTAAGTCTGATACGTGTAGCCATATTTGTTCACCTCCTCATCATCAATAGCACAACTATTAAAAGAAATTTATTTTAAGAAAGGAAGATTGAAGCTCCCTTTTTTACCACCCTTAGTTGCTGTCTGCAGTTGGTTCATCTGTTTTATCAGTTTCAACGAATGTTCATACTGCTTGATCAGCTTATTGACCTCCTGCACGGAAGTACCGCTCCCTCTGGCTATCCTTTTTCTGCGACCTGCATTAAGTATCTCCGGTTTCCTGCGTTCTTCCACCGTCATCGAGTAGACAATTGCTTCGGTCTTTTTAAGGTCATGCTCGTTTATTTCAATATTTTTCATACCCTTCATTTTTCCCATACCGGGGAGCATATCCATGATCTGATTGATCGGACCCATTGACTTCATCTGCTGCAATTGATCAAGAAAATCTTCCAAGGTATACTCATTCTTCCGGAGCTTCTGCTGAAGCTGCGCCGCCTTTTTTGCATCTACACTATCCTGTGCTTTTTCAATAAGTGTCAGCACATCGCCCATTCCCAAAATACGGGAGGCCATCCTATCAGGATAAAAAGGCTCTAGGGCTTCCAGCTTTTCCCCCATCCCCACAAATTTAATGGGTTTCCCCGTAACAGCCTTCACAGAAAGGGCCGCACCACCGCGGGCATCTCCGTCCAGCTTAGTCAGTATTACACCGTCCAAGCCTAAACGATCATTAAATGCTTCGGCAGCATTAACTGCATCCTGTCCTGTCATAGCGTCCACCACAAGCAGAATCTCATGAGGCCGGCACTTTTTCTTGATTCCTTCCAGCTCCGACATTAAGTCCTCATCTATGTGCAAACGTCCAGCCGTATCAATGATTAACATGTCTTTTCCTTGCTTTTCCGCAAAAGAGCGAGCTGCTTCAACGATGTCGACGGGTTTGCTTTTATCTCCTATCGTAAAGACAGAAACATCAAGATTCTCTCCTAGTATCTGCAGCTGTTTAATGGCCGCCGGACGATAAATATCACAGGCTACAAGTAGAGGGTTCTTTCCTTGTTTTTTTAAAAGCAGGGCCAGTTTCCCGCAGGTGGTCGTCTTGCCTGCTCCCTGCAGTCCGACAAGCATCACCACAGTCGGCGGTTTGGAAGACATATTGAGTTTGCTGAGACTTCCGCCCATCAAAGCCGTCATTTCTTGGTTAACGATTTTAACGACCTGCTGTCCCGGCGTCAGGCTCTCCAACACCTCGGCGCCAACCGCTTTTTCTTTGAGATTATTAATAAATTCTTTTACAACTTTATAGTTAACATCAGCCTCCAACAACGCCATCCGTATTTCCCGCATAGCCTGGCTGACATCCTTTTCGGAAAGCTTCCCCTTACCGCGTAGATTCTTAAATACACCCTGTAGTTTTTCCGCTAAACTTTCAAAGGCCACTTGGGCATCACCTACCAAACACTTTTTAATGAATTCAAGAGGCTGTACACATCTTTTAAATCAACGTTTGCCGCGTTCTTTTCCACTCCTGCCAACAGTTCGTTAACTTTTTCCACTATACCCACACTGCTGAAATACTTTGCAACAAGCCCTAATTTGTTGTCATATTCCCTTAAGACTTCATCCGTTCTTTTCAGCAAATCAAAAACGGCCTGCCTTGAAACACCGTGCAGCTCTGCAATCTCACCTAAGGACAGATCCTGCTGGTAATACAGGTCATACATCTCCCGTTGTTTCTGCGTCAACAGGGTTCCGTAAAAGTCATACATCATCACACGTTTCGTTCGCTCATCAATCAATTCTACCACCACAACATTGTTAAGTATTTTTGCTTAACACCAGTATTCTATAACTCTTTTCTCTTCTTGTCAAACACATTTTGAGAAAGCCCTTTTTCCCGCCAGATAGATGATATTTCTTTTTCTGTAATAAAAGGTTCTCCCAAACGGCGCGAATCGTGTAGCCCTCCATGACAATCCGAACCACCTGAGATATAGAGCTTTTTTCCCTCGGTCCAGTCAAGGCACCACTTCGTCGTCCGCGAATCGTGCTCCGGATGAAAGCATTCAATACCTTCTATCCCGCAGGAATACAAAAACTCTAACGTGTCCAAGAGATCAATACCTCCGTAAATATCCCCCCCCGGGTGGGCTAGAACAGGAATACCGCCCGATTTCTTTATGACTTCAATCACCTCGAAAGGCTCGGGAAAAATGGGAAAAGGTGTTTTCAAGTCGCCTTTGAATAGATTACGGAAGAAGTCATCCTTATCGGTGCAAATCCCTTCGTCAATCAGAAAGTTAAGGGCTTTCCATCCTCCGCGCCGGGGATCGTTTTGATATGTTTGGTATTTTGCCAAATCCAGCGTATAACCTTTTTCAGCCAACATGACAATACTGTCGTCGTCTTTCTTACGCATCAATTCCGAATTGTGCCCAAGAAGTGATAAAAAATCCTTATTCTGCACATCCACATAATAGCCGAGGATGTGGTACATCTGACCGTTACTCGTGGCTGAAATCTCTACACCGGGTAAAAAACCCAGGCCTTTTGTTTCAGCCAGTTTTCGGGTTTCGGCAACATTAGCTACCGACTCATGATCGGTAACCGCAAACAACCCGATACCCCTTTCTGCTACCTTTCTTACCAATTGTTCCGGAGACCAACACCCATCGGACGCCGTCGTATGGATATGTAAATCAACCCTCATTCCTTCCATCCTCCGTTCATACCACCACTTGCGTCACTTTGATTATTTTGCTATAAAATTATATCAGTAAATATTATCGTCGTCTAATCCACCGCAAAATCTTAAGTATGCTGTCGTGATAAAACTTGCTATACTAAACCTTGAGGTGAGAATAAAATGTATAACCAAGCAAGTGAAAAGATTCTTGTTTGTGTTGGTCCAAGCCCCTTTTCGGCCCATGTTATCAGGGCTGGCAAGAAAATAGCCGATGCTTTACAGGCGGAATGGTTTGCCGTCTACGTTGAAACACAGCAGTTTTCTTCAACCGATGAAAAATTATACGAACAACTGGACAATAACTTGCGTTTAGCCGAAAGCCTGGGAGCAGAAATAACAATACTTTATGGAAAGCAAATAGCACATGAACTTCTTTCCTTTGTGGAACGTAAAAACATAACCCAAATAGTGATTGGAAAACCCCGTCATGCAAAATTCAGTGAGATCTGGAAGGGTTCGTTAGTTGACAATATCGTCAGGGGAAGCAACGGTATCAGTGTGCATTTGCTTCCCGGAGAAAGCACACCGTACAAAACAAAAATCTCTAACCCTTTTCGGAAACAACATAGGCTTCTCCCCTATCTCTTTACAGTTCTTTTAGTTGTCTTCACAACATTACTAAACATGCTGACCGGCTTTGATCACGTTAATATTGCCTTGCTTTTCCTCCTGCCTGTCCTAATTAGCGCCGCATATTGGGGGAGAGGACCTTCCATCCTAGCCTCGGTATTAAGCGTCCTGTCATTTGACATCTTTTTTATCCCACCGGTGTTAAGTATCACTGTTGAAGACCTTAAATACCTTCTGAGCTTTGCTATTTTCTTGCTCGTGGCAGTCATGACCGGTACAATGGCCAATAGATTAAGGGCTCAGGCATCTGTATCCAAACGACGCGAAGCAAGAACCGCAGCACTTTATGCTTTAAGTCGTAAAATTGTTGTTGAAACGGATATTGAAGGCATCCTCAATACCGTTATCAACGTCATTGCCGAAACTATTGATGCCGAAACAACAATTCTGCTGCCGGATAATTTGGGAATATTAAAACCCATGGCCTATTCCTCCTGTAATCCAAAAGAATTTGGTATTAATGATGAAATTGCTTCCTGGGCTTTTGAACACGGAAAAAGTGCAGGTTGCGGAACAAATACCGGTGAAAAGGAAAACTGCCTTTACATTCCGTTAAAAACCGAGGAAAAAAACATTGGAGTATTAGTTTTAAAATCGTATCATCCTCCCCTCCGCCTTTCAACAGAACAAAACCGTTTATTAGAAGCCTTTGCTAATCTCACCGCCATAGCTGTTTTCAGCCTGCAGTTATCTGCTGAAGCACAACAAGCACGAAACCTCATTCAATCCGAAAAATTACGAACAGCCTTGTTTAATTCGATTTCTCATGAACTGCGCACACCCCTGGCCTCCATTATGGGAGCAGTAACAAGCCTGCTTGAAGAAGGGGACCTATATACTCCTTCGGAAAGAAACACCCTTTTACAGACAATCAATGAGGGTGCATTAAGAATGAACAGGCTGGTAAAAAATCTGATTGATATGGCTCGCCTTGAGAGCGGAATGATGAAGCTGAAAAGTGAATGGTGCGATATTCAGGAAATCATTGAAGTTACCCTCCGTAAGCTCAACTCTGTCCTGCGGGATAGAAAAATTGAAATCAGTCTTCCTGAAAACATGCCTTTAATCAATGTCGATTTCGTCTTAATTGAACAGGTGATAACAAATCTGATCGATAACGCCCATAAGTACTCATCACCTGAAAGCAAAATAGACATTATCGTAAAAACAACCCCTGATAACATAACTTTTCTTATAAAGAATCTCGGCAACCCCATATCGGAAGAAAACAGAAAAAGAATCTTTGATAAATTTTATCGACTTGATTCCAACAGACATATCACCGGAACCGGGTTAGGGTTATCTATTTGCAAAGGGATCATTGAAGCCCATGGTGGTGAAATATGGGCGGAAGGAAAGAATAATAAAGTGATCTTTGCTTTCTCCTTACCTTTTAATCAATCACCGCCTAATATTTCTTTGGAAAGTGAAGGTGAATAAAATGCAGGATAAAGGTGCCAGAGTATTGATAATAGATGACGAGAGTCAAATCAGAAGGATGCTTAAGGTTGCTCTTACAGCTCATAAATACCACATCAACGAAGCGCCTACCGGTCAGGATGGTTTGAACCAGGCAGCCTTGTTCCATCCCGACCTTATCATCTTAGACCTGGGTCTGCCCGACATGAATGGGTTAGATGTATTAAGGGAACTGCGAGAATGGACCACAGTTCCGATTATAGTATTATCGGTGAGAGAGTCGGAAAACGATAAAGTCGCGGCGCTGGATTTGGGAGCTGATGACTATGTAACAAAGCCCTTTGGTATGGGCGAACTATTGGCACGCATCCGTGTTGCCATCAGGCATGCAGTGAAATCTGACACAGAACCCGTAATTAACTGCGGAAGCTTAACAATTGATATGGCCCACAGACAGGTTACCGTGGATAAAAACGAAATACGCCTAACACCTACCGAGTACGACCTCTTAAAACACCTTATCATCCATGCCGGTAAAGTTTTGACACATCGCCAGTTGCTTAAAGCTATCTGGGGTGTCGATTACCAACAAAAAGACCATTATTTAAGGGTTTATATCAGGCAAATAAGGCGAAAAATAGAAAAAGACCCCACTCGACCAGAATTCATTATCACAGAGCCGGGGGTCGGCTACAGGTTCACTTCCAAAACATAGGGAGACAATTAAATGGCCTCTCACTGCTTGCATCCTTCTGTTTACATCTTTCTTTATAAAATATTTACACATTGAGCATTAATATTAACACCATTTTGACAAAGTATAGTATAGCATTTACTGAGGGTGAAAAAATGAAGGAAATTATTGACCTTTCACATGAAAACACAAACAAACCTGGCAAAAACGGTTCTATAAAGTTTGATCCACCTCAGGTTCTCGTCCTTGGTTTCGCTGCCCTGATAATCTGCGGGGCAATAATGTTATCCTTGCCCCAGGCCACAGTCAAAGACGGAGGTTTGCCTTTTCTTGATGCAATTTTCACGGCAGCTTCAGCCGTCTGTGTTACAGGGTTAACAGTTGTCGATACCGGGACTGCCTTTACCATCTTTGGGCAAGTAGTTATTTTGTTTCTAATTCAAATTGGTGGTATCGGTTTTATGACCTTTGCCAGCCTTTTGGCTATTATTATGGGTAAGAAAATAACGTTGAAAGAGCGCCTGCTGTTGCAGGAAGCTTTAAATCAGCTTTCTCTTCAGGGCGTTGTTCGGCTTACAAAATATATTATTAAAATATCCCTCCTTATCGAGGGAATCGCCGCCCTCGTCTTTGCTTTCAATTGGTCTTCTGAACTTGGGTGGGGTAAATCATTTTACTTTGGAATATTTCATGCGGCCTCAGGCTTCAACAATGCCGGCTTTGATCTCTTCGGGAACTATTCAAGTCTCACTTCCTATACCGCAGATTATATTACCAACATAACAATGATGTTCTTAATAATTACCGGAGGTTTGGGGTTTACAGTCTTATCCGATTTGTATTCACACCAGGGAAAACGATTGACCCTACATTCAAAAATGGTCATTCAAACCTCCCTGATTCTTATAGTCTCCGGTACAATTCTCGTTTTTCTCCTTGAATACACTAATCCGGCTACCTTAGCCGGATTGGATTCTTCAAACAAGATATTAGCCTCGCTGTTTCAATCGGTTACCGCCCGTACCGCCGGTTTTAATACAATTGACACCTCGGGTCTTTGCAACTCTACTCATATCCTTCTCCTTCTGCTAATGTTTATCGGCGCATCGCCGGGCTCAACAGGGGGCGGTATTAAAACAACCACCTTTGCTTCAATTGTCTTGTACCTGAAGTGTACTTTTCGCGGTAACAATCAGGTCTCTTATGAAAGCAGAGCCATATCTCAAGAAGTCATCCGCAAGGCAGTTATAATCGTATTCTCTGCCTTTGCTCTCATCCTTATGATTGTCTTTATCCTTTCAATTACTGAAAGCAGTGACTTTATGACACTGTTGTTCGAAACCGTATCTGCTTTCGGAACGGTAGGATTGTCAATGGGTATAACCCCTTATCTTACCGGAATCGGAAAAGCGGCTCTCATTCTTACAATGTTTTGCGGCAGAGTAGGTCCCCTTACCTTAGTTTTTGCTCTCAGCCAAAACAAAAGCAAATCTAATGGCACCAACCATATAAAACTGCCGGAGGAAAGAATTACTATCGGATAGGAGGCATATTATGCGTAAACAGTTTGCAGTAATCGGATTAGGTCGTTTTGGAACCAGCCTGGCCTTGACTTTAAGCTCCTTAGGACACGATGTTCTGGCTGTCGATACCTCTGAACAGGCCGTTCAAAGAGTTGCAAATGAAGTGACTCACTCTGTCCAAGCCGACGCCCGCGATGAATCAGCGTTAAAGGCCTTGGGCATACGTAACTTTGATGTGGTTGTGGTAGCTATCGGAAACGACTTAGAAGCAAACATCTTAATAACAGTAATGCTAAAAGAACTCGGAATAAAATATGTGGTCGTTAAGGCTCAAAGCAATCTTCACGGAAAGGTTTTAGAAAAAGTAGGAGCTGATAAAGTCGTATATCCGGAAAAGGACATGGGTATCCGCTTAGCTCAAAGTTTGGTCAGTTCAAATGTAATGGACTATATTGAGTTGCATCCCAATTACAGCATTATGGAGGTTTTGGCCCCTTTTGCATATACCAACAAGACACTTGGCGAACTGGATCTGCGTGCAAAATACGGATTGAGTGTCTTGGCCATAAAGAAAAACGACACCATTGTAGTTGCTCCCGGTGCCGATTCAAAAGTTGACAAAGGCGATGCTTTGATTCTGCTTGGACATAATAATGTCTTAAGTAAGCTTCCTGAATGAAATAAAAGATTTGTTATCCCTATACCCTTACCTCTATAATATCTGGCTTAGAAACTCCTGTGTTCTTTCAACCTTAGGATTATTGAAGATTTCTTCGGGAGTGCCTTCCTCAACGATTAGCCCATCATCCATATATATGACCCGATCAGCTACCTCTCTGGCAAAGCCCATCTCATGTGTGACCACAACCATAGTCATACCCTCACCGGCTAAATCTTTCATGACGGATAACACTTCTCCTACAAGCTCAGGATCAAGGGCTGAGGTCGGTTCGTCAAACAACATCACCGAAGGCTCCATGCCGAGAGCACGGGCAATAGCCACCCGCTGTTTCTGACCACCCGAAAGCATACTGGGATAGGCAGCTTCCTTATCACTCAAACCAACCTTTTCTAAATAATATTTCCCGATCTCCACAGCTTTTGCTTTGGAGATTTTCTTTACCTGTGTCGGTCCTTCTATCACATTCTGCAACACTGTCATATGCGGAAAGAGATTAAAATGTTGGAACACCATACCGACATGGGTCCTCATCTCATTCTTCATTTTTTCATTATTTTTATCAATGACCTTACCGTCAATCTCCACAGTACCCTTTTTGAATTTCTCCAAAAAATTTATACACCTGAGCAGCGTACTTTTGCCTGAGCCACTGGCTCCGATTATAACCACAACCTCAGAAGGATTAACATCCAAATCAATGCCCTTTAATACATGAAGCTTTCCGAACCACTTTTCTAATTCCCTAACCTTGATCATCCCTCATCCCCCTTTAGCGGCTGCCACTAACTGCCAGTTTTTCTTCGATCTTATGAAACAACCAGGTGAAGATGCTTGTGTAAAAAAGATAGAAAATAGCGGCTATCGTCAGCATCTCCATCATATAGTAATTTGAAGACGCAAGCTGCTGTGCTTTAAGCAGCAACTCTTTAATCGTAATCGCACTGGCTAAAGAAGAATCCTTCAAGGCAATGATAAACTGGTTTCCTAGAGGAGGTATGGCGCGTTTAAAGGCCTGAGGCAGAATTATCCTTATCATGGCCTTCCGATACGTCATTCCCAAAGAACGTGCCGCCTCCATCTGACCAACGGCTATAGATTGGATGGCACCGCGGAATATTTCGGCAATATATGCCCCGTTATGAATGCCTAAAGCTATCACCGCCGAAGTGATTGCCTCCAAATTTAAGATACTGCGTAAACCAAAATACAAAAACAGAAGCTGCAACAAAAGAGGCGTTCCTCTAATCATGAAAATATAAAGACGAGCTGGTACATTAAAAAGAGGATTCTTCGACAGTCTGGAAAATGCAGTCAATAAGCCCAACACCATACCCAACAGAATCCCTAAAGCTGTAACCTCAATTGTTTTCCAAGCCGCGGGTATAAAATAGGGAAAATATTCGATTAGAACCGATACATTATAATCCATTTCCTTCACCTCTCCTTAATGCCAAAACCAAGGCACAGCAGTGAACTACTGTGCCTTTTAATTCTTTATGCTCCGTGTCTACTTCTTGGTAATATCAGTATTCAGCCAATTCTCACTGAACTCTGTCAATGTTCCGTCCTCATGCATTTCTTCCAAGATTTTATCAATCTCTGCTTTTAACGAATCATCACCTTTTCTGATGGCAACCGCGATGTCCTCGCTTCTCAGAGGACTGCCTAAAAGTTCAACGGAAAAAGTACCTTTATTAACTGCATTGACACCTACCACACGGTCAGTTATAACTGCATCGACCATGTCATTGTCTAATTCAAGCAGGGTTTGGTTATCGTCTTTATACAGCTTAACTTCACCGGCTCCCAGTTCTTCGGCATCATTTTCAAAGGTTGTTCCCGTGGCGACACCTATTACTTTCCCTTCAAGATCTGATGGGCTTGTGAAACCACTCCCTTTTTTCACAACCAATTGAGCCCCGGAGTAATAATAAGGCACAGAAAAATCTACAACTTCTAGTCTTTTTTCTGTTACGGCCATGCTTCCCAGAATACCGTCATAAGCTCCTGATCTCAATCCTTCGATAATGCCGCTCCAATCAGTGGTGACCGGTTTGAATTCTACTCCCAATCTCTTGGCAACCTCTTTGCATACATCCACATCAAAACCAACTAATTGGTCCTTCTCGTTATAATAATTGAAGGGCGGATAACCACCGCTCATGGCAAAAGAAATCTCGCCGGCATCCTTTACCCTCTCCAACGCATCTCCTTCTTTCGCGCCGCAGCCTGTAAACAACAGCCCCAAAGCAACAACCAAAACAATGCCCCAAGAGAGCATTTTCTTACTCTTAAACAAAATAATAACCTCCTTCTTTTCTAAACAAAAATAAACCTAAGCGTATTTCAATTTTTCTATATAATTTTAACATGTATTATTTGAAAAAGCAACAACCCTATCATTCATGATAGGGTTGTAAGTTGTTGTGTGATCTTAATTTTCCGCCTACAATTAAATTATCTCTTTTGCACTTTCCCAACCAAGACGCAAGGCCTTGATATTCAAATCTGCCACCTTAGCCAGCCGCATTTTTACCGCTTCTTCTAACGATTCATACGAAACAAGGTCTCCCGCTCCGGCCAGAGCACCGATTGCCAGAATATTAGTGGTCAGGGTATTACCGATTTTTTCTCGTGCCAGCTCCGTAAGAGGAAGATAAGCAACCTGAGCATTTTGGATAGGTATTTTCCCTACGTTAGTACCGTCCACAATGACCAAACCCTTATCCGCTATCTCGCTTGCATATTTGTCGGCTGCTGCTTGGGACATAATTAATAAGTAATTGGGAATCACAACCTTAGGATGCAAAATCGGTTTCTCATCTATGATAACTTCGGCTTTGCTGGCCCCTCCCCTGGCTTCGGGCCCGTAGCTTTGCGTCTGTACGACCTCTTTACCATCCAGGATTGCGGCTTCAGCCAAAAGAATTCCACCGAGAATTATACCCTGGCCCCCTGTTCCGCTTAATCGTATTTCCTTCCTATTAGCCAATTTATTCAGCTCCCTTCTGGAAACGAGCTATTAGTTCATCGTACTTTTGTGTAAACTCCGGGGCTTCCTCTTTGTATAATTCGCCGACAAGAATTTTCCCCGCGACCTTCTCAGGCGGTAATTTTGAAGCGGCTTTAACCGGTACACTGTTTTCTTTAAGCCATTCCATCATTTGCGGGGCCGTACCCATTTTGTTCCTGCGGCCATAAGAAATTGGACAGATGCTTACTGCTTCAACAAAGGAAAAACCTTTATTCTCAATAGCTCCTTTTATCATCTCAGTGAGTACCTTCGTATGGAATACCGTTCCTCTTCCGATAAAGGTTGCACCGGCTCCTTTTACCAGGTCACAAATATTAAATGCCCTATCAAAATTACCGTACGGTGCAGTAGTCGCAAATTTACCATGAGGAGTTAGTGGTGAATATTGTCCTCCTGTCATGCCATAAATGTTATTATTAAACATCACCACATTAATATCTATATTTCGACGGGCTGCATGAATCAAATGGTTACCGCCAATAGCCGAACCGTCCCCATCCCCTGTTACCACGAACACGTTCAATTCAGGCTTGGCAAGCTTCACACCTGTAGCAAAAGCAAGAGCCCTCCCGTGTGTAGTATGAAGAGTATCAAAATTCATATAACCGGTAGCACGGGAAGAACAGCCTATTCCCGAGACAACGACAGTCTTTTTTGTGTCAATACCGGTACTATTAATTGCCTCAAGCATAGCCTTCATGACAATACCGTTCCCGCAGCCGGGGCACCAAATATGCGGCATCTTATCCTGTCGCAGCAACTTTTCAATGTCCTTTAGCATTTATTGGCCACCTCCTTAACCTTGGAGACTATTTCTTGCGGTGTGATTATTTCTCCGTTTATCTTATTTATACCAACCAGCTTTTCTTTATTATCAACTACTTTCTTTATTTCTCCCCGGATTTGACCCATATTCATTTCCGGAACAAAGATTGTTTTCTTATCTTTACAGTATTCCTGCACTATTTCTTCTGGAAAAGGCCAGATGGTTTGAAGTTGGAAAAGGCCAATTTTCATGCCTTCTTTTCTTAAGATTTCAACAGCCTCCATCGCAGGACGTACAGTCCCTCCAAAGGTGATAAATAAGTACTCGGCATCTTCGATCTTATATGTTTTATATAATGTAATTTCTTCTTGATACTTCTCAACTTTTGTCAACAGCCTCATCAACTGCTTTTCGATAACATCTGTCTTTCCGGTTGGGAAACCGGTCTCATCATGATTCAAGCCAGTAACATGCCAGCGATACCCGGTGCCAAAGTCGGCCATTTCCGGAATCCCTGTTTCATCAGTTTCATACGGCAAATATTTCTCAGCCGGAGTTGAAGGCCGTTTGCGTTCGTACAGCTCCAATGTTTCTATGGCCGGAAGCTCTACTTTCTCCCTCATGTGTCCGATTGTTTCATCTAATAGTATTATGACAGGCGTCCGAAGCTTCTCAGAAAAATTAATTGCCTTGACCGTTAATTCATAAGCTTCCAACACAGAAGCCGGTGAAACAGCAATGATAGGATGATCCCCATGGGTACCCCATCTTGCTTGCATAACATCCCCCTGAGCCGGTGCCGTCGGTCCACCGGTACTTGGCCCCATACGTTGTACATTAACTATTACACAAGGAATTTCCGTCATTGCCGCAAACCCAATATTCTCTTGCTTTAAGGAAAATCCAGGTCCACTTGTAGCGGTCATAGCCTTTGTTCCGGTCAATGCAGCACCTAATACAGCTCCCATACCGCCGATTTCATCTTCCATTTGAATAAATTTTCCACCAAGTTTCGGCAATTCTGCCGCCATATGCTCCGCAATTTCAGTCGAGGGTGTAATAGGGTATCCCCCGAAAAACCTAACTCCCGCCTCCAAAGCTGCTATCGCACAGGCTTGATTGCCTTGTAGCAGTTGAGCTTTTCTAAGCTTTTCCAATGCCTTATCCTCCAATCTTGATGCAATAATCAGGACAGTGTTCCTCACAAATCCGACACATGATACAAGCATCCGGATTTTTAACAACAACTTTTCCCGTATCATCTTTGTCTAATACACCCTTGGGACACAAGCCGTAGCAGATACCGCACGCTTTACACCATTTTTGGTTAATAACTATTTTAGCCAAACAACTCACCTCCAGCTTATGCAGTTCTTTATGTAGTCTCTTTTGTTTAGAGACGTTGTCTCTGTTTTTATTTTATACTTCTATACAATAATGTCAATTCCTTTTTATATATCTATTAATAATTTTTAATTTCTGCTTGGCAATTAACCATTAAAAGTAAAAAAAGGACTGAATATCTTCATAAACAGATATCCTGCCCTTTTTTCTTTACTGACCGCCACTATTTCTATCTCTTTACCGTCTGGCGTAAACGTTCATATCTATTCCTCGCCTCTCACACCACTTTGCAGTTGTACCAAGAATGACGAGAGGAATCTTTCTGCAATCATTAATCTCTTTAATACCGGTTAAAAGCATCATTGCTTTTAATTCATCTTTAATCTCTTCAATTCTTTTTATCAACGCACTTTCGCCTTGGCAAATAATGATTTTAAGAAAATGCCCTGCTATTCCTGCTACGGAAGCACCAATAGCAAGTGATTTCATGATATGCTCGGCATTACTT
Source organism: Clostridia bacterium (assembly GCA_018433675.1). Taxonomy (GTDB): domain Bacteria; phylum Bacillota; class Peptococcia; order DRI-13; family SM3-B62; genus SM3-B62. The sequence continues at coordinate 25,644 of JAHDQS010000006.1, forward strand.
ACTCCTCCGGAGGACACAATGGTAAGAGGCAGCTTAAGACTTTGCACCTCCAATAATGAAGCAACGGTTGGAATCCCCCATTCCCTCAAAAACCCTAGCCTTGTTTCAGGGGTACGAGCCGACTCAATACAGGCAAAGTTTGTCCCTCCCCTGCCACTTACATCGACTGCACGCACGCCCATTTCATACAAGGATTTGGCTGTTTCCCTGGAAACACCAAAACCTACCTCCTTCAACATTACCGGTACAGATACTTTGCTGATGATTTCTTGAATGTTCTCACAAATCCGACGGAAATCCCTGTCACCCTCAGGCATGATTAATTCTTGAGCAGAATTCATATGAAGCTGCAACGCGTCTGCTTCAATCATCTCCACGGCTTGGCAAGCAAAGAGCGGATCAGCCAGGGCACTGACATTTGCCATTACTAAACCTTGCGGGTTTTCTTTCCTGACAATTTCAAAGGTATGTCTTACCTCCTTGTTGAAAATCCCTGCCGTTTGTGACCCAACGGCTATTCCGACCCTAGTCTCCCTTGCCACACAAGCCAAGGACCTGTTTATGCTTTCTAAGCCTTCGGCTCCGCCTGTCAGTGCATTTATCACAAGCGGAAGTTCCAGCCATTTATTGAACAACCTACTTCTTGTCTCTATTTCCTGTAAATCGTGTAGCGGCAAGGCCTGATGGATTAAGGATACATCTTCCCATCCGGCCGTTTTGTAATTATCTTCAGCCTGTAAAGCATAAACAATATGCTCATGCTTCCGTTTTTCTCTTTTTTCCCCCATTATCTTCCCACCCCTATCTCGATATTCCCATCTGCGAAGTATCCGTGACCGGTGTAGAAAAAAGCCGGCACCGCCGGCTTTTTGGCACTTTATAGTTCCCCATTGTTTTCCCGTAATATATCACCTATTGTAACACCTGAATCCTTATCCTCCTGATGATCAAGATAAGACTTCATCGCAGCATTTTCCTTATCAGTAGCTACATCTTTCAGACTCAAGCTAATGCGTTTTTTAACCGGATCAATGTCCAGTATCTTGACATCAACCTCTTGCCCTGCTTGAAGAACATCTTCAACCTTGTTAACACGATTAACAGAAAGCTGTGAAATATGAGCCAATCCTTCAACTCCGGGCTCAACCTCAATAAAAGCACCAAAGGAGGCTAATCTTTTTACCTTACCCGGAACAACCATTCCCGAGGACAACTTCTCTAATGCATTATCCCACGGGCTTTTTAGCAGTTCCTTCAAACTGAGGGAAAGCTTTTTCTTTTCACGATCAACCTTAATAATCAAAACCTCAACCTCATCACCTTCATTTAAAACCTCAGAAGGGGTCTCTATCCTTTGCCAACTCATTTCTGAAATGTGCAAAAGACCGTCAATCCCGCCGATATCCACAAAAGCCCCAAAACCGGCCAGACGCCTCACAATACCTTTCCGTGTTTCCCCTTCCTTGATTTCATCCCAGATTTCTTCTGCTTTCTGCTGGTATTCCTCTTCCAGAACTACCTTCTGGGAAAGTACGGCTTTTTTCTTCTCTCTGTCCAGTTCAAGAACCTTCATTCTCAATTTTTGTCCCACAAACTGACTCAGGTCTTCGACATATTTACGATCCACTTGAGAGGCAGGCATAAAACCGCGTATTCCTACATCGACCAATAAACCACCCTTAACAACTTCAATTACGGACGCTTCAATAATTTCTTTATTCTCAAAGGCCTTCTCAAGCATGTTCAGTGTTTCCCCCAGCATAGCCAGCTTATGGGATAAAATAATATTTCCTTCTTTGCTTTCCTTTACAATCTCAACACTTATTTCCTGTCCGACAGAAACAAACTCCTGCGGATCAACTCTTCTATATGACAACTCACCTGCCGGGATAATACCCTCTGATTTTCCTCCGATATCAACCAATACCTCATCGGACGATACCTTAACCACAGTGCCGTTTACAATTTCACCAGCCTGGAAATTGCGGAAGTCCAATTGTTCCTCAATGTCGGAGATATCCTGCCTTTCTTCTTCTCTGTCTTCCTCTGCTTGCAGTTTTTGTGTTTCATCCACAGCTTCTTCTCCCACTTGTTCATTTGCTTCTTCTGTTATGCTCTCTTCTTCTTCTACTATTTCTTCTTCTCTTAGCTCTTCTCTTACTTCCTCATTTACTTCCTCTGTCTGTACAGTATTCTCTTTTTGTAGATCGGCATAGTCTTGCATTCTCTCAACAACCTCCTTAATTATCCATGCTGGGGTAGAAGCCCCTGCTGTCATTCCTACCGTATATTTATCCTTAAACCAAACTTGGTCCATTTCTTCCGGTATTTCAACCAAAAAACTGTTTGGATTTTTTTCCCTGCATATTTCCCACAACTTATTTGTATTAGAGCTATGTCGTCCCCCTACGATGATCATCACATCAACCTGCCCTGCTAGTTTAGCGGCAGCTTCCTGCCTTTCCTTTGTAGCCTTGCAGATGGTATTAAAAACCTCTACTTTGGGAACTTTCTCCCGCAGGAAAGCGACAATTTCCTCAAACCTTTTCTCCTTCTCAGTAGTCTGAGCAAGTACCGTAACCCTATCTGTCAACTTCGTGTCCTGCAAATCTTTTACGGATGCCACCACTATTGCGGTATTATCGGTCCATTCTTTGATAGCCTTAACTTCAGGATGCTCCTTATTACCGAGAATAATCACCTGCCGGTCTTCCTGAAAAGCCTTCTGCGCCAGAGATTGTACCCTTGCAACATAAGGACAGGTAGCATCAATGATACGCCAGTTCTCTTCATTTAGTCTCTTAATAACCTGCGGACCGACACCATGTGACCTTATAATAACTGTGTCTTCATCCCCATTAGGCTTAGGCAATTTGGCACCGTCGCATGTTCTGATGCCTAAGGCCCCCAAACGATTAGTTTCCTGGCGATTATGTATCAAAGGTCCAAGTGTAATAAGTCTCCCACCACAAGCATTGTTTTCTGCCATATCAATGGCCCTTTTCACACCAAAACAGAATCCCGCATGATCAGCAATAATAATTCGCAAATACCCACCCCACGATGCACATGAACGATATCTAATTATTGAATAATATATGTATATAAATATTAAATACAAGCCATTGTATCATAAACAAGCGCTATGATGCAAACCAACACGTTAGCGTCATGCACCGGATTTTTAAACTCAAACTTTTTGACTTAACATTTTCCTAATCTCCCCTTTTACCTCAGCCGTTACTTTTTCTATCTCTTCGGATTTTACCTTCCTTTTGTATAATTCAGGATAATACATTGGCTTGCCTATTTTGACAACCAATTTCCCCCGGACAGTTGCGGGAAAAGTCGTTCTGGTTCCGCTAAGAGCGATGGGAATAATCGGCACACCGGCTTTAATGGCTATTAAGGCCATCCCTTGTTGAAAGGGCAACAGTTCCTGAGCATCATTCCTTCTTCCCTCAGGAAAAATGCCCAGTATTTCACCTTGTTCCAAATAAGCAAAGGATTTACGCAAAGCACTCCGGTCAACACTATCCCTTTTGACAGGAAAACACTCTAGAAAATTAAATATTTTCCCAATCAACGGGATTTTAAACAGTTCTTCCTTCGCCATAAAATGGACAACTCTGTCGATTGAACACCCAACGGCAGGAGGATCCCAATTGGAACTGTGATTTGCGGTTAAAATCGCCGGACCATTGAGCGGAATATTCTCTTTGCCTTCAATCACCCAAGAGTTGAATACTTTTAAATATGCTTTAACAAGAGCACGGACTATCTTATATACTATCATCTTTTTCTCCTCTTTTTTCCCGATATATGCCCATAATAGCCTCTGTTACTTCCTCCCTGCTCAAACCGGTCGTATCAATCACAACAGCATCCGGCGCCGGGCGCAAAGGCCCTACTGCTCTCTTTTTATCGATAAGGTCCCTTTTTTCTATTTCCCTTTTCACCTCTGAAAACTCTCCGGTATACCCTTTATCGACATTCTCACGATACCTTCTTTTCGCTCTTTCCTCAAGTTCGGCTGTAAGAAATATCTTTATTTCAGCATCAGGTAAAACAACCGTCCCAATATCCCGCCCATCCATAACCACATCACGATCGGCTGCAAGCTCTTGCTGCTTCTTCACAAGCGCTTCTCTTACACTTTTGTGTTTCGATACCTCCGAAACACTTTGAGATACACTCGGCTCTCTAATCGCCTCCGTTACGTCCTCCTTATTGCATATCACCTGCTGACTTCCATTGATTATCGGGCCTAATTCTATCTTGGTTTCCTCAGCCAAGTTCGAAAGACCTTCGTCGTTATCGCAGGAAATCCCTTTTTGCAAAGCGGCATATGTCAGTGCCCTATACATGGCCCCTGTGTCAATATATAAAAATTCCAGTCTCTGTGCAAGCCCTTTTGCGATTGTGCTTTTCCCGGCACCTGCCGGCCCATCAATAGCTATTTGAATCGGAGCTCATTCCTTTCATCAACCACATCATTGTATGTTAAACTAAAGAATCCCCCGAAGTACCTCTCAGGAGATTGTTTGATTCGACGCGCAATCAGGAAATATCAGGGCGCAAACTCTTGGCCTCATTTAAATAGACAGGGTTAATTTTACTTCCTTCTTGCATGTAAGCATGGATCAAAACCCTGATGCACCTTGCTACACCATGGGGTACAGCTGCTTCGACCGCACCAAGCAATGCTACGTCAGTCCAGCCCATAATCCTACAGGCCTTGGCAGGAAACTCAGCATTTAAATCGTCTGTGGTCGTAAAAATCATGCTGACAACATTCTCTTGTTTTATTCCGTTCTTTTCGATTATCTCTCGTAACAGACGTTCAGTTTCCCTCAGTATACTCTCTTTGTCATTTGAGCTTACCGATGTGGCGCCACGAATTCCATATAATCTCATCCCATCTCACTCCCGAATAGGCGATGCCCGGTGGCTCAAACCAATAGCCACCTCATCTAAATGAATTAAACCAATTCCTAAAAACACCGCAACACTGATATGATCATCCTGACGGGCAATACCGATCTTCCCGCCAACATTTAGCCCCATAGCCTTTGGCATAATCTGCGAAATCGCCTCTCGCGTCGCTCCGGCCACAGCCCCTTCATCAGCATGGTTATCGGCAATGACTTTTTCTCTTTTTGCCGATACGATCGCCCGCTCGATCATTTTTTTTATTGAGGATACAAACTCTCCACCCACATCGACAGCCGCGGTCTTGATTTCTATCGAAGCATACCTCTTTTTTAACTCGACCTCCTCATCCCTACTCTCAGACAAGGCCATTTCTATAGCTGCAAAGGCAATCTTTTTTGAACCAAATTTCATCATGCACCATCTCCGTCCGTATACCTCAATGGAATTATATTACACCAGGCCTGTTATTTCAACTATTTTATAATAAGAACCCCACCCAACAACGCAATCAAAGATTGCTGTTGGGTCCCGGGAACCTTGTTGTATTCACAATAATACCGTCGAAATGCAACACTCCTTTACCATGTACACTGCTGTTTATTTGTGGAGCCAATACATTGGGTGACTTTTTGCTGACTATTACCGTTACAGGGTTTTCCGGATCGGTGTTTTTGATCGCGGCAATATCGCCCTGCTTCACGGTAACAGTAATTTCGTTTTGCAGAAAAGTACCGGCTTCTCTCCCGTTTATCAGCAGCTTCACACCCGGCATGCTCACACGATCTAACAGTTTAAAGCTTACGACAGCCCATGGCGCATGGGAGACACCGCCAACAGAAGAAACCGAATCGGCACTTTTAAGGGGTTCTCCCTCCAGCCATAACGCGGTATTTATTAAAGGTCCGATTTCCGGATCAATAACAAGTGCCGACTGTGCCAATACCATCACCAGCAGAAGCAGTAATATTGAGTAAAGCAATAGTCCATTAATTCTTTTCGTTAAAATGCGTTTATTCTTTAGACGTCTTTCCTTGCGTTTTTCCACAAACATGCCCTTTTTTATCAAAACTATTGTCTCTAGCATATCCAAATTGAGTTTTCGTTAAGCAAGGCAAGTGACAGGCCTTTCTTAAACCTTCTACCTCATGGTTTGTCAAATGCCGGTATTCTCCCGACTTAAGATTCTCCAAAGATAAATTTCCAAATCTCACCCTCTTTAACGAAGAAACCTTATGACCCACCGCCTCAAGCATTCGCCGCACCTGCCTGTTTCTTCCTTCGCTAATGATGATTTCCAACAGCATGTGCCCTTTCTCGGCTTGAAGACTTCTGACCTTAGCCGGCATAGTAAAAGAACCGTCTAACATGACACCTTGTTTTAGTGTCTGCAATTCCCGGTTTGTAACCATTCCTTCTACCCCAACGATATATACCTTGTCCACTTTAAATTTGGGGTGTGTTAAACGATACGCCATCTCTCCGTCATTTGTCAATAACAACAGCCCGCTTGTCAGGTAATCCAAGCGGCCAACAGGATAGACCCTTTGCTTAAGGTCCTTTACAAAAGAGGATATTACCTGCCTGCCCTGAGGATCGCTTAAAGTGGTAACCACACGCAAGGGTTTATGAAAAAGCAAATATACCATTTCTTCCTCCGGTCTCACGTCTTTACCGTTAACCGTAACCCTATCCCGCAGCGCCTCAACCTTATATCCCATCTCGGTAATGACCATACCGTTGACACTGACTAATCCGGCCTTGACCATTTCCTCCGACTTCCGCCGTGAGGCTATTCCTGAACGGGCTAAATACTTTTGGAGTCTTTCCACACAAATCACCTTCAGTTACATAAAAACCCTGTTTACAATATAAACCGAGGCGAAAAACGTTGTCAAGTCTGCCAGCAATCCTACCGCCAAGGAATAACGATATTTTCTCACCCCTACCGAACCAAAATATACCGTTAAAACAAAAAATGTCGTATCGGTACTGCCCTGCATGGTTGAAGCCAACCTACCAATAAACGAGTCGGGACCGAAGGCATCAATCAGTTCCGCGGCAATGCCTAAAGCGCCGCCCCCTGAAAACGGCCTCATAATCGCCAGCGGAATAATCTCCGGTGGAATACCCCATTGCTGTAGTACCGACCCACAGGCGTCGCTAACTAGATCCATCATCCCGGTTTGCCGAAAAATTCCTACTGCCGCCATCATTGCTACTAAATACGGTATGATCCGTACGGCAATCGCAAAACCCTCGCCCGCACCTTTAACAAAACACTCATACACTTTGACTCCACGCAACATGGCATATAAAGGAACAAACAACAAAAATACCGGCACAGCCCAACGCGATAGATTTTGAATAAACTCCACCATTCGTTAAAGCCTCCGCCGATAAATTTTGCGAAAAATCCCATCGGCTACTATGGCTATACCCATACCCACGGCAGTGGCAAATATGGTCGGGCCGACAATTTCCGCCGGGGCGGCTGATTCGGCCGAAAGCCTGATACCGAGAATCATCGTCGGCATCAAAGTTAGGCAGGCCGTGTTAATTGCCAGGAAAGTACACATCGCCTCGCTTGCCTCTTCCTTGTTCCCGTTTAGCTCCTGCAGTTCCCCCATGGCTTTTAATCCAAAAGGTGTGGCTGCATTCCCCATCCCCAAGATATTAGCACTCAAGTTCATCAGTATTGAACCCATAGCAGGGTGCTGCGAAGGAATCGAAGGAAATAGGAAACTTGTAAAGGGTCTCAATAAACGAGCTAATCCACGTACCAGTCCCGCCTCTTCGGCAATTTTCATAATTCCCAGCCAAAAGCTCATAACACCTGCCAGCATGAGAGCGTACTTAACGGCAGCTTGCGCGGCTTGAAAAGTCGCTTGAGTGACTATCTCGGGGCTATCTTGCACCACCGCCAGCACAATACCTGAGACGATCATCACCACCCAAACAATATTGATCATTATTCCCCTCCGTTAGGCTGAAACTATAGTAAATATTTATGAAAACAACCCAACGGCTAGAACAAATATGTCCGGAAAACAAACTCTAAAGCAGTAATTCCTTCACAGCCGCGACAATATCGCTGCTATGGGGATAGATGTAGTCTTCCAGGGCAGGACTGAAAGGTGGGATTACGTTTAAACCCGCAACCCTTTTAACCGGAGCATCAAGATAGTCAAACAACTCTTCGGAAATCTGCGCGGCAATTTCTCCGCCATACCCTCCTCTTTTCACAGCCTCATGAACAACAACTGCCCGATGTGTCTTAGTTACCGAATTACTGATCGTCTCAAAATCAAGAGGCACCAGTGATCTAAGATCGACCACCTCTGCGTTTATTCCCTCTTTTGCCAATTGCTCGGCAGCATCAAGGGCAGACAAGACCTGTCTCGACCAGGCTATTATGGTCACATCTTCTCCTGTCCGCTTGACATCGGCCTTACCTAATTCAAGCAGATACTCCTCTTCCGGAACCTCGCCTTTCCCGGCATACAACAATTTATGCTCAATACACACCACCGGATCATCGTCTCTGATGGCTGACTTGAGCAAACCCTTAGCATCATAAGGAGTGGAAGGCGCAATTACCTTCAATCCCGGAATATGGGTGAAAATCGCTTCCAGACTCTGTGAATGCTGTCCGGCATTTCTCCGTCCCGCTCCTCCCGGAGCCCTGATCACTACCGGTATCGTAAGCTGCCCGCCTGTCATATAGCGCATCTTGGCAGCCTGATTTGCTATCGCGTCATAACAAACAGTAGTAAAGTCCACATACATTATCTCCACTACCGGCCTTAAGCCCCTCATCGCAGCGCCGACAGCAATTGAAGTAAAACCGTTCTCCGATATCGGGGTATCAATAACTCGGTCTGAACCGAATTCCTCCATGAATCCCCTTGTTATCCCGAAGACACTGCCCATCACACCCATATCCTCACCCATAACAATAACCGCTTCGTTCCGAAGCATTTCTTCCCGCAAGGCTTCGCTGATCGCCTTGCTGTACGTAAGCTGTCTCATCTGGCCACACCCCTTTCATTGTCGCTTGCATAAACGTCGGTCATAACCTCTTTTTTTTCAGGATAAGGTGAATTCTGGGCAAATAAAACGGCAGCTTCCATCTCCTCTTTTACCTCTTTATCGATCCCTGCCAATTCTTCTTCCAAGGCAAATCCTGCCTCTATTATCTCCTTACGCAACCGCTCTATAGCGTCGCGATTTTTCCATTCCAAGACCTCTTCTTTGGTCCTGTACACCTGAGGATCTCCTTCATAATGACCGTGATACCGGTAGGTCTTAGCCTCGACCAAAGTCGGACCTTGCCCCGCCCTGGCTCTTTTAACCGCCTTCTTGACCGTCTCATGCACTGCCAAGACGTCACACCCGTCTGTAATCACCCCGGGGATACCGTAGCCTTTTGCCCGTTCTGCAATGTCCTTTACCTTTGTCACCCTATCAATATTCACAGAAACAGCGTATTTATTATTTTCACATAAAAAGACGACGGGCAAGTCCCAGGCTGAGGCCATATTTAAAGCCTCATGGAACTCACCCGTATTGCTTGCACCGTCACCAAAAAACACCAAAGTAACCTCCATCGTCTTTAAAATCTTGGAGGCCAAAGCAGAACCAACTCCGATCGGGATGCCGGCTCCAACTATCCCGTTAGCGCCGAGGATACCGATATCAACATTTGCAATATGCATTGACCCTCCCTTGCCACGACAATAACCTGTCTCTTTCCCAAAAAGCTCGGCCATCATCATACCGGGATCACCGCCTTTTGCCAGGCACTGCCCATGCCCGCGGTGAGTAGCTACTATGAAATCACTCGGGTTTAAGGCCAGACAACCACCTACCGCAGTGGCCTCCTGACCTATACAAGTATGTATATTACCGGCTATCATGGCCTTAGTGAAGAGTTCGGAAGCCTTTGTGTCGAATCCCCTGACTCTTTTCATTTCCCGATAGAACCTTAACAGGGTCTCTCGGTTATACTTTTTTATAATCATTCTATACCATCCTCCAATACTTAATACTTATCCACTTCGGTAATAACAATATCCATTTCTGTCAAAGCAATATTGCCATCCGGCTGCATGTGTCCATCCCATATCATTTTTTCACCGATCGAAAAGCTTCCCCGGAGAAATACATGGTATTCACCATCGTTCTTTCTTACGACAAATCCCCTCTCACCGGAAAACATTACTGTTTCACCTTTATCAGGAAAACTATTTTCTTCAAATAAATATTCCCCCATCTTGGCAATTACCGGATAAAAAAACGACGCTTCCTTCAGTGAAACCACTCCACAGCTAATATATGCACATTCTACATTGTATTGCCTGCATACATCCTTAATACCCTGAAAAACATTAACACCAGGCAGCAGCCTGCCGCTAATGACACGTACACCTTTACTGGCTACACACCTGAAATCCGAATTGTTTGTCAACCTGATACCCCCTAATCTCAATTTGTGATTATTATATTTACCAAATTCAACTCTTTATTATGATTAATGTCAACTGTTTTATTTTTTAATCTATTCTACTTTTTTGTGAAATGTCCTTCAGCTATTATAGGCTTCCGGTGTAAAAAAAAATGCCGTTTAAACGGCATTCGTAAAAACGGCATTTTTCCCTCCATGCAGCAATTCCCTCACGGTTGCGACAATATTTCCGGTCTGGGGAATAATTTTATCCTCCAGAGCGGGACTATAAGGTATTACCACATTTGAACCGGCAACCCTTTTCACCGGAGCATCAAGATAATCAAACAATTCATCTGAGATTTGCGCGGCAATTTCTCCGCCGTATCCTCCTCTTTTTACAGCCTCATGAACAACAACTGCCCGACGGGTCTTGATAATCGAATTCCTGATTGTATCAAAATCAAGAGGAACCAAGGACCTGATATCTATTACTTCTGCGCTTATGCCCTCTTCTGCCAGCTGCGCGGCGGCTTCTAGGGCATGAATAACCTCTTGTGACCAGGCTATTATTGTCACATCATCTCCCGCCCTCTTGATATCGGCCTTACCCAACTCAATCAAATACTCCTCCTCCGGAACATCGCATTTCGCGTCATAAAAATACAGCGATTTATGCTCAATAAACACCACCGGATCGTTGTCTCTGATGGCCGACTTCAGCAGACCTTTGGCATCATAAGGAGTAGAGGCCGCTACTACCTTCAAGCCCGGAATATGCGTAAAGATAGCCTCCAGGCTTTGTGAATGTTGTCCGGCACTCCTCCGTCCCGCTCCTGCCGGAGTGCGGATCACCATCGGTACCGAAAGTGTTCCTCCTGACATATAGCTTACTTTGGCAGCCTGATTAGCTATTGCATCATAACAGGCCATAGCAAAATCAACATACATAATCTCCACCACCGGTCTCAGTCCCCGCATTGCCGCACCGATAGCAACTGAAGTAAAACCATTTTCCGAAATGGGAGTATCGATAACACGGTGTGCACCGAACTCCTTCATAAACCCTATAGTCAGTCCGAATACACTGCCCATTACACCCATGTCTTCGCCCATAATGATCATTTTTTCATCCCGACGCATTTCTTCCCGCAAGGCCTCAGTTATTGCTTTGCTGTAATTAAGCTGTCTCATCTTGCCACACTCCTCTCATTGTCGTTGGAATAAACGTTTCTCATCGCCTCATCTTCTGCCGGCCAAGGCGAATCCTGGGCAAATAAAGCAGCTTCCTCCATCTCTTCTTTTACTTCTTTATCTATATCTGCCAACTCTTCGGCGGAGGCAAATCCTGCCTCAATTATTTCTTTGTACAGCCGCTCGATGGCATCGCGTTTTTTCCACTCCGACATCTCTTCTTCTGTCCTGTATACCTGCGGTTCACCCTCAAAATGACCATGATACCGGTAAGTCTTGGCCTCGATTAAAGTAGGCCCCAGACCCTCACGAGCCCGTTCTACCGCCTTCTTGGTCGTCTCATAGACTGCCAACACATCACACCCGTCGACAACTACTCCGGGGATATCATAAGCCTTTGCTCTTTCTGCAATATCTTTAACCTTACTTACCCTTTCAATATCCACGGAAACAGCATACTTATTATTTTCACAGAAAAAGACAACAGGCAGGTTCCAGGCTGAAGCCATATTTAAAGCCTCATGAAATTCACCCGTATTGCTTGCGCCATCACCAAAAAACGCCAGAGTAATTTCCGTCGTCTTCAGGATGTTCGTGGCTAATGCCGAACCTACTGCAATCGGTATACCTGCACCAACTATCCCGTTAGCACCGAGAATACCAACATCAATACTGGCAATGTGCATGGATCCCCCTCTTCCTCGGCAATATCCAGTTTCTCTTCCAAACAGCTCGGCCATCATTATCCCGGGATCACCGCCCTTTGCCAGGCACTGACCATGTCCGCGGTGCGTGCAAATTATTAAATCATTCTTTTCCAATGCTTGACAGCCGCCAACCGCAGTAGCCTCTTGCCCAATGCAGGTATGGATATTATACTCTATCATACCTTGAGCGAAGAGTTCGCAAGCCTTTTCTTCAAATTCCCTGACCCTTTTCATTTCCCGATAGAACTTTATTAAGGTCTCTCGGCCATACTTTCTGATAACCATTTTAGATCAACCTCCCACCCTTGATTGTCCACATAGTTAAAACATAGCCTGTAGCCGTTATATATAGTTTTCACCTGCCTTTTTATTGCATATATTGCTTTATGTATCCACATATAGCGATATATGACATTTTGCTTTCCTAATTCTGCTTTATTTTCAAATATCCTTCTATATTTTTTAACTTTTTGCAAATTTTGCTGCTAAACGAAAAATGAATTACATCTAGCATTTTGTGTTATATTTTACCATTCGCTTTCATATCATTGTTATCATTGGTTTGTCTTTCACCCGGAAGCGCAATGAGGTACACAAATAAGTCAAAGGTCAAAGCTTGTAAATCCAAGTTTGGAAAGGAGGATATATATGCCGGAAAAAAAAGTTTCCAAGTTTGATTCCCAATTGGTTACAGATTTAAACATCGTTTTATCAAAGCAGCAAATCGATGCTATCGTCAAAGAACTCATGAAAACCATTGAACTTCATCCCGGCGGTCAGGTTTCTTTAGCCGGAGACTATTGCTGCGTTGATACCTCAATCGGCTCGTCAGTAGCGGGACCATTTAGCAGCGTCGGTTCATCCGTCAGCTATGACCCCGGTATCCAAGCAACTGCAAGGACCGGTATTCGGGAAAAGTTATCAGCCGAAAATATGAAAGTTAACGTGATGCTTCCCGAGAAATTTAAAATAAAGTAGTTCCAATAAAAAGAGGGTTACGCCTTCCGGGTGAAAGGGCAACCTCTACCATTTTCTAAGAAAGGTAAAATTTTTATGAAAAACAGCATGTTTAACCATACCATACCCTGGCAAAAGGATAAAACTCTATTGGTAAATACCCTTTCAGGCGCTATTGATGTGATTCCTTCACACTTCGAATATTACCTCACTAATGCAAATCAACTTCAAAAAAACAAAATAACGGATTTTCTCTTTGCAAGACGTTATCTACTGGAAAAAGAGATCGATGAATCTCTGATTCTCGAAAGCCTCTATCGCGAACTCCTTGCCCTGCAGAGAAAAAATTCCCCCTTAAAGAGCGTCCTCATTACTACCTTCGACTGTAATTTGAAGTGTTCTTACTGCTGGCAGCAGCACAATACCCGCTCTCTGAAATCATCCACCCTATCCGTTGAAATGGTCGATGCGGCCTTCAAGGCCATTGATAAATTACAAAATCTTTTAGAGGAAAAAAGCATTGACCCTCCTGTTATTCAAATATTTGGCGGTGAACCTTTGCTGACAAAAAACAAAGAACTGGTCGAGCATGTTCTTAAGAAGTGCCGTGAATACTCTTATGGCTCGCAAGTAACAACAAATGGCGTTAATCTGGAGATATTTCAAGAAATGCTTCTCGAATATAAAGTTGATGAAATACAAGTAACAGTGGACGGAACGGAAGAAGCACATAACAGGCGACGAATAGGCAGCAATTACAACAGTATTATGAATTCAATCGCAAATATTCTCAGTTATCAAGCTGCCTTCTTGAAACTAAGGGTCAATGTTGACCTTTCCAATGTAAACACCCTCCGGGATCTGGCTGATGAAATAATTGACCGCAGATGGTATACAAATAGGAAGTTTTACGCCTATCTTGCTCCCCTAAGGGATTCCTCCTTTGCGTCAACCGACCTCATTACCCAGCGTCCCAAACTGCTGGCAAAGGTATTGGAGTTAAAAAGACTCTATCCCCAAATCGAACTCTTCGACATGAAGGGCTGGGACGGTTATCAGCCTATTAGGGTTTTAGAAAACACCGGACGCTTCCCATACCCTAAGGCCAACATCTGTGATGTGAACCTAAATCAGTTTGTCTTCGCTCCCGACGGCAAAATACGCCTCTGCGCAGAAGAAGCTCACGATCAGCGAGGTATCATCGGTGAATTCTATCCCGAATTCTCTTTGGATGATAACTCCTTCCAAAGACTGTATGACCACTCTCCCTTGGATATTAAAAAATGTAAGCAATGTACTCTCCTGCCCATCTGCGGAGGCGGTTGCATGCTGATGGAAAAAGAAGAAAACTTTCGAAATCACTATTGTCAAGCCGTCAAGGATTGTTTCGAATACACCCTGACATCTTATCTGGAAAGTAGGGAAGCAAATTGCGCATCGCTCTGATCAATCCACCCCTCTTTGAACGTTACGTTAACAGCATTGATGAACCCTTGGGAATTCTTTATCTTGCGGCTTCTTTGCAAAATAACCACGAGGTATATTTGATCGACAGCTTTAATAACCTGCTCTCCACAGAAGAAACCATAGAAATTATCAAGGAGCTTAACGTCGAAGTCCTGGGAGTCAGCATGATTTTCACCGGCGCCTACCAAACCTCCCTGGAAATCATTAAAACCCTCAAACAAATTAAGCCCTCTATTACCAGCATAATTGGGGGAAACACCGCCACATTCCTTGTCAACGAGTTGGCGGGCGTCCCTTTTATAGATTATGTGGTACGAGGCGAAGGCGACATCTCCTTCCCCCGACTCATCAACGCCTTAAGTAACGGTACGGAAACAGCCAACATCCCCGGCCTCTCTTTTTACAAGGACGGCACAATCGTCCATAACCCCACCGCACCTCTTGTTGAAAACTTGGATTCCCTTCCCTATCCGGCACGTGAACTCTTACCCCTAAAATATAAATACCCTCGAGCAATACTGAGCTCCAGAGGTTGTGCTTACAACTGTATATACTGTTCCTCCTCCGCCTTCTGGCAAAAAACCTTTCGTATCAGGAGTATTGACAATATTATCAACGAAATCAAATTGCTAAACGAGCAGGAAGAATTGCAGTACTTTTCCTTTGCCGACGACTGTCTAACCCTGATCCCGGACAGGGCACGTGAAATCGCGACAAGGATCCACGCCCTAAATCTCGACTGTACCTGGGGTTGTACGGGCAGGATCGAAACCATGTCGGAAACCCTGATTAAAGACTTATCTGACTCAGGCTGCAAAGGAATTTTTTTCGGTGTTGAATCCGGAAGCAGTCGTGTACTTAAATTGCTCAAACGACGCTATTCCCCTAATGACGTCTATACGTTGTACAGGCTGTGCCTCAAACACGGCATAACACCCTACTTTTCTTTTATCATTGGACTTCCTTTTGAAGAAAAAGGGGATTTAGACCAAACTTTCAACCTTATTCAAAAACTGCAAGGGGTTGAAAACGGGATACACATCCTGACACCTTTGCCCGGGACCCCTATATTCAAAGAAGCCAACAAATACGGAATAAAAATGACATCTTGCGATATTACGGATCTGGACATCAATGGTAAACCTCTGATAACAACCAGGCATCTTACCTCCGCAGAAATCAGTGAAGCTTATCGAAAAGCGGTAGGTTACAGTTTAAAAGCCTTAAGGAAAAGAGGCGTGCAATGATTAAACTCGATTCAATCACATTATTTCTTTCCTGGAAGTGTAATTTCAGCTGTGCTCACTGCGGTTTCCAGTGTAATCCTGAAAGAAAGGAAAAAATGCATCTTCATGAAGCCAAAAGCTACATCAACTCGGTAACAGAAAATCAAGACCTGAAAATGCTCGCTTTCTCCGGAGGCGAACCCTTCCTTTATTATAACGAGATGAAAGAACTGATGTCTTATGCCCTACAACGAAACCTGGTAGGAGGTATTGTCAGCAACTGTTTCTGGGCAGTCGATTATTATACGGCTTATGAAACACTGCAAGAACTGAAAAGCCTCGGCCTGAGAGAAATAATAACAAGCTTCGATGATTTCCATGCCGCATACGTCCCGGCTCAAAACATCGCACATGTCATCAAAGCAGCTTCTCAATTAGGCATCAAGACAGGTCTGAATATCCTGGCGACAAAGAAGAGCCGGATTCGCCAAAGCAATGCGTCAAGTATCTTAGGTCTGGATTTGGAGAATTTGGTATGTGCACAAAAATTGTGGATCAGAGAATCAAGCCCCCTAATCGTAGGCCGAGCCAGGGAAAGCTTAAATATAGAAACATTTTCCTCAAAAGACCTCATCACCTACGGAGAAAAGGAATTACTCTACAATCCCTGTCCTTATGTGATCAGAAACAGCATTATTACACCGAAAGGCGACTTCTATGCTTGCTGCGGCTTCGGCGATGCGACCAGTCTGGGCCCATCATCCATTACCTATGGCGGAAACATGAAAAAATCAAATTTCCCGGAACTTTTCACAGGGGTTTCACACAATCTCATACTTAACATTATCTGTTTGTACGGCCCTTATCTGCTGGTTAAACTGGCCAGAGATTTACACCAGGACTTAGTCATCAAGGAACGCTATATCAGCAATTGTGAGGTTTGCGGTGAAATTGCCACAAATAAAAAACTTCATAATGCCGTCGGCGAGGTTTTAAACAAAATGGCACTACAAAACAAGGAGGGAATCAATTGAAAACAAAATCCGATTTGAACCTTGTTCTCACCTACGCTTGCGACTTTTCATGCAAACACTGCATCTGTAACTCCGGTCCTTTCAGAAAGGAAGTGATGTCTTACGAAAAAGCAGTAAATTATCTCGATACGGCTGCCTCTGTCTTAGATTTGGCAAGCATCGGTTATACCGGAGGAGAACCCTTCACGGTTTATCCTCTACTGAAAGAACTTATGTATTACGCCAACCGTAAATACGGTTTGCCGGCCGGTGTCGTAACCAACTGTGGCTGGTGCAAAAGCCCGCAAACAGCCACACAAAAAATAGAAGAACTGATAGCATGCGGCTTAAGAAGCATCGTGGTCAGTCTTGATAGCTTCCATCTCGAATTTGTAAGACTCGAGTCAATTAAAAATGTTGTTGACGCGGCCTTAAAATATAACCTTCAAATCACCGTGAACACCGTCGTCACCAGAAACGTCCAAATATCAAAAAACGACGCTAAGAATCTCCTTAGCATCAGTGATGATTTGATTGAAAGCGGTCAAGTCACCTTCAAGGAATTTGGTCCCCTGCGTACCGGCAGGGCTAAAAGGGTCCTTGATCCGGAAGAATATATTGATACTACAGACGAAACGCACTTTAACGGCAACTGCCCCTTTATTATCAACACTCCTGCCATCGCACCCGACGGCAGTGTTTACTCCTGCTGTTGCTTCGGTGATGCCACAAAAGAGCCCGAACAACTGATTGGTTACTGCGGTAATTCAAATACGACTCCGCTTCATGACATCCTGGTTGCCATGGACAACAACCTCCTCTTTAATATTCTAAAAACAAATGGCCCATACGCTATACTTAAAGCCCTGCAAAAAAATAATCCCAACCTGACAACAAGAGGACGCTATCTAACGAATTGCGACGTCTGTATCGAACTCTATCATAATAAAGAAGTGAAAAAAGCTTTGCAGGCCTTTCTTAAATCCCTAAGTTCAGAAGACCGCAAGGAGGCAAAGATATGCTCGAAATAGATGGTTTGAGTCTCATCATTACCGACAAATGTAATGCCTGTTGCCGTCATTGCGGTTTTTCTGCCGGCCCCGACAAAAAAAATGTCATGACTATGAAAACAGCCCGTGAATGTATTAAAGAACTCGCTCTCCTAGGAAGCGCAAAATTAGTCTCTTATACGGGTGGAGAGCCCTTCCTCTTTTTCGATTATCTTAAGGAAATTGTCTCATTCTCAGACTCCTTAGGTTTTTACGGCGAAGTCGTCACAAACAGCTTCTGGGCAGAAAACATGACCCTGGCCAGAGAAAAACTCATTTCCCTCAAAAAATTGGGGGTTATTAACTTTGTTACCAGCCTGGATGATTATCACATAGAATTCATCAAGCCGGAATACATAAAAAATGCCGTTCTAACGGCATGTGATTTGGGCTATCATGTTACGGTCAAAACCATTGAAACACCGGACTCTTATTTCACTTACACTACTGTCAAATCCTTTCTCGAGACTGACAAGAATAAAATTAAAATCATCAGCCAGTCACCGGTAACAGCAGGACGTGCCAAAGGACAACCATCCACCTTAAATAGCGCCCATCCTGAACAATCCGGCGGCAATTGCCGTACGGTCATCCGTTTCCCGGCTGTAGACCCAAAAGGCAATGTCTTCCCCTGCTGCGGGTTTGGAGACAAAAGAATAATACTGGGCAACATCAATCAGACACCTTTAAGTATCATCCTCCATGAAATGAGACACAACCTATTCCTTAACCTACTCGCCTGTGCTGGACCTAAAGCCCTTCTCAACTCCGCACAGCAATACTTTTCTCAAACACCCCGCAATCACTTCCCAAACACCTGTGAGGCCTGTAATTACATCGTACAGAATGCTGATGCCGCTCTTGCGGTAAAACGTTTTTTAGAACAACTGCTATAGAATCGGAACCGGGAAACGCTCATTTTCCAAAAGATACACACTTGCGGTAACCGCCACCAAATCAGCTGAGCCACCTGGACTGATATTCTCTCGGACAAATTCCTCATCCAATTTTTTGATTGTCTCCAGACCTTCTTTCGTGAAAACACTGCCTCTCTCTAAAACCTCTTTTGCCTTTTCTTTAACCATTGCCAAAGTCTCTTGATCTTTCCTCCAAAGGATTGTTGTATCATCGACAGATGTCATCAGTGCAAGCAACGTATGCACCAAACAATCGTTCAGTTTCGAACAGTTTTGTAAAGCCTCCTGAAAAGCCGGCAACCCGACCTTGCTCACCGACGGGAGCCCTGCCGCTACCTCACCTCTGATACCAGTTACTCCGTACTTTTTATATAACAGCTCTCCGGCTGTGAGCTTCCTGTTCACGCCCTCGTCAAGCTGTTCCAATTCCCTGGCAACGATTCCACGGGTCATTTCCGCCGTTCTTTGGAACAGCACTTCGGCTTTCAACTCCTCATTCTCCCGGGAAAAATACCCTGCCACCCCGCATAAAAGACCGGCGGCAAACAGTATCCCCCTCTGGGTATTGACACCTCCGGTAGCGTCCAATAACTCTTTTTCATATTGTACTCCTATCCTCCGGATCCCGGGAAGCAAATCTTCTATTGCTCCCACATGGTCTCTTCCCGCTTGTGCACAAAGAAAAAAGGCGGGACTGATGGCCGCGGAGCTTACCATAAACGTTAATATATCCATATCCCGGTGCGAACCGCTGGAAATTGAGCTTACCAGGCCAGGCTTAGGATGCGAACTGACCTCTAATAGCACGCCCTTTAAAAAAGCTGTGCCTATCTTCCAGGCCTTCGGCTCTATCTGCGAAACTGCATTTTCAAATTCTTTACCCCTATTCATCCTTTCCACCCCTTACCATCTTATCCCAACAGCATCTTCTAGAAAATCAAAGGCCATAGCCCGAAAGCTACGGCCTTTAATTATTTTAACACATTATCCTAAAATTGCTTTCGTGATTAAGAACAATACGGAGGGGCACAACAGACAACCTAATCCTGTATAGAAAGTTGCTGTCATTGCACCGTATGGAACCAACCTGGGGTCAGTTGCTGCCAAACCTGCGGCAGTTCCGCTTGTTGTTCCCATCAGACCGCCGTAAACCATAGCACTCTTGGGATTGTTGAGTCCGACAGGCTTAGCGACAAAGGGAGTAACGATCATGACCAGAATTGACTTAACAACACCGGCCGCAATACTCAAAGCAACAACTTCTGAGCTGGCTCCCACCGCAGCACCCGTAACAGGTCCGACGATAAATGTTACCGCACCTGCTCCGATAGTGGTTGCACTGGCGGCATCACTGTAACCGAACATAACTGCTATAACTACCCCTACAATGTAAGCGGAAATAACACCGATGAACAAGGAAATAATGCCGGCAGCTCCTGCCTTTTTAATTTCACTAATCCTTGCACCGAAGGCTGTGGAAATGATGCAGTAATCCCTCAGCATCGAACCACCCATGACGCCGATCCCTGAAAACAGCGGAATGTTGGATATCCCCCCGCTGCCTTTTCCGGAGGCAACACCGCCAATATACGCGAGGATCAGACCAATAATTATTGCAATAGCTGAACCGGCAATCCTCTTATTAGTAAGCTTGGAAATCCAGCTGGAAATATACATTACTACACCGATAATCAAAAATGCCATAACAAGACCGTATTTAGTAAATGGCGCAATAATCATATCCATCATCTAGCTACGCCTCCTTCTTTTCTAATTCAGGTAATGGTTCACCGGGTGCACCAATCTTACTAAGCATTGGAATAAACGTGAATGCCACAGCAACAGCCACCACACCGGCTAAAATAGCCATCGGGCCACCGGTTACTGCCGAAACAACATTCTGACGTGCAGACATGGCCACTACGACGGGAATATACATCATGCTCCAGAACTGAATCCCTGCCTGAGCTTTTGAGGACAACAAGTCTCTTTCCAACAGATAATCGGAAAGCAGGATCAAGAACAACATGGCTATACCGACGCCGCCGACGTTTGAGTTGACTCCGGTGATCTTGCCTAAAATGTCGCCAATCAGGACACCCGCATACATACAACCGGACAATAATAGTAATCCATAAACTACCATTTAATCATGGCACCTCCTCTTATTTTGGGGTATTTCCTTGTCAGAAATATCTCTTTTTTCGTGGCGAGTAGTATCAGAACAATTCAATCCTGGTACTACTCGTTTTATACCGATTACTCAATTACCATAATAACACTTCCCGGATTAACCCGGTCACCGACGTTAGCCTTGATTTCTTTGACAACGCCGTCCTCCGGAGTCGGAACCGGCTGTTTCATCTTCATGGCTTCCATAATTACCACGATGTCTTTGGCTTTAACACTATCACCTACAGCAACTTTTAATTCCACAATTTTACCTGGAACACGGGATTTAATCTCCATTCACCTTCACCTCCTTTCTTTAGATAAATCATCTATCCTCAAGAATTTCTAAGGATGACCACAGTTCTCGTTTGGGTATCAGCTTCACCTCATCAATGCTTTTACCCAAGACATCATCTGTCTGCATAAACAATTCAACTGCTTTTATGCCATAGCCATTAAGTACATCGAGCTCAAGATCAAGCTTGCAACCCTCTTCCTGGACTATATTCTGCGCCTGTACCAAGAACTCCTTGATTTTTGCAATAGGTGCAGAATCCATAAGCAAATCAAGATCCGAATGATCGTGGGTATAAGGCAGCTCCGTCGCTAATTCTAACGCAGCCGAGCCCCATACTCCAAGCTTGAGTCCCATTTCTGCGGCTGTTACAGTCACTCTTCGCAAAGCCCGCAGGCACTTCGTTCTCACCATAATGCCTGGGTTTTCCGTAACTCTGCCTGCAGCAGACTTAAGCAAATCATAGGGAGTAATTACCTTAAGTATCTCCTCTTTTGGAACGTGTGCTGCAACCCTCGTCCGCCTCATCTCATGTAACCAAGGAGAGGCAAAACCTACCGGGACAACCCCCAAAGCGACATTTTCTTCATCACGCCGCATAATACCGGGGATTTTCTTCCCTTTATAACCTTCAACAATCAGGCTTTTAAGTTCGTTTTCATCCCGGACTTCAACCTTCCGGTCAAGGTTTTCATACGCCCAAGCGCGTCCCTTATCGGTAATTTCAACCAGATAGTGTCTTTTTATTTCCATATGCTACCTTCTCTTAATCCAGGTCGGATCGGATTTACTCCCTTGCTGGTAACCAATCTGCGCCTCAATCATCTTGTCAAAGAGCCTGGTTTTTTCAGGACCTTCAATAATTATCGGTTCATCAGACTCTTGATTACCAATACCGACCCGGTATTCCAAAACAGTATTCTCAGCAGAAAGCTGAACCTCCGGATCAACCTTAACAACCCTGCTCTTTAAGCGCAAAATTGTTCTGGCCACCCTGCCTATCGTTTCGGCGGATGATAGCTTAGTAGCTTTGACAATCACTTCATATTCCGGGTGTGTCCGCTTACGACGATATGTAATAATCTTGCCTTCACTGTTACACACATGTCCGCTTTCCGATACCGCAAAGGTGTCACCCATGGGAAGCCCGCCGACAACAACTTCATATAGATTAATCCCTTTAGAAGGAGATTTGATTAAACTCAAATCGTCCCTCACAGGTATCCCGTCAATCGTCAGCCAACCGAACTCTTGACAACCGTATAGATCATGAACTTTCGAGGAAACGATACTCTCTGCAACATCCAAGAGATCCAAGTCCAAAGGTGTACCGGCTACAATCAAGGCTTTGCCTTTCGGCAAGTATTCGGCTATTCCCATACTCTTCGCATCCTCCAGGGCAACTCTTAAAAAGGAGGATTCACCTAATACAGCATCCGGCTCCATTTCGTAGAACTGACTTAAAAAGGAATCCCTACTGGAACGTCTCAGAAACTGCCATTCAATCTCTAGTTCGTCAAGAGCCCGCTTGGTAAACACGTTTACTAGCGGCGGGTAGGTGAAAAGAATCTTATCGCCACGCTTTATGCCAGCCAATTCCAGCGCCTTGTGGGAAGCCTTTACCTTGTCTTCCATTTCCGTATGGGTAACTCCGACTATATTTTGAAAGGCCGAAGAACCCGTCGTAAATGTCAGATAAGCCAAGTTCAAAGGGGAATGGACTTCTTCAATGACGTGTGCCGCAGTCGGGCCGTTGATCCCTTTATCCTGCAGAGTTCTTTTCGGCATATCTTCTATTACAGGAGCTGTGCCGAATTCTTCTACCATTGTTTTTAACTCATCAAAGAAGTCCTTCATTTTCCTCACTCCTAGGCGTTTAGATATTTGTCTGCCACGGCGTTGTATTCCTCGGTCATTTTTTCCATGACCTTCTTGCGGGCTACCCTTCCTCCGCGCTCATCACCTAATGCACCGCGACCCCAAGGTCCTAGCTTTTCTTGCTGTCCGGCTTTCTTTGCCTCGCGAACTTCCGCAATATGCTTTTTGATAGTAGCCTTCATGTCTTCTACTTTTTTGACTATCTCTTCGACTCCTCCCAGTCTGTGGAAGAAGTCAACGCCGGCAGCAAAAACCGGATTGTCTTTTGACAGTTCTTCTAAGCGTTCAATGTCAATCTTAGTAATCCTGGAAATACTGGTCAGAGGCATAACGTGGATCATTGTGCCAAAAGTCTTGTCCAGTGCTAAGATTTGGTCTGCCTGCAGCCCATGACAGAGGAATGCGCCGCTGATAGCCCTTCCTATTACCATAGCAATAATAGGATGCCCAAGTTTTCTAGCTTCGGCTAAAGCGAGCTGATAACTACCGGTAGCCTTGTTCATTCCGAATATCTCTTCGGTTTTTCCGGGGCCGTTACCGGGGGTATCGACAATCAAAACCAAAGGTCTTTTTTGCTCAAGGGGCTTATCCTTATCAGCTTCTATCGTACTATATACCGCAAGAGCCATCTTATAAGCCTCTTCCATCCCAATTACGCCGAAGTAAACAACATTAAACCTGGGGTTAATCGCTTGCGCATCATTTGCTATGAATGTAGCCTTTTCACCGTCCAAAAGCCCTGTGCCTACAACTGCTCCCGGTCCTATTTCAGCTTCTATTTGAATATCGTCAATCAAATTTTCTTTAATAGAATCAGCATCGAAAATCATTTCCAATGCGTCCCGGCCTCTACCGATCATACCTTGTTCGTAATCCATTAATTTATACCTCCTTTACCCTAGTTTTCTTTCCCTGCGTTTTGCGACCTTCAAAAATTCATCAGGTCCCATATCAACGAGTTTCGCAGGATCTTCATTGCCGTAGTATTTCCAAACATCCATGGAATCCTTCGCCCCTAACCCCACAGCCAGCTTCACTAACTCCAGCTGTTCCTCGACCAATTTCTTGGAACCGATTCTGCGGAATTTCTCGATTTCGGCAAAAGGCAGTTTCATAACTTCCTGTAATTGCTGGTAGAATCCAGCCACGCTATCTTCCACCAGGAAATTGGCATCCTGCATGATGTACTTATGCTTGCCGCCAGTTGTCCTGAAGACCAACGCCTTGTTGGAAGCATCAAATTCGTCCTTGCCCATCTCCTGTTCAATAACCTCGGGGCCTGTTAAGCCCAGCCGTCCCTGTTCGCTCATTATTATCACATCAGTTGCGGCACCGACAAAACCCATCCCGCCAAAACAACCTATTTTACTCCCTATTACCGCTATAATGGGGATTTTGCCACGGGCATCCTGGAACTGATCCATTACTTCCGCGTGGGCCAACAGACCTGCATTTGATTCATGAAGCCTAACCCCGCCTGTTTCAAAGGAGATTACAACTGCCGGGAGCCTTTCTTCGTATGAATCAGGGTACTTCACCTTAACATCCTCATATGCTTTCAAAGCTAACTTAATTGCCTGTACCATTTTAGCTCCGTGTACTTCACCAACTGCTCCGCCGATAAAGCGTCCTTCCTGGGAGACTACGAAAACTGGCCTTTTTCCGATAAGCCCTATTCCGGTAACAACACCGTCATCGTACCCAATCGCCTCACCAAGTACCGGCAAGTGAGGGCTTGGCATCCTATCCCTTGGAGAGACAAATTCAGTGAAAGTACCTTTGTCAACAAGGCCAAAAGCCCTTTCTCTGGCATTTGCTTCAGTAAATTTTGCTTTTTGCAGTTCATCCCAACTAAGCATTATTTCTACTCCCCTCCTTTTTCAATCTTATTAGCTTCTGCCAACGCCTGACGAAGCCTCATGGAAACAACCACAGGAGTCGCATTGTTATCATTTATTTCAATCAACAAATCTCCCAGGTTATTACCCTTCACAAACTTAGTAACTACCATTTCCCAGACCTTGTCAAAACCTGTAACCGGAGTTACAACCTTTACTTCAGCACCACCGCCGAAATCCTTCTTCTCCATCAGCACTTCCAAATCACCGGAGCCAACGACTCCCAGATGAGAATACTCCTTTGCAATCGACTGCGGATTTTCAACCTTATACTTGAAATTCAGCTCATTCAAAGCCACAGCGTATAGCCTCCTTTCTTCTTACCAGTTTCTGAATCTTGCCGGTGGATTATATAATCCGCCGGACCATTCGACCAGTTCCTTGATATTCTTCGCCGCAAGCATCGACCTGTTGGCGCGTGTAACATCAATGCCTAAATCTTCCGGTGTCTTTACAATGCCTCTCTTACGCAAATCCATCGTTTCTTCTTCTTTAGCCTGTAAACCAATCTCGGTATAACCGGCAATCGCTCTAATAGCAGCCATCTTTTCCTTCATATCCACACATTTATGGAAGTAGGCAATTCCTTCCTCAGTGATATAGTGGGTGACATCGTCCGAATAAACCATAACCGGAGGAATATCCAGATTAGCGTTTTTCTGCAGCTTCCAAGCATCCAGCTCATCAACAAAGGCCGGATCCATCTTCTCTTTGAAGGTCTCCTGCATCTGAACAACCAACTTTTTACCGCGAGGCATTTTGCCGAGAAGGGCTTCTTGCATACCGTACTCGAGTCCACACTTCAACCATGCATCTGACGAGTGACGGCGCCCTTTGGCATCGCAACCCATGTTGGGTGCACCGCCGAAGCCGGCAACCCTATTTGCCGTAGCAGTACTGCTGTTGCCGTACTTATCTATCTGCAGAGTTCCACCGATAAACATATCCATTGCATAATGCCCTGCTGCCTGGCTGTAAGCCCGGTTTGACCTCAGGGTTCCATCCGGCCCAATGAAGAAGACATCTGATCTTGCGGCAACGTATTTTTCCATTCCTAATTCTCCGCCGAAGCAGTGAATATTCTTGACCCAACCACTTTCAATAGCCGGTATCATCGTCGGATGGGGGTTGAGAGCAAAGTATGAACAAATCTTGCCTTTGAGTCCTAACTCTTCGGCATAGGTCGGCAGCATGAGTTCGATTGCGGCTGTGAAGAATCCTATCCCGTGGTTCATGCTCTGCACACCGTATTCTGCGTAAACGCCTTTAAGGGCCATCATACCCATCAAAATTTGTGTGTCTGTAATTAGGCCAGGATCCCTTGTAAACAAAGGCTCAATGTAAAAGTTCTTGGGCGATTGAATGACAAAGTCGACCCAGTCGGCCGGAATATCTACCCGTGGAACCTTGTCGACTATTTTATTGACCTGCGCAATAACAATACCCTGCTTAAACTTCGTAGCTTCGACAATTATCGGCGTGTCTTCCGTATTAAAACCCGTATAGAGGTTACCCTCCTTATCTGCTTCAAACGCAACAATCAAGGCTACTTTCGGTACCAGGTCTGCATAGTACCTACCAAATAACTCCAAATAAGTATGGATGGCACCCAATTCCAGCTTGCCATCACGGACAAAATCCGCCAGACGGCCCGCCTGCGGTCCCGAAAAAGAAAAATCGAGTTTTTTCGCGATTCCCTTTTCGAAAACGTCAAGATGGCTTTTCAATGATACGACTGACTGAACCATATGAAGATCATAGATCTTCTTGGGGTCCACCTCACAGAGACATTCCGCCAAAAAATCCGCCTGTTTCTGGTTGTTTCCTTCCAGATTCACCTTGTCTCCGGGCTTGATTACTCCTTCTAATAGAGCAACCGTATTCTCG
The DNA here is from genome assembly GCA_018433675.1 of Clostridia bacterium. Classification (GTDB taxonomy): domain Bacteria; phylum Bacillota; class Peptococcia; order DRI-13; family SM3-B62; genus SM3-B62. Next base: position 52,682 of record JAHDQS010000006.1, read on the forward strand.
GCTTTAACTACCTTGCCTTCTTCAACCAGATGCGCTACTTTTTTCATTCTTTCTTCGGTGTCTCTTTTTAAATTGTCCCAAACTCTCACTTCACGTTCCATTTACTACGCTCCTTTCTTACCATATTAATTTAACTGCAACCTCCTAAAAAAAAGGACAGATTGGAGCCCTCACGGACCCTTCCTCTGTCTCTCCTTCTCCACTATCTCTTTTCTCTGTCTATATTCTCTTCTTTTGTCTTGTTTATTCTTTCTCTCTGTCATTCATATTATATCCTTAACAGATATGCATTACTCCCAAACCAGCTCTCATATGATTTGTCAGTGGGTGTATAGCAGATTGACCGAACATGGCTACCGCTATCCACGTATCATCTCTCACTATTGCAACTTTCACGGCAAGGCTGGTACTGGTAGAAGCATTAACCAAAATACCTTTCTTTGCTTCCTCTGTCGCATGTAACACCGCATGTACCTGCTGTGTTGTCTTCTTGATGATATTGGTGTTTAAGCAAGCACCCAATATTGCTTTAGTCGTTTTTTCCTGAAAACCGGTATGAGAAAGACCTCCGATTTCGGTAACAACATGTCTTAAACCATCTTTATCAAGAAGAGCTTTAACTGCTTTTTCCGTATTTAAACTCCGGGTTATCGCCAGCAACATGGCAGCCGTTTCAACCGAAAGAGTAGCTTCGTCCTTAAAGCAATCAACCATCTTAACCGTGTTCAATTTAACACCTTCCTTCCCTCTATTTCTCTTTCCCTCATTGTGTTAAATATACAATAAATTTGTAAAGAATGTCAACGCTTTTGTAACTATTCCACCAAGTTACCGATACCTGCTTGTTACCGGTCACTATCTCGATAATCATTTCTTACAGCATGAAAATCGTCGAGATAAAGACACCTGCCGCAATGGCCGAAACTATCAAACCGCTGACACCGGCACCCATAGCTAAGGGCATAATAACACAGAAAGGATTCTCTTCCATGGCGGTCTTTTGAGCAATTTTAGCAGTCGTTGGCAGGCAGGAAACACCGGCAATACCGATAACCGGGTTATAGTTCCCCTTACTGAACTTATAAATCAGCCAACCGCCAACGATGCCGCCTACACCTGAAACAGCCAAAGCAAGTATTCCTAAAACGACCAAAACACCTACCTTAGGATTCAGAATCGTTTGCGCTTCACACAAAGCCCCTAACAAGAAACCCAGGAACAATGTTGAACCGTAAGTAACGGTAGTCTCCAACAAAGTCTGAAAAGGTTCAATCTCCGCTTCTTTAATGGCAATCCCCAAGAAGAAGGAAACAATAAGCGGTGCCGCAACAGGCAACAGGAGACATAACAAACCACAAGCTATGACAGTGAAGACGAACTTTGATTTTTTGGTAACGTTAGGCGTTGGTATCTCCACGTCAATACCCCTGTATTTTTTAGGAACCAAAAGCTTGATGATATAAGGATACCCTGCATAAGTCAAGCTCAAGTAAAGATAAGCTATGATCGAAATCGGTACAAAGAGATCTTTCGCCAGAATCAGGGACGTAAACAGAACCATCGGCCCGTCTGCACCGCCGATAACAGCAATTGAAGCAGCCTCACCGGGCGGAAGACCTATCTTGAGGGCTACTACCAAAGTTACAAATGTACCCAACTCGGCAAACAGAGCCACAATTATGCTTGCCCAAGGTCTAGCCAAGATGAAACCGATCTCGCTCATGGACCCTATTCCAAAGAACACTAAGCAGGCAATCAAGCCATTGCTAAAGGTCATATTGTAAATCGGCTGCAGCCAGTTAACCTGCATAATATCCACAAGGGCACCAGGATCTGCTACCAGAGGATCCAAAAATATGGTGCCTATTCTACCGGCCTCCAAGAACAAAACACCGGCATTGATTGCTATCATCCCAATTCCCATGGGAACCATAATCAACGGTTCTAAGACCCTCTTAAAACCCATGTAAGCTAAAATGAATCCAAAAATCATTAATGCTACCCTTGTTAAGGATATAACAGGGTCTTGCAAAAAAAGAGTACTTATACCGGGAAACAACTGTGACAAAGTATTAAGCATCTGTTAAACCTCCCCTTCCCCGTTGTCTTTACCACCGGACAACATTTTATTTACTCCGACTATTACCCCCACAACGGCGAAGGCTATCACTGCAGTCAAAGCATAAGCAAAAAGCGCGTATTGTATTGCTCCCAATTTTTCCACCTTCCTTTTGTAATATTTGAAAACAAACATCGTATCCTCCGACCCGTTGACATCCCTCCCGTCTTGCCATAACAACCTTGAAAATTTAACAAAAAAAAAGGAACCGCCCAGGCTGTCCCTACCTGGATTTGTCCCTTTTTCGCCACATATTAAAATGCTGACATAACCGTATTTAGTTCTAACAATACTGTCAAGCTAAAGAAACTGCTTCTCTATTTCCCTGACATTTCACTGGGAACATTATAGCATCCACATATTTTTTTGTCAACAAAATGGGCACCTCAAATTTTAAATGTTTTTTTCCATTACTAGCCATTTAACTCATTTCATTTACCTGTTGGATACCCTGTCCGTTTGTTTGCACAATGGGCTTATCATTCTTAAACTTATCAACTACACCTTGAATCTTATCCACCACTTGAGGGGCAACATCTACCAGTCTTTCCATTACCGCATTCCTGCCATCAACAGGCATTAAACGCACCTCGCCATTACCAACCACAAGAAAACCGACAGGCTGAACAGAAACACCCGCGCCGCTACCTCCGCCAAAAGGCAGTTCCGATATCTCGCGTCCTTCTGTTGTGGCGTTGAACTCGCTGCCCCCCGCTGCAAAACCGCAGCCGACACGAGATACAGGAATAATCACAGTGCCGTCGGGTGTTTCCACCGCATCGCCGACAACAGTATTCACCTCTACCATTTCCTTGATACTCTCCATGGCCGTTTTCATAAGAGCTTCAATAGGATGGTTACTCATTTTTAAACCTCCTTAGTGTTTCTTTGATTTCTCCGATATTCCTAAGTATCCGGTAAACGATAATAATAATATGGCTTAAGTAAAACTCAATTATACAGTAATAATCCACATGCAGGTAATTTGTCTTTTCAAACCTGGGGATCACCTCTATTTTCCCTTCCGTATCGTGCATATCGAAAGTCGTCGCCAGTCTAGCGTGCATCACACCCATAACCGACCATAACAAACCTGTTGATACTGCTGTTTCTGCGACATCTTGCAGCGCAATTTCGGTAGCAAGCTTGAGGGTGGCTAGCTTTGGCCTGCCTATCACCGCAAAAGCCCTCGTAAAACCCTGCATGATATAACTGTTCAGCTTTGCTGCCAATAGAATCCTTCTCAATACACGACCCCAGGGCACATCTTTTGCTGCAAGATCCTCCGGTGATTTTTCCGGCTTTCTAAAAGGTTTGCGTGAAAGACCCCAAATCATCTTCGTCACAGGATTAACCACTTCTATCCCCCCGGGAAGGAAGCGGTTTTTTATTCGCGCACTGAATTCTATCCTGTTTTCTTTTCTTGTCAGCCTCAGCGATAACGAAAGAGGCAGATATATTACAACAACCACTACAAGCAACAGGAGAAAAAAAACACCCAAGGCTATATAACCCAAGACAAGCCACCCTTTACTTTTTACTGCCAATTACTAGTATTACCAAAAAATGCCGCGGCAATTTGCCGCAGCACTTAATTACTTACTCTCATTTTCAATTTTCTCTGTTTCCTGCAGCTTGGGTAATTCTTCTAACGACCTTAGCCCTAAATACTTTAAGAAGGATTTAGACGTAACGTACAAAATAGGACGTCCCGCAGTATCCCGCCGACCCGCTTCCTTGATTAAGCCTCTTTCCTGTAACGTATTTAAGGAACTCTCACTTTTAACACCACGAATTTCATCAATCTCACTTTTTGTTACCGGCTGTCGATAGGCAATAATTGCTAACGTTTCCAGCGCTGCTTGTGAAAGAGCCATTAACCTGGGTTTAGCTATCTTTTCCACATATGGAGCAAACTCCGGTCGGGTCACAAAGGAATAACCCTCTGCTACCTCTGTCAAAATGAAGCCCTTCCCCGTCTTCTCACAATCGGCTTTGATTTCTTTTAAATAGTACAGGACATCCCTTTCGTCCCTACCCAGTGTTTCGGCAATAACCTTCAGAGATAATGGCTCACCTGAAACAAACAGTAGAGCCTCAATTATGCTTTTAGTATCATCAGGAAACAAAGTTGGCACTTGTCCGTTCTCCTTCTTCTATTCTCAAGAATACAATAATATCAGCAAACAACCCTGACTGACGAAGCATCACAACGCCGCGTCTGGCTAGTTCCAACAACGCTAAAAAAGTAACAACAACTTCATCCGGCCTTCTGACCGAACTGAATAATTCATAGAATACAACACCCCCAGGTCTCTCCTCCAGCGCTGTTACTATCTCCCGGATCTTTTCCTGGATGGTTATTTCCTCACGGTCTATCGAAATAACTTCCTTCTTCCTCTCAGCCCTGCGTAACACATGACAATACGCTTTCAGCATATCCTGCAGAGAAACAGAGCCTAACGGATTCGCCGCGGGAAACTCACTCAAGAGCTTGACCTCGTCAACCTCCCGCCAAAAGGCAATCGATTGCGCCGTCTCCATGTTTTTGAATTCCGCGGCCTTCTCCTTATATTGCTTATACTCTAAAAGCTTTTCTACCAGAGCTTGTCTCGGGTCCTCTTCAATTTCATCTTCTTCTGCCTTTTTGTGTTTGGGAAGCAGCATTTTAACCTTAATCGACAGAAGAGTACACGCCATCAACAAAAATTCGCTTGTTAACTCAAGGTCCAGTTCTCCCACCCCAGCTAAGTACTCTAAGTATTGCTCCGTTATCAGGGCAATAGGAATATCATAAATATCAATTTCATTTTTCTCAATCAGATGCAATAAAACATCAAGTGGCCCTTCAAAATCAGGTATCTTCACTTCATAATTCATGTCGTCACCTTTTTTTCCGACATACGCATGTTTATCCGGCTATATCTTCATAGCCGAACGAACCAGTTCCATCGTTATTTGCGCCTTTGTACGAGCTCTGTCTGCCCCATCAGCTAATACTTCATTGATAATACTCGGATTTTTTGCATACTGTTGGCGTCTTTCACGGATAGGAGCTAATTCCTTTTCTAACACCTCAGCTAACTTTTTCTTACAGGCTACACAACCGATTGTACCCGCACGACAGGAAGACCGTATTTCCTCGACTTCTTCGGGATTGTAGATGCTCTGATAAGTGTGAACAATACACACATCAGGATTGCCCGGATCACTTTTTTTAATCCTGGCGGGATCGGTAACCATCATTTGCACCTTTGCCATAATTTCTTCCCTGGTAGCATCCAGTGGAATGTCATTGTTATAGCTCTTGCTCATTTTTCGACCATCCACACCAGGTAACAACGATACCTTAGAAAGCTTGGCCTGGGGTTCAGGTAAAACATCAGTCTGATACAAATAATTAAAACGGCGGGCGATTTCCCGGCAGAATTCTATATGAGGAAGCTGATCTTCGCCTACAGGCACAGTATCCGCCCGATAAACAAGAATATCCGCAGCCATTAGAACCGGATAACCCAAAAAGCCGTACGTCGAAACGTCTTTCCCCTGACTGCCAAGCTGTTGGATCTGATCCTTATAGGTAGGCACCCTCTCCAGCCACGAAAGGGGAGTAAGCATAGAAAGAATCATATGCAGCTCCACATGTTCCTTAACGTGAGACTGAATAAAGATTGGACTCTTGTTCGGATCAAGACCTACGCTTAACCAATCAAGACACATCAAAGCGATGTTCTTGTTTAAATCCTCTGTTTTGTCAAAATTCGAGGTCAAAGCATGCCAATCTACAATACCAAAGTTGCATTCATATTCGTCCGAAAGCTTTAACCAGTTTTCCAGAACACTCAGATGCCCTACGTGTAACCTACCGGTAGGACGCATGCCGCTGAAAATCACCCCTTTTTTCATCCACAAACCCTCCTGTATACTAGAACCCCCCCGCAATAACCCCGCCTATCGATAGTAACATGTTTATCACTTTATAGGCGAAGGTGCCGAGTATCCTGCTTGTTGCACCACTCATAATCAACACTATCAGTATTATTGGTCCGTATGATTCCAACTGGTAGTAATACCTGTGCATATTCCGCGGTAAAAATCCTCTCAGGATTTTAGACCCATCCAGCGGCGGCACAGGAATAAGATTAAACAATGCCAGATAAACATTATATATTAAAAGTAAACTTAATAATGTTTCAACAAAACCCCCCGGCGCAAGACGCGAACTAAATAGATTGTACAATATGGCACAGCACAGCGCAACAATTATGTTGGACACGGGGCCGGCTACGGCCACCAGCATCATCCCTCGGGTCCGGTCGCCCCGAAAATTCAGCGGGTTTACCTGTACCGGCTTAGCCCAACCGAATCTGGCTATTATCATCATCACCAAACCGAGGATATCAATATGGGCCAAAGGATTTAATGTAAGCCTGCCCTGCATGCTCGGTGTAGGGTCCCCTAAGTAGTGAGCCACAAGGCCATGAGAGAATTCGTGTATTGATATGGTAAACAAAATTGCCGGTATTAACACCGCAAGATAGGAAATATTTAAATCAAACATTGTTTTCCTCCTCTAAAAAAAACTTGGCTAAAGCTATCCCTTCCTCTTGGGTATGAAACATACCTCTCGCATAACACTCTTCCAGCCTTCTGATGAGTTCCCCCATTCTCGGTCCCGTTTCTACCCCTATCTTCATTAAAGAATCGCCATCGACGGGCATCCGGTAGGACTTTGCCTTGTACCGAAATTCCTCCCAGGTTAAACCTTCTTCTCCATAATGTCGGTAGATGTAATACAAACCTTCCAGCGACAAACCGCTTATAACCTGAAGAAATCCTCGATGAGAACTTTTAGTAATATCCCCTCTATACTTATCGGCTACCCTCAAAGCATCGTACAGGGCCTGAAAGTCCTTTTTGGCAAAGCCCCAGAAGTCAGCCAAAACAAGCAACGATTCTGTTCTGCCGTCTAATATTTCCAGTAATACCAGTTTCCAAACCTGTAGGTCTTCCGGCAGGTGCCCTTTTAATAATTCCTCGCAATTAGTGATAGCTTCCGGTACAAACTGAACACTTTTAAAAAAGCTGTGCCAACCACCTTCTCTGTAAATATCCCAAAGTATTTCTGTAATTTCTTTTTCCTGGCATATAGCCAGCCATTCCTTCATTCTACGTGCCGGTGAGACACGTTCTAAATAAGAGCAATCACGTCGCAACCAGATGGCCGTTGCTTCTTCTAGAAAAAAGCCTAACCTGTTTTTGAAGCGCAAAGCCCTTAAAATACGGGTAGGATCATCGCGGAAACTATTGCCATGAAGTGTACGGATCACTCCGTCAGCAAGGTCCTTCCTCCCTCCCGCAATATCAAGCATATCTCCCCAACCATCTTTTGTCAAAGGAACGGCCAAAGCATTGATTGAAAAATCACGCCTGTTTAGGTCTTCCTGCCACTTCGCCGGAAATACACGGGGAAGTGCACCGGGAGTGTCATAAATTTCCTTGCGAGCACAAGCCAAGTCGATTGTTCCCCATTTAGTTTGCAAGGAAGCTGTTAAAAGCTTTTTATTCACAACCGGGCGGCACATTAGTTTCACAGCTAACAGTTCTACGAATGCTGTCGGATCTTCTTCGCACATAAAATCATAATCATTGCTTACCTTGTTTAACAAACAATCCCGAACCGAACCGCCGACAAGAAATACCCTAACCCGACCGTTTCCAAAAATATCCCGCATCACACCAATTAGAGCATTTTCCGGAAACATACCCGTTACCCCCAGAGGTAATTATTTCATATTATATCACAAAGGCGCACAGACAAGGTTTAAGTTGCATTAAAAAAAGCCGGGTTATCTCCCGGCTCATTCTCCTCGCTGCTCACCTGCTAACGGTTCGCAACTGTTTGCCGTTATCCCACAACCTTTCTGGGACAACGTCATTTCTGATCAAATCCTCATAAGTTTCTCCGGCAACTATTATTTCAGCCTTACCATTATCTACCAAAACCACAGCCGGTCGAGGCAGACGATTGTAATTGCTGGACATCGAATAATTGTAGGCACCAGTTGACGCGACAGCTAAGATATCGCCGCTTTCCATTTTTGGCAAGTTAATATCCCATATCAGCATATCACCTGATTCACAGCACTTACCCGTTATCGACACCATTTCCTCAGGCGAAGCATCGGCTTTATTTGCTACTATGGCCTCATACTTTGCCTGATACAAGGCCGGACGCGGATTGTCTCCCATGCCACCGTCAACGGCAACATAATTCCTTATTCCGGGAATATGCTTAATTGAACCAACGGTATAGAGAGTTGTTCCTGCCGTACAGGAAATTGACCGTCCCGGTTCAATTATGACTTTGGGAATTTGCAGCCCCATCTTTTCCGCCTGCTGGGCAACAGTACCCAAAATAACATCAGCGAACTCGTTGATAGGTACGGGCTGATCCCCCTCCTTATAGTAAACGCCAAAACCTCCACCCAGGTTTAATTCGGCAATACCTATCCCCAGGTTGTCCTTGATTTGCTTGACAAATCCCATCATCACCTCAGCCGTATGACGGAATGATTCTATTTCGAATATTTGTGATCCTATATGACAATGAAGTCCTTCCAAATCGACGTTCTTTGCAGCATACGCCATTTTTACCATATCCAGCGCCTGTCCGGTGGCTATTGCCATTCCAAATTTAGAGTCGATCTGTCCGGTCTTAATATATTCATGTGTATGAGCTTCGATCCCTGGTTGGATGCGAAGAAGGATTTTTATCTTCTTTTTACACTTTTCTGCTGCATCTTCAAGGATGGCCAATTCATGCGGATTATCAACAACAATGCGGCCTATATTACTTTTTAAAGCATATTCGATTTCTTCCTGTGATTTGTTATTGCCGTGAAAATAAATACGCTCGGCCGGAAAACCTGCCTTCATTGCTGTATATAACTCCCCGCCGGAGACCACATCCAGCCCCAGTTTTTCCTGGGCTATTATCCTGGCCATCGCCAGATTAAAAAAAGCCTTGCTCGCGTAAATAACCTCGCTTTGCGGATATTTTGCCATAAAGGCTTGATAATATTCACGGCACACATTTCGTAAATGCTCCTCATCCATCACATACAAGGGTGTACCAAATTCCTTAACCAATTCTACAGTATCACAGCCTCCTATCGTAAGGTGTCCTTTTTGGCTTATTTGCATAGTACCGTGCATCTTCATGTGCTCAACCCTTTCAATAAAAAAATATTAAACAAAAATAGATGAAAAAACAGCCCGAGGTTTTCTCCGCTGTTACTAGTCCAACACCCTCTTTTCCCCAGTTTGAGATAGTTCTCCCCCGGGTAAATGGGATTTACCCGGCGACAGTTCCGTACCTATTTGGCACGGACCCAGCATAAAGGCTCGGCAACCTTTACACTTCGGCGGAGATTCCTTTCAGCACGGCTCATTACAGCCACATTCCCCGGCTTACTCTTAACGCGCATTCTCAGCAAATTGCGCAACTCCGCGACCACTACCCCACCTTGAAAAGATGAGGCAATTATCATATTTTCCCTGATATTTTAACATATTGATGCTACTCGGTCAAGCAAGCCCTGCCTTTTGTGTGTTTGTCCTGTGACCTGTGATGATGAAGTTCAAAACTTAACTGTTTAATAAGTTCTCTGTTTGGCTTAAAGGTGCAATACAGTGGTTCAATTTATGATGGTGAGGTGTTGGAGCATTTACCACCAAAGAAAGTCATTCCTAGACAGTTAAGGTTACCTCGTAAAGCTGTTGCTCCCGCTGAAAATTACCCTTGGCGGACTAAATCTACTACTTTTCCCATTTTTGTCTATGATGAATCAGATCGCGAAATCCTTGATGCTCTGTTTAGTTCCAGACTTGCATGGCGATAAAATCTATTTATGCTTCTCACCGTCGCCCCTCGCCCGTTATATATTAGCCCATGCTGTCAAGGGCAGCCACCACTTTAAAATACTTTTACCTGAAATGCAGGTGACATTATTTTTTTCTGTGTTCATTCCTATTTTCTTAATGAATATAATCCGATAGTCCGGTACTGCTATGTGTCGTTGTTGTTTCCCAAGTTCTTTTCCGGCCTCTGAAGGTCTTTTCTTGAATACTTCAGAGGCTCGTTTGAGGAACTCTTGCTTCCAGCGACTGATTGCTCATAACTGACACTACACTATTTCTAAAATCCAAGTACAGATGAGGGTGTTTCTTCTTAAATTACCTGCAAATGGTCCAGTACCTTCGTGACAATACTAAGCGCAATATGCTCCTGGGCCTCCACAGTCCCTGCTCCTATATGAGGGGTAGCAATGAAGTTATCCAGTTCAAAAAGTTTTGACTCTCCCGGCGGCTCTTTTTCCATAACGTCAACTGCCGCTCCTGCCAGATGACCGCTCTTTAATGCTTCATACAAAGCTTCTTCATCAACAACTCCACCACGTCCCAGGTTGAGGATGAATGAACACGGTTTCATGATTTCAATCTCTTTTCTTCCGATCAAATGGTAGGTTCCTTTGGTCAGTGGCGCATGAATGGAGATAATGTCTACTCTCTTTAACAATTCGTCAAGTTCTAATAGTTCAATGTTCATTTGCTCGGCAATTTTAGGATCCAGGAAGGGATCATAAGCTATCACTTTCATACCAAAGGCCTGACAAAACCCGGCTACCCGCGAGCCAATCTTGCCAAGTGCTATTATCCCCATGGTCTTGCCTTTTAGTTGATTCCCAGGGAACCCGTGTTTATCCCATTTTTGGTTTCTGGTAGCATAAGAGGCTGCACTCACTTTCCTCACTATGTTCAGCATAAGTGCTATAGTCAGTTCTGCTACTGAATCATTACTGCCATCTGCTACATTGTACACTCCAATCCCTTTTTTCTTGGCGTATTCCACATCTACATGATTTAGTCCTATGCCTGCCATACCTATAGCCTTAAGGTTACATCCGGCATCCATTAGTTCTTTGTCTATTGGAGTATCTGCTCGAATGATCATGGCATCGTATTCTTTGATACAGTTTAGGAGTTCTTCTCTTTTAATCCCATATTTAATATCTGCCTGGACATGTTTTTCTATTAGTTTTATCCCGGCTTCATGTACTTTTTCTGTAATAATGATTTTCATTGCTTTTTATTCCCCCTTATAGAAATTTTCGACCCTTTTTTGTTTAATTGTTCTTAATGCTACGATATTAGCTACGATTTCTTTTCAAACTGCTATATACCCAATAACCAAGCCGGATTATGCCTGGCCATCATTTCAATTTCCTGACAACTCAGATCAAGCTCCCTGAGTTTTTGTATATACTCCGCAAATCCTTCCACAGGACGTATGCTTGCGGCATGACCTAAATCAGTGGAAATAACACATGATTCAGCACCAATTTCTTTTATCGCCTCGACATATTTTTCTATAGTGCTGGCCTTCCAGTGTTCAGTAATCCAGAGATAAGCCTTTTCTATTAAAACTCCTTTTTTGGCAAACTCCTTTTGTACACTTATGCTTATACTGTTCAAACCTGCTTCAGGATGATTAAGCAGTATTTTTTTTAGCCCCATTTTCAATGCTTCTTCGATGAGTTTTGTACTCTCTTCCAATGATAGGTGTGACGTTGCTATACAAATTTCATTATCTCTGGCAATCTCGATTATTTCTTTTACTTCGGTCTTTATTTTTCCGTTGTCATCTAGAACTGATTGCGCCTGTAAAGGTCTCATTACAGCAGATGTCATTTGTGTATACTGACTTCTGCCATAGTATTTTAAATGGTTTTGTGCCGATATGGTCGGCATCCAGATCACTCTGGCACCTAGTTTCTGCGCACAGTCTACCGCATCAGGATTAAAACCGCCCACAAATGAATTCAATACTATGGAACCATACAGGATGTTCTTATTTAAACGTGTATTCACCAGACTAGCCCGAAATACACTGCTCCCTTCATGGGCTTTCAACACCACGGCTTTCATCTTTTCTTTCTCTGCTTCTTCAGCCAGCATGAAATCATTTACTGAACGGGGAAATAACCCGGGTTCAGAATGAACATGTATATCGATGCAATCCCTCAGTATTTCATACAAAATTATCTCCCCTTCTATACTGAAATTAATGAACTAAAGGCTTATAAAAGGCTGTTCTTCTTGATTGAACCAGTTTTTCTTGGTTAAACCACCAATCAGCTTGAATTGTAGAAAATCTCATCACAAGAGCATCTCTTTTTTCAAGTGTTACCACAGGCTGGTCTAATCCATAAAGCGGGTCTAAAGTAAACAGAGCACTTCCGCCAAGATAGTTATTCTCAGTACCTGTAAAGTTGGAAACTATAGTATATGCTTGAGAACTCATTGCTATAGAATCCCATAAACACATAGAACCATCGGGGTATCTGTTTGCAGAAATATCTTTGTTTATTTGCAATTCTTTCCCATACTGTAAGTCCCAACTGGTCGGAATAGTAATAATATCTGCTCTATTTACCATCATCACCCCTGCAACCTCAGGAAACAACGCATCATATCCAATCATTATTCCTATTTTCCCTAAATCAGTTTCAAAAACTTTTATCTCATCACCCTGCGTTGCCCATGATTTATCTGATTCATTTAAATGTGTTTTCCTATACTTGCCTACCACTTCTCCTTTTGGTTCAACAAGTATTGCAGAATCATACAACTTATCCCCTTCTTTTTCGATCATTCCAAAGACAATATGTACTTCATTTGTCGCTGCCAATTCTTTAAATGTTTTTACAGTAGCACCATCTAAAGTTTCGGCAAATATGTTTATTTCATTTAACTCTGCGACAGGACCTGTCAACGCTAACTCAGGTAAAACTATTAAATCTAATTTTGTGCCCTCTTTTTCTGCCTTTATTAACGCATCATTAATCAATTCTTTTATTATTGTAGTGTTGGCTTCTTTGTCACCTATAACAGGCTCATATTGGAGTGCGGCCGCTGTTATATCATTCTCAGTCGTGTTTTTTGTATAATCCCACGGAGCAATATAAAGCATTAAATCCTGATAAAGCTCCGTTCTTCTCTCATTTAATCTTTCCTTAGCCGCATTTTCATAATGAGATGGGTTAATTTCCGCATAGACTATAGTTGGTTCATCTATATCTTCTTCTTCTTTTGCCACATATTTTGCTTCTACTAATTTTTCTCCTGCTGGAGACCATACTGCACTAGCTCCAATCATATGAAATCCATTTTCAGTATTTGACCTATTAGCACTAACTATATATAAACCGTTCTGTTCGGCTCTTGCTTGAAGCGCAGATATCGCTTGTGCAGAAGAATTAGTAGGAAAGGCAAGTATATCAGCCCCATTCACTGCAGCTAATCGAGCTGACTCAAAATAAGCTGAATCCATACAAATATTAATTGCAATCTTCCCAATTTCTGTATCATATACAGGTACCCCAAGGTCTCCCCAAGCCGCCCAATGTTCTTCAGTTTCCCACTGATGCATTTTCCTATACTTACCTATGTATCCTTCAGGACCTATAAGAGCTGCTGCATTATAATATATGCCTGTTTCACTATCAACTTCAGGCAATCCTACAACTATGTAAGTGTGATATTCTTTTGCAACTTCTGTAAGTTTTTGGGTAGTAATCCCAGGAATCGTATCTACGAATGGTTCTATCGCTTCCCGATTTTTATAATAATAGCCCGTGGTAACCATCTCGGGTGTAACTATAAGCTTCGCTCCATTTTTTGCAGCTTCAGTGATTACTTTTATCAAAGCATTAATATTTTCATCTCTCTTATTTAGTTGAGAATTGAATTGTACCGCAGCAACTTTAAAAATTTTACTTTCTTTAACTGAAGTTTCTTTATTGGTTACATTAGTACAACCTACTAGAAAGAAAACAAAAATTAACATGAAAACAAATAAATTGATCAACAATGTATTTTTTTTCATATATATTCCTCCCTACTTTTAAACTTACAAACAGATCTTACAATCGTTTTATATAGCAGGTTTAGTTCTATAAGGAAAACATCGAAATTAAGCGGGGCCCGTTTAAGGGCCCCCTAAATTAGTACTCTTCTACCTACATATCAATAACTTCAGATTCTCCTGGTCTTAATTCAGACATGCTTCCTTTAAATGATCCATACTTTAACCGAGTAATTCCCAACAAAACTAAGCATATTGCAACCATCACTGCGCCACCAAGCAGTACATTTCCTCTTGCAACATAGATGGGTAACAGCGAAACAATAAATAATTCAATAAACGATATAAACACATAGGCCATACCGTAATCTTCTAGCGTCTTGCTCTTAAACTCTGGGTCTACTATTCTAAGCAATGTAACACCCATCGCCACGACGCCTGTGCTCCAACCGTATACAAAAATCGAACGTTCAAACCAGAAATTATGGAATAGCTTTCTGCCAATAAACAGTACAAAAAACATAGCATAGGCGATACCAATCACTAACATCAACGCAATAGGAGCTGCATACTTAATAACGATTGAAATCTTAATTGAAGCAACACCAAATGCAACAAGATAATCAGTTACACTACTTCCTATTCTTGTTACAACTTTTTTATCCACATATGTTCCAAGTCCTAAGAAATTTAAAATAAACTGTAAAAGAACACCTGCAAGCATCGACAAACTCATCATCGGCAAACTAACATCAGGAAAAATAGCTTTAAAACCATAAAATGCATAATATCCACCTGCTGATGCAATCAATACCAGTAAGACATGCCAAGTAAGTGGGTCTATCGACATGGGGTTTACTGTCTGCTTGCCCATTTCTTGTCTTTCATTTACTGGTACCAACCCAGTTTGCATGCTCTTGGGTAATTCACCCATTGTTTTAATAAATCTAGTTGCTTTCTTCCTTGTAGCATAATTAATTAAAACTAATCCACCCAGAATTCCAGAAAGAAGTCCTAAGGTTGCAAAAGTTTGGCCAATGGTTAAAGCTTCATCCCAACCTGCTACATCATTAAGAGTTCCCCCTATAGCCGCAGCATAACCATGCCCTCCAATAAAACCGGCGGGTAAAAGTATAGAAAAAGCATGATGTACTTCAGGGAAAAATTGGCTTAATAGGAATCCACCAACTACTAATGCTATGCCAAACCCTCCAATTTCTGCTGCCAGATTCAGTGTGAAAGTATCACCTACTTGATTAATAACTTTTTTTAAGGAGGTTTTTTCACTATTCCCAATAAATAACGATGCGAATAATACCACAACTAACATATAAGCATAACTAGATATCTTCGCAGTAAAAGGTACTATGCCTAAAAACTGATTACCCAAAAACAATCCTGCAAAACCAGCAATTAAGGACGATGGCAAATATAGGTTTTGTACTATTTTTACTTTTGACCTGAGGTATTGAGCAATAAATAATAGTATTGACATTAAGGCAAAGTCCATCAGCATATTATATGGTCCAAAATCCATTGTTCATCCCACCTTTATTAAGTATTTATTGGCCTTTTTTTATCCTATTTTAAAGCTTCTTTAAAAAACTTATTTAGTTCCTTAATTAATTTCTGAAATTCAGTATGATCATCAAACATGAAATCATTATGTTTTCCATCAACCCAGTAAAGTTGCTTCGGTTCTAATGCTTTTTTATAGAAAGCTTCGGCTTCCTCGACAGGATGAAGCAAATTGTACTTACCATGACCAATAAAGATAGGTCTTGGAGATACTTTTGCCACACATTCTTCCGCATTAAAGTTGCACATAGATTCACCTAGGATATGAGCAATTTTCGGAGGATAGTCACCTTTGTCGGAAACATCTTTTATTTGATACCATGTATCTTTTGTGGCAGGGTCTAATGGATAAAAAACATAAGCATCATCATATTTGGATTCCCCTTCAACTACACGACGCACACGGTCTTCTTCCATTAATTTCTTCATATTCATCCAATCAACATAACTATAAACAGTGCTCATCCATCTTTCTCCATCATACCAACCATTCAAGGAAGCTACGCATTTTACTCGCTGGTCTTCAGCCGTTACTTTAGTTACTATAGGTCCTCCCATTCCCCAGCCAATTAACCCTATTTGTTCAGGATTCACTTCAGGCTGTACCTGGGCAAATGTAATTGCATTTTTAATATCTTTTACTTCGTTTTCTAGAGTGACATATCCCACTTTTCCTTCACTGCTTTCGAATCCTCGATAATCAAATCCTAAACAAACATATCCTGCTTTTGTTAAACCTCTTGCGAAAAGTGCAGGATAAATTTTGTTCAACCCAGTGTATCCAGAATTAGGAATAATACAAGGACGCTTTTCTCCTTCCTTATAATCGTCCGGTAAGTACATTTTGCCGTCTAATTTGCATCCATCACTATAGAAAAAAATTTTACGTTCTTTCACTTCTTTCTTCCTCCCTTATTTTTTATTAAAATCGATTTGCTATTAGATATTGCAATAAATATGCCAAAACTATTTTTTTGTAAAATTCCTTTATAAAAGGCTTCTGCCTTATTAAAAATAATAAAAGCAACCCTATATATGTAAAAAAAAATTTACGTTAGTAAATTTTTTTTTACAGAACACCTAATTAAGTTATCGTTTTTTAGTTATAAACCCCTGTTCTTCTATTATAATTGTTTTCGCAATAATAAATATTCAGTTAACATCTTGCCTCAAAATAGCTGCGGGGTTGATCTTTTAACCCATAATTCACTTTTTTCCTAGCGAAAAAGAACAACTATTGGTTATTACTTACATTAATCACATAATAGTTCGTGTTCTACTAACCAGTCTCTGGCAACGACTATAACATTTTCGTTTTCTACATCAACATAATAATTTAATTTCATTATCTCTTCTAAATCTAAACGCGAACTTATGTCTTTTAATAGTTTTTCAATTTCTATATTTTTTCTAAGTACTCCTTCACGAACAACAGGTGCTGCATGATATGGAGGAAAAAACTTTTTATCATCTTCCAAAGTGACAAGGTTAAAACCTGCTACTCGACCATCGGTTGCAAAGCCCATTGCTACGTCTATCGCTTTTTCTTTTAAAGATATATATGTTAAACCAGTATCCATTTTTATTACATTGTTACTAGAAAACTGGAAGTCATATTTTTTCTCAAGTCCTTTAATACCATCTTCGCGAGCATAGAATTCCGCATTCGAACCAAATATTAAATCTCCCGGATTTTTATTAACATAATCTGCTAAATCAGATAGTGTTTTGATGCCTTTCTCTTTTGCTTCCTCATTTCGCATTAAAATAGTATACGGGTTCTGAAAATTGGCTCTTTCTAACCATATTAACCCTCTCGCTTCATCTAGCTTTTTTACTTTTTGATAGGTAATTTCAGGATCTATTTGTTTTGGCTGTTTATTATATATAGTTAAACCGGTCCCTGTGTATTCCCAGCATATATCTATTTTCTCATTTTCGATTGCAGAGCGAACTACTGTACTGGGCATACCATTAACTTCTTCTACATCATAACCATTCTCAAATAAGTAAATTGCGGTGATTTTAGAAAGGATAATTTGCTCAGTAAAACCCTTACTCCCAATAACAAGTTTTCCCTTCTGTTGTACTTCAACTTTACTATTATCGTTTATATCCCTACAAGACCCCATGACACTCACCAGTATACCAATACAAAAAAGTAATAATAACCATTTACTATATGTTTTTTTCATAGCATCTCAGTCCTTTTACATTTCTTATTTAGTCATGTAAATTATACTTTTGTAATTTATACAAGAACCTTTGCCTGGATATTTTTAAATATTTTGCCGCCTTAGCAAAACTACCATTAGCTTCATTAAGAGCTTTAACAATAAGTTGTTTTTCAAAATCCTCAATTTGGTCCGGCAAGGATTTCTTTGAAGATAGGTAATACGTTAATATATCTTTCTGTTGTTCCGATTTACTATTTAACCAAATGTCAACCGGAAAATCTTCTAGCTCTATGTTTTCGCTACGACTTAATACTGTTACTCGTTCGATAGCATTTTTAAGCTCGCGTATATTACCAGGCCATGTATATCTAATTAATAGTTCCATTACTTTATTATCAATAAAGAATGATCTTCCTAGCTTTTCTTCTTGAACAGAGAGGAATTGAATAGCAAGTAAGGGAATATCTTCTTTTCGTTCCCTTAACGATGGAACTCTAATTTTTATAATGTTTAAGCGATAGTATAGATCCTGACGAAATAATTTTTCTGTAACCATTTTTACTAAATTACGATTCGTAGCGGTAATAATTCGTACATCAACTTGATTCAATTTATTGCTCCCTAATTGTGTAAAGCTCTTTTCTTGAGTAACCTGAAGCAACTTTGCCTGTAATGAAAGTGGCACTTCTCCAATTTCATCCAAAAAAATTGTTCCTCCGTTAGCAGCTTCAAATTTCCCAGTTCTGCTTTCATTCGCTCCCGTAAAAGCACCTTTAACATAACCAAAAAGTTCACTTTCCAAAAGATGTTCAGGAATAGTCGCACAATTAATCATGACAAAAGGTTTATCTTTGCGATGACTTTTTTCATGAATTCTTTTTGCCAACAAACTTTTCCCTGTACCACTTTCACCTTCTAAAAGAACAGTGACATCACTGTCTGCTACTTTATCTATCATATTACAAACCCGTTCCATAACACGGCTTTTACTTACAAACGTTTCTTCAATATCCCTTGATTTTACCATCTCTTTCAGTTTCTCATTTTCTTCCTTCATTTCAATCCAATTGAATGCTCGCTCTAAAAATATTTTTAGTTCTTCGAATCGGACCGGCTTGCAAATATAATCAAATGCTCCCAATTTCATGGCAGTAACAGCACTTTCTACATTTCCGTAAGCAGTCAATATAATTGTTTTTAGGTTAGGATATAATGAATCTATTTTCATCATGATATCTAGTCCCGTCATATCTGGAAGCATAAGATCTAATAAAAGAACTTTTGTATTATGTTTATCTAACAAACTTAAAGCCTCTGTACCTGTTCCCGCTTGTAATACATTATAGCCTTCATCTTCTAATTCACGAGCTAGAATTTGTCTTAGTTTAATTTCGTCATCGACCATAAGAATCGTCTTAATCACGAAAACTTCCCCTTCCATTTTATTCATTTTATATACTTATATTATGGTTCATCTGAGGAAACTCCGATACCTCATCGGTTATTCTTACTTATTTGGGTAAAAAACATCTCATTGTCGTACCAATATTCACTTTACTTTCAACTGCAATACTTCCATTGTGTTGTGTGATAATTTCATGAACTATAGATAAACCTAAACCAGTACCTGTCTGCTTAGTTGAAAAGAACGGATTAAATATTCGCTGTAGATTGGACTCTTTAATTCCTACTCCTGTATCTTTAATGGAAACACACCAATACTTGTTTTGCTCCTCAATTGCAATTGTTAATTCTCCGTTATTTTCCATAGCATGTATACTGTTTAGAATCAAATTAAGAAAGGCCTGAGCAATACGATTTTTATCTCCTTTTATGACTGCATGATTCACACTGTAAAAGCGATGTAAGATAATGTTTTTTTCATATAAAGTGGTTCTCAATTTATGAAGCAAATCGTCTAAAACATGTATCAGGTCTACTACTTCCACTTTCCCTATTTTTTCATTCGATAATTGTAGAAACTCTTGCAACAGTTTGTTCATTCTGTTTGTTGTATCTAAAATGTTTTTTGATAAATCTTCAACATATGGATCCTTTGTTTTGTTTTTTTTCTGTCTTCGCTGTAAAGCTTCTGAAGCAACAGAAATTATGTTTAATGGATTCTTAATTTCATGAGCTATTCCGGCTGTTAACTGTCCTAAAGCAGCCAAGCGTTCCGATTGATAAAGGTGCTCTTGAAGCTTTTTCATTTCAGAGACATCTCGTATTACTATAATTGCTCCAGAATTATATAATTCTTCATTAAATAAAGAAGCACTGTAAAAACGAACATCATGTTTTTCTCCGTTCTTATCACAGACACATATTTCTGCTTCTTCTATCACTTTATTACTCTCAAATGTATGTTTAAGTAATTCATTACCTTGTTTAAAAATCTTCAAGTTATATATCGAACAACCAATAACTTCTTCTCGAGAAAAAAGCAGTAATTCTTCCGCACCCCGATTAAAACTCTTGATTATTCCATCTCGATCAGTAGTAATAATAGCATATGGAATAGACTCTAAAATCTGAAACAATGACTTCTCTTTATTAATTAATTCGCAAGCCATGCTATGCATAGTTTTTGATAATACGGTAATTTCATCTCCAGTATCAATTTCTTCAATGTCTAAGATTTCTCCTCTGCTATATCTCTTGGCCTGGTCAGTTAAATGAATAATCGGTTTTACTACTCGACTTGTCCCTAAATAAACCAAATAAATACTTATTAGTAAAATTAATAAAAAATAGTGCAATAATAAAGAGGATAACTGAGTATTGGGTTTAAATGCTTGTTTAATCGGTTCACCAACAACAAGTCCAATGGTGTCATAAGAAATTGGATAATATGATACAATTGCGTCGTTATTAAATATTTCGCCTTCCCAAATACCATAACGTCCTTTCATTAAATACTTGCTTAGTACTGATTCTTCGATATTTTCCCCAATATATTTCTTTTCTGAATGAGCAATTATGTTTCCCTTTCGATTTAATATAAAACAAAAACCCTCTTCCCCTAACCTACTTTGATAAAGAAAGTCTGATAACACTTCAAGGTTTAAGAATGCAATAAAACCACCTTCAAACTCTTCCGAAGTTTTTGAAATTGGTGTTGCAACACCAATTGTTTTTCTTCCATCCGGCAAAATTAGAATATCCGTTACATAAGGTGTCCTACTCCATTGTATTCGTTCAACTATTGATTTAAGATTAAGTTTTTGTTTATCAAGCACAACTTGAGGTACCCTTTCATTTAATTCTCCATTTTTATCAAAGTACTGAATAAATAGATACCATGGTTTTGTAGCAACAATATTTTCCATTCGTTTTTTAATTAGATATTGTTGATTAGCCTGCTCTTTAAAATATGATTCGTAAATAAAAAAATCATCTTCTATATCAGTAAATATTTGTTCAAAACGGATGCTTAGTGTTTTGTTAAGTAAATAATTTCGCTTTGTTATTTCTTGACGAAGAGCATTTTTTGAAAAATGATCTGCTAATACCCAGACAATTAACAAAGATGAGAATATGATAGCAAGAGCAACAATAAAATAGCGCTTTGTTAATTTTGTATTAAAAATTTTTATCATAACAATATCACTCACTTCTCAATTAGTCCTATAATGAATATCTATCACAAAATTTAAGGACTACTCTGTAATGATACCATAAAACAAGGCAAACAAAGTGAATAAAACAAATTAGATTGCCCGGTACGTCTCACGAGCCTCCCTTTTTCTTGCCAAAAGATCCACAAACGCTTCCAGGCGTGTATTTAGGCCTTCCTCCCCTGCCTGTTCGTCTAGGTATATTGTCATAACAGGAATATCCAGGTCTTCACTAACCTTAGGGAAAATACAGTGCGCTACTATTTCAGGCATGCAGGTAAGCGGAGCTATATGAA
Source organism: Clostridia bacterium (assembly GCA_018433675.1). Taxonomy (GTDB): domain Bacteria; phylum Bacillota; class Peptococcia; order DRI-13; family SM3-B62; genus SM3-B62. Next base: position 74,398 of record JAHDQS010000006.1, read on the forward strand.
TAATCCCGTCAAAACCATTATTCGCAAAAAATACCCCCGCACCAATTGACTCGATTCCATGTCCCCCAACAAAATGGTTAAGGTACGGTTTAGCATAATTCTTATATTCCTCTTGACCCTTACGTCTAAAGAAACCTCCTAAAAGATGTCCGTTCACCCAATCACTGAGATAAATTGACCTGACAACATGGGCCCCCATCCTTCCGAGTTTTCTTTCAACATCACCGCTGGCAAAGGGTTCCAAGAGAGTATATATTTCACCAACCAAACCTATCTTCAACACATCCATATCTTCATTCTGCGGAATATGCTGTAATTTTTGCCTGGCAAGACCGGCTGCCTCTTCTAACTCAGTATTGTTGTTTGCCCTGTCTATTGTGGAAAGAGCCTGCTTAAAAATACGGTCCGCTGTGCCTTCAGCCCGCTCACGAGGACGCACGGACTCCACGACTCTTTCTAACGAATCAATACAGCACGCCTTGCGGTATCCCAGATGAATACCTTGCAGGACCCTCAGCCATGAGGCAGAACCGGTGATTTTCCTAACCCTTCTAACGAATTGCCATATTCCCTTGTCTGGGGGCTCGATTATCAGAGCATCGTAATCAATACCGAGTTCTCCCAGTATTTCCGCTTCAAGTTGCCCGTAGAGCCCGAAACGGCATGGACCTACACCGCCGGCCATTAAGAACGTATCGGCTCCATGCTCCTTAGCCTCAATGAAGTTGCCGATATTTATCTTTAAGGGAAGGCAAGCGAACTCAGGGGCATACTGTGTACCCAACACAATTGTTCTTTTACTTGTCATAGGAGGTACAACAACTGTAAGCCCGATGTATTCCAGCATCCCTCGTAGCGGTATCCAGGTATTCCCCATATGGGGGAAAGTTATTTTCATAGTGTTTTCTCCTCCAACGCAGCATATCAAGAAACGCTTCGACTCTAGTCTCCAAACCGGCTTGTCCCGTATGTTCGTCCAGGGTAATGATAAGATACGGTATCCCGGCTTTTTTAAAATGCCTCTCCGCCATATTACCAATAAAAGAATCAATTCCGCAACCAAAAGTCGTTAAAATAATGGCTCCCTTCCTGCCCGGCATCCGAGAAAACCAAAAAGCCGATCCTAATAACTGTTTTCCGTATGTCCAAAAAGGCCTCTTTTTTAAACCTCTTACCTCTCTTTCCAGAAACTCATCCGAAATATTTTCCGGTAGAATAACCCTACATCTTGCCTCGTTTAGCTTTTCAAGCAGATTCATGTTTAAATAACGGTCATGGGCGACATAACAATGACTCAAAACCAAAACATTCAATACCTCTGAATCATTGTCTTTCAGGCCTTCTTTTATCCATAATTCTTTGCTGATCGTATGGTCGTACCTTGTCTGTTCCTTTTTCGCTTCCAGCCAGGCCTGCTTTAATCTCTTTTTACCGCAGGAAAAGTATGGCGAAAGCTCTCGAATGTATTCCTCATCCTTCTCCCCTCCAATGTTATTAATCAGCGGAGAAATTAAAGGTGGATAATCCTTTTTAGCTGCAGCCGCCATATCTGGCAAGCCCATAACCTTAGGACAAATATAGGCCTTTTTTTCAATGCTAACTATCCTTGGTACAAAAAGATAATCGACAGCGCAATCAGACAACCAGTCAAGATGTCCAAAAAATATTTTTACCGGCAGACAGACCTCATCTACAACCGACGCCGCCCCCCGATCAATGGTCGCTTTGTTTGTCTCGTCCGAAATCTTTACCTCGTAGCCAATTTTCTCAAAAAAAACAGGCCAAAGCCTGGAAAACCTATAATATAATAATGCTCTGGGTATCCCAACTTTACATGCCAAGAAGCAAATCCCCCTTAAAAGATATCGTTGTATTCCCCTGATAGTATTCTGCAAGCGTACCTTTCTTATACGTATTATGGGTTTATGGTTTTTGCAGAGGTTCTTTTTAACCGGTCTGGAAAGCATCCTCACCAAGCAAATATCTGAACCTTTTTAAGGCCTGTCTTTCGATCCTGGAAACCTGTACCTGAGATAAACCGACAGACTCAGCTACCTCCGTCTGCGTCTTATCATAAAAAAAACGCATCAAAATAATCTCCCGCTCTTTTTCCGGCAGCTTCTGCATAACCTCCTTCAGCGCAATACGGTCAAACCAAACATTATCTTCTCCTTTATCACTGCTGAGCTGGTCTATTATATAGATTGGATCACCATCGTCCTGATAAAGGGTTTCATGTATAGAGGTCGGCATTTGTGAAGCCTCCATGCTGGAAACGATCTCTTCCATAGTTAGATTAAGGGCCTCTCCAATCTCCTGTATCGTTGGCTCCCTACCCTTTTCCTTGGCGATTATTTCACGGGTTTTGCTGATTTTATAAGCATTTTCCTTAAGTGAGCGACTTACCTTAACAGGACTGTCGTCACGCAAGAAACGCCGTATTTCTCCAATAATCATTGGCACGGCATAAGTAGAAAACTTGACATTATATGACATATCAAATTTATCAATAGCCTTAATTAACCCTATTGTACCGATTTGGAAAAGATCCTCTAACTCATATCCTCTGCCGGCAAATCTTTGTACAAGATTAAATACCAAGCGAAGATTACAATTAATAAGTTTTTCCCTGGCCTGTTCTTCGCCTTCGCGGGACCTGAGCAACAAATCCGTCATCTCCTCATCCCGCAGGAGGGGAAAACGGGGCAAATTCATTTCCGATAACCTTATATTCATCCTTGTTCCCTCATTACGAAACCGCCTTGTTTTTTACACCACTACTGCTAATCTTCTTGCGCAGGGTCACTGTTGTACCTAAATTAACTTGCGAATCAACTACAACCTCATCCATAAAAGATTGCATAAAGACAAAACCAAGTCCCATTCGTTCCGGATCTGAAGAAAAGGCAGGCTGCAACGCTTGCTTGATATCCTTGATACCGACTCCCTCATCCTTCACTTCCACCTCAAGCCAATCCTCATACAGGGTACAAACCAGCCTAACAGTCTTTTCCGGATTGTTTTGATAACCATGAATAATGGCGTTTGATACGGCTTCGGACGTGGCCACCTTAATTTCCTCAAGTTCACTGAGGGTTACCGACAATTGTGCGGCCAAGGCTGCGACTGTTACCCTGGATAAAGACACGTTCTCTGCCCTACCGTCAAATTCCAATATTATCCTATTCTTAACTATTCTATCCATTTTTATGCCCCCTTAAATGCCTTTTTAGCAATAATTTCCCAAGATTCCTTTTCCGAGCTGCAAAAAGGTATAAAGGACAGTATCCCTGACATTTCCAAAATCCTTTTGATATTCTCGTTCATCCCACAAAGCACCATTACACCATTTTGAGCTTTTATTTTCCTGTATCTTCCCAATATTACTCCTATTCCTGAACTATCGATAAAACCCGCTTTATCTAAATCTATAATCATATTTCTTACCAATGCCCCCGCCATGGCCTTTTCCACAATTTCACGAAATTCTTGTGCCGTAAGCATGTCCAACTCCCCTACAACCTTGACCACCAACGTGTCGTTCTTATTCTGCAGGATATGGGTCATCCGGTCTTCCTCCCTTGTCTGTTTTATATTATCTTTCTAGATATTTTTCTTTTCTCCTGCTAAATTATGGTAATTATTTAGCATACACCCGATAGTGTAAAAAAACCGGGTGTCCCCGGTTTTTCCGTTTATACTGTTACAACTTATCCCGTTACGACTACCCGCAGCATTTTTTTGAATTCCATAAACAAGGAGCCTTTATCTATTTCTTCACCGGCCAAGAGATTAGTCCGCTCAATAACCTCATCATTCTGCATAACCGACACATATCCTAATACCTCACCCTCTTTAATGGGTGCATCGATCATCTCCGCTAATTCTACGACAGTAGTCAGCTCCTTCTCATTGCCCTTTTTTACCGTCGCTCCCACCTTTTTATCCGGTACTGCCTTTACCTCTTCCTTTACACCTTTCCCTACCTGCACCATTCCTAGCGGCTCATTTTCCGGGTAAAACTCCTTAAACACATACTGTGAATATCCCCAATTAAACAGGACCTTTGTATCGGCGAAATGTCCGCTCATCACCGGAACCCCCATTACCACCGAGACAAACCTAAGTCCGTCCCTTTCACAAGTTCCTGTGAAACAATACTTGGCGTCACTCGTCCAACCGGTCTTGAAGCCGTCTGTCCCTTCATACTGCCACAAAAGCTTATTCTTATTATCATATTGGAAAGGATTTTTCGTCTCTTCTCTGATTCGATAGTGCTTAACAGTGCATATTTCCAAAAGCTCCGGGAAGCGCAAAGCATATAAACCGAGCTTTCCAAAATCGTATGCCGTCGTGTAATGATCAGGATCGTGTAAACCATTGCAATTGACAAAATGAGTGTTTTTCATCCCCAGTTCCGTTGCTTTCTCGTTCATCATCCTGACAAATTCTTCATGGGTCCCGGCAATATATTCGGCTACAGCCACACTGGCGTCATTACCCGAGGCCAACGCAATACCTAAGAGAAGCTCTTTCAATGTAAGCTTTTCATTAGGGGCCAGAAATATCTGAGAGCCTCCGTATGACGCGGCGTTCTCGCTGGCAGTCACCACGTCCGACATCTGTACTTTCCCTTCCTCAAGGGCTTCCATCGCCAAGACAAGGGTCATCAGTTTCGTCATACTGGCCGGATACATTAACTTATGGGGGTCTTTTTCATAAAGGATTTTTCCTGAGTGGGCATCAATAAGCACCGCCGACTCCCCCGTCAGAGGAAGCTCAACTCCTGACGCATACAGCGGGCATACCACTAAAATAAACAATGTCAAAACCGTTGTTATCCATACTATTCCAGTATTCCTCTTGCCGACCAAAAAAGCCACCTCCCGCAATTTCCTTCATAAATATCAACTCCATTAAAGCAAGCTTAAGTACATTTTTCCCTTATTGGAGCTGAACTATGTAATTTACCTTGATTATAGTGTTAATTACGGAAATACTTCGGGAGCTTTTTTGCTCGCAGCAAAACGTTAAACCGTTTAGTACTCTTCATATCCTCTTTTTGTTACCACCCCGTATAACAGCTTTTGCGGCGGAACATAGTTTTCACTGAAGCTTACAGCGTTTTTGATAATTTCCAAAGCATCTGTCAGATTATCTTCTCTATTGTAATGAACTTCAGCAATGACTTGCCCCTCTTTTAGATAATCCCCGGTTCTTGCGTGAAATCTTAAGCCAACGGTCGGATCAATCACATCATCCTTTGTTCTCCTGCCTGCGCCCAAAAGCATTGCTGCCTGCCCAATGGCCTGCGCATCATTGATTATCAACCAGCCTTCCTGCCAAGACTTTATCACCTTTTGATATTTAGCTTTAGGCAACAAATCGGTATTTTCCACCACTGCCGGGTTACCACCCTGAGCTGCTATCATTTCGGCAAGCTTTTCCAGTGCCAACCCTTTATCTAAAATCCCCTCCAGCTTTTGGTAGGCTTCGGTAAAACCCTCGGCTTTTCTTGCCAAAACAAGCATCTGAGAACCTAAAACAAGAGAAAGCTCACGCAACCTCCCCTCGGCCATTCCTTTTAAAACCGTAATCGCTTCCTCAACCTCTAAGGCATTTCCCACGGCATTTCCCAGTGGCTCGTTCATATCCGAAATAATCGCAATCGTCTCCCTGCCTGCCGATTCTCCTATTTTCACCATCGTCTTTGCCAGTTCAAGGGCTTCTTCCTTTGTTTTCATAAAAGCACCGCTGCCTGTTTTAACATCCAGAAGTATAGCTTCAGCCCCGGCTGCAATTTTTTTACTCATAATACTTCCGGCTATCAAAGGAATCGAATCAACAGTACCGGTCACATCACGCAAGGCATACAGTTTTTTATCGGCAGGCACAAGCCGGCCGCTTTGACTTGTGACCGCCAAACCGACGGTATTAAGCTGTCGAACGAAAGTCTTTGGATCCAGAGAAGTTTTCAGCCCCGGAATGCTCTCCAGTTTATCAATTGTTCCCCCCGTATGTCCCAATCCACGTCCGGCCATTTTTGCCACCGGAACTCCTGCCGCCGCAACCAGAGGAGCGACTACCAGCGTAGTGGTATCAGCGACCCCGCCGGTACTGTGTTTGTCTACTTTAATACCCGGTACAGCGGAAAGGTCCATGGTGTCACCTGAATCGGCCAGGGCAACGGCAAAATGCACTGTCTCCTGGGCGGTCATTCCTTTAAAATATACGGCCATGCAAAAAGCAGCCATCTGATAATCAGGGATATCTCCATTTATATAGCCGTTTATCAGATGTTTTATTTCTCCCGCTGTCAGTTCAGCCCCATCTCTTTTCTTAATCAGCAAATCGACAGTCCTCATCGTCTATCATCCTTTCACCTCACATTTTGCCAAGGAAAAGAAACTCTCACCGGGTGATTCATACGACAAGGCGAATATCTCAGCAATAGTAGCCGCAATATCGGCAAAGGTCTTACGCACTCCCAGGTTTGTTCCTGCTGTAATGCCTTTTCCATAAACTAAAAGCGGCACGTACTCCCTGCTGTGGTCTGTACTGGGAGTAGTAGGATCATTACCGTGATCGGCAGTGATGATTAAAAACCCTTCTTTTTCAACCATTTTCATCAAAGCAGGAAGCTCCCTGTCGAACTCCTCGAGCTTCTCGGCATAACCGATCGGGTTATTGCGGTGACCATACAAGGAATCGAACTCAACAAGATTGGCAAAAATGATTCCGCTTTTTAGCCGCGGCCAGATTTTTTTAACACTTTCGATTCCTTCTTCATTGCTTTTTGTCGGCTGACTTTCCGTCAATCCCTTGCCGGCGAAAATGTCACTAATTTTCCCAACACCGATCACCTCATGACCTTTTTCCTTCAAACAATCCAATATTGTCGGCTGCGGGGGCTGCAAGGAATAATCATGTCTGTGAGGTGTCCGTACGAAGCTTCCCGGTTTACCGCCGAAGGGTCTGGCTATAACCCGACCTACGGCAAGTTTTCCGGTCAGCATTTCCCTAGCGATTTCGCAAATCTCATAAAGCACATCCAGAGGTATTACCTCCTCATGTGCCGCTATCTGAAAAACGCTGTCGGCCGAGGTGTACACTATAGGGTATCCGGTTTTTATGTGCTCCTCTCCCAACTCCTCGATTATTTCCGTGCCTGAAGCAGCCTTATTACCTAAGGTTCCTCTCCCGATCCTCTTTTCAAAGCTTTTCATAAATTCGGCAGGAAACCCTTTGGGAAAAGTAGGCAGAGGATCTTTCGTTATTATTCCTGCAATTTCCCAATGCCCGGTTGTGGTATCTTTTCCCCGGGAAAGCTCCGCCATTTTACCGTAAACGCCTTTTATAGCGCCGGTATGAATCAACTGTTCAGCCGCGACCAACTTGCCGATGCCTAAAGCTGAAAGATGCGGAAGTCGTAAGTCTTTCACCTCGGCAGCAATATTACCAAGAGTATTTGATCCTTCGTCTCCATACAAGGCAGCATCCGGCAAGGCACCTATACCAACACTGTCAAGGACTATCAACATAACCTTCTCCATTATTTCTCCCCCTTTTTAATACTACAACCTATCCTTCATTATGCACATTATGCACGCGGATGTGTTCGGATATATATTTCTTTGAGCTTGCTCTTTGTTAAATGGGTATATATCTGCGTAGTTGCAACATCGGCATGTCCTAATAATTCCTGGACCGACCTTAAATCGGCACCGTTGAGCAAAAGATGTGTCGCAAACGAGTGTCTTAGTGTATGCGGGGTAATGGACTTAACTATACCTTTTTTCTTAGCATGTGCTTTAATGATCTTCCAAAAGCCCTGCCTTGTCAGTCGCCTGCCATGATAATTCAAAAAAAGCGCGGTTATCGAAGGTATTTTCAATAGCTGCGGACGTCCGTATTTAAGATAATCGGAAAGCGAACCTGCGGCGAAAGATCCCAACGGTATAATACGCTCCTTATCACCCTTACCCAAGCAACGAACATAGCCCATTTCCAAATCTAACTGCGGTATATCGAGATTAACTAATTCCGAAACACGCATTCCGGTGGCATATAGCAGTTCCAGCATAGCCTTGTCCCGTAAATTCAGAGGATCATCATCCCTTGAAAACTGCAAGAGCCTGCTGACTTCTTCTTCCGTCATAACATTCGGCAGCTTTTGGGGTAGTTTGGGAGCCTCCAAATGTACCGCCGGATCCTCTTCGAGCAGCTTTTCCATGCATAAAAAACGAAAGAACCCCTTGAGCGATGCCATCTGCCTGGCTATTGTCGACGGGGATGCTTTTTCTTTATGAAGGTAATGAAAATATGCAGACAAAATATTTCTATCCGTCTTCTCTATGTTTTCGATACCTCTTGATTTTATATATAAAAAATATTTATTTATATCCCTTTTATAAGCTTGCAGGGTATTGTCGGCCAAGCCTTTTTCCACCTCTAAATACTCCAAAAATCCGGTCAACAGCTCGTACAAAGATACCACATCCCTTTTGTGGAAATATACTTCCTATTTCCACAAAAGGGCAGCTTTCTCCTGCCCCGATTATCTTTATCAACTAATCATGAAGCTGTTCTCCCTGGACCTTCACCGGTTGCAGCAGCACATCGTCCTGTAAACTGTCAGTCGGAGTCGTAGCGGTCGTGCTATCGAAGCTTACAAATTTACTTAACCCCCAGCTCAAACCACCGATAATCACCACCGCGACCAAAAGTACAAACAGCTTCTCCCTCCATCTTTTCACTGTAATAACACGCATAGTCTCCCCCCCTTTTTCTATACTATATATGTCACACCTTTCTTCCTTAGAATTTTTCTTATAAAAAAAGGCGGTAAATTAACCGCCCAACCCCGTATTTCCATTAGTAGCTTCCATCTCAAAAAATCTTTCCTTCAAGGCCTTGACCGCAGCTTCGCCGACACCCAATTCGCTTGCCATTTCCTCATCGGCCCTGTTATTCTTCACACCTTCAACAAAAGTATCGTAGTCCACACCCATTTCTTCACAAACATATTCCATGCTTTCTTCTGTTCCCCATGGTGCTCCAAATGCTCCCGTACCCTTTTGGGCAGATTCGGTTGCCGCTTCCTTAGTCCCTCCTGTCGCATCAACGACACGAGCTGATCCCAGTTCTGTTCCAACCCAGGCAGCCTCTGTCGGCATTCTTTTTTTATCCTTTTCCCTGTCATTTTTTACGTACTCCATAATACATCCCCTTCCCTTTGCCTAATCAAATCCTTTAGTATTATGCTCAACTTCCTCAGTTATTATGACAAAAGGCGGATGACAAAGGCAGATAAATAGCCTTCAATAAAAGCGGAACAAATCAATAAAACAGCAATTAACACCATCACCGAAATATAACCCCAAAAATATTCTCCTGTCGGAGTACCGTTTTGACTGTTTGCACCTTTTAGCAAAAAAAGGGAAAAATTAAAAGCCGAAACCGCGGCCAGAACATAAGCGGGAAGTGATAAAAGAGCTGGCGGTAATACGGCAAAAAGAGTCAACAATAAACCCCGGAATGCTTTTTGTTTAATGAGAAAAACCACGGTAAACCCCAAGGCAAAACCCCTTGAAAAAATAATGATCAAAACCACAGGAAAGCCTATTACCGTCAATCCCAACAGTAGAATCTTTCCCTGATTGAACAAATTTCTGGCAACGGCTTGTTTTGTCGATAAAACATAATTTATACCGTTATCATACACGGCAAAGCCCTCTTCCAAAAAGTCCCCTAAAGAAAGTAACTGTTTCTCTTCCAGCACATTGACTCCAATCGAGCCAAAAAGCAGCCCGGCAATGAAGAAAAAAAATACTAATAAATAGACCCACCAACTGGCATGCAGATGGTTCTCAATTCTTCTTTTCAGAGCATTCACCTTTTCCGCCTCCCCGGTTCCCCCCTAGATAATGTTATGAGGCGAAAAACGGAAATATAACTACAAGTCCAAATACCGGGAACTGTTAACCAACCACAAGATCCCCATAATAGTCTTAGCGTCGTCTATCTCCCCTGCTAATACTTGTTCATAAGCCTGCTTTATAGATATTTTTTCATAGTCAATTATCTCGTCAGGATCCGGTCGCGCTTCTGTTCTCTGCAAATTTTCCGCCCAAAAAAGGTGAATAACTTCGTTGGCATAACCTGGCGCAGCATAGAAGGCGGTCAGTTTCTCCCACTCTTTTGCCCGATAACCCGTTTCCTCTGCCAGCTCCCTTTTCGCCGTCATTAATGGTTCCTCTCCTTCTTCCAACTTACCGGCCGGGATTTCGTAGGTAACCTTCCCCACCGGGTACCTGTATTGCTTGACCAGGATGATTTCCTCCTTTGGTGTCACAGCCAATACAGCCACCGCTCCCGGATGCAGTATTACATCCCGCTTGGTTTTTCTTCCGTTACTCAACATGACCTCGTCCTGCCTGAGAACCAAGAAACTACCCTTTGCCTCACTGATTGTCCTAAGATACTTTTCCTCCAAAGCCGTTTGCCTCCTCATCTGAATACTTACCTTACTTACCTCTTAAAAGATTATACCAGTACAATTCTTTCTGTAAAAGGAAAACAAGCACCTCCATTTTTACCTAATAACCCAGATAAAAATATCAGTGCTTGAACGAACAAAAATATGTAAGTTTATGATGCCGAATAAATAAATCGTGTCTTCCTTAATTAAACCACCTTGTTGCCGATTCTGAGCTTATCGGCAATCATGGCAATGAATTCAGAATTGGTGGGCTTTCCTCGTTGAATATTAATGGTGTAGCCAAAGTACTTCGTCATCATCTCAACGTTGCCGCGGTCCCAGGCCAGTTCAATCGCATGACGGATAGCTCTTTCGACCCTACTGGGCGTCGTCCGATATTTTTCCGCAATCGTCGGATACAACTCCTTTGTTATCGCTCCCAGCAGACTCACCTTTTCGATTACCATCAAAATGGCATCACGCAGATACTGATATCCCTTGATATGCGCAGGAACTCCCATCTGATGGATTATGTTGGTAACCTCTAAATCCAAGCTCCTGGGCCTAACAAGCGGCATCTGATATACCGGCTGCACAGAAGATGCATTTCCCATAAACGACATCTTCCCCTTAAACAATTGACGCAGTCGATTACCCAGGGTCTCCAGATCGAACGGCTTGAGAATAAAATAGTCAGCCCCCATGTCCACGGCCTTTTGTGTCATTGATTCCTGACCAAAAGCTGTCAACATAACAACCTTAGGTTTCTCTTGTATCCCTGATTCGGCCAGTCTTTCCAAAACTCCGATCCCATCAAGATGCGGCATTATAATGTCTAAAACCACAACGTCCGGCATTTTGGCACCAATCATCTCCAAGGTTTCCAAGCCGTTGTTTGCTGTTCCGACAACACAAAAATCATCTTGTCTTTCAAAGTATTCGTATAATATCTCTACAAAATCTTTGTTATCGTCAGCAATTAACACTTTGATCGTTTCGTACATCCTTTTTATCTCCCCTTATCAATTTTGTTTCTATATTTATCCACTTCGACAATTGACTTTTATTTCCTGCTTCATTTTTCCATTTAATACTAGATTAATCAAAATATTTTCCGTCTTTTTTCAATAAATTTTGTTCTTATCTACTAGTATAATACGCCTTTTCAGCAAAATATTCAATTTTTCTTTATCTTTCTTTATCTTTCGACAGTACTATTAGGCTGCGTTTCTGCCCAGGCACACTAGAAATATGAAACCTTGAGATTTTAATCCCAAGGTTTCTCCCTCCTGTTTTATTATACCAGCTTCTATCAGCATCCTTTCAATGAAAACCCCGTAGCCTCTGTCCGGTTCATTAATAAAGACATGAGTAACGGCACCGATTAATTTGCCATCCTGAATAATTGGACTGCCACTCATTCCCTGAACTATTCCTCCCGTCTGACGCAACAATTCAGGATCGGTAATCCTGATGATCATATTTTTCCCGTCCTGTCTCCCGTACAGCATACGTTCAATTTTAACATTATATTCTTTAATTTCCTGTCCTTTTAGTACTGTCAAAATTTTGGCATTACCGATATGAACCTCATCAGAGTACGCCACTGCCACAGGTTCTGGATATAACGGATTGACAAAATCCTCTTCTATCTTGCCATAAATGCCGCAGTCATCGTTTTTTTCGATATCCCCCCACTCCTCGTCGTCAACAAACATGCCGATTTTTTCGCCCGGCTTACCCTTTTGGGCCCTTAGTATATCCTGTACCAAAGCGTGCAGTATTTTCCCCTGCCTTATTCTTAACGGTTGATTTGTCTCACTGTCGGTTATCACATGTCCAAGGGCTCCATATTTCTCAGTGGACGGATCATAAAATGTCAGCGTTCCCACACCACCCGCATTGTCACGTATAAAAAGCCCAATTCTGTAAGATTTGGTGTCATTACAATACTGCGGATATACCACCTTATGATGTGACTCCTCATTTCGTCTGACCGTCAATTCCATCCGGCTTCCCTTTTTGCCGAGGTCCGCAATCATACTTTTAGCCTGATCATCGGTTAAAACGGTATTTCCATTGATTTCCGTCACCACATCTCCGATCTGAATACCCGCATCCCTGGCCGGAAAAAGAGGAGAACCTTCTTCATTTATGACAGGAGAAAAGCCTACTACCAGAACTCCCTCTGTTCTTAAGACGACACCTATGGAATGTCCACCGGGTATAAGATTAACAGCAGGCATCTCGACGGGATCGCTTGCGTTCAATAAATCCCCCGCCACCAAGCGCTGGGTTTCAAGAATACTGAAACAGCCTTCTTCTTGAGGAGCAATAATAAAAAATGCAACAAAAAACCATAATAAAAATCCGAGGATTTGCCTTTTGGTTGAATTCATGGTTATGTCCTCCTATTATTGGCAAATCCTTCCTATTCCATCTAGAGATACTTCGCTTTTTTAAATTAACCCTTTTGGCCGGCATTTATGTTTACGAAAATATTCCTTTCATTTTTTTAAAATTTGCGAGGCATGTCGTTTTAAATCATCTGTTTGCCTTTCTCCTCCCATCATGCGGGTCAATTCTTCCACCCTCTCATCCTTTGATAAATAGCGGATAAATGTTTGGGTCCGTCCCTTTTCAACCTGTTTCTCTAAAAACAGATGTCGATCAGCCAAGGCAGCAATAATAGATGAATGAGTAACACAAATAACCTGCTGATTTTCAGATATTTTTTCCAGCTTTTCAGCCACCTTTTGAGCGGCCTTTCCCCCAATTCCGGAATCGATTTCGTCAAAGATCAAGGTATCTATACCGTCTAATCCTGCAAATATCGACTTAAAGGCCAGCATCATACGCGACAACTCACCTCCGGAAGCGATCTTGGCCACGGGCAAAAGAGGTTCTCCGGGGTTGGCAGAAATCAAAAATTCAGCCTCCTCGTTACCGTGAGCCGAGGGTTCGGCGGCACTAAAACCTGTGCGGAAAACGGCATCAGGCATCGCCAGTTCCAGCAGCTGGCTTGTCACTTCTTCATCCAGACCGGCACCAATCTCCCTTCGTTTTTCCGACAGCAAAGCAGACAATTGAAAATATTCCTGCCACGCTTTTTCCACCAGCTCTTTTAATTCTTCGGCCCTTTCGCCACTTCCGTTCAATAAATCCAATTCAGCTTGGGCCTTTTCGGCGTAAAGCAAAACATCCTTAACAGTACCACCGTATTTCCTGCACAATTCTTTAACCGCATGAAGACGCTTTTCCGTTTCCTCCAAGCGCCGGGGTGAATAATCAATGTTCTCCAAATAATTTCTGATGACAGCGGCACCTTCCTCCAGCATATACAGACAGGACTCGATCTCTGCAGAGGTCTTCTCAAGCTTATCATCAAGCTCCCTGACATACTCGAGATTTTTTACCGCCTTACCCACCAGTTCATACGCTGATGACTCATTCTCACCGCCGAAGATACAAAGATAGGCTGAATTGAGGTTCATGCTGATTTTTTCCGCATTAGCAAGAATGTTAGCTTCCCGCTGCAGTTCCTCTTCTTCATCCTCTTTCAACCCGGCTCCTTTGATCTCCGCCAGCTGAAAGGAAAGAAAATCGATCCGCTGCAACCGGTCCTGTTCCCTGTTATGTAAATCTTCAAGTTCTGTCTTAGCTTCCTTCCAGCTATGATAACTCTCTTTAATCTTTTGCAAAAGCTTGAAGTGCTCCGCTTTTCCGAAACGATCAAGAATTTCCAAATGCCTATGGGGTTGTAACAAGTATTGGTGATTATGCTGTCCGTGGATTTCCACCAACATTTGACCAACCACACGGTATTGTCCCAATGTTAAGTTTCTGCCGTTAATGCGGCAGTTGTTTCTGCCGTTTACGGCTATCTCCCGGGAGAGGATAAGCGTGCTTTCCTCACAATCCACACCATATTCGACCAGGCTCTCAAGAACGCGCCCTCCTTGCGGGACAAAAAAGACACCCTCTATTACCGCCATATCGCAACCATGCCTGACATACTCAGTCTGGGCTCTACCACCTAAAAGCACAGAAACAGCATCAATAACAATGGATTTTCCTGCTCCTGTTTCGCCGGTCAAAACATTGAATTTCTCACAAAAATCAAGATTTATTTCCTCAATCAGAGCAAAATTCTTGATATACAGTCTTTCCAGCATAATTTACACCTACTCCATTAGGCTTTTCAGTTTAGATACAACATTTTTAACCTCTTTTCGGTTTTCCTGCCCTTCCGACGTCTTTATAACCAACATAATCGTATCATCACCGGCAACTGTACCGAGTATTTCCGGCCAGGCAGCACCGTCCAAAAGTGCTGCAATCGCATGGGCATTTCCGGGGTAAGTACGCAACACAACAATATTTTCGCTGTCTGCAATTTCTACAACCAGTTCCTGCATCATCCGGCACAAGCGCTGCTCATTTCGGGCTGAATTCTGTTCTTGCGGCAACCCGTACCGGTAGGTATCGTTCCCCACCGGTATTTTAACCAAACGTAATTCCTTGATATCTCTGGATACTGTCGCTTGTGTTACATTAAAACCTGCAGTTCTCAAGGCCTGGGCCATCTCTATCTGCGTTGCTATCTCTCGATTTTTTAGGATCTCCAGGATCTTTTTCTGTCGGCTAGCCTTCAAATTTAATCCTCCTCGTATACATCTCTACCCGATTCTTTTATGCAGAAAAAGTAAATACGGGGCAGGTTTGACTGCATTAAGTCTCTGATAGGAAAATACATCCCAAAGAGCCGAATCCAATTCTGGCATAAAATTTTCTACCTTTTTTGCCTCACAATCACCGCCGCCATGGCCGGGATAAGCAACTATCGATATCACGCCGCCGGGGTCAAGCAATTCTAAAGCCTGTTTGATCGATGATAATGTCGCATCTGCCTTTGTGATTGTTGCTTTATCACCACCCGGTAAATAACCGAGATTATATACTATCGCCTGCACCGAACCTTTGATGTGTTCTGTCAGTTTTTCATGGGTATCATTGATTAACCTTACCGCATCCGCACACTTTTCTTCTTCTAATAACGCTTTTGTTCGCTCAATTGCTATGGCTTGTATATCAAAGGCATATACCTGTCCTCTCTTGCCAACCTTTTTCGCCAAAAACATTGTATCATATCCGTTACCTGCCGTTGCGTCCACAACATGCTGTCCCTCTCGCAGAAACTTACTGAGGAGTATATGTGAAACCTCTGTTGCACGCAAATCGCTAATCATAGGAAATCCTTCCTTCGGATTTAAGTTTCTCTTGTAGTATTTTAAAGAATTTGTAATCCTTGAGCCGGATAAGCTTAGTGCTGCAAGAAGCCTTGCTTACAATTATTTCATCACCCTCCATAATCTCAAAACCGCTCTGACCGTCGATGGTCAACATGGAATCCAACTGTCTCCCCGCGACAATAATTTTAACCTGGGTATGAGAGGGTATGACCATGGGACGGGCTTGTAAAGTATGGGGACAAATAGGAGTTATGATTGACACTTCCACCTCAGGATGAATGATAGGCCCACCGGCAGACAGGGAATAAGCTGTCGAGCCGGTCGGTGAGGAGATAATAACACCATCCGCTTTGTAGGTAGTAACAAATTCCTTCCCCACGAACACATCTAAGATCTGAAGACGAGCCAAAGGTCCTTTAGTTAAAACAACATCGTTTAACCCAACAAACTGCCCTACCTCTTTACCATTGCGCAGGATTTTAGCCTCTAGCATCATTCTCTCTTCAATATGATAATGTCCATTGACTAACTTCTCCAAGGATTCTTCCATTTCATTAAGTTCAATTTCCGTTAAAAAACCAAGGGTCCCTACATTAACACCGAGAATCGGTATTCCGGAAAACGCCGCCATCCTGGCCGCTCGCAAGAAGGTACCGTCCCCTCCCAGGGCAATCACACAATCAACATCGCTTCCTCGGCTGCAGCCCTTTTCATCCTCCAGCAAACCAAGCGCCCGGGCCTCCACACCACAAGAGTATATCTCTATACCCTTAGCCGTAAACCACTTGATAAGCTGTTCTCCTACTACGACAGGCTGTTTCTTTCTAGAATTAACAATAAGCCCTACTTTCTTTACCATACCGTCTCCTCCAAAACGTAATAGCTACCCTTTATTAGAATGATGAAAGAAAATACTTATACAACAACAGCCCGCACAATAGTCCAAGAATTCCGGTAAAAACAACAAGAAAAACAAATCGGGTCTTCCCTTCCCTTCCCGAAACGGCAAATACTACCTCATTGATCTTTCTTCTTTCCATGTCTATCAACAGTATACCATCCGTCCCATAAGCAAGATAGTACTCCATCAACTGTCTCCTGGTATCGGCCAGCGTCGGTTTTGGCGCATTTTTGCCGGTTTTCACCTCGGCTACGAAAGTCTTTCCACGCTTTTTCACTAAATAATCCGCCCGCACATGGTTTTCATAGGGTTTCCCATTTATCCAAGTCGTTATGGTCTTTCTTTCCTGTGCCCCTGTAACAGTATAACCATTTGATTCCAATAAATGTATGGCCTTATGTTCGCCTTTTCTGGCCTTTCTTAGCATCCTCTTAATTGCCAGGCTCTTTTTTTTCTTGAGAAGGTAATAAAGAATCATCCCGCCAATTATCATTCCAATAATGAAATAATCTGTTGCGTTCATATTTTACCTCCCGTCTTTCTATTTCTACAAAAGCCTACAATCCCCTTCTTCTATCTTGCCATAATAGGGCAGATGTGGGAAAATATATGCAGATATTAAAAGAAAACGGAGCGAAATAAAAATGAAAAGAAGAATCAGGGCAGCGATACTGATATCGCTCTTCTTTATTCTGTTAGACGTAACCCCGGCAATGGGCGGGGAGTTTCAAGGCGCAGGTTTTTCGTTTACACTGCCGGAAAAATATGAGCATATAAATCCGGCAACCGGTGATATTGTTATGCAATTTGCCGGTCCTCACAGCATTGTCCACATATATCAACAGGAACTCGGCCCAAGGTTATCAACCCGGTCATATATTGATTATGGCAATAAGCAGTTATACAAAGGTAAAGCCGACTTTAAACTACTAAAACGCACAGGAAGAACCGAAAAAAATTATAGGGTTGAAGAACTGACTTATTACCGCCCAGAGATAAAAACCTTTGACCAAGACTTCAACTACTACATCGAACAGCATCGAATATTCAAAGACTGTGTAGTCACTTTGTGGGGTAAGACCACAAAAGATAATCTAGCCGGTTTAAAAAAGGATCTTGACAGTGTTGCTGTTACTCTAAAAAAAGAAGATTCAGTACAAAAAGCCGTCACTTCAGACAATACCGAGCCTGAATCCCCACATATCAGGTACATAGGCAATAGGCTGACATTAGACATCCCACCCCACAATCTTCTCTGGGGAAGATTTTATCCGGGAGTTCCTTTCAACAGCAGCTGTTACAATAGTATGCTTTCCAACGAAGAAAAGCTGAATCACAAATTCGAGTTCATCATGACCTACTCCACTTTCCCGTCCAATACAGGGTTCCCTGAAGCGGCTGTCAGAAAAGTATATCAGGAAGGGCGTGTGTTAATGTTGACACTGCAACCCTTTACCGCAGACTTGGAATGGATTGCCGTTTTAGAATTTATTGCCGGCGAGCACGATGATGTTATCAGGGAATGGGCCGAAGGATTAAAACGTATCAATGAGCCTGTTTTCATCAGACCGCTGAATGAAATGAACGGGGACTGGGATCCTTGGTGTGCCTGGTTCTTCGGCAAAGATACAGACCTTTATATTAAAGCCTGGCGGCATATCGTCGACATCTTTAGAGAGGTGGAAGCAGATAACGTATTGTTTGTCTGGAATCCCCATGATCGCTCATATCCTAATTTTACTTGGAACAATCCTCACATGTATTATCCCGGTGATGAATATGTAGACTGGATCGGCTTAACCGGATACAATAACGGAACAAGCTACCCGGGCGATGTATGGCGGGAATTTGAAGAAATATACCGTCCTGTATACGAAGACTACCTAAAACGCTATCCCGACAAACCCATGATGATCACCGAATTCAGCAGTAATGAAACAGGCGGCAACAAGGCCGCTTGGATTGAAAATGCTATGCAACTTCTTGCTCAAGATTATCCCAACATTAGAATAGCTACTTGGTTCGATGGGCGGGACAAAAAATGGCAGTACGAACTAGAATCATCCCCTCAATCCTTCGCTGCTTTTCAAAAGGGCTTACTCAGTCATTACTTCCTCACAAGGGCCGTTACACAGACATCGCAGGATTCGCCCCCGGTCAACTCCAATAATTGATCCACGGTAACCGGAACCGCTGAGTTGTCCGTTCCCGCAGCCGCGTAGACAATGGAAAAACGGCGCATGCTCTCATCGATCATAATATTTAATCCCTCCGGTAAAGCGAAAGGGCAAACCCCTCCTGGCGGGTACCCCGTTAGAGACAGGACCTCTTCACCATCCGCAAACCTCATCTTACATCCGACAGCCTGCTTAAGCTTCTTGGTATCTACCTTCACATCACCGCTGGTTACAATAATCACCGCTTTTTCATTTTTCTTTTCGACAAAGACCAACGTTTTAGCGATTTGCCCCACCTCAACGCCTAAAGCCTGAGCTGCTAATTGTGAAGTACGGGTACTTTCATCAAACAAAATTATCTCTAGGGAAAAGGGCAGTGTCTGAAAATATTTTTCAACTCTTTCCAATGGTGTCATCTTGATACCTCCGCTTCATATTTATAATTCCCGGTGAGCCTTTTCAATAACTTCCTTTATCAGCTCCGGAGGCTTGATATTAACTTCCTTCACCCCACCCTTTTCTAATAACAGAAGAAATTCAATATTTCCCTCAGGCCCCTTTATCGGTGAATAATCAAGGCCTTTCACCAGTAAACCGTTCCCTTGGCAAAAATCGATCACCTTTTCCAAGACAGCATGGTGCACCTTGCTGTCTTTTACTACACCCTTTTTCCCCACCTTTTCCCTGCCCGCTTCAAACTGCGGCTTAACAAGGGCAATAATAGACCCGCCGTCTTCGAGCAAGGGTATTACCGCCGGCAGGATTTTTTCCAAAGAAATAAAGGCCACATCAATAGTGACCATATCCACCGTTTCGGGAATATCTCCGGGGCCAAGGTTGCGGGCATTTGTCCGTTCCATATTCACTACGCGCTCGTCCTGACGCAGTGACCAAGCCAGCTGCCCATACCCTACATCAACCGCATAAACCCTTTTAGCACCGCTCAATAAAGCACAATGTGTAAACCCGCCGGTTGAGGCACCAATATCCAGAATTACCTTTCCTTCCAAAGAAAGCCCAAAGACCTGCAAGGCTTTTTCCAGCTTTAGGCCCCCCCGGCTGACATAAACAAAAGGTTTTTCCTTTACTTCAATGACGTCCTCTGCCCCGACCTTTGTCCCTGGCTTATCACTTCTTTGCCGATTAACCGAAACCTGACCGGCCATAATCAAAGCTTTGCCCTTCTCCCGACTGTCGACGAGTCCTCTTCTTACCAGCGCTTGATCCAGTCTTTCTTTTGCCATATATCATAACCAGCCTATCTTCTGAATGATAGAATTACTTTCTTGCGCTTTCCTGCCTTTAAACCAAAATGAGATATGATCTTATCGGCCATTTTCTCCGGTGTCAGTCCTGTCTCCTCTTTTAATATACTAGTGCTGCCATGGGTCACAAACTTATCCGGTAATCCGATATTGAGGATTTTGGCTCCGCTTTGACCTTCTCTGGCCAAAAGCTCCAAGACACAGCTGCCAAAACCACCCGCCAGCACGTTTTCTTCCATGGTAACAAAAAACTGATGATTTTTTACCGCTTCCAAAATAAGCTGTTCATCCAGCGGCTTAACAAATCTGGCATTGACCACCGACACGCCGAGACCGTTTTCTTCCAATATTTCCTTTACGGCCAGTGCCGGGTAAACCATCGAGCCTACAGCCGCTATCGCCAAGTCGCTGCCCGTCGCTAAGATTTCCCCTTTACCCCAAGGCAAACTGCGGTATTCTGTCGTTATATCCGCACCAACTGCGCTACCCCGGGGGTAACGCAGGGCAACAGGCCCGTTGTACTGAAAGGCCGTAAATAGCATATGCCGGAGCTCTTCTTCGTCTTTCGGGGCCATAACGGACATCCCGGGTATACACCGCAGATATGATAAATCGAAACTGCCGTGATGGGTAGGGCCGTCCTCACCCACTAAACCGGCTCTATCCAAAGCAAAGACCACCGGAGCATCCTGCAAGCACACATCTACGATTACCTGATCGTAAGCTCTTTGCAAGAAAGTAGAATAAATAGCCACGACAGGACGCAAGCCCTTAAGGGCCATCGCCGCGGAAACAGTGACCGCGTTTTGTTCGGCAATACCGACATCATAAAAGCGCTGAGGGAACTTTTCGCTAAAGGCATGCAAGCCCGTACCATCCGGCATAGCTGCCGTTACGGCCACGATCCTGTTATCTCGTTCTGCCAGTTCAACAAGGGCGTCACTGAATACCTTCGTATACTTAGGCGGACCTGAACTTTTTGCAACCTCACCTGTATTTGCATCGAAAGAACCTACACCATGGAAAATCTCCGGCCTTTTTTCTGCCGGCGGATAACCCTTGCCTTTTTTAGTCAGAACATGAAGCAGCACAGGCCCCTTCATTTCCTTGGTTTTATTTAATACCTGCACCAAATCACGAATATTATGCCCGTCAATCGGTCCTAAATAGGTGAATCCTAATTCCTCAAAAAGCATGCCGGGTACGAGCAGATATT
Organism: Clostridia bacterium; assembly: GCA_018433675.1. Taxonomy (GTDB): domain Bacteria; phylum Bacillota; class Peptococcia; order DRI-13; family SM3-B62; genus SM3-B62. Next base: position 95,689 of record JAHDQS010000006.1, read on the forward strand.
TCATACTGTCCTTAACCCTTTCAACCGCCTTGACCACATTAGGTCCAATTGAGGGGATCTTGCGCAAAAGAAGCTCGACATCCTTTTTGCGCTTAGTATAAAACGGGTCGGATCTCAAGCGACTCAAATATGAGGACATGGCTCCTACATTCTGGGCAATTGACATCTCATTATCATTAAGCACCACCAGCATATCGACTCCCTGGTGCCCCGCATGATTGAGACCCTCAAAGGCCTGCCCTCCTGTCAGTGCTCCGTCGCCGATAACCGCTATCACATCAAAATCCTCTTGCAGGAGGTTTCTGGCCAAAGTATAACCCAGAGCAGCAGAAATAGAAGTACTACTGTGCCCCGTATCAAAGACATCGTGAATGCTTTCTTCCCTTTTCGGGAATCCCGATATGCCTTGGTACTGGCGCAGACTGCCGAAAGCATCCTTTCTGCCGGTAAGTATCTTATGAACATAGGCCTGATGCCCTACATCCCAGATTATTTTATCTTTCCCGGAAGTAAAGACATAATGTAACGCCAGCGTCAGCTCCACGACTCCCAGGCTTGGGGCCAGATGTCCTCCCGTTTTCGCAGCAGTTTCAATAAGGAACTCCCTTATCTCCCTACTCAATAAGTCAAAATTATCAAGCTTGATTTTCTTTAAATCATCCGGTCCGTTGATTTTTTCCAGTATGCCCACAGTACCACCCGCTTTTTCTGCTTCTATCTTTTCTATTACAATAGATTTCCCACCAAAGCACCCAACAACGCCCCGGCCAGAACCTCCACCGGAGTATGCCCGATCAATTCTTTCAGTCTCTCTTGAGAAATATGAGTCCCCTGATACACGTCCTGTATCATCTGATTGATAACTTCTGCTTGTTTTCCTGCCGCACGCCTCACTCCAGCCGCGTCATACATGACAACGAACGCCATAACAACAGAAAAGGCAAAAAATGTTGAATCCCAACCCATCTCTTTGCCGACACTTACAGCTACGGCAATAACCACGGCCGTATGCGAACTAGGCATACCGCCCGAACCAATAAGCCTCGTCAAATCGAATCTGCCATATTTCATAATATTAAAAACGACCTTCAATACCTGAGAAACTGTCCATGCTACAAAAGCTACAAACAAGACATGGTTATTTGAAACCCCACGAAAGAACTCCTGCATTTCAACTAATCAACTCCACTAAACTCACTATGATTCTCTTCGTTTACGACTTTCTCTCTATCAAATAACGAGCCAACAATATTAGAGGTTCTGTGTTTCCCCGCAAAGGTTCCAGGCTCTTTACGGCTTTATCGACTGCCTCCCTTGCCAGCTTTTTAGATTTCTCTACCCCATAAAGCGAAGGATAAGTACCTTTCTGATTCTTTTCATCACTGCCTACCGGCTTGCCTAAAATCTTCTCATCACCTAGTATATCCAACAAATCATCCGTTATCTGAAAAACCAGGCCAAAGCACTCCGCGTATTCAGTCAGGGCGGACAACTCGTTTTCACTAGCCCCTGCCAGTAACGCCCCCGACCTGACAGCCGCTCTGAACAAGGCTCCCGTTTTATGAGTATGGATATAGTTTAAAGTCAAAGGGGTAATTGCCTTCCCTTCCGATTGAACATCAACCACCTGTCCACCGATCATACCCCTCGTACCGGAAGCGTTTGCCACCTCCCGGATAACCCGCAACATCCTCTTCTCCCCCGGCAGCCCCTCCGCCGCCGTTGCCAATATTTCAAAAGCATGGGTCAACAACGCATCTCCGGCCAGTATGGCTATATCTTCACCGTAGACCTTATGGCTGGTAAGCTTCCCTCTGCGATAATCGTCATTATCCATGGCCGGCAAATCATCGTGAATGAGCGAATAGGTATGTATCATTTCTAAGGCACAAGCAACCGGCAGGTAGGGTTCATATTTCCTTCCTAAGGCTTCAACAGCGGCCAGGCACATGATCGGCCGCAACCTTTTTCCTCCCGCAAAAATGCTGTATTGCATTGCTTCGTGAATAATCTGCGGATACTCGGTTTCCCTTGGCAAGAGTGTCGACAAATGCTCGTCCACCAGAAGCGCTCTCTTTTGTAAATACTGCTTAAGTCGCATCCTTGTTCAATCCTCTCCCTCGCTATCCTGCAAGATTTCCAAGTCCCCCTTCGGACTTAAAACCTTTATTCTCTCCGTCGCCCGTTCCAACTGCTCCTGGCAGACCCTAATCAGAGCAATACCCTCTTCGTATGACTCCAATCCCTCCTGCAGGGATATTTCTCCGCGTTCCAATTTGCGCACGATTTCTTCGAGCCTTTTTATATTGTCTTCATAAGAGCGAGCCTGTTTTTCCATCCCCATCCTCCTTGCCGAGAATTAAACAATCTAGTTTTCCTTTATACAGCTTCACGCTGACTTTTTCATCAACAGCAACACTTGCGAAGTCTACAATCACTTTACCATTATCACCCATACATATGCTATAGCCTCTAGCCAGCGTTGCCAACGGACTTAACGCTTGTAATCTTGCCGCCATAAGCTTCATCTTTTGCCTTTTCTTCATATGCAATTTTGCCACCAGTTCGAACAGATCATTTTCCTTGCGGACAACATCCTCCTGCAACACGGCCAGCCAGCGCTCCGGCTTCTTCATGACCCCTGAGCTTTCGAGCAATTCAAGCTTCATTCTCTCACGCTGCAGTCTTCCGGCCTGGGCGTTGCGCATTCTTTCCCTGTATTTTTCTAATTGTTCCAACAGCTCGAATTTGACGGGAACCGCAAGTTCACCTGCAGCCGAAGGTGTCGCTGCTCTCACATCCGCTACCAAATCAGCTATTGTATAATCTATCTCATGTCCTACAGCCGAAATCACCGGTTTAGGACAATTAAACACCGCATCTGCCACAACTTCGGCGTTAAAAGCGTTCAAATCCTCCGCCGAACCGCCGCCTCGTGCCAGAACCACTACCTCAACTTCATCTCTTTGCCCCAGCTGCTCAATACCCTGGGCCAGGACCTGCGCGGCTTTTTCCCCCTGCACAAGGGCAGGATAAAGCAGAATAGGCATTCCCGGATACCTGCGAGAAATAACATTGTGTATATCCCGGATTGCAGCCCCTGTCGGAGAAGTCACCACCCCAATACCTTTTGGCAAAAGAGGAAGAGTGCGCTTGCGTTGGGCAGTAAAATAGCCTTTCTGTTGCAGCTTTTTCTTCAGTTCCTCCAACATAATCTGCTGCAAACCTGTTCCGGCGGGAATTATCTCCTCTGCATACAACTGCACCATTGTATCGCGAGGATACAAGGAAACATAGCCCCGTACAAGACAATCCATGCCGTTTTCAGGCAAAAAACCTACCGCTTGAGCACGTCCTCTGAACATCACGGCACGAATTGAGCTTTTTTCATCCTTTAAAGAAAAATAAAAATGACCGCTCGTATGCCTTTTAAAATTGGAAATCTCGCCCCTCACCCAAAGGCCGGCCAGTTCGGGACGATTGGCAATAGCCTTTTGCACAATGACAGTCAAATCACTGACCGATAATACCTTCTTATCCTCCATATTTCACAGCCTCAACAGTGTTTTTAAGCAACATGGCAACCGTCGTTAAGCCTAATCCTCCAGGCACCGTAGTTGCTATGCCGGCAACATTTTCAACAGAAGGAAAGTCCACATCCCCTGTTATTTTTCCGTCAGACAGACGATTTATCCCCCCATCCAGCACAAAAGCGCCCGGTTTGACCATATCGCCGGTAATAAGATTGGGCTTGCCGACTCCGACAACCAGAATATCCGCACTCCTCGTATATTCCGCCAACCCCTCTGTCCGGGAATGACAGATGGTAACAGTTGCATTTTCCCGTAAAAGCAGAGCGGCCATAGGCTTACCTATTAATTTGCTGCGACCGACAATAACCGCATGTTTTCCTTCAATCTTATACCCCGTCGATTTTATCATTTTCAAACAACCGTAAGGTGTACAAGGAATGAAACGCGGCCTTCCCAGTAACAATTGACCCATGTTGGCAGGATGCAAACCGTCGACATCCTTCTCGGGATGAATTGCTTCTATTACCTTCTCCTCATTTATATGCCGAGGCAAAGGCAACTGTACCAGTATCCCATGTACAGCTGTCCTCTTATTCAAATCATCAATAACTTCCAGTAACTGCGCTTCAGTCGTTGCAGCTGTCATTCTCACTACTTCAGAGCGTATTCCCACTTCCTGACACGCTCTTTCTTTATTACCGACATATATCTGCGAGGCCGGATCATCACCGACAATAATCACCGTTAAACCAGGCGTTATTCCGCAAACTTGTAATTCTTCCACTCTTTTTTTTACTTCATCTTTCACCTGATCGGCGACTTTTTTTCCGCTAATAATTTGACATGGCATGGCTTGAGGACCCCCATTGTATGTTAAATATATATATAACATGGTGCAAAATCCTGCTTTAATATATCATACTGTGGGCAATTAAACCAGTACCCACCGCACTGTCACTGCAGTATTCCCTTGCCGGGAAAAAAAGCTTTGCCCCTACCGCCGGATGCTCCAAGCGCTTTATGAGCCGCTGACGGATGTAGCCGTTCGCCGCCACTCCGCCTACAACCAGGACATCCTTTAGTCCTGTACTTTCCACCGCTTGACGTATCACCTTTTCTGCCGTCGTGGCGATGCAATGCTCTACCGCTCTCGCAACAGCCTTCGGAGCCTCTCCGTTTTTTATGTATTTTTTCGCCAGCGTTTCGGCACCGGAAAAACTCATCATATATCCTTTCCGGGAGGAGGGGATTACCACCTTATCATGTCCTGCGGCCAGTTTTTCAAGATGTTTACCGCACGGAAAAGGCAAACCCAGAGCCACGCCAACCCTATCCACAAGCTGTCCCGCATGTATATCCGCAGAACGTCCCAAGACACGAATATCATATTGTAACGGATTTTTGACAATCCTTCTTACCTGAAGAAGCTCCGTGGTACCGCCTGACAAATGCAGCATCAAAAACTCCTGCAAAGTGTCTGCCTGAGCCGACCACAACCCCGCCACAAGATGCCCTTCCTGATGAGATGTTGCAGCCAGAGGAATACCAAGTAAAGCAGCAATATTTCTGGCCAGAGCCGAACCTGCCGTAAATACCGGCAAATATGCATCCTTCCGGGGACACGGTCTGAAACTTGCCGCCACCCCTCGGATTTTCCTGCCCTTATGAACCTTAAGTACCTCCTCCAGCATCTCCGGCAAATTCCGCAAATGATAAAACAGGGCTGTAGATTGCTGCAGCCCCTGCTTCCCAACCGGAACCGGTAGAACTATCCTTTTATCGGCTATCATCTCCCTACCCTCATCCACCAAAGCAAGGGAAGTGGTATAACAGCTTGTATCGATTCCCAAAAACACAAGTCAAACCTCATCCGTATTCTTAATAATATTGCCCAGAATACCATTGATAAAGCGGGGCGAATCATTCGCTCCATAAACCTTGGCAATTTCAATAGCTTCGTTGACCGCCACTGCTTGGGGAACATCAGGGGCAAATAATATCTCATAGAGCGCAACACGCATAATGTTGCGATCGACTGCCGCCATCCTGTTCAGTTTCCACTCAATAGCATTACTGTCAATCAGCGAATCAATGGTCGCTTTGTTGTTTGCAACTCCTTCAATAAGTTGCTTGCTGTATTTTAACACGGCATCTCTCGGACCTTCCTCTGCGGACAGATGCTCCAACATACAATCCGGATCGCTTTTACCTATATCAAATGCAAAAAGTGCTTTCAATGCCAGTTCCCTCGCCTCATGCCTATTCCGCAAAAGAATTTTCTCCTTTCTTTTCCACCTGCTTTTTACCTATCATTAAAAAAACGCATGATTAATTCTCTGAGACCATCATTATCGTCGGTCCTCCTGCCTATTATATACCCAATATAAATGCAGCACGCAACAAAAACGGTCTGAAAAAAGCCAAGAAAAATCACAAGCAGGCTGAAAATCAAACCAATAAGTATCCCCAGCATCTTACCACGATGATTATGTAAGAGTTCGGACAACAGTTCTCCCCACATGACAACTATCCCCCCTATTCCACCCGGCCCTTAGCATCCCAGCTTACCCTGTTGACATGTACCTTTATTTCCTTCAACGTGATGCCGGCTGTATTCTGCAAGTACTCTAATACCTTCTTTTGCAGTTCCTCAGAAACCTGGGGGATATTTACATCAGGCGAAACCTGCACCTTCAAGGCGACTTTTAATGTATCTCCCGCAAGCCTTAACATGGGTTTTACATCGCGAACACCCTGCACATTGACCGCCGCTTTGCTGATTAAATGCTCCAAAGCAGGTATCGTTATCTTGACCTGTCCCAATCCTGTCTCATGGACTGTGGTTTCCTTGACAGGTTTTACTCTAAAGCTGCCAAGAAACAATGTCAACGATATGATGAAAACCAAAAACCCCGTTGCTCCCAAGATCCAGCGGTTGGTTGCAAAGGCAAGATAACCCTCCATGTAGGTCAGACTGTTTGTCCACCCCAAAGCTAAAGAAACCATCAATACAGAAAGACCAAGATAGCCTAAAGACATAACCCCAATGACTACTCTATCCGATGTCCGTACCATTAAAACCCTCCTCTCGGTAAAATGCCGGTCTCCTCTGCGATATCGGCATGTTTTACATTTTATTTTACACGAGGCGAATCCTCTTCTTTTTCTTCACCCTTAAAGGCAACTCCCTGCACATGAACATTAACCTCAACCACCGTTAATCCTGTCATACCTTCAATGGCCTTTTTTACGCCACGCTGTATTTCATTAGCAACCTCCGGAATCCTTACACCGAACTCAACAATAACGAAAAGATCGACGGCAGCCTCTTTTGCACCAACCTCCACCTTTACTCCCTTAGAGGGGTTTTTCTTCCCCACAAATTCAGCAATACCGCCTACAAGTCCACCGCTCATCCCGGCTACACCGTTGACCTCCGTTGCTGCTAAACCTGCAATGATTGCCACCACATCATCAGCTATTTTAATCGAACCGGCTTCATTAATACTGGTAATACTGTTACCACTATCCAAATTGTCGTTATCCTGAACAATCCTTTCCACCAATCTCCTGCACCTCCCCTTATCTCATAACACAATAATTATATCAGATTAACACTTGGCTGACAAACATTGACAATAACGAAATTTTTCATCACCGTGGCACAATTATTACATCCTCCCAAGCACAATCCACTGTTTTGGCAACGACATCGGCCACCTTAATAGCCTCTTCCGGCAGAAGCTCAGCGGAAGGAACGATGACCATTACAGCCTGGGCTTGAATAACCGCAACCGCATCATGAAAGCCTTTGGCCAGCAGAGCGCTTTCAATCTTGCTTTCCTTCTCAAGCTCATCGCTTATCTCTATCAGCTTAACTTGCGCCTCCTGCCTTGTCTGCGCCAACGAGGCAGGATTGTTTACTATTTCCCTAAGGAGCTCGGCACGTTCGCTGCGGGTTCTGTTTCTCTCAATGCGGTATTCGCTGAAAAAATCATCCCCTGTCTCAATATTTTTTCCGGCTACCAAAACATCAGAAACCTCAAAATCCGAGGAAACAACCTCGTCTTTCTCGTTTCCCCATGCCTTCATTCCACCCCAAACAGTAACAACAATCAGCACCAGTAAAATTCCGTACAACATCAGCTTTTTCTTACTAATGAAAAAAGCCTGCATTCATCCTTCACCTTCTTTCCCTCGGCAGTACTATTATCCGATGGGCAGGAACGCCAAGCATAGCCTGGACTGCCTTCCCTAGATTTTCTTTTACCTCACCATCCCCGGCTCCGTCAGCTACAATTAAGACCCCTTCAATTCCGGGACTGACCTCCATAAAAACAAGGGGCTCTCCGTCCTTCTGAGCAAAAGCAACCTCTTTTTTACGGCTTTCCTCCGTCACTATTCTTATTCCTCCGTCACTATCCCTCTCCTCAACAGTAGATTTATCATCAGCGGTATTAAAAACGTATTCCTTTTTCGTGCTTCCCTCTAACCTCACCGCTACCGCGACCTTCCCCGCACCCGCAACCTGACTCAGCACTTCACTTACCTCCACATTCAAAATCTCCTCTAAAGCAGTAAGTGAAGTACCGTAAGGATTTGATAATATCCCTGCAGTACCTGCCGTGGTTTCCGGTGTTTTTTGGCAGTCCTGCTTATTAGTCCACATTCCGGGAAGCACCATCAAAAGAATTCCCACTGCCACTATCCCCACTACACCCCAAATGCCGAACCTACCCTGATAGTTTTTCAAGGCCTGATAAATATCCCGCATAATCGCTCCCCTCCTCCCCTCTTGTTAGAACACCACCTGTATTTGCTCCGTTTTTAACCCAAAGTATCGGCATAAGGCTATGGCAATCTCTTTTTCTATCCTTTTTTCCTCGTTTGCCCCGGCTTTCTTCCCCTCCTTTGCAGGCTTCTCATCACTATCAACTGTTTGTTCCCGAATATTGTCGACCTTTACGCCGTCAATGCTTATCTTTATCGGTTGGATCTCATTAACGGCACTCGCCTTACAAATGACTGTTTCATTCTCTTGTCCCCCGGTCTCCGCTTCGACCACCTTTACCTTTACCACCCCTATGACCGGCACGGTATTGTCTTTTCCGTTTCCCTGCTCCAGGACAACCTGCACCCCTGCTTCCTTGACCCCCTCAACCGTTTTGGCTAACTCCTCGATTTGCGTCTCAATCCTCATGCGGTAATTATCCAGCACGAGTTTTTCGTTTAGTACATTTATGCTCTCAGTTTCATCGGAAATATCGTCAAAACCCACCATCTCTTTTTCTTGTTGCCTGACGAAGGTCTCGCCCCCTTCACTTTTAAAGACAAAACCCATAAGAGGATTTAACACCGCCAGAATGACGAACAATCCTGCAATTGCCTTGACAAAAGAACGTAAAGCACCGGAAGGCAAAAGCATATCCAAAAAGGTTGTTACAACAATTATTGTCACAACACTCTTCAGCAAATCCCCCACAACCTGCATACCACTCACCTACCTCAGCATCACAGTAAAGCTTGCCGCTCCCACAATGATGGTAATGGTCAAAAAAAACATAATCGCCACACCCGCCACCGCGGCAAAAGCCAGGAATAAACAGCCGGCCAGATCATCCAGCGTATCGGCAATCAAAGTATCACCAAGCGGTTGAAGTACGGCACCTGCCAAACGGTAGATGACAGCAATCGTCAGAATCTTGATAACAGGAAACAGCACAATCATCCCTAAAACTAAAACGCCGGCAACCCCAAGGGCATTCTTTAAAATCAATGAACCTCCGACTACTGCATCTAAAGCATCCGCAAACATACTGCCGGCCACCGGAACAAAAGCTCCCGTCATGTACTTTGCAGTTCGCAAAGTCACGCCATCCACCACCGCTCCTGCCACACCCTGAACGCTGATAATACCCGTAAACAACGTCAGAACCAGCCCTATCCCCACCTTCGTCAACTGCTTCACCAGCCCGGCCAGACGGGAAACCTTAAACCTTTCAGAAATATTATTAGCAACAGCTATCACCACATTCAGATAGATTAAGGGAAATATCACAGTCTGCACAAACATAGCCATAAAGCTTAAAAAAAGCATTAAAAAAGGCTGCAAGATTGCCGCAGAAGTAATCCCCCCCATAGCTGTCAACAGTACCAGCAGTACGGGTAGCAGTAGTTTCATAAAAGCCACCATTTTATCCACGGACTGCAAACCTGCCGTAACCGCCACCCGGAATGAACCCAAGGTAATAGTGATTAAAGCGAGCAAACAAACAAAATACGCTAATTTTGCTACGGTCCCCTCCGCAAATGAATTCTGCAGACTCTGCAAAACAGCACAAACAACGGCAATGACCATTAGCTTTCCAAGCAGTACCAAATTAGCCGTTATCTCGTACAAAAAATATCCCGCAATACCTTTCATCACCTCACGAGGTGCAAACAGCTCTTCCCCATTTTTGAAGGCATTGATAATACCCTGTAAAGAAATGTCTGGCAGAAAAGAACCGGTTTCATCGTCAACCTCCTTGATGAATTCTTCCAACCCTCGCAATTCCAGAGCATCCTGTTGTTTATCCAGGGCATGAAGGACCGAAAACGTACTCTTTTCTTCCCTATCCTTCTCATATCCCCAAACAGCACTATGCCCGCCAAAGAGCAGAAAACAAGAGAGCAGCACTACCGTTATCACTTTGCTACGCATACGCACACACCCTATGGTATTAATCTGAGAATAGACTCGAGCACCGCTACGAAAATAGGCAAGGCGACGACCATTACCAATACCTTGGCCGCAAATTCTACCTTTGTCGCCGTTGCTCCTTCTCCCGCATCACGACATACCTGAGCCCCAAACTCGGCAACATAGGAAATCCCAATTATCTTCAGCATCGTTTCCAGATAGTAGAAATTAACTCCGGCATTGCCGGCCATCTTGCCCAATACCTCAATTACCGCCCCCACCTTTGCGATGGCAAAGGAAAAGATAATTAACCCGGTACAAAGGCTGACCAGCAAAGCAACTTCCTTGTTTCTTTCCTTAACAAATACAGCTAAAACAGTACCTATCAAGCCAATGCCGACAACCTGGAAAATCTCCATTTCTCACCTCTAGGATAAAAAAAATACACTTTTAACCTTGTTTAATAAATCCGCCAACAGTTGGACCACCATGATCAGAGCGATTGAAACACCGGCTAATGTGGCAATAAAAGCGTATTCTTCCTTTCCCGCCTGTTTTAAAATGGTATGAAAAATTGATGTAAGAATACCGATACCTGCTATCTGAAAAATTAATTCAATATTCATCTAATCTAACCCCCACTGATTCTAAATAAGAACGAGAACGATGATGATTCCCAGACAAAACCCCATATACTGCCACATTTTTGTATTCTTATCCCTGTTTTCCAGGGCTTTTTTTTCAATAATACGCAACTGTTCCCTGGTCAAGGCTATGTTCTTTAATTGCTCCTCCCTGGCGGAATTCCCTAAACCATGCCCAAACATGAGCAAAACGCTCATTTCCTCTCTTCGTACAAACGACTCCCCCGCAAGAATAGAAACGGCTTCCTCCCAAGCTTCGCCGGCTGTATAACCCCGGTTCATTTCCAAAAGAGCAGCGGCCTTGCCAAAAACACTGCCGGTTATTTTATCAAGTTTCTCTCCTGCCCTGCGCAAGGCCACCGGCAACGGTGTCGAACTATAGCTTATCTCCGTTTCCAATAAGGAAAAGCCATTTTGCAGATTTCTCAAAACCTCGACCCGACGACTATAAGTGCCTGCCGCCTTCAGTCCGGCATAACCGCATCCGCAAATGATGCATAAAGCCCCGGTGCACCTCATCATCCTATTTCATCCTTTCCCAATTCCTACCGCCATAAATAGCCTCAACTGTACCCGGACCCTTCCCTCTGCTCAAAAGCACCAGCCTCTCAAAGAATTTAAAGGACAGCAGTTCCCCAATCACCGGACGCTCCTTTACCTCCGCAAGGCTCCCGCCATGAACGGTAGACAGCACAGACACCCCCGCTTGCAAGGCCTGGTGAAGGGCCTCCACATCTTCCTTTTTCCCTATTTCATCTGTGGCAATCACCGCAGGCGACATGGAACGTATCATCATTATCATCCCTTGGGCTTTGGGACAAGCATCCAACACATCGGTTCGCATCCCAATTTCAAATTGCGGCACTCCCCGGTAAACCCCGGCCACTTCCGATCGTTCGTCCACAAGGCCTACATTTACTCCGTTAAAACGCAAACTCCCAACCCCATTACTTATTTGTCTGACAATATCCCTTAAAAGCGTTGTTTTGCCACATTGAGGCGGCGATACCACCAAGGTATGGCAAAACATTCCGTTTTTACCCACCAGATAAGGCATGATACTATCTGCACATCCTAAGACCTGACGACCGATTCTGTAATTGACACCTGAGATTTCCTTAAGTGTTTTTATCTCCCCCTTCTCCAAAACACCCCTGCCTACAAGCCCGATGCGGTGACCACCCGTAATGGTGATGTATCCATTTCTGATTTCCTCCTCCCAGGCATAAAGGGAACCCTGACTTAAAACTTGAACACTTCTTTCAATCAAATCTCTGCCGACAACGATCCCTTTCTCTAACCTCTCACATACCATCCCGTTTTCATCGAGTGTTACCTCCCTATTTGCCAACCGCAGAACTAACGGGCGTCCCAGCCTTAAGCGTATTTCCTCGATCTCTGCCAAATGTTTTGACATCCCGCTTTTCATTAAACCCCGCAGTTCGGGAACAAGGTAGTCTTGCCAACTATATGTAACCTCTGCCATCGAAAGCCCCCTGACATATTACAAACTGGATAGAATACTAATCCCTTGACAATACAATATATTGTCCTAACCCTTTTTTTATGCAAAAAAAAAAGACAACCCTAACTTAAGTACATATTTTCACATAATACCCTGTTTTCTATTTACAATCCTTTCCCCGAAGTAATATAATAGCTTTGTATGCATCACATTATGCGTATTTTTATAGTGCGCAATAACTAATGTTGAAATATTCCTTAAGAAAGAAAGGTGATAAGCTGCATGAACGAGAAACCGACTAAAGAACAGATCCTGGGAATAATCGCCAAGTATGGCAAGGCTAAAGAACAGCTTCTCGCTATACTGCTTGATATCCAGGAAGCATCAGGGAGTAACTGCGTAACGGAAGAATGGGCTCAGCTTGTGGCAAAAGAGCTTGACCTCCCTCTTTCCAAAGTGTTTGATGTTTTAACCTTTTACGCCATGTTTTCAACTAAACCCCGGGGCAGGTATGTGATTGAAATTTGTAACAGTGCCCCCTGCTATTATTCTAATTCCGAGAAAGTGGCCGAAATATTCCAGGAAATGCTGGGTATTAAAATGGGAGAAACGACACCCGATGGGCTCTTCACCCTGCTTTACACCTCTTGCATAGGCGCTTGTGATCAAGGACCTGTTGCTAAAATAGGCGATAAAGTCTACGGATTTTTAAATAAAGATAAAATCACCGGCATCATAAATGAATATCGGGAGGTCGTGTCATGTCAAAAATAGTTAAGCTGATATCTGCCAACTGCGGCAAGATACGCCCTGATTCAGTTGAAGATTACCTTAATTCCGGGGGCTATGCCGCTTTAAAAAAGGCGTTCACTATGGAACCCTTACAAATCATCGAAGAGGTAAAGAAGGCCAAGCTTTTGGGTCGTGGTGGTGCGGCTTATCCGGCCGGTTCCAAGTGGGAACAGTTATATGAAATAGAAGAATTTCCTAAATATATCGTTTGTAACGCGGATGAAGGCGAACCCGGCACCTTTAAGGACAAGCTCCTGATGGAACAGGATCCCTTGCGGGTCATCGAAGGGATGACTATCGCCGGCTATGTCTTCAATTCCCATGACGGCTATATCTATATCCGTGGCGAATACCGAGGCCTGCAAAAAATCTTCCAAGCGGCTATAGACAACGCCAAAAAAGAAGGCTTCTTGGGCGAAAATATACTCAATACCGGCTTCTCCTACAATATCCACATCATGACCGGTGCAGGAGCTTATGTGTGTGGTGAAAACTCCGCTCTTTTAAATTCCATCGAAGGCAAAGCCGGCCGCCCGAGAATCAAGCCACCCCATCTGGCTGAAGTCGGCCTCTTTTTGATGCCGACCCTTGTCAATAACGTTGAATCCTTTGCCAACATACCTACTATCGTCAATGAAGGTGGAGAAAAGTATTTAAGCTACGGTACTGCGGACAGCGGCGGCACCAAGCTTATCTGTCTCTCCGGTCATATCAAAAACCGCGGCGTTTTTGAAGTACCCTTCGGCGTGACGCTACGGGATATCATTGATGACCCGGAGCTTGGCGGCGGTATGGCAGGAGGGAGAAAACTGAAGTTTTTCCACCTGGGCGGACAATCGGGACCATGCGGTTCACCGGAACAGCTTGATACCGTATATTGCTGTAGGGCTATGCGTAACGCAGGTTTAAGTGTAGGTTCCGGAGCCGTCGTCGTTTTAGACGAATCCGTCTGTGTCATCGACTACCTCAAAAAGGTTACAGAGTTCTTTATTCATGAATCCTGCGGTAAATGTGTACCCTGCCGCGAAGGAAACAAACAGCTTTACCTGATTCTTGATAAGTTATCAAAGGGCGAAGCAACCGAGAATGACCTCGCCTTAATGAAACGCCTGAGCAGGGTTATGGCCAAGAGTTCATTCTGCGGATTAGGACAAGCAGCCTCTACGGCCCTCGACTCTTGTCTGAAACATTTCAGCTCGGAATTCGAAGCACACCTAAACAAACAATGTCCGGCAGGTGTTTGTTTCACTAAAAAGGAAAGTGGTGAATAAATATGCATCATACATTCGACCCCAATAAAACCATTACTGCAACCATAGATGGCCTTACCGTCAGTGTCCCTGAAGGCACCACCATCTTGGAAGCAGCAAAGAAGGCGGGGATAATAATACCCACACTCTGTCACCATCCTGATCTTGGTGTCAGAGCAGTTTGCAGAATTTGTTTAGTGGCAGTGAAGGGCCAGAGAAGGTTTAAGACCTCCTGTAACACCGTTCTCTGTGACGGTGATGTTGTTAACACCAACACCCCGGAAATCAGGGAAGCCAGGAAAACAGTCCTTGAATTAATCCTCTCCAACCACCCTCAGGACTGTCTCAAGTGCGAAAGAAACGGCAACTGTGAACTTCAGGATTTGGCAAAGCAGTACAACGTCCTGGAAATACCTTTTGCTTCCACCCATCAAGCACTTCCCATTGAAGAAGACAATCCGGCCATCGTCCGGGATATGAGCAAATGCATCAAATGCGGTCGTTGTGTCGAGTCCTGTCAGGTGGTACAGGAAGTAGCAGCCATCAACACCTCTTGCCGTTCAACAAAATATGGTGTTACCACTGCATTCAACAAACCGCTTTCCGCCTCAACCTGTGTCTACTGCGGTCAATGTATTGCCGTCTGTCCTGTTGGTGCCCTTTACGAAAAAGACGATACCGAGAAAGTCTGGACAGCCCTTTCCAATCCGGATATGCACGTAGTAGTCCAAACAGCCCCGGCCGTGAGAGTTGCCCTCGGTGAGGAGTTTGGCCTTGCCCCCGGCAGTATCGAGACCGGAAAAATGGTTGCCGCCCTTCGTCGTCTCGGTTTTGACAAGATCTTCGATACGAACTTCACAGCTGATTTAACCATCGTTGAAGAAGGCAATGAGCTCCTAGACCGCATTGAAAACGGTGGGAAGCTTCCTGTGTTGACCTCTTGCAGTCCCGGTTGGATCAATTATATAGAGCAATTCTATCCCGAGCTGATTCCCCATGTCTCTTCCTGCAAATCACCCCAGCAAATGTTTGGGGCTTTAGCCAAAACATATTATGCGAAAAAGAGTGGTATTCCGGCAGAAAAAATCTACGTTGTCTCCTTAATGCCGTGTACCGCTAAAAAATATGAATGCACCCGCCCTGAAATGAGAAGCAGCGGCTATCAAGATGTTGATACCGTCCTAACCACCCGTGAACTGGGTAAAATGATCAAACTGGCCGGCATCAATTATGAAAAACTGGAAAACGAAGACTACGATGCACCCTTTGGTATTTCTACCGGAGCAGCTGTAATCTTTGGCGCCTCCGGCGGTGTTATGGAAGCTGCTTTACGTACCGCCCATGAGCTCGTCACAGGAGAAAGCCTAGCCAATCTGGATTTCATACCGGTCAGAGGCCTTGAAGGAATCAAAGAAGCTGAAGTCGAACTGGCCGGAAAGAAACTTAAAATCGCCGTAGCCAGTAGCCTCAGTAAGGCCAAAGTATTGATGGAAATGATCAAAAACGGCACCTGCTGTTACCACTTCATTGAAATCATGGCCTGTCCCGGCGGCTGTATCGGCGGCGGAGGTCAACCTTTCGGCACAACATCTGAGGTTTTGCAAAAGCGTCTTGCAGCCGTTTACGAGATCGACAAGAATTCCGAATTGAGAATGTCTCATAAAAACCCGGCCATTAATACGCTTTACGAAGAGTTTCTCGGCAAGCCCCTCAGTCATAAGGCCCACGAGTTGCTACACACCAGCTATCAGCAGCAGGACAGAGGATAAAGCATATCATATAACATGAGACTATGCCCATGCTGGGCGCACTAAAAAGAGCCGCCTTATATCGTAATGATATGAAGCGGCTCTTTAATCATAGTAATTTTTTTAATTCCTCCTGCGTTAATTCTGCATCTTTTAAAATCTTTGACGTTAACCCTATGCCTAATTCTTTGTGAAGGGGCACAGTAACGCTTGATCTTGAAGGGTGTTTTAACCTAACATGGCTTCCTTTTGTTCTTATTACATTGTATCCTATTTTTTCAAGTACTTTTATCATTTTCCTACCGGAAATAGGCTGAAATACCGGAGCCATCATACTACCACTTGACCCAATACTATATTTCGAGTATTTGGTACTTCATCTTCTTTGAGTTCTTCCAGACAAAGCAGAATCACTTCTTTTATGTTTTTCATTGCTTCATCCATGGTTTTGCCCTGAGTATAACACCCTTCCAGAATAGGACAAGTAGCAGCAAAATAGCCCATACCGTCATTTTCTATTATCACAGGAAATATTCTTTGCATAGAAACCACCTCAAGAATATTATATTCCATTTTAGACATTTGTTAATCCTTTTTTTATAAAGCAAAAAACATTTTACCTCTGAATTTTATAGATATATTATTTATAAGAAGGCTCAAAGCTATTCTAACGCTTCGAGCCTTCTTGTTTCTTACCCTATCTTATTCCTTACTTGTCTTTATCTTCCGGACAACCCTCATCGCCACAAGAACAAATGACCTCTACGAACTCATCATCATCATCAAAGTCCTCTTCATAATCATCATCGTCGAAGATGAATTCCTCATCCTCATCGTATAAATAATCGTCCTCGCCGTATACATCGTCCTCGACATCCCCCAGGTCTTCGTCTAGCGCCTCAAGATAGCTTTCCAATTCCTCCTGCATATCAGAAATGTCTTCAACCTCCTGGACAACTTCCTCGAGGATTTCTATTATAGCGGCAAACATCTTGCCTTCCTTCGTCCCCTTATCAATGTCCAACCCTTCCGACAGACCTTGCAAATAAGCAACTTTTTTGATTAAATCACTCACCTAAATCCCTCCTTTTCTAAGCTTATTTAAATATTATCTCCTTTATGACAATAGTTAAACCAAAATTTAAATACTACGCCCTGCTTACATAAGCGCCGGTTCTGGTATCAACGATCAAAACATCTCCCTCGTTAACGAAAAAGGGCACTTGAACGGTCAAACCTGTTTCAAGGGTCGCCGGCTTGCTTCCGCCTGATGCGGTGTCTCCTTTAATTCCCGGATCGGTTTCCACTACTGCCAGTTCAACCTGTTTTGGCAAATCAAGGCCTATAATCTGTTCCTGATAAAACAAAATTCCTGTTGTCATGTTTTCCTTTAAGTACTTGGGTGCATCCTCAAGCAGGCTTTCGGGAAGAGTCACCTGATCATATGTTTCGGTATCCATAAACACCCATGAATCGCCTTCTTTATAGAGATATTGCATTTCTTTACGTTCAATATGGGCTTTGGGGAACTTTTCACCGGGACGGAAGGTCTTTTCCACAACCGCTCCCGTCTTGACATTTTTTAATTTGCAGCGAACAAAAGCAGCTCCCTTTCCGGGCTTAACGTGCTGGAATTCGTTTAACTGTACTACCTCACCTTCCAATACGAAGGTTAACCCTGTTCTAAAATCTGTTGTCGAAATCATTTTTGCCTCCTCACTCAGTCAAGACTGTCTTAAAGAATCATACTCGAAAGGGTCTTGGGAGATTTGCTTAAAACCTCACACCCTCCGGCAGTCAGCACAACGTCATCCTCAATCCGGACACCACCCCACCCTTCTATATAAACACCAGGCTCAACAGTCACAACCATTCCCGGCATTAAGACTGTTTCATTTTTTAAAGAAAGCCTTGGTTCTTCATGAATATGCAAGCCAATTCCATGACCCAGACCATGACCGAAGTTCTTGCCGTATCCCTGTCGGTCTAGGTAATCACGAGCCAAGAAGTCTACCTCAGCACAGGTCATACCGGGCTGAATATTTTCCAAGGCCAAGGTTTGCGCCTGCAAAACCTTCTCATAAATATTCCTTTGCTCATCCGTGGGCTCCCCCACAAACAACGTCCTGGTTATATCGGAATGATACCCTTTATACACTGCCCCAAAATCAATGGTTACCATTTCCCCCGATCGAATCACCTTGTCCGTCGCTACCCCGTGTGGCAACGAAGAGCGCGGTCCTGACGCCACTATTGTTTCAAAGGCACATTTTTCAGCACCGATCCTTCTCATATAAAACTCCAACTCAAGGGCTATTTCCCTTTCAGTCAAGCCCGCATGCAGATACCTTCTGATATGTGAAAAACCCTCATCGGCTATGGCCACAGCCTCTCTTAACAACAATAATTCTTCCGCATCCTTTATCCCTCGTGCTTCTATACAAGGATCATCGATTGCCATCAGTTCACCACAAGGTAGATTTTCTTTCAGAGCTTCATATGCCGCCAGAGTCACATAATCCCTTTCGAGACCAATCCTCTTCAAGCCGTATTCTGCCACGATTTTTCCCAAAACCTTTTCCGGGGTATCATCCTGCTCAATAACTGTAAAACCATCTGCTTCATTTTTTACCTGTTCCCTATACCTAAAGTCCGTAACAATGATTTTCTCCTCTTTTGTCAAAACCAAAAACCCGCTTGTACCGGTGAAGCCACTTAGGTATCTGCGATTAACAGGTTTGAAGAACACAAAGGCCTCTAACCCCTGCCCCAGAAATTTCTCCCTAACCTTGGCGATTCTGTCCATCTTACTCTCCTTCCAGCGAGGAAGCGTAATGAGAAACGGCTCGCAAGGCTAAATGGTATCCTAAAGGACCTAACCCACATATTTGTCCCTGTACAACATCCGCCAAAAGGGACTTATGACGGAACCCCTCCCGGGCATAGATATTGCTGATATGGACTTCGATCGCAGGTATTTTTACAGCCAGTAGAGCGTCCCGAATGGCAATACTCGTATGGGTATATGCCGCGGCATTAATAATGATGTAGTCGGTATTGCCTGCTAGACTGTGAACTTTTTCTACAATCTCCCCTTCATGATTTGATTGAAAGCACTCAACCGAAAGTCCCTCTTTTTCCCCGGCTTCAATCAGTTCCTCATGTAACTGTTCCAGGGTCAGTCGACCGTACAACGACGGCTCTCTGGTTCCTAACATATTGATATTAGGCCCTTGTATTACACATACCCTTATCTCCATATTCTCAATACCTCCTGCATTTTACCATAAAGAGGCAGTATTTCCTAGCCTCTTTTTTCACTGTCTCTTTTTGTTACCGTTATTCAAGCCCCGCTTACACTCATTTGTCTGACCCTGACCGTAGGGGCTCCTTTTCCGGCAAAAAAAGTTAGGTCATCGGCGATGGCATCAATATCCAATAAAAGTTCCTTTAAGTTTCCGGCAATCGCCACTCCCTTGACAGGTACAGTCAACTCACCGTTTTCAATCAATAACCCGGCCGCACCCACCGAGAAATCCCCGGAAACCGGATTGGCCGTATGCATCCCTAAAACTTCGGTAACATACAAACCTCTCTTAACATCCCGCAAAAGCTCTTTTTTTGACATAGAGCCATTTTTTATATACAGATTTGTGATGCCTATTTCAGGAAGATTCTTATAGGAACCGCGCACCCCGTTTCCTGTTGATTCGCGACCATACTTTACGGCCGTATATGAATTATGAAGAAAGCCCTGTAAGACACCGTCTTTAACGAGCACCGACTCCTCAGTCGCGGTTCCTTCTCCGTCGAAAGGAGCAGAACCCAGCCTTCCGGGCATTGTTCCGTCGTCAATAATACTTATCTGCGAACCGCCGACCTTTTTCCCTTCTTCACCTTTCAAGAAAGACTTGCCTTTTAAGACTTCCTCGGCGGAAAAGACCGAACTCAGTACCCTTAAAAAGCCGGTAACAGTGTAAGGATCGAGAACCACCGGCATTGTACACGATGATATCGGAGAAGCTCCCAGCATACGTATCGCTTTGTCTCCGGCTTCCTTCCCGATGCTCCCCGGGTCGAGCTCCCGATATTTCAGCACATACCGCATCTCAAAACCCGTCTGGGCATCATGGCCGTCCTTAGCCACAAAAACCCCATAACCTCCACAATATGAACCGGCGTACGACACAGCCAAGCCAAGGCTGTTAAAAACACTCACGCTATACTTTGATTCCTGATAGACAGCTTTTTCCGTTATTACCACTCTATCATCATAGCTGCGTGCTGCCTCCTCGATGTCCAAAGCAATCTTGATTTTATCCTCAACCGCAACCTGAAAAATGCTTTCGTCATATAAGTCCAACCTGGGAAAGGAGGCAGACGGCGTAGGCAAAGCCCTGGCTTTATCCGCCTGAGACTGTTTGGAATTATGAACTGCTTTGTCGATCACTTTTTTCAATGCCTCCGGTGATAGGTCTGAGCTAAAAGAATAACCCACCCTGCCGTCGGAAAAGACCCGCAGCCCCAGCCCTCTTTCCTGAGCAAGCTTCATATTCTCCACCGTTTTCTCACTAACCTCTATCGTCATTTCCTGAGAATCCTGAACATAAAGCTCTGCCTGATCAAAACCCATTCTTTTGACCGTTTCGAGAACCTCTTTTGCTGTTTCTTCATAGCTAATAGGCATTTCTAACCCTCCATTACCGACTGATTCCGGTATCTGCAAAGCTCAGCCAGGGGACAGGATGAACAGTCAGGATTATTTTTCATGCACGTGCTCTTACCCAAACTGTCCAGTAGCGCATGATACTCATTAAACAACTTAGCCTCCTGAGGTAGATTCCCCATGAAAAACTGCTGCATCCCCTGATATTCTATTTTTTCATCAAAATAGCCCAATCGCTGAAAAATTCGCTTGGTGTAAGCATCTATCACAAATATTGGCTGACCGCTGCCATACAAGATAATCGAATCGGCCGTTTCCTGTCCGATTCCATAAATACCTAACAGCTCTTCACGCTGCTGCCAAAGAGGAAGTGCCAACAAGGCCTGCAAATCCCCTCCATGTTCGGCATCCACATATTCAACAAATGCTTTCAACTTCCTGGCTTTGGTCTTATAGTACCGCGTAGACCTTATCAGCTCCTCCAGCACCTCTACAGGAACCCTCCTGACACCCTCCAAACTCATAAGATCTTGGTTTTGCAAATGGCCCAACGCCGTCTCCACATTCTTCCACGACACATTTTGCGCCAGGATGGCTCCGATAATCATCTCCACAACACTTTCTGCAGGCCACCAATGACACGGACCAAAACGATCGTGCAGCAGGGAGAATACTTCCATCAATTGAGCTTCGGTTGACTTTTTTGCCGTCTTTGCGCCACTCATCGTTCTCACAACCTTCTTATCTTTGCATTTTTGCGTGACTCGGCAAACCTGCCCCCTATAATCAACTCCTTCACGGCCATAGTCGGTTGGGCATCCGAAACCGGTACGCCTTGACCTTCCTTACCGCAAATACCAATCGTATAACCCAGATCCTTCCCTACCATTTCCACCATCTTTAAAGTTTCGGGACCGTTGCCGGCTAAAGTCGCGCCTCTTACCGGAGGCCCAATTTCCCCGTCTTTGATAATATATGCTTCCGCCACATCAAAGACATAATCACCCGTTATCGTATTGACCTGTCCTCCGCCCATGGCCGTCACCAAGAGGCCATCACCCATCTCTTTTATTATTTTTTCGGGAGGCAATTTGCCGGGCGCAATATATGTATTGCGCATCCTGGGAATAGGTCTATACTGGTACGATTCGCGCCTGCCGTTTCCGGTGGAAGCTCTGTTTTCCCGGGAGGCCGTTTGATAATCGTACATATATTCTTCCAAAACCCCATTATTAATCAAGACCGTCTTTTGCACCGGATATCCTTCATCATCGTAACGTAACGAGCCGAATTTTTTGGGGATGGTCCCATCATCGATGACACTGATTACATCTGCTGCAACCTTATCCCCTTTCTTTCCGGAATAAACGGACAACTGCTTTTGCACCAAGTCCGCCTCCAACGCATGACCACAGGCTTCATGCACCATAGTTCCACCGGCTTGGGCAGCCATAACAACAGGCATCTTCCCTGTCGGTGCGGCTTTTGCGCTCAGCATCAGCACCGCGCGTTTTGCAGCGTCCTCGCCTATCTTATCCGGCTCATAATCATTCTTAAGCAACTCAAACCCCGTTGTCCCGCCCACAGAGCGGAAACCGGTTTGAATGACTCCATTTTCGGCAGCCACTGCATTGACTGACATCCTGGTACGCACACGCCTATCCTTTACAAAGATACCTTCGGTATTGGCTATCATCACCTCTTGCTTAATATCCCCGTAACCGACTGTAACCTGGTTTATACGCTTATCAACACCACGGGCGGCTTTATTGGCTTTTCTGATGGCCTCCACCTTTGCCTCGATTTCTACCTTTTCCGGAGGTACCTCAATAAAGGGCTCAAACGCCGCAACAGGTGTCCTGAAGTCCAACTGCTCCATTATGCCGGCATCCTTACTTTTTAGAGCTCTGCCGGCCATCTCAGCCACTTCCAATAAGCGGTTTAAACTAACCTCATTGGTATATGCATAGGAAGAACCGGTGCCGGAAATCACGCGAATCCCTGCCCCTTCATCTATTCCTGAATTTATTCGTTCAATACCGTTATTTTCACATACAATGGTCGAGGTTTCCTTATGCTCCCAAAAAAACTCGGCAAAATCAGCACCAAACCGCATCGCTGTCTTTAAAACCTCTTCAATTCCTTTTCGATCCATTTTACCGCCTCCGTTTGGCTAACACATCCACATAGTTATTCTCTGCGTCCGGTGGCTAAACTATCCGTTTTCTCATTCCTAATCCTTCCTACAATGATAGGGATTTTTGCTAACCTTATCAATAGCCTTAACGACCTCTGTTAAAACATCGGTAGGCATTTGTTGAGACAACATCTTTGTCCTGGCATAAACGTCTCCTTGTCTGTTAACGACATAGTTCGGCTTTAAGTGGTTTATGGCCAAGCAGGCCATATCATAACGACACTGTTCGCAACTGCAGATATCCTTTTTCTCCTTTAGTACCTTATCTAATGCTTCCCACACCCAAAGCAAAGTATAATTTACCAATTCCACCGAAATCACCCCTCTTTTTTTGAGTAATAATCCGAGTATTATTACCAAAAGAATATCGCCAGAAAACCAAGGGCCAAAAAGGGACCGAAAGGAATGGGATCAAGGCGTCCTTTTTTCTTGAAAATCATTAACAAAACGCCCCCTACACTTCCTGAAACAGCAGCAACAAAAAGAAAATGCAGCACCTCAGGAAAGCCCAGCCAAAATCCCATTACGGCAGCCAGCTTAATATCACCTCCGCCAATGCCCCCACGGCTTATCATCGCCAACAGCATAAGCACCGCAAAACCTGCGGTACAACCAATAACCCGGTTTAAAACAGAAAGCTCCTGTGTAATGAAATGATAACCGATTCCCACCGTAAAAAGTAAAACAGTTAAACTGTTTGGTATGATGTAACTTTTTCCGTCAATCACAGACAACACAAGGGAAAATGAAAAAAGAAGAGCTCCCACCATACCTTTGACACTAAAACCATATAAGTAGATGATAACCAACCATCCCATGACGTTCACTATTCCCAGCGGTAAGCCGTGCCGCAATACCAGGTTAAAACAATTCTCTTCAAACAACCTCATAATTGCTCCTCAGATTTTTCTTTTTATCGAATACTTCAAGGCAGTTTCTTGAGTTATTTGCCCGTTTTGAACCAATCTCTCCAGAGCCATATCCATTGTTTGCATTCCCCATCTTTCCCCTGTCTGCAAAACAGTAGGAATCTGATGGGTCTTACCCTCTCTGATCAGATTACGAACTGCCGGAGTTGCACTCATCACTTCTGCAGCGAGAACCCTGTTTTTCTCGACTATACCCGGCAATAACTGTTGAGCAACGACACCTTGAATAGTAGCAGCTAACTGCACCTTAATTTGTTCGTGCTGTTGTTGAGGAAAAACTTCAATTATTCTTTCTACAGTCTGCACCACACCGTTGACAGAAAGCGCTGCAAACACCAGGTGTCCCATTTCCGCCGCATCGATAGCGGTAGCTATAGTTTGCGCATCACGCATCTCTCCGATAAGAATAACATCAGGGTCTTGTCTGAGACAAGCTCTGAGGGCCCCTGCCGTTGAAAACGTATCGCTCCCTATCTCCCGCTGGTTGACAATACTTTTTTTATGCTGGTACAGGTATTCAATGGGGTCCTCTATTGTTATAATATGACAACTACGTTCCTGATTGATTTTATCAATCAAAGCTGCTAATGTTGTTGATTTTCCGCTGCCTGTAGGTCCGGAAACCAAAACAAGGCCCTGCTTTTTTCCCGCAAATGTTGACACCGCAGTAGGAAGTCCAAGTGAATCTAATTCAGGTATATTGTAGGGGACAGGCCTGATAGCCAAACTTGAACAGCCTCTCTGTCGATAAGCATTGACACGGAAACGTCCTATACCCGGCAAAGAATAGGAAAACTCCAATTCTCCTTTCTTCTGCCATATTTCATATTGCTCAGGGGTCATCAGTGTTTTGGTTGCTTGACCAGTGTCTTCCCTGCTCAATGGCTTTGCTTCACCGGCCTCTACCCCCAATAATACCAAATCGCCGGATATTCTGAAGGCAACCGGAGTACCTACAGTTAAATGAATATCGGACGCCTTCTCACTAACAGCCTTTTTAAGCAATTCAACAACATCCACGTCGGCAGCCCTCCTTTTTAACTGAGTTCTCTATCAACCTGTCATCTTCCTGTATTGCTGTAAGATTTTTTCAATAGCCTCCTCGATGCCCAAATCAGAAGTATCGCAATAAATATCGGCATTCTTATAATACTCTTCCCTTTCTTTCATCAGCCGCAATATTTTTTCGTATTGATCGCCTTCCTGCAGAAGAGGCCTATTCTCATCTCTTTTCACTCGCTTTAAAATTATCTCCGGCCTGGCTGTCAAGCAGACAATAATCCCATCGGCAGCAAGGGCTTCCATATTGCTGTGGTCAAGAACGACCCCTCCTCCGGTGGATATGACACAGTTTTTTCTTAGGGCAATTTCACGTATTTTTTCTTTTTCTTTTAAGCGAAATTCTTTTTCCCCGTACTCCTGAAAAATATCGGGGATACTCATCCCCATATCCCTCTCTATTTCCATGTCCGAATCATAGAAATCTTTATGCAAAAAGGCCGCCAGCCTTTTCCCGATAGAAGATTTACCAGTGCCGCTAAAGCCTGTCAAAACAATGTTGGACTTCATTGTTATCTTCTCCAGTGTTTCACGCATTTCTTTGATTGGCGGCTCTTGCCCCGTCCATAGTTTATAAGCTTCCGCACCTTGATACAGCAACATTCCCAATCCCGTAACCGTTTGACAGCCGAGACTTTCCGCCTCTTTTAACAGCCTCGTCTTTAACGGATTATACACAATGTCACAAACAACAAACCTCTTATCCAATAAAGACCTGTCCAATGAAAGCTCATCATTGCGGGGATGCATCCCTAAAGAAGTAGTATTAATCACAATATCCGTTTCCTTTAACACCTCTTGCATTTCCTCGCAACTTTGTTTCACAGGCGCACTGCAGCTTCTGACCTGTCTGTTTATATCAGACGATAAGGCAACAGCCTTATCCATAGTTCTATTACAGATGAATATTTTATTTGCTCCTCGTTGAGCAAGTGTCATAGAGACGGCTCTGGCAGCCCCGCCACTGCCTATGATGAAAATATTGCTTCCCCTAACATCCCTACCTGTCTGCTGCTCTATCGACTTAACAAATCCGCTGCCGTCGGTATTGTAACCCTTTGTCCTGCCGCCACCGATAACAACAGTATTAACCGCGCCGATGCTTGCGGCAAGCTCATCAATCTCATCTAAATGCGGCATAATATTGATTTTATGAGGAACCGTGACATTAAAGCCGACGAAATTCATCTTTGTCAAGCCCTTGACAACATCTCCCAAATCCTCGCCTTGCACTTCAATGGGCAGATAAAGATAGTTTAACCCTTTAACCTTAAAAGCCCTATTCTGCATGGCGGGAGAATAGGAATGCTTAAGGGGATACCCCAAGATACCAACCAGCTTGGTATCCGTATTCACTTCAAACACTACCGCCCCTCCTTTCCTTTGCATGATCAATTATTCTCTCGATAAATCTTAATTATCTGCTCGATTATTTCCTGAAACTCCAAGTTCGAAGTATCTACATGAAAATCGGCATATTTATTTAAATCTTCTCTTTGGACCATCATCTGTGTAATACTGTCATATGTAGTGACCTTTTTCAGCAACGGTCTACTGTTACGACGCTTGACCCTTTCATAAATCACTTCCGGCTCGGCAGTTAAACAAATTATAATTCCATTGTCGGTCAAAAACTCAGTGTTTTCACTGTTAAGAACCACTCCTCCACCAATAGCTATCACCGAGTTTTCTTTACGGGCCAATCTTTTTATGGCTAGATCCTCTTCCGATTGAAAGCGTTTTTTACCATGTTTTCTTAACATTTGTTGAATGGTCAATCCCGTTACCTTTTCTATTTCATGGTCCGTATCATAAAACTTTTTGTTGAGTATTGCCGCCAGTCGCTTGCCAACGGCTGTCTTTCCCGTACCCATAAAACCTACCAGCACGATATTTGACTTCATTTTTTCACCTGCTCACCTTCCAACATATTGTTCAATCCTGCCTTCCCACCACTTTCTCAAGCATCCTCAACAACTTAGTACCAATGAATTCTTTTTTGTCTAGCGGCGGAATCAGAATCGTAAAGCAACCTGCCCGGTTTCCTCCGATTATATCCGTAAACAACTGATCGCCAATCACTGCTACTTGATTTTCTTTTACTTTCATAATTCCTACGGCCTTAAGGAATGACCTTTTTAACGGTTTCAAGGCCGGCGCGACATAGTCCAGATTGTTTTTGCCGGCAATTTCCTCTGCTCTTTCCTTTTTTGCATTTGTCACCAGGCATATCCTATAACCCAGCGATGATGCTTTTTTGATAAATAGAGAGGCCTCTTCTGTTATTGTTATTCCTCTCCACATACTAATAGTATTATCAAGATCAAGAATGATACCCCTTATTCCTTTATCACGCAGAGATAATAGATCAATTTCAGTCAATGAGGGCACCGTCATTTTAGGACGAAGAATACTAATTCTCATAGAAACCATTAATTCACCTCTGGTTGCACATTTTCTTCTACTTATTATATCTTTCATTGTATCATAAAATATGTAAAGGATAATTTTTGTTTTTTTACCATAACTCAATTTACTTTACCATGATTTTGGTGTATAATTAAACAGAACTTATATCTTTCCTTTCTTATAGTCGACCTAGCGGTCGACTTTTTGTTTTAACTCTCGATTATAGGTGCTACATTTTATTTCTCTTTAATTATTTCTATTTATTTTGTATTATATTATAATTGACAGTAACTTCAACCTTGTATATATAATAACAAAAAAGGAGTGTTGAAACATGCCCTGTGAGAACCTTCTGGAGCACTTTATAGCAATCGCCCCTTATATAAATCAAATAACGTCCGCAGATATTGGTGTAACTATTTACGAAGGAGATACGTGCATCCTGTACATACCGGCAGAAAAACTCGTGCTTAATATCAAGCCCGGAGATAAAATGCCCCCGGGCGGCGCAGCCGAGCAATGTATTAAAAAGAAAAAACGGATATTTTTTGAAAAAAGTAAAGAAGAATCCCTTTCCAATATCCCTTTTATTGCTAATGCTTTCCCTCTCATTGCTGATGACGGAACCGCAATAGGATGTATTCTTACTACCGAAACCACCGATGTGCAAAACATCATCCGCGATACTTCGGAAAACCTTAAAACCTCCTCCTCCCAACTTGCCATGTCTATGCAAGAATTAAACAAACAAGCGGAAAAGCTTGCATCATCCGGCAAGGTTCTTAAAGATATTGCCGCCCATACGGTGGAAAAGGTTAAGGATACCGATAAGATAGTCTCTTTCATTAACGACGTAGCGGAACAAACAAATCTATTGGGTCTTAATGCAGCCATTGAAGCAGCAAGGGTCGGCGAACTTGGCAGAGGATTTGGCGTTGTTTCCGATGAGGTCAGAAAGCTTGCTGTTCATAGTTCCAAATCGGCTAAACAAATCAAGGAAGTATTGCAAGCAATCAAGGAATCAAACAACAGCTTGGCCACCCAAAGCAGCGATGTTGAAACTGCCGTGCAGGAGCAGGTAGCGGTGATACAACAAATCGCTTCAGCCGGTCAACAACTCACTGCTATGGCGGATGAACTGCAAAAGTTATCCCAGAATATGCTTAATATGGACTAAAGAGAATCCTCAATTATTTAGATCCTTCATCAATTTTTCCAGCGCCCTCTTTTCGATCCTCGAAACATAGGACCTGGAAATCCCCAAAATACGAGCAATCTCGCGCTGCGTTTTACGCATACCGTTAACCAGTCCAAAACGCAGCTCAATTACCTTACGTTCCCTGTCCCCTAGATATTTTATCCGCGCCAGTGTTTGTTGGAACTGCACATTATTTTGCACGATGTTCGGCACAATTTCAGCGTCTGTTCCCAAGATATCCATCAAGCTTATCTCATTACCTTCCCTATCAATGCCAATAGGATCATACAACGAAACCTCGCCCTTGTTCTTTTTCGTAGCCCTCAGATGCATCAAGATTTCATTTTCAATGCATCTGGCTGCATAAGTCGCCAGTTTCGTGCCTTTATCAATATCAAAGGTGTTGATGGCCTTAATTAAACCAATAGTTCCGATAGAAATAATATCGTCTTTATCATCGCTTGCTCCGTCAAATTTTTTCCCAATGTGCGCTACCAGCCGCAGGTTATGCTCGATTAAAACATTTCTTGCATTGATATCCCCCTCTTTAGCAGCATGCAAATAGTGCTTCTCCTCCTCATCGGAAAGAGGTTGAGGAAAAGCATTATTATTAAGATAATATATCAACAAGACAAGGCTTTGCAGCAAAGTGGCAATAGCTATCACTACCGAGGCAATATTCATATCCTGACCACCTCCGTTTATCTGTTTTAAATACTATGGAGGCGGACAACAAAAAGTGCCAGTACGTATGAAAATATTTTCAACTTTATCTTCTTTCTTACTGCCCGACGGCCTCATTTATTAGTTGAATCAGCTTGTCCCTATATGACTCATCCTGCGCCGCGGTACGCTTTGCCACGCCTTTGAGTCTTCCGCCGGCATTTCGTATTTTTTTTGCCGTGTAACGCTGCAGAAGTAGTGCATCTATGTTGTCCGCATTGTACTCCATGCCATCCTGACTTATAATCCGCGCCCTGCGTGCAAGGCACATGGCGGCGAGGCCATAGTCTTGGGTAACGACGATATCACCGGGCTGTGCCAGATTGACCAGCGCGAAGTCTACACTGTCTGAACCCTTAGAAAAAGTCAACGTTTTCGCACCGTACTTTTCTAAGACATGAGATGTATCGCATAGCAGTAAGCACTCGATCTTATACTTCTTCGATAGCGCCACAGTAATATCCACCACGGGGCAACCGTCAGCATCCACCAGTATCCTCATAGACTCCGCAACCTTTTGAGTATTGTCTCGTCCGCGGGACAATACTCGTAGTTATCCAGCTCATCCACGACTATCCAGCGTATATCGTTATGTTCTGCTACAACTTCATTCATTTATCCCACCACCAATTTGTTCGTCTTCTTCAGATACTTTGCAGGGATCGGACGGTCCAAGTCTGCGGCAGTTTACCAACGGCCAGACGCGTCTTTAATTTCGAGTCAACTGTGTTATTTCTTGTCGCCCAAAATGCTCAGGTAATTGTCCAGTTGCTCATCCACATATCCGGCGATCAGACTCTGCATTGCCGTTGGGTCGCCGTAGCGGTAATGGGCATCAAAGGCTTCGTAATATTTCCGGCGGTCGGTGAATTTCACGTTAATAGTCGGATAGCCGTTTTGCATTAGCTCGAGATTCATCACCAGTCTTCCTGTGCGTCCGTTGCCGTCGACGAACGGGTGGATACCCTCAAAATCCAGATGGAACAAGGCGATGCGGGCGATGGGATGTATCGTCTTTTTTCGCGTCTCGTCCGTCTGCATCAGCTCAAACATTTTCGGCTCGACCATGTATGGCTGCGGCGGCTCGTGGAATGCGTCCATGATGCGCACGGGAATGCTTCGATACACGCCCTTGTCGTTGGGTCTGTCCACCAGCACAAGCGAATGAATCTGTTTGATGATCGATTCGGAAAGCAGCAGCTTCTTCTGCGCGATGTCCTGAATAAACAAGAAAGCGTCCTTGTGTCCGATAGCCTCCAGATGATCCTTCAGTGGCTTTTGGTGAATGGTGACGCCATTTAAAACCATCGCCGTCTCCTGCAGAGTCAGAGTGTTGCCCTCGATGGCATTGGAGTCATAGGTGAACTCCACCATGAATTCTTCCCGCAGTCTATCGAACTCGCCCTCTGTCAGGGGACGACGTTTTTTTAGCTCTTCCCTCTTTGCGTCAATAGTCTCAAGAACATTGCCAATGTAGCCCTTGGCGCGAGCCGCTCTGCCGTCAACCGGCTTTTCCGCGTTAACGGGAATCATGTAGAGGCTGCCTTTGCGGATTACGCCCTCGATCTTGCCCTCGGCGCACAGTCCCCTGACCCGGCGGTCGGAAATTCCCCACCGCTTGGCCATCTCCGATACTCTGATATATTCCATATTCGCCCTCCTGACCGTGACGATAATACTCTGTAAACAAGCATACCCCAAAGCCGGAAGGATTACAACAATCATATCGGAAATATGTCATCAATGTTTCCGATATGATTGTTGTATCGGACAAAATGAAAATTCACAATTAAAAGGAAGAAGGATGCCAAACAACACATCTTTCTTCCTTTTTATCTTCTTTCTTACTGCCCGAATGTTTACGCCCATTATCCTTACTCGTTTACTGCTTTTGTATCCGGCTTCTTTGTTTTATCCGCAACGGCCTCATTGGCTTGGGAAGCACCTTCCGGCTCTTTTCCTACCGTACCCGAAGGAGATTTTGTGTCTGTACAATAAAAACCGGAACACTTGTAAAGAATATTTACATTCTTACCAATCAAACGCTGTACGGAAGATCCGCAAGTAGGACAGGCAGACAGAGCCTTGTCTTTGATACTCTGAGTTACAGTGAATTTCCCGCATTGAGGACAGCGATAATCGTATGTCGGCATTTGCCCACCTCCAATAATGTTATCTTCATAATTTTATTTCCTTAAAAATTTTAGTTTTTTATTCAATTATTGTCAAGACCATACTCCGGCTTTTTCTAAATAACGAATGAGCAATCTTGCCACAAAACCGGTCAAAAAACCCATCGGTAAAGCAGCAAACAGTAAAAGGGGTAAGTAATAAACGACGATATACTTTGTCTGAACCAAAAAAGACGCCATCACTAATTGAGACATATTATGAGCTACCGCCCCGGCAATGCTGATTCCTATCAGGCTCAAACCAATACCGCTTTTTTCTAACAGCCCCATCATCAAAGCGCTGACTACAGCTCCGCTTAAGCCCAGAATAAAACCTATCGATAAAAACGTTCCGCTCACCAAAGACCCCAGCAACACCCTTATTACAGCTACCGTCAACCCTGCCCGCCAACCGTACAAGGATAGTGCCAACAGCGTCACAATGTTCGCTAAACCAAGCTTGACACCCGGCAGAAAAAACGCACTCGGCAACTGAGCTTCCAAAACATGAAGGGCGATACCAAAAGCTACCAGAAGCGAAAAGAAAACCATCTTACGCACATCACGCATATCCGCACAACCTTACCTTATCGTGTTATCGCATCAACAGGAGCCGGCGCATCGATATATATGACGATCTCATTAGGCACACATATTATCGATTCTCCCGGAGCACTGATCCAGCTCCGCCTGACGCATATTTGCTGTGGGCAGGATGATTCCGCGATCCTGACCTTCTTATCCCTCACCTCGATCATCACCGGCCCGGTCTTCCCTTCAATCACAAAGCTGCTCTCTTCCCCTTCGGTAAGCTTTATTTCCTTCCTTACCTCACCTTGCACCTTAACAACAGCATAGATCTCAGTGCTCGTTTCCCGCGACATATACCCGTGAATCGCCCAGGCAAGCATTCCTGACAAAAGAATCATAAATACCAGCCATCTATCGGCTTTAGTCATAATAATATCCCTCTTTAGCCGTTATTTCCAGCTTATCTGCCAGACCGGAAGTATGAAGTATTCTCCTATCACTTGTGACAATGAAGGCCTCTGTGTCTTCTATCCCCTCTGCCAAGTCCAACGCTTCCTCAGAATCCAATAAAAACAGCATCGTTGATAAGATATCGGCTTCTCCCGCATCCGGGGAAATTACTGTAACGCAGATATTCATATTTGCCGGATAGCCCGTTTCAAGAGAAAGAAGGTGATGATACTTAATACCTTTCTCTTCAAAATACCTGATATAATCTCCGGAGGTGGCTACAGCTTCATCCTTGAGATCCAGAATACCAATTATCCCGGATGGATCACGGGGATCCTGAATCCCTATTCTCCATGAAGAATTTTCCCTATTTTCGCCTATTACCTTGATATTCCCGCCGGCATTTATCATGGCCCTTTTGATACCTTCTTCTTGCAAAACCTCCGCTGCTTTCTCCACCGCATAACCCTTGGCAACCGCACCTAAATCCAGCCTCATTCCGGGTTCTTGCAAGAAAACCGTTTGTTTATTTTCGTCCAATACTACTTTTTTTTCATCAGCTAGCTTCAAGGCCTCGTTTTTTTCCTCCGCGGTTGGCACCTTTTGAGTTGCCTTCCCAAATCCCCAGATATCAAGCAAAGGAGCAACGGTAATACCAAAAGCACCTTCCGACAACCGGGAATATTCTTGCGCCGCCTTCAGCATGGAGAATACATCTTCCTCGACGCGCACCGGTTCGATTCCGGCTTGACTGTTGATGCGGCAAATATCACTTTTTTCATAGGCAGAAGTGCCCTTTTCAGGAAAGCGATCAACCAGAGCCGCTACGCGTCTCATTTCAGAAAAAGCTTCTGCCGTGGCTTTTTCCAAAACCACGGCGTCTTTACCATACACCTTGATACTTACCAGTGTATCCATCAAAAATTGTTCGCTCTCGTATTCATGTCCCGTTTCGCTTGTTAAGAATCCATACGTCATGACTACCAAGAAGACGAGGCCTACACCCGCAATAATAGCTTTTCTACTCATCATCATACATTATTCTTCTCATTCTTTGTCCTTATTCTTTGCATGCACCGCAAAGGGCACACCCCGTACTTGCCTCGGCAGCAATTTCATCCGTATTCCGGCAACCCTCTTTGTCCACCGGTTCCTGTTTTTCAATCACCTTCGTTGGGCACTTCTCGACACAAATACCGCAATTTGTACACTTCTCATAATCGATCACAGCAATACTTGATCCCAAATCACCCACTACCTTGATGGCTCCTTCAGGACAATTCTTCTCGCAAATCTTACACTTGATGCAAGCAACCTCACAAGCCGCTTTGGCGTCTTTTCCTTTATCCTTATTACTGCAGCGGACATGAACCAATTGTCCGACAGGTGCTAATTGCAAAACCTGCTGTGGACATTCGCGGACACAAACGCCGCAACCGGTACATGCCTCACGATCAATGACAGGAAGCCCGTCTTCACCCATGGTTATCGCACAAAACGGACAGGATGCAACGCAAGTCCCCAGTCCGAAGCAACCGTAGTTGCAAACTTTAGGCCCCTTGTACTGCAAAGCCACCGCCTTGCAGTCCTGTATCCCTTCGTATTTGTAAAGGGGCTTGGCCTTCCCTGTACTACCCGCACACATCAACTGGGCTACGTTCCGCTGACTCGTCTTTTCATCAACGCTAGCTCCCATAATCTGAGCAATATTTTGCGCCACATCGCTTCCGCAGACCGGACACAAGGACATTCCTGCACCGCCCAGCACAATCGCTTCGGCATAACCGCTACAACCGGGATAACCACAACTACCGCAATTGGCTCCGGGGAGGATCTTCTGTATTGCTTCAATTCGAGGATCGACTTCAACTGCAAATTTTTTACCGGCTACGGCAAGGATAACCCCAAAAACAGCCCCCATAACCGCTAAGCTAATAACCGCATAAACCATTTGTTATACCTCCGCGTAATTTATATAAGTCCTGTAAATCCCATAAAGGCTATTGACATCAAGGCGGCAGTGATCAAGGAAATCGGCAGCCCTTTAAGGCTGGCAGGAATATCGGCATCCTCAAGCCTTTCTCTGATGCCCGCCATCAAAACCAAAGCCAAAGTAAAACCGATGGCATTGGCAAAGCTGTTAACGACTGAGTCAAGAAAACCGTATGTCTTTTGGATATTGAGAATTGAAACACCTAGTACCGCACAGTTAGTAGTTATTAAAGGTAAATAGACACCCAGCGCCTTATATAAATCAGGGCTTGTTTTCTTAACCACCATTTCCACAAACTGGACTAAAGAAGCAATAACCAAAATGAAGGCAATAGTCTGCAGATATTCGATTTCCAGGGGTATCAGTACAAACTGCTGAACGAACCAGGTAATCATCCCGGCAAAGGTCAAGACAAAAGTAACGGCAAGGCCCATCCCCACTGCTGAAGAGACCTTTTTAGATACCCCCAAAAAGGGGCAAATGCCTAGAAACTGTGACAGCACAATATTATTAATCAAAACCGCGCTAATAACAATAATTGAAATGTCTCGCATCGGCCATCTGTCCTTTCGTTAATTAATTACTCTTTAATTTGACTGGGCTTTTTTCTGTTGCATTTTATTCAACAAGGCCAGGATACATCCCAAGGCTATGAAGCCACCGGGGGGAAGTATCATGACCAGCGCTGGATTGTCAATTAGTCCGATAATAGGAATCCCTAAAAACGTCCCAGCCCCCAGCACTTCCCTGACCGCACTTACAGTTACCAGCGCCAGTGTATAACCGAGGCCCATACCTAAGGCATCCATTACGGAGGGCACCAGACCGTTTTTACTGGCAAAGGCTTCAGCCCGACCGAGAATAATACAGTTCACAACAATCAAAGGAATGAAGATTCCCAGGCTTTCAAACAAGGCCGGGGCATAGGCATGCATAACCATTTCCGTGATAGTTACGAAGGAAGCTATCACAACAATAAAGCAGGGTATACGTATGCTTTCGGGAATAATCCTTCTCAGTAAAGACACAACAACGTTTGAGGCCAAAAGCACGGCTGTAAAAGCCATCCCCATGCCGATCCCGTTTTCAACCGACGTCGTGATTGCCAGCGCAGGACACATACCTAACATTAAGCGGAAAAGGGGATTTTCATTTATTATGCCTTTGCTGAATGTTTTCGCTAAGTTCATTGTTTTTTACCTCCCACAATATCAATCTAACACCGGGGTTAGAGAAAATTACTCACAAAATGCTCTCTGGCGGTATTCACACCTTCCACCACCGCTTTGGAGGTAATAGTAGCAGCCGTGATTGCCATTACCTGATTATCTCCGACAGGTTCTTGCTTTACCAGTTCCAAGACACCTTCCGCACTTTTGTTTTGGAAACGCTCGCTAAAAAATTCTTCGCCGCATTTGGCACCTAAACCCGGAGTTTCTTTGTTGCTTAATACCTTGATCGCTGTAATTTCCTTTGTAGCTATATCAAAGGCTACCAGCATTTGTATTTCTCCGCCATACCCTTTCGGCTCGACCATATAAATAACACCGGCCGGGGTTCCTTTTTGGTAGGCAACATTCACTTCCCGCACAATTCCGTCCGCACCATCCGGTAGGTACTTAGCGCTTTCGTCCTTTATTTCCTCAGCTTGGGAATAAACCTCTTGAAACCCGCTGATTTTGTTTTCTTCCTCTTGGGCTAATATTACCGGTGCGGTGAGGGAATTCACATAGCCCAAGCCTAACCCGGCAATACCGGCTACAATAAGCAAAAACGCTCCTAATTTTAACACATCACGCATGACTCTTCCCTCCTCCAAACACCCGGTCTTTTGTATAACGGTCTATCAGAGGAGCTAAAGTATTCATCAACAATATTGAATAGCAGACTCCTTCCGGATACCCGCCTTTTAAACGAATCAAAACCGTAATCAATCCACAACCGATTCCAAAAACCACCCTCCCCTTCTTAGTCACAGGGGTAGTAACCCAGTCGGTGGCCATGAAGAAGGCCCCCAGCATCAAACCGCCGGCAAAAAGATGAAAGACGGGATAAGAAAGACCCTGTCCCTTTGTCATCCCCACCACCGCCGTAATAGCAAAAACCGTGGCCAGATAGCCTGTAGGAATACGCCAATCAATATGCTTTTTATAAATGAGATATAAGGCTCCGAGCAGTAACGCCAAGGCGCTTGTCTCGCCGAGACACCCGGCAATATTTCCGATAAACATATCTGTAAGATTTGGCAGCTCACTTCCTAATGATTCTTTGATGATACCCAGAGGTGTTGCCGTGGAAACACCGTCGATGGGTGTAACCCAGCCTGTTGTTGCTACCGGCCAGGAGGCCAGCAAAAATGCCCTGCCGATCAAGGCCGGATTGAAGATATTATTTCCCAGTCCACCAAAAAGCTGCTTGCCGATAATGATTGCAACCGCAGCCCCTATCGCCGCTACCCATAAAGGTACCGTAGCAGGCAGCGTAAGTGCTAAAAGCAGTCCCGTAATGACAGCGCTGTAATCATTTACGGTTACCTCTCTCTTCATTAATTTCTGTGCTGCCATTTCACAAACAACGGCCGTTACAATACAAGTTACGACCACCAAAACGGCAGAGATTCGAAAAAAGTACACCGAAGCTATAAAAGCAGGTATAAGTGCAATAATAACGTCCCGCATAGCCGCAGGTATGCTGTTCGAACTGTGTAAATGCGGTGACGGTGTTACGGTTAACAGATTGCCCTGATTGTTCATATCCACATTCCCCCGTTATTTATTCGCCTTAGCCCTGTTGATGGCTGTTATTTCTTGTTTCGCCCGGCGTATATACTGCAAAAGCGGTATCCTGGCAGGACATACGTATTCGCACGAACCACATTCTATGCAATTGAGAGCATAGTTTTTCTCAGCTTCTTCCCACTGCTGGCGTTTTGCCAGTTTCATCAAAGTAGTCGGTTCAAGAAACTGCGGACAGCCGTCGACACACCTGGCACAGCGAACACAGTCACGTTCCTTGAATACTTCTTGTTCTTTCTTCTTGTACACCACTACACCGGAAGAACCTTTAATAACCGGAACACTATCCGTATAAACCGTTTTCCCCATCATCGGCCCACCGGCAATGATTTTTTCTATTTCTCCGGTATAACCGCCGCTCTGCTCGATCAAATCACTGAACAAGGTACCGACCCTCACTGAATAGTTTGCAGGCGACTTGACCCCATCACCGTTTAAGGTAAGGATTCTCTCAATCAACGGCTTGCCTTCTTCAATGGCCTCAGCCACAGCAACCGACGTACCCACATTGCTGACTACGACTCCCACAGCAAGAGGTAACCCACCAACCGGAACCTCCCGACCCGTACAGGAATAAATCAACTGTTTTTCCGAACCCTGCGGATATTTTTCCGGCAAAGACATCACCTCGATACCCGGTACACCTGACGCGGCCTTTTCCATAACTTCAATCGCATCCGGTTTGTTATCTTCTATCCCGATTACACCTTTGCTGCAATCGACAGACTTCATAATATATTGCAAACCGGCTACAACGCGTTCAGCTTTTTCCAGCATCAAGCGATGGTCGGAAGTGATATACGGTTCACATTCAACCCCGTTTAACACAACAACTTCGGCTTTTTTCCCTTCAACCGGACTATACTTAACATGGGCAGGAAAAGTAGCCCCTCCCATACCTACAATCCCGGCTTCAAAAACAATTTTGCGGATCTCTTCCGGGCTCAAATCCTGAGGATTAGAACGAGGTTTGATCGTCTTCTCCCATTCCTCCCGGCGATCGTTCTCAATAACAATACAGGGAACAAAATTTCCGCCCGGGTGCTCCCTCGTCTCAATAGCCACTACCTTGCCACTCACGCTGGCGTGGACAGGAGCCGTAACAAAGCCTTTTCCTTCACCAATTTTCTGTCCCTTTTTCACTTCCTCACCAACCTGCACGATAGGTGAACAGGGAGCGCCTATATGTTGGGACAGAGGAATATAGACTTTGTCCGGAATAACTGCGGTGACGATTCCCAGCCCTTGGGTCATATCCTTATAACCCGGCAGGTGAACGCCACCTTTAAAGGTCCCTTTCTTCATGAACTTTTTCACTCCTCTTCCAATGTTGAATATATCACTTCTTACAAATATTTTGTCTCCTTTATCAGCACCTTCCACTTATTCATATACTATTTTAACCACCATAATACCATTAACAATAATTGTACAACAATTTACCCGCTTTTTCGATACCTATTTTACTTAAATACACACATTTTACTTTACTTAACACCCTATTCCTCTGCTAGTTCAAATATCCCCTCCGCTATTTCTCTGAAGACCGGCGCGGCCGAAGACCCTCCCTGCAGACCGCTTCTCTCGCCGCTGGTATTCTCCTCAATCATCACGGCGATGGCGAACTTTGGCTTTTCAACAGGTGTGTAGCCGGCAAACCAAGCAATTACCCGCCCTTCATCATTAACCTGAGCGGTACCGGTTTTGCCGGCTGTTCCTTTCCCCTGCACCCAGGCCTGTCGGCCCGAACCTGATAACACAGCCTTTGCCAGGGCCTTCTGAAGCAGCGCAGATGTATCCTCCGACATGACTTGAACCGAAGGTGTCGGAGAATCTTCAAAGACAACCTCTCCCTGGTAATTACGAATAGAAGAAACCAGACGGCAGGGACAATACCAGCCGTTTCGGGCAATAGTGGCATAAAGATTGGCCACCTGTAAGGGACTGACCAGTACCCCTTGCTGCCCTATTGAAGTATTCCCCAAAAGGGCAGGTGGTGAAGACGAAGTTAAATTGACTGCAAAACCCAGCTTTGCCGCGTATTCCCTTAGCTTATCATTCCCCAATCTCTGTCCCAGTTGTATAAAAGTCGTATTGCATGATTTCGTGATAGCCTCAATAAGATTAATATCGCCGTGCTTTTGCAAACACTTGATCTCGGTCCCGTCAGAAAAGACATAACTACCCTCGCAAGTAAACACCTCATCAGGATCAACAAGCTTCTCCTCCAAAACACCTGTCGCTACGACCATTTTGAAGACCGAACCCGGGTAAAAAGCGACCCTTTGTGTCCGATCGATCAACTCATCGTAACCGTCAATAAATTTTTCTACCTCGTTTTGATCAAAATTCGGTCGGCTGGCGGCCGCTAAAATATCGCCGGAAGCCACATCGACGATAACCACCGCCCCACGTGCGATTTTCTCATCCATGACCTTTTCCACAATCTCTTGATAACGCCTGTCAAGTGTAAGTATTAAATGATTACGCCAAGAGTCCGAGGATATTTCCTGAATTTTGTACCCTAACCCTTCTATGATTTTCCCGCCGGCATCAGAGATAGCCAGAATTGATTTTTCGGCCTTCGTTCCTCTTAAGGCCTGCTCATATTTCTTTTCCAGTCCGGCAACTCCTATTTTATCATTAATCCTATAAGAAGTAGGCAAATCCGCATTAGTGTCTCTCGTCTTTTTCTGTTCTTTCAACTCATCCCACTGTTCATCATCAATACCGTTCAAATGCCCGATAAGGTGTCTGGCCACCGAGTCCGGGCCATATCTGTTTTTAATGGGTATTACCTCAATCCCGCTAATTTCCTGGTTTTCAAGCGTCAGTACATCCGCGGCCTCAAGATTGACTTTTAGAAAAAAAGGTGTCCTTTTGCCAAGAGCCTCCCGGTTTCTCTCAATCTGTTTCACCGTGTATTCATGCGCCAGGCCAATCCGATCCTCCAATAGCTTTGCAGTATCTTCCACGTTCCTGATGCTTCCGGGGAAGACCACCAATGCCGGTCTTACACCACTATCCGTGAGCGAGAAAAAATTACGGTCCAGTATTTCACCCCGGCAATAATCTTCTCCGGCTATGATTTGCGTACGAAACTTAATGGCCTTTTCGGCCAAAGCCGCTCCGGAGTTATCACCGTTGTACAACTGAAGATAACCCGTTCTTAATACGACCGCCCACATAAGAAGCCCTGAAATACACAATAAGATGTTAATCCTTTTACCCATCAGAAAAAGAACCTCCCGCTTCTATCCTCGCCGAAAAGTTCCTGTTTTAATCACATGTTTTTAATCACCTGTTTGCCCTGTCAAATACTCAATAGCAAAAGGCATCTCCGCCAGTATTTTCATGACTTCCTGCCTTGTATCCGGGGTAACACGTACCATCACCAAGCCCTCCTGAGGATCAAGGGTCGACACCACCCCAAGATTATCATATCCCTCAATGATCCTATTCAAAAAATTGATGTCTTTTTTCGGTATTCTCAGAAGGATCCTGTTTTCCAACTCTCTCATCTTTTCCAACCCCATCATCCTTTGGCCCGCCGAATCAAATCCCATTTGCTCACCGGCTTATCCACCGGCATCCTCACGACCTGTTGCGGATGCGGCGCTATTTCTATACATTCCCCTTCCTCATCCTGCAGCTCCGTCAAGGACTGGGAGAACACATCCAACGAAGGCCCGAAAAACTCCAGCACATCACCAACCCCGAAATTATTACGCTGTTCAACCGTAGCCCAGCCTGTCTCTTTATCATAATCTAAGACCAGACCGACAAAATCATAGTCCCTCAGGTAAGAGGACGTCCCGTAATTATGGTCTTTTTCATCCGGCTTGCCGAACAAAAAGCCGGTGGTGTAATCACGATGACTGACCTTAGTTATTTCCTCATCCCACGCAGGGTCAAAGGAATAGTTTTGCGGATCACGGTAATACTCATCCAGCGCCCTGCGGTACGCATTAACGACAGTCGCCACATAGTGGATGCTCTTCATGCGTCCTTCAATTTTCAAGCTGCTGACTCCGGCCTCGAGCAAAGCCGGCAGATGGTGTATCAAACACAAATCTTGAGAATTAAAGACATAGGACCCCAATGCATCCTCCTCAAGAGGATAATATATGCCGGGCCTCTTTTCTTCAACGAGGGCATATTTCCAGCGGCAGGGCTGAGCACACTCACCCTTGTTGGCATCCCTGCCGGCCATGTAATTGCTCAAAAGACAGCGTCCCGAATAGGAAATACACATGGCACCATGGACAAAAACCTCCAGGTCAATACCGACATGCTTTCTGATTTCCATAATTTCTTGCAAAGACAACTCCCTGGCCAAAACCAGCCGTTTCATGCCATGGTTTTCCCAAAACTTTGCCCCGGCCCAGTTGACCGTATTAGCCTGGGTACTGAGATGAAGATCGAGGTTTACTCCCGTATCCCGCACGATCTGCCATACACCCGGGTCGGAAATAATGAGACCGTCGATTCCGGTCTTCTCCAGTTCTTTTAAGTATTCCGGCAGCATCCTGATATCATCATTATGGGGGAAAATATTAACCGTCACATACACCTTGGCCCGGTGTTCATGGGCAAATCTTACGCCCTCCGCAATCTCCTCCAGGCTGAAATTATCGGCGAAGGCTCTCAAGCCAAAGAGCTTTCCTCCCAGGTAAACGGCATCCGCACCGTAATGCACGGCTATTTTTAACTTCTCCAAATTTCCCGCGGGAGCAAGAAGTTCAACTTTCTTCATGATAATCTATCTCCTTACACTGACCGCCAGCCCGTCACCCAAAGGGATTACAGAAGTAATCAAATCAGGGTGGGCCTTCAGGGTATCCAGCAGTTCCTTCATGCGAACAACCATGGTCTTTTTTCTCCGTTCGGGCCAGCTCATATCAATTACCCAACCGTTCAAAAAGATGTTGTCAATGAGCAAAACCCCACCCCTCTCCAGCAACGGCCACAGCCGGGCAAAAAATTCAGGATACTGCCCCTTGGCCGCATCCATAAATATCAAGTCAAAGCTTCCACCAAGTTCGGGAAGTATCTCATTGGCATCGCCGTGCAACGCCGTAATCAGGTCACTGACCCCGGCCTCACAAAAATTCCTACAGGCCCTCACATGCCTGTCCTGATCTATTTCAATCGTCGTAAGGTGTCCCCCGCTGTCCCGGAAAGCTTCTGCCAGCAGAATTGCCGAATACCCAATCCCTGTTCCGATTTCCAGTATCCTGCATGCCCCTCTGGCCTTGACCATCACCTGCAAGAACTGTCCCACCTCAGGCTCAACTAAAGGGATATATTCATCTTGACACTCTTTTTCAAGCTGCTGTAAAAACTCTGTTCTTTCCGGCAATAGGTTTCTAATAAATCCTACAACCTTTTCAGGTACCATTTCAACCATCAACGCCACAACCTTTTTAGCCTTCTCACAAAAAGCTTGTCTCAATACCCTAGTAAGTTCTTGTTTTTCACATGCTCGGAAAACGTTGCGGCAAAAACGTGTTCCCCGCTGTTATCCTTTCTGGCCACGAAGTAAAAGTAATCGGTATCCGCCGGCTCAAACACAGCCCTCAATGAAGCTTCTCCCGGACTGCCGATGGGTCCGGGCGGCAATCCCTTGTTGCGATAAGTATTATATGGAGAATCTATCTCCAAATCCGCGTACAAAACACGCCCCTTGCGTTCGTCAAAAAGGTACTGGATCGTGGCATCCGAATCCAGCTTCATCCCAATATCCAGACGGTTCAAGAA
The DNA here is from genome assembly GCA_018433675.1 of Clostridia bacterium. Lineage (GTDB taxonomy): Bacteria > Bacillota > Peptococcia > DRI-13 > SM3-B62 > SM3-B62. The sequence goes on from JAHDQS010000006.1 coordinate 138,684, forward strand.
AACCGAAGCCACCAACGGCCTTTCCCTATCAAGCAAGGACTCGCACTCTATGATCGAGGCCAGTGTCACGGCATCATGCACACTTAACCCAGAATTTTCCGGGCTCACCTTTTTGTAGACCTCATCAAAACGCTTCAGCATCACATCTAAAACTTTTTCTACTTCCATGTCCTTAGCTATAATGTATGTATCCGGAAACAAATATCCCTCCAGACGCCTTTCGTCCCGCGGCAAGTCCTGCAAAAACGGATAGTCGAACTCTCCGTTTTTTACCGCATCCCAAAATTCTTCCTCTTTGGCAATCCCTTTATCGGCAAAAACCCGCGCTATTTGGCGCAAATGGTATCCTTCGGGAATAGTGAAGGTTTCTGTTGCGACCCGTCCCTCAATGAGGAGATCGATGATTTCCCGACTGCTTTGTGACGGAGTGAATATGTATTGGCCTGCTTTAAACTGATTGATTTTGCCGGTTATACGTGCATAAAGCAAAAAAGAGCGCTGATTCTTAATCAAATTTTCGCTCGCAAGATTGGCGGCTATCTCTCCCGGGGTCGAGCCGTATTCCACCACAAAAGAATGTTCCTCAATATCCCCTGCATCCACAGGACCTAACTGGCTATAAAATACCGCTCTACTCAGCACCGCAACCACCAGCAAGATAACCAGTAACGACCCAACCAGCAGCTTGGCCTTGCTTCGTTTCCTGCCTGTATTCTTTGACAAGATTGTCTTCATCACCTTATCTCCCTATATTGCATGATATCTCTTTGACAGCAATTCACTAATGTTACAGGTCATATTATACTACAAAGCATCATCACCGGACAACCACAGGCCTAAAAACCTAACCACCTTCACGGACTTTGATGATCCTGGCAACCGCAGGATAAGAATCACGGGAAATAAACTCCTTCATGATTAAGCTACCTGATTTATCATAGTAAAACCTTTCCACCACTACAATCAAACCGGCCTCACCCTGGCGCGCCAGAATATATTCCCCCTGGGGCACGTCAGGATCCTCAAGGAAAATGGTATCCGGCTGAATCTCACTCACCCTCCTGCTTTTGATCTCTACTGTCCCTTCACGCTTTTTCTCTTTGCCATAAATCTTTACCATAAGCCTGTTCTTTTCGACATGACATTTGATTAGCAAATGTCCTTCCGTATTGTTTCTAAACTTGACATCCCTGTATCCGTATACGACTGTCGCATCTAGACCGGGAGTTGCGTAGGATACCGTTTTACTGTGTGGATAACGCTCAACGATTTCCTGCTCCGCTTTTAAAGCAGCAATATATACAGTGCTGGAAACCTGGCAAACCCCGCCCCCTATCCCGGGGACAACCTCATTTTGAACAAATATCTTCGCATCACTGTATCCGGCCTCCTCCGTACGGGGCCCCACTACCTCATTAAACGAAAAGATACCTCCCGGCTCAATGAGACAACCGTCAATACTATTTGCTGCTATGCGTATATTTTGGGTCCTATTCTTCTCATTCTGATTAAAAACCGTTGTAAATCCGCTCAACAGCTCCGTTATTTGATACTTCTCAACATCCTCCGTCAGTCTCTTTGGTTCTATGGAAGTAAGGTGTAGCGTCACCCCAAGGGGCAACCCCGGCCGATAGCTTATCTCTTCTTGCAAATACCTCATGGCAGCATCCCAATCCACACCTCTGCCATATTCATGGGGTATTATCATCACCTTATCGTCCTCAGTTGTTTGTAGGGCGGCATCCTTTGCTTCTCTATACCAGGGCTTTGTCTTCTCTCGCAGAAACTTCTCCGCTCTTTCCTCATCAATGTACAACCGCAAAGAAATGACATACCCCTTTCTTTTGGCCTGCCATTTCATGAGAATATTCGTCCACCAATTTCCGTCACGTCCGACAGCGACAGCATCCTGCCACATTTTATCCTTATCAAGAACAATACCTATTTCCTGATACGTTGTTGTGATTTTCCCCGGTAAATCGCCGGAAACATCGTCTATGACAAAATTTATACTCCTTTTACCTACCTTTTCGTCAATAGACTCAAAAACTTTAAAAACCTCTGCTTGATTCTTTCCGCCCAATTCCATGCCTTCGACCCGCACACCCGGAAAAACAAGCAAGTCTTCGCCTTGAATAATAAACGGCAACATCAGAAATATAAGAGCAATCAGAAATACTCGAAATATCCCACCACACCTTTTCACCCAAATCCCCCCGTCACAAAACATGCATATTACAATTTACCGGCTTGGGGGAATTTTATGCCTAATATAGTTTTGCATTCTTTGCATAAATCGTCGAGGGACCTCCTGTCATGACGGTACATATATTGAAATACAAGGATTTAGTAAAATATCTTAATTGACAGGAGTGTAGAAATTGCAAGAGGTTTTTCAGAAAATATATGAAGGCAATATGTGGGGAGGAAAAGAATCTGTTTCTGGTCCTGGTTCGAGCCTTAAGGAAACAAAAGTGCTGATTAGCAAACTAGGAACTTTGTTTTTGCGGTTTAAAATAAACACTGTTTTGGATGCTCCGTGTGGAGATTTCAACTGGATGAAACATGTCGACATGAAGCGTATCAAGCAATACATCGGTGTAGATATTGTTCCCGCACTCATTAAACAGAATAATCATAAATACGCAAATGAGAAAAGGCATTTTCTCTCACTGGATATATCCAAAGACCCTTTACCCCAGTCGGATATAATTATTTGCCGAGATTGCCTTGTTCATTTTTCCGTTCAGGACATATGTAGATCGTTAAAGAATTTTAAAGAAAGTTCTTCCAAATACCTTCTCACCACCACTTTTAACAAGCATTTAGTAAATAATGATATCACAACCGGTAGCTGGAGATTTTTAAATCTAGAGGTGGAGCCATTTAATTTCCCAAATCCGACTTATATAATCAAAGAACATCCCGTCTGGGATAAATGTATGGCTTTATGGCTTCTGGATGATCTGAATGTCATTGCCTCACAGCTGCCAAAATAAAATATTCACTCATGCGTATATGTGATCACTGAACCTTTAACTTGATGCAAACTCCAATAATAGCACATAATCCCACTCCTATCAGGATTCCTTTCTTCATTCTGTTTGGTCCTTCTTGCTTCGCCGAATTCACATACTCAAGAGCTGTGGCTAACGTCAGGTCATCATCTCCGATTTCTTCTTCCAATGAATAAGGAATGATAATATCCGGAATAACGCCCCTGCCATATTCAACATCAGATGCTACATAATTAGGTATGATTTTTACAAGGGGTACCTGTAAAATAAGCCCTGATTCACCAAGACGGATCTTAGAAAATTTCAATGCATTCATATGATGAATTGCTCCGGAACCTTCTCTTCCCAGAACCAAACCGATTTTATGGTATTGAATCAGATTTGATAAAACCGTAGCAGCCGATCCGGTCAGTTCCGAAGTTAACACATATATTCGTTTATCTTCACATAAGTTTTTACCCTGAATTTCCGCAAATTCATCCGGGTGGGTTGTCCAGTCTATATAATAATCATTGGTTGTCTCATCATACAAGTAGTCTGCAAAACATGCTATTTCGCCAGTCAAATTTAAAGCATACTTATTAAACTCATATGATTCATTGCTTCTTACCTCATACCTTTTTTCAACAATAAAAGAACCATCATAAAGCATCTGAAACAATTTCTCTACTGATTCATCACTTCCGCCCATGTTTTTACGCAAATCAATGATTATATTTTCCGCGTCAGGTGCGGTTAAAGCTTCTTCTACCGTTTTAAAGTGCTCGTCTGTCAAGTACATCGTATTTATCCCCAGAATTAAAGTGTCCCCTTTTCTATTTACCTCTACGTACTGATAATCGCCTGGGCTTTTTTCCGGTATTTCCAAACTTTCCAGCGTGAAAGAAATTTTTCCGTGATCCGTTTCCATTACAAAGGGATCCCCAAGCTTAGGCCTATACACAATGTCATAAAGGTATTTAAAACCACTTCCTAAAGACGGGGATTCTTTAAGCAGATAGATATCACTGAAACCTTTGATATTTCCATCCGCTGTTCCGGCGGCTCTCTTAAGCTTTTGACTTACAATCTCTATAGCTTCGCCATTGATAGCAGTAATCTCATCTCCAATATTTAGTTGGTCCAAATCTTTATAAATATCTAAAACATAGCATTTACCGTTGATAAAACCTAATTTTACAGGCAAATCGTACGGTATATCATAGGCCATATCTTCATTGGACAGGTATGATTTTGCAATATATGTATGATTGTCCTTAACCAAATGGATAATTTCATTTAGATGCAAAAACAATTCATTTCTTCTTAAAGGTTGACTTAACTTGCTTTTCAATTCTTTAAATGCCGTATCCAGCTGCTCTTTATCCGTGTAAGCATATAAACTCGGATGCCCTTCCATTAACGATTGATAAAAAATCGCATATATTTCATCCAACTCATCTATTGACAAGTAGTCCTCTCGATAATCTATTTCAGACTTTTGATTTTCCCGATTTATTTTTTCTTCACTCTTCTTTTCCTTAATCTCTTCACTTTGATTCTCTACGCTGTCATTGTTGCTCGTATTTGTAAAATTGCTAATCACTTTTTCAATATCCCCAAGTTTATTACCAACTTCATAGGATACGGTCAAGCTTTTTTCAGGTACATCTTTTATGCCATATCCTATCTTACCCAAATAACTTCCCTTTTTGACTTCTTGACCTTTTGTTACATTAGCTGTACCGGGTTCAATGCCTATGTAATAAACCTTCTCTGTTTTATTCAGTGCTATACAAACGGTCATGCTTATATATTTTGTATCAACATTATTTTTTTTAAGACTTTTTACCGCCTCCTCATAACTAGCAAATCCATAGGTCATATAGAAATTGGGATTAAAACTATATTGGACCGATTGAACTGTTCCCTCCGTTATTGATATGGCATTACCCATTCTTTCACCGGAAAAACAGTACTTCATGAAAGGTTCTTCTTTCTTAAGGTATTTGTTATATATATAATCCTTTGGTCCATAAATAACATCTTTTTCACTTCCGCCTTCAATTGGCAGCTGAGCAAAAGTTCTTATACCGAATAACTGAAAAGCTACTATTACCATGAGCACAATTGCAATTACTTTTTTCTTCATAATTTCCTCCTTGGTTATATAAGATATTTTATTCCGCAAAAAGGACTATCGCGATAGACCTGTGTCTAGTCTACCGCGATAGTCCTTTTTTGTCAAGCCACTATTTTTATATATTACCGGACTATACTGGCCTCTAAAAATGTCATAGGATCAATAAATTCACCATTGTATAACACTGAAAAATGCAGATGTGGTCCGGTTCCACTAAATCCAACCGTCCCTATTTCTTGTGATTTTTTAACTTTTTGATCTTTTTCTGCTTTGATTGACTGGCACCTTGCGTACCATGTCTCATAACCGTTTTTATGCGTAACTTTGATCAACAAACCATATTTCTCATCCTCGCCAACATATGATACATACCCATCCTCAACAGCCATAATCACATCACCTTCACGAGCACTGATATCTATACCGTCATGATAAACTGCCTGTGAGGATATATTAAAACCTTTTGTAATTTTTCCGTCGATTACCGGACTAACCATATTCAGCACATATATATCATCAGACACCTTGACATTTGGACTTGGATTATCAATTCCCAATACCTTTATTGGATTTGTTAGCATAGTAATAGAAAACATAATTAAAATCGCACAATAAAGACAATAAAAAGGAACGCTGTCTTTCTTTACAATCAACAGGTTTTCTATTCTTTTTCTTAGGCTATTATTACCAAAGGTAAGAAAGAGTTTCTCAAGCGGTTTATTATTTATTTTTTGGAATGACAACATCGAGTACATATAGTTTTGCTTTATGCCTCGCCCGTATACATTAATTACCTTTTCATCACAAGACATTTCAATATCTTCACTTAATAACCTTACCGCCCACCAAACCAAGGGATTAAACCAATGAATACATGCGATAAAATATACAGCTAATTTGACTAAATAATCTTTTCGTTTCAAATGAATAAGTTCATGTGCTATAACATGTACTGCTTTTTCTTCTTTTATATTCAACGGCAAATACACTTTCGGTTTAAATAATCCGCAAACCATCGGGATAACCACCTGGTCTGTTTCATAAATCTTAACATCTTTTTTTAGCCCTAAATTGAAGGCAACTTCCTTAACAATACTACTTTTATATTTGGTTGCGGTTTTCAATGAGTGTATAACCTTTATGTATTTTATTACTGTAAATACAATCAAAATAAAAAAACCACTTAACCAGATAATACTTAAAATCTCACCTGTTAATTTGGCTGGAAATCTTGTTTCTTTGGGTTCCCCTTGTACGAAATTCCCCAATGTTTCAATTGGCTGTTTCATGCTAATATTTATTTTCGAAAGATTCACGAATTGTACATCATCCGAAAGGTATGATACTACTTCTACCTCTTTATCAAATAAAGCTTCAACAAAATTAAACGAACTTAATTCACTGGATATGGTAACGGGAAGAATCAGTCGGATAAAAAACACCATCCAAAGGGTATAGAAGACAATGGAAGGTACCTTCTTTTTAAACACTTTCCTTAATAACACTACACTTATCCCTATTATGGATGCCGTTATACCCATGCTGATAATACTTTCAAATAATTCAACCATTTGATTCTCCTACATTAATCCTTGTATTGATCAATAATCAGCTTTAATTCTTCAGCTTCTTCAACTGAAATTTTTTTACCATCCAAAAAAGACACAAGAAAACGAGGCAACGAATCATCAAAAGTTGTATGGATTATTTTTTCGCTTTCATATTTTTTCACTTCTTCTATTCTGACTAATGATGACACAATTGCATTTTCGCTTTTAATTATATTACGATCTTTAAGCTTTTTAAGCATAGTATAAGTTGTTGACTTTTTCCATCCGAGCAATTCATTACATGTTTTTACTAACGACGTAGAGTTTATCGGTTCGTTTTTCCATATAATTTTCATTAATTTGTATTCTGCATCAAATAGCTTATATGAATCCTCCATTGTTCTACTCACTTTCTTCTTTACTTTTCTTACCTCTCAGAAAAAAGTTTACTACAGTAGACCTATTATGTCAATTCCCTATACCGGTATTTGACTACCATAAATAAGCAACTACCCAATTCATATTACCCCTGAACAAGCCCATTCAGCGTTTCCAGCTGAGCAATCAATTCCTCCATAGATGCCGCTATCTCCTGTGTGGCTGAGGACTGTTCCTCGCTGACTGCACTCGTTTCCTGAGTATCACCGTTTATGCCCTCTATGGCCCCTGCAATTTCTACAAGAATTGATTCAACCTGCTTAGCGGAGTTATTACTTTCCGCTGCAAGCCTCCTTATCTCTTCGGCCACAACGGCAAATCCTCTTCCGTGTTCCCCGGCCCGAGCTGCTTCAATAGCCGCGTTTAACCCTAACAGCTTGCTCATATCGGCAATCTCTCGTATCATCCGAATTATTTCATCAGTCTTCTTCACGTTTTCTTTCGCCTGTTGAGTTGTTGCCGCCAGTCTTGTTCCAATATTAGCCATATTCTGGGCTCCAAAAGCTATTTCTTGCACACTGCTATTCACCTGCTCAAAGGCTGAACTAAACTGCTCAATAACCTCCCGCAACTCGTTCTGACTCTCCAAATCACGGCCGATTGCGACTGCTCCGATTACATTATTTTCTTTATCAAAGATCGGTTCAGCAATGGCTTTATACGAAACGCCATAAACCTCTTTCTCAACTAACATCATTTCCTTTTTTCTTCCCTGCATCGCGGCATATAATGAACTACCAGTTTGAACCCGATCTCCAATTTTAGCTTTTATATCCAGGCCATCTGCAGGTACGTACGCAAGAATTTTTTCCGTATCACAGACCAGTACAAACACATCAAAAGCATATAAATCTTTCAGACATGGTGCAATAGTCACAAATGCATCTAAAATTTCTATGCCGGTGAATTTTGCCACTTAATAAGCCTCCTCGTCATGTATTTGCTATTCTAGCATAGCGTTCTTATTTTTATGCTGGTAAACAAGCAATTGCCTCGATCTCAACTAACGCACCTTTAGGCAATTTTGCAACCTCTACACAAGACCTTGCCGGGGATTCGCAACCGAAATATTCCGTATATACCTCATTCATTTTCGCAAAATCTGCCATATTTTGAAGAAATACCGTTGTCTTAAGAACCATTTTGGTATTTAATCCACATTCATTCAAAATAGCACAAAGATTCTTTAAGGACTGCTCAGTCTGTGTTTTGATGTCATCGCCTGCAAATTCTCCATTTAATGGGCTAATTGGCAGCTGCCCTGATATAAAGAGAAGATTATTGCAAGAGATCGCCTGAGAATATGGCCCGATGGCACTTGGGGCTTCATTAGTGTTAATAACTTTTTTTTCCATGTTTATCCCTCCATTTTTTATTTTCCACTTGTCCCTTTATAGAACCTCATTCTGCTCTTTAGGAACAGTATTAGAACAATTAAGAAAAACTATGGCTGACATTATTAGAACAACACCAAATAATTGTTTCATACCCATACTTTCATTTAAAAATATAAAACTAAGAATTATACCTTCTACAGGTTCGAAAATACTTATTATGGAAGCCTTTGATGCTCCAATAATACGCACGCCTTTAGATAAAGCTATAACTGCAATTGCAGTTGAAACAATTGCTATAAAAGCAATACCCGCCAGACCATTCATTGGTACATTTAAATGAAATTCTCCTCTTGCAATACAATATACAAAAAATGATATTGAACCAAATAGAGTTGCATATGCTGCTGTAACAACAGAATCAACTTTACCTATCTTCTTTACTCCCAATAAAAGCACATAACTTCCGTTAGATATTGCAGCCAATACAGAAAATATTATGCCTATACTACTTAAGGTCATAGTTTTCATGGAGACAGTCAACAGCACTCCTATAAAAGCAATAACCATAACAAAGAATTGCTTGCCTGTTATTTTTTCCTTTAAGACAAAAAAGGAAAAAATATTAACCATAAATGGATATGTATAAAAAATCGTCACATGTAATGATACTGGGATGAATACTATTGCATTAAAATAAAATGTGCAAGCCAAAAAATATGCAACAGCCCCTATAGCTACCATAATTAATACTTGTTGTTTATCAAGTTTATAATTAATTCTTTTCCTGTTTATAAATATATAAACCCAAAGAAACGACGAAGCCATAAAAAATCTCAAAACTAACATTAAACTGGGTGTTATATCATATTGATAAACATACTTTGCCACAGGGGCTGCAGCACCAGCACTTGCTGCTGCTAATAATACTATTAACAGCCCTTTTATTTTTTCATTCACTCTGCGTCCCTTCTTTCATTGCAAATAAATTGTTACAACTACAAATTTTATGTATCAATTACACAGATTATATTTGACAGTTGCTCTTTCCGCCGGATTACAGCAAAGATATGCTTCTTTGTTTCTTTTATTTAAACTTATTTAATATAAAATACTAATATTTAATTCTCAATTCTATTTAATTCAGTATCTCGAATATCGATATTATAAGGGCGTTGGCGAAAGCCAGCGCCTTATAATATCTTCAATACTGACTTTGAAAGGGCTGCCTCAATATTTGACACAGGACCACAAAATCCACAGGGAGAGCCTAAATATTTCTATTCAGTTTTTGGTTTCAAAGTGATAATGCAGCAATCCTCAGGATGCTTATCCCAAAAATCTACGGTACAATTGTACATCGCACCAAAATCGCCGTGATCAATACCATCGGCCACTTCGCACATCTCCAAAACCTCTTCTTTACTCAGACCCAATTGCCGCCAAAATTCCTTAAACGGACAGGACTTAACTTTTATAACAAGCTCTTCCTCACTACATTTTACAAATTCAATACCATTTACTGCACCTTCAGCAGGTAGTGCTTTTAAAAGTGTCTCTCTGAAATCAGGTAAACTTTGCTTTTCAGGGAAAAACATTTTCTGCATTTTTCTACCGGCATTAAACGTCGCCTGGTAAAAGACCTCTTTTGCCTTCTTTACGCCCATCTCTTTTTTCATCAGCGGCAGAAATTCAGAATATACGAGTGCACGTATTCTCTCTGAGCCGGTTACTTGTTGAATGAGCTTTTGGCGTTGTTCCTCAAGCATTTGTTTTGCTTCTTCTAAAGTTTTAGGTTCAACCATCATAATTCTCCTTTCTTTTACTGGAAATTAATTTAATTAACATACAATGCCTTAATTAACTCTCCCTGTATCATAAGGCTTGTAAAATTTATTCAGCTTTTAGTTCCAAAGTGATATTGCCTTTTTACTTCCTTTTAAAACAGAAATCACAAACTTTATCGCCTCTTGCAATAGTGCCTTTGCGTATGAACTCTACTCCAAATTGAGGACAGTATTCTGCGAAGAAAACGTCATCTCCATAACAGCTTGGTACACATACAGCCCCTAATCCAACTTCTTGAGGTATGGAATAAAATGAGCAAAACTTTACATTGAAACGATAAACATCCGGTTTATCCTCTATTTCATCAATACAATGCAATCCAACTTTATTATTTGCCGCATTATTTGCTTTCTGGAATTCTTTGAAGGCCTCGAATGGATCACCACAGGCTTTTAATTCTTCAACTGTTGGGAAAAAGCCCACCAGCACCTTGTAACCAACTTTTTTCGTTTTCTCCATGTTTATAGCCAGCGCCTTTTCTTCTCCCACTACTCTGATCAAAGCTGAATAGGCAGCCGCAACCTCAATACGTTCACGAAGAAAGGTTGGATGCGTAATGCCATGTTCCTTTACTGTAACGAAATCATGTTTCAGTAATTTTTCCCTTTCTTCTGGGAGCAACGAGGCAAACTGCTCCATACCCTTTTCACCCAAATTGTCAAGCATGACTTTTTGCGAAACCGTTTTGATTTCTTCTAGCAATTCAGGAGATAATGACGACAATACGTCTGTTAAAGGTTTACCGTAGTTTTTTGTATCCTGAATTCTCATTTTTCCTAGCCTCCTTTTCTTCCATGCTATTTATTACGTTAAAAACTATACCAACCGGAAGGATTTTCATTCATACTGATAAAGATCGTTTTAATCTTGGAATATTCATCCACCGTTATTAAGTCATTGCCGTATCCATAACCTGACTTTTTATGTCCTCCGAAAGGAGTACCGGGAACTGCTTCTGCATAAGTGTTCACCCACATATAGCCTGTTTCGATTGCCTTTGCAACTCTTAACGCCCGGTTAATATCTTGAGTCCATACTCCTCCCGCCAGTCCGAAATCGCTGTCGTTGGCCATTTTGATTGCGTCGTCTTCGTCCTTAAACTTAATAAAACAAGCAACGGAGCCAAATATTTCTTCCTGAGCTACTCTCATATCGTTTTTCACATCAGCTAAGATAGTAGGCCTGATAAAGCATCCTTCTGCCAAATCACCCTCGGTTAGCCGATAGCCTCCGCAAGCTACTCTGGCACCTTCCTTCTTACCAATATCTATATAGCTCAGAACCTTTTTCATATGAGCTTCAGTACATAGCGACCCTACCTGGCTTTCCATCTTAAACGGATCGCCAACTCTGATCTCATTAAATTCCTTAATACAATCTTCGAGGAATTTATCATAAATATCCTCATGGACAAATACTCTTGAACCCGAGGAGCATACCTGCCCACTACAAAATGTAATACCCATTTTTACTCCGTCTAAAGCTTTCTTCCAGTTGCAATCCGGGAATACAATATTTGCCGATTTCCCTCCCAGTTCCAAAGTAGCGGGTATCAGCTTCTTTGCCGACGCTTCAGCGACAACATAACCAACCTCAGTTGACCCTGTAAGATCAAGTTTTTTAAAGCCCTCATGCTCCAATATATAATTTCCTGTTGTCGATCCCTTCCCGGTAATCACGTTTACTACGCCCGGAGGTAAAATATCAGCACTCGCCTTGGCAAATTCCAAAAGGCTCAGCGGGGTCTCAGAGGAAGGCTTTATTACTATAGTGTTTCCGGCTGCTAAGGCGGGAGCTATCTTCTGCATTGCCACGCTAAACGGAAAATTCCAAGGTACAATCTGCCCTACTACCCCCATTGGCTCTCTCACAATCAAGGCAAAACTGTTTTTGCTTGCCTCTTTTATACCATCTGTTAAAGCTTTAATCGCACTTGCAAAGTACCTTAATTGGCCTATTGCACCGGGAATATCGATGTTTGAAGATTCACGAATTGCCTTACCGGTATTCATGGTTTCAATCATATAAAGTCTTTCAGAAATTGATTCCAATTTATCGGCAAGCTTCATCATTATAGCTGCCCGTTCATCACGACTTGTATCCTTCCATGTTTCAAACGCTTTACTTGCTGCTTTTACAGCAAGATCCACATCTTCTTTATTCGCATCTACACAAGTTGAAAGTAATTCACCATTGATTGGTGAGTACGTGTCAAAGGTCTTATCCCCTTTAGAATCAACCCATTCTCCACCGATAAACAATTTGTATTGTTTATCCAAAAATTCTTTGTTCATAAGTTTTATCATGTTTATCACCCTCCATTTACATTTTATTTACAATCACAAATCATTCCGGATATACTGCTGCCGTATCGAGCAAGACTGTTAGTATCTACACGGCAAACAGTATATCGGTATGACATTTTAAATCATAAACAATCTGCAAAATCCCAAAATTTTATAGTGGTATCCTTTTGCTTCTTCTGTACATTATAAACGTTGTTTGACAAGTGAAATCGTTGAAACAAGACCAACAACAGTCAAACCAACCAGTAATAGTAATCCGGAATTAAGCGTACCTGTTTTATTATAAAGAACACCCATAAGAAATGGTACAGCAGAGGAACAAATGTATGCAAAGCCATTAAGGAATCCAGTAGCCGTCGCTATCTGATTTCTTTTAACAATGTTTTGCATTATTGTAAAAATAGCAGGAGTTGTTAATGAGAGAATTGAAAAGCCCAAGGTCATTGACGAGAAGGCGGCTGAAGTATTCTTAAGTACAGTAGTCAGATAGAAAAATACTACAAATCCTAAGAAACTAAAAGTAAGGAAAGGAGCTCTTTTGTTAAATTTGTCCATAAGCGGAGCTATACACAATGCTACAAAAGCGCCACCAACGTAAGGTAACATCGCCAGCGAACCCATCTGCCCCCAGGAGAAGCCCAAGCTTGCCTGAAGATAAGAAGGCATCCACGCCATTATTCCCCATGCAGCAGCAGTACTGCAAGAGTAAATTAAGATCAGCAGCCAGAAATTACCGCTTTTAAGGAATTCAAAACTAACCTTATTCTGTACTGAAGCTGTTGTTCCTTCTTTCTCTCCTTGTGTAATATAATCAATCTCTTCTTTACTGATTTTCGGATGATCGGTAACTTTGTCATAAACAAAGACAAATGCGGCTATAGCAGGAATAAGACCTAACGCTGCAAGTACATAAAAACTGGTCCTCCACCCTGCAGTGGATACTATTCCTGCGACAAGAGGCATAGCTAATACTTGCCCAGCAAGAACCCCAGTGAACCATACTCCATTAGCCTTGCCTCTTTCCTGAACAGGGAACCACGTTTGAATAAGTTTTGAAGTACAAGGCCCGATCACGGCTTCTCCGACACCTAACAAAGCCCTGAACACGATAATTGTCATAAAGGATGACACCGATCCCATAATAGCCATTATGACAGCCCACGCAATGAGACTATAGCTTAAGGTTTTTCTAACACCCAATTTCTGTACAATAGGTCCGGCAAAAAAGCATGTGATCCCATAAAACAAAAGAAAAGAAGTAGTTAAAAGTCCCTGCGAGGATTTATTTGCTGTAATTCCTAAGATATCAGTAAAACTTTTGTCTGCAATTAAAACTGATATGTTAGAACGATCAAAGAAAGCGATCACATAGGCAATGAACAGAAACACAATTATCCATTTGCGAACATTACTTGCAGGGCTTTTTATTTTTTCTGTGTTTGTTTCAATTGACATAATTATATCCCCCTGTCTTTTAATATGTCCTTTAATAATTTTCTGTGGGAATTTTTACCGAATTAGCACACATCACTCTTTTCTGACTCACCACCTTTTTATTTAATATTTATATTTTTTTTAATCGCCCCCCTCCTTTTAAGGTTCTTTCGCTATTTTCATTCTTTCGTCGGATTAGACGGCTTAACTCCTTCTGGAATCACGCTTTTGTATTTTTTTCCATCTGTTTCGGTATCAAATTCAGCACGAACCTTCCCCAGTAGCTCCGAATTTCTAATCAGTTTGCTTCCTGCTAAGGCCAGCACCTTGGCTGCATAAAGCATTCCTTTATGACCTATGCTCATACCGGATGCTGCTGTAAGCTGCCAAGTGTGTCCGGCAGTCCCTATAACCTGACAACATGTCATTATCTGGGCCGTTGGTGTAATCCAGCTTACATCGGCTACATCCGTAGAACCTGGGAACAATAATTTTTCACTTGTCAAGGGCATTACGCTTTCATGCAGGTATTGGTTTATCAAACTGGAATCATTATAAATCCTCAATTGCGTTTGTTTTTGATCTGCTGAAAAGGATTCTGTAATTCTCTTTGCAAACTCTAAATCTTCTTCGTTCCAAGATTGCAGTGGCAATTCGAGCATACATTCATGCAATAACCCATTAAGAGTCCTGTTAATCAAAGGATGATAGCATCCTGACAAAAATTCAATTTCCATTCTTGTCTCGGTCATCTGCGCAGCCCCCTGAGCAATCTTCACGATGCGCTCATAAACCGAATCTACCACTATCCTTTTGGGAGCGCGAATATAATACCAAACTTGAGCATACTTCGGGACAACATTAGGTTCTTTACCACCCTCAGGAATTACGTAGTGAATACGAACATCAGAATCAACATGTTCTCGAAGATAATTCACTCCAACGTTCATTAATTCCACGGCATCCAGCGCGCTTCTCCCTTGTTCGGGAGCAGCAGCAGCATGGGAGGTTCTGCCATAAAAATTAAACTTGACTGAATTCATAGCTAAAAATGACTGTTCAACCACAAAATTAACAAATGCTGGATGCCATGTAAGAGCAACATCTAAATTATCAAAATGTCCATCCCGAGCCATAAAGATTTTTCCCGTCATAATCTCCTCAGCAGGACATCCATAAAAAACCAAGGTCCCGGGCAATCCTTCATCTTTCATTTCCTGTTGCAAGCCCAAGGCGGTGCCCAGTACTGCTACGCCAAGAAGATTATGCCCACAACCATGCCCTGGACCGCCCTCATGAACAGCTTCTTTATAAGGAACGGATTTCTGGCTAAGTTCAGGAAGCCCATCATATTCCGCTAATAAGCCAATAATTGGCTTTCCACTACCCCATGTAGCTTTAAACGCTGTCGGCATTCCCGCCAAGCCTTCCTCTACCATAAATCCGTGTTCTTTTAATATTTCTTGCAAAAGTTTAGCAGATTTATGCTCATTCAAAGCTGTTTCAGCAAATTGCCAAATACTATCGCTAGTATCTGTCAATAAATCCTTATGAGAATCGATCCAATTAACCGCGTTAGTATTAACCAATTAAAACACCTCTTACATTCTTAAAGTATAATAACTGCTGTTGACAAAGCCTTCTATTGTCAACAAACATTCGTTAATATTTTTACGATGCTTTGGTTCGTAGGAATCATGCCGGGGGTACAGACATATCCTAAATTGCTTACCATTTTCTCAAAATCACCGCTTACAATGCCATCCGATTCATTAATAATCGTTCCATTTAACGCAAGCAGGGCTGATTCGACCGCCCATCCGGAAGCCAAGGCCAATTTATAAGCGCATCCCTCTTTTGCTCCATCGCAAATCATGCCGGAAATACTACCAACCATATTTTGCATAGCACCCATAATCTCTTTTTTGCCACCATCCAGCAAATACACCACACCGGCGCTGGCTCCCACGCCTGCCGCCACACCACAGCCGCACATTGCTGACAAAGTTCCGGTGAACGATTTAATATAGGCCGTCAATAATATACTTAACGCTAACCCACGCAAATATTTTTCTTTGCTAATATTAAACACCTGCACAACCGCTGCCAAAGTCATAAATACTGTAATACCATGATTTCCACTGCCGGAAACACTCATTACGGGTAACCTGACTCCCGACATTCTGGCTTCAGAAGCTCCCGCACAAAGAATTTGTGCCCTGCGAACTACATTTTCACTCATTAAATTCTTTTCGATCAAAGCATAAAAACTTTTTCCAATACTACCCGGCAGCGCCAGGCCTTCTTTTGTAATAATTTCATTCATATCAATTCCATCTTGAAGAAAAGAGATTTTTTCCACAGATACTTCGTTTACAAACTTAATTATTTCTTCTATGTCATATTTTTGAATTTTAGGGGTTTCCTTAGAAGAGCTGTTTGAAGCCGCTTTATCATCGATCAATTCCTTGCCACTGTCTATGGAAACTACATTTAAATGACTATTCATTATTACTACTCTGCGCGTACCCTTATCAGTGGTAAGCACCGTTTCGATATATAAACTGCTAAACTTTTCATTAATACGCACGGTTATTTTCTTTTGCTCAACCAACTCTTTAGCTTTTTGAATAATTTCATCTGATAGACTATCTAATATAAGCAATTCCTTTTCCGGCATACCGACTACATAACCTAGTGCTGCGGCCATATCCAGTCCCCGCTCTTTAACACCCGGCATGCCCACACCCATACCATTTTTATAAAGATAGGGGTCTGTCCATATCTCTAGAGAAACTAATTCCCCTTCCTGGTGTTTACGCGCAACAGCCGCGGAATAAGCTACCGCCGCTGGTTCGGTACAGCCCGATGCTGGAGCAACTCCTCCTTTTAGGATATCTAGCAATTCTTTTTCATTCCTGCTCAACTTTATTGCCTCCTAATCATGTCGTGTATAAGCTATTTGTTTTACAAACATTGTTTAATGCAAATGCTATGCCAAAAAAACAAAAAGCCCGACAAAACAAAAAATCCCCGGTATTATAGGGATTTTACCGGGGATAGTAAACAGCAATACTATTCAATTGGATTGGATCGGTCTCATTTCTGAGATACTCCTCTATAGCAAGCCTGGGTTTTTAGGTCTATTCCTTATCCCTCAAGGCTTTGAATACTCTTGTTCCGTCAGTCTCAATTGCGATACAGTCTCAGCATTGACACCATCTCATTCTTTCAGGCCTAACCTAGAAATTCAGAAACAACTTGCACATACTTTTTAGGGTTTTCAACAAATGTAAAGTGGCCTCCACCTTCTTCTTCCTCAAATATTTCCAGCTTTGAACCAGGAATTACCTTGTTGATCCAAACTTGACTTTTCCAAGGTATATTACTGGCTCTGCCGGCCATAACCATGGTCGGAACGGTTATCCTTTTTATAAGATCGCGCCAGTCGTTTGTAAATGTAGTATATAATAACTGAGCCCCATGTTCAGGGGGAAGCTTGAAACATTCCTCCAAAAGCCACTCGATATCTTCATCTGAAGCATTCTTGGTGAGCATAGCCCTCACCATATTTTCATAAATACTAACATAATCAGGACCGGACAGCGATTGCCCTGTAGGATAAAGTTGTTCCGGCTTCATTGTACACCCCGAATCCACTTTTTCCTGCTCGGTCCAACTACTGTCCTCGAGATACATTGCTGCGTTATCGTTAATTATAAACTTTGCAATGTTTTGTTGACCGAATAAATCAATATAGCACCATATAATGGAATTCCCCATGGAATGGCCTAAAATATATATGTCTTTTAAATTTAAGGTTGTAATGAAGTCATGCAGATCTTTTGCTAAACGTGAGATTCTATATCCAAAGTTTGGCTTTTCCGATTCACCATGGCCACGCAAGTCTAAAGCATAAACATGATATTTTTTACTCAGATCATCTAAAACATACTGAAAACATTTTGCACTCTGTGAGCAACCATGAAGAAGGATAAAGGGTACCCCTTCTCCTCCCTCTAAATAACTGAGTTTTACGCCGTCGCTCGTTACAAAAGAATTGCGTTTTAAATTTAACATAACAATCACTCCTAAACTATTTTTCCTTTTTATTAATCTTTTCTTAATCCATTCTCCTTAAATAAACAATTTGCACTTATCATCCAAAAGCTTTTTTCACGCTGACACCCCCATTCTTATATAGCTTGCAGGTTTATAAGCGTTTTTTTACGAGCGGTATTGTTGAAATAAACGCGACAACAGTTAGACCAATCAGCAATTGCAGGCCAGAATTAAGCGTACCGCTTTTATTATAAAGAACCCCCATAACGTATGGTATTGCAGAGGAAAATACATTTGCAAACCCATTAACAAATCCGGTAGCCGTTGATACCTGATTTGGTTTTACAATGTTTTGTACTATTGTAAACACAGCAAGAGGTGCCAACGAAAGAATAGCAAAGCCCAAAGTAATTGATACTAATACAGCTGAAGTACTCTTTAATACAGTAGCAAAGTGGTAGAATATTCCAAATCCTATAAAACTGAACGTTAGAAAAGGGGCCCTTGTGTTATATTTGTCCATCAACGGAGCTAAACACAATACTAATACAGCTCCGGCAATATAAGGCATCGCCACTATCCAGCCCATCTGCTCCCAAGAAAAGCCCAGACTTGCTTTGAGATAAGTGGGTAACCACGCTACTATCCCCCAAGCAGCGGCATTACCACAAGAGAAAATCAATACCAGCAACCAGTAATAACGATCCTTAATAAATTCAAAACTAACCTTATTCTGTTCTGATATTGACGTTATTGTTTCTACTTTTTGTCCGCTTGTAATATGTTCAATCTCTTCTTCGCTAATTCTTGGGTGTTCAGAAACTCTATCATAAACAAAGGTAAATGCAATAACAACCGGAACAAGGCCTACTACAGCCAGAACATAAAAACTAGCCCTCCACCCCGACACGGCCACTATCCACGCAATAAGAGGCATTGCAATGATCTGCCCCAGTAGGCTCCCGGTAAACCATACGCTATTAGCCTTGGCCCTTTCCTGAACAGGGAACCAGGTTTGAACAAGTTTTGAAGCACAAGGTCCGACCACGGCTTCTCCGATACCAAGCAGTGCCCTAAACACTAAAATTAGCACAAAAGACGATACTGATCCCATGATAGCCATCATAACAGCCCAGGCAATGAGACTATATCCTATGGTTTTTCTGACACCGCATCGCTGTACTATAGGTCCGACAAAAATACATGTAATCCCGTAAAATAGAAGAAAGGAAGTCACTAAAAGTCCTTGTGAGGATTTATCCGCTGTAATTCCCAAAACATCAGTAAAACTTTTATCAGCAATTAAAACCGATACGTTAGAACGGTCAAAGAAAGCAATCACATAGACAAAGAATAAAAATACAACTGTCCATTTACGAACATTGCTTAATGGTTTTCTATTTTTTTCAATACTTTTCTCAATTGACATAATCATATCTCCTGTATTTTTTTTAACCGATATAACACATCTCGTTTTTCCCCCTTTTCTCCTTTGTGTAATTTTTTACTATTTACCAAATTGTGTTATATATTATCGATTTTTTTTGCAGCTTACGGTTATTTTAATATGCAAACATTATGCCAAAAAAAAGAAAAGTACAAAAAAACAGGCTACATTTCATAAATTCCAGTTATGAAATGTAGCCCCTTATTCATCATATTAAAATCAGCCTTATTTTTTAATACTAATACTATGCTCTTTTACCTTGCGATAAAAAGTCGCTTTGCTTATATTCAACTCATCACATATCTTATAAACTAAATCCGAATCGGTTTGATAGTCGTTAATTTTATCCGAAATTACTTTTTTCTCGGTCATTTTGAGATAGGAATCGAGAGTTACGCTCGAAAACCCATCATTTATTTTGTCAACATACACTTTTGAAGAAATATCATTGATATTCAACCGTTTCTCTATACATTCCCTGCTAATAACCGGTTCCGTTTCAAAGTTTATGGCGTATTCTATAACATTTTGCAGCTCCCTCACGTTGCCAGGCCAATCGTATTTTAGAAAAATCTTCTTTACTTCCTCAGAAAATCCTATAATGTTCTTCCCCAACAGCCGATTATAGTATTTTAAAAAGTAATCGCCGATACATATGATGTCATCCCTTCGTTCCCGTAACGGTGGTATCTGCAGGGGTATAATATTCAACCGGTAATACAGGTCTTTTCTAAACAGGCCGCTTTCTATCCGCTTTATAAGATTGGTATTAGTAGCAGCAATTACACGAATATTTATCTTGCGGATTTTATTGCTGCCAATACGGCAGACTTCCCTCTCCTGTAAGACTCTTAGTAGTTTAACCTGCAAATGAAACGGCATTTCACTTATTTCATCAAGGAAAATGGTTCCGTTATCGGCTACTTCAAACTTTCCATACTTGATAGCATGAGCTCCGGTAAAAGCACCCTTTTCATGGCCGAACAGCTCGCTTTCTAACAATTCGTCGGGAATAGCTCCACAGTTAATCGGTACAAAGGGTTGATCATTTCTGTCACTCCGGCTATGAATAGCTCTGGCAAACAGCTCCTTACCTGTCCCGCTTTCACCACAAATTAATATGCTGGAATCACTTCGAGCCGCTTTATCAGCAAGCCTCTTCACATTAACAAATTTAGGCGAACATCCGATGATGTCCCGCAAATGAATTTGCACCTGGTTCTTTTCAGCCGACTGAATGACTTTCTTTTGCAATTTTCTAAGGCTCTGCAGCATAATAATCAATTCTTTGCCACTATTATCGCTCATCTTTAATGACGAAAAAGAAGCGAGGAAATGGAGTTGTTCACCTTTATGGTTAACAACAATCTCAATAGGACCGTTTGTATTCTCGCTTTTAAACTGTTCCGGTAGATTCAATTGCTTTTTTATCGATTCTATAAATCCTTCCCGTTCTTCGATCCCTGCCTCTTTAAGAAACTTATCCAATGTCTTGTTATAGTACAACACCTCGCCACTCTTATCAAATACTATTAGCCCCTCATCAATACTATTAATAATAGTATTGATGCGTTGCGTAAGCAGCTTATTTTCTCTTGTCACAGCAATCTCCGCATACTTGGCTTCCAATAACGACGCCATCTTTTGTATGAAGTTAAGATAGATCTTTTCATTAGCCAGCATACTTATTTTTTTCTCTTCGGTAAAAGCAATTATCCCAATAACACCGACTGCCTTGCCTTGATGTCTTATAGGCACACAAATCTCTGCTTTTTCAATACAGGTTTCAAACCGCGGACAACTAAAGCATATCTCTTCGTTACGGGCATTTCTGATTATACAATAATCATTATTTTTTACACAGTGATCAAAAACCGTTTTGGGCCCGATGTTTTCACCGATATTGTTTCTATAGGAGCCGGTACCGGCAATGCGCCGCATTTCACCGTTAATAATGGTTACATCCACTCTAAGAACAGCTTCAATTGCATCAGCCACTTTTTGAGATAGTTGATTATATTCTTGAAAATCCAATTCTTTCGCAACCATACTCATGCCCCCCTCCTATATACTTGTTCTTATTGTAGCCCTTCTTTTATTGCAGGTAAAGGGCTGTTTTTATTTTATAGACTCCATCCGGTTGCTTTTCTTCTTGCTCGAATAAATTCGAAATAGATTCCTTCTTCATTAACCAATTCTTCATGTTTTCCTTGCTGTACAATATGTCCTCCACTTAATACAAAAATATTATCGGCGTTTCTGACTGTTGAAAGGCGATGAGCAATCATAATAACTGTCTTATGTTTTGTAAGTTCTTCAATAGCCAACTGCAATTGCTTTTCATTTTCCGGATCAACACTTGAAGTTGCCTCATCAAGAATAATAATTGGAGCATCTTTCAAAATTGCTCTGGCAATTGAAATACGCTGTTTTTCACCGCCTGATAAACTGCATCCCCCTTCTCCAATCATTGTCTCATATCCGTCCGGTAAATTTGATATAAATTCATGACAACATGCTTTTTGGGCAGCCTCCACGACCTCTTCCATTGTTGCCTCCGGACGCCCGAATTTAATATTATTTAAAATAGTATCTTGAAATAAATATACATTTTGAAATACCATGCTGATATTTTTCAACAAACTTTCACAGGTATAATCCTTTACATTATATCCTCCAAGCCTCACTTCGCCCTCGTTTACATCCCAAAACCTGGCAATCAAATTGCAAATTGTACTCTTTCCTCCACCGGACGGCCCTACAATAGCAGCTGTTGTATCTTGCGGGATAGTAAGGCTTATATTGTCAAGAATTTTTCTTGAGTCATACGAAAACGATACATTTTTAAATTCAATATCATAGTTTTCAGGTTTAATATCCACTCCATTTTCATCCATGAGAGGTATTTGTTCTACTGCCTCCAACTTGTCCATGCTGCTGTCCAGCATGCGCAGCAATGACGAGTTGGTTCCGGCAGCTTCTATTTGGCCGAATATAATAAAACTGGAAATAATAATCATCAGTGTATTCAATAAAGAAAATTCACCGCCAACAAACAGATAACACGCCGTCATCAGCATGGCACAGCCTGCAACTTTAAATATGTACAGATAAAGAGCAATCAATTTTATAAAAGCTTTCTCTAAGCCTATATTGCGTTTGCGGCTTTCCTCAATAGCGTCATCGACTGCACGATCGGATTTTTCTCCCAGACCAAAAGCTTTTATAACCGCTATCCCCTGTATGTATTCCAAAACTGCGGCAACAAGCCCGCTTTGAGCTTGCTGTCTTTTTGGCGAAACAGCAATGCTTTTTTTCTGCAAAATAGAATTAACAAATAGCCCCGCTACAATTGCGCAAATAGAAATGAGTCCGATGCGCCAGTTAAAAAAGGTAATCACAATTGAAATTACAATTGCATGGATAAATCCGACAAAAATACTTTTTAAAATATAACCTGCCTGAAATTCTATATCACTGATTGTTGTTGTTACAGCAGATGCGATCTCACCCAGACGGTTTGAGCTGAAAAATCCCATAGGCATCCTTTTAAGCCTGTCACCAATTTCAATTCTTTTATCCGCACACATATTAAAGCAAGCAATACTATTCTTGCTGTTGGCAATAGAACCGAAGATGATTTTCCCGACCACATGGATGAGCATAATCAAAAACGCACCGATTACTATTTTTATTGTAATTTGATTTCCATTCTCTTTAGCAAGAATAATACTATTTAAGCTGTATACAATCGCAAAAATGGGAATGACCTCGCAAATGGTTAACATCGTACTATAAACAAAAGATTGTATCATAGCATTTCTATTTTTACCCGAAAACTCCAAGAGCCTTTTTAATGTCTTAACCATTATTTTTTTCTCCTTCCTTCATGTCCATATCCTTAGCTCCAATATGAGCTTCCCACATGTTTTGGTACAATTTACATTTTCCCAGCAATTCTTTATGGGTTCCCTGTGCAGCTATTTTGCCCTGATTCATCACGATAATGTTATCTGCCGATACGATAGTGGAAAGTCTATGTGCAATGACAATCAGAGTTTTTCCTTTAACAAGCTTTGATATGGATTCTTGTATGACTGCTTCATTTTCAGGATCCGTATAGGCTGTAGCTTCATCCAGCACGATAACCGGGCTGTTCTTAATTATCGCCCTTGCAATTGAAATACGTTGTTTTTCGCCGCCTGAAAAATGATTTCCGGCTTCACCGGCCAAGGTGTCATACCCGTATTCCAGAGACATAATAAAATCATGACAGCTGGCCTTCTTGGCCGCTTCTATTACTTCTTCATCCGTTGCATCTTCTTTACCAATACGGATATTTTCTTTTATAGTCATATTAAACAAAAAGTTATCTTGGGACACATAGGAAATAATGTCACTTATTTGGTTCAACGGCAGATCCTTTACATCTATATCCCCTAAAGTTATTTGTCCGCCTTTTACATCCCAAAAACTTGCCATAAGCTTTGTGACAGTCGATTTTCCTGAACCGGAAGGCCCTACTATCGCAGTTATTCCATGGGGGATTGTTTCAAAAGATATACCGTGTAAAATTTCCGTATCATCATAGCCAAAAGAAACATTGTCAAATCTTATTTTATAATCCTTCATTTTTTTATAGTCCAAGGGACGCTTGAGTTCATCTGCATCAAGTATTCTACTTACCTGTCCAATAATAGTGCCCATAGAAGCCACCCCGTCTGTAAGCTGCATTGCCTGTATTAACGGACTTACAAGACCGAATGATAATATAATGCATGAAATAAATGTTGCAAGTGTTAATGTGCCGTTCATATAAAAATATAGCCCGGCAGGCAATGCAAAAAGTAAAGTTGCCGGCATAATATACATAACTGCTGAATACAGCCATAAGGTATTTTGGAAAAAAGAAGTTACAGCGGCACAATTATTATTTACTGAATCTGAATATTTTTCATAGGAAGTTGTTGACTGGTTAAAAGCTTTAATTGCTTGAATACCATTGATATACTCCACAACAATTGCATTCATGATATTTCCTGCTTCTACATGTTTCGGATAATAATATACATATTTTTTCATCAGAACCTTATATAAAATCAATCCGACCGGCAAGGTGATTAAGGAGATAAATGCAAGGCGTGCGTCCAAATAGAACAAATATGCGAATATACACAACGGAATCAATAAATTTGATGTCATTTCCGGAATGATATGTGCAAGGGGCTGCTCTAATTTTTCTACTGTATCAACAATCGTTGTCTTCAGCTCGCCGGATGAACTTTCCATTACATAACCAAGCGGTAATTTTGATAGCTTTTTCACCAATTCGCTGCGAATGTTTTTCAAAACTGTATATGCCGATTCATGCGATAATGTAGTGGATATTCCGTGAAAAACCACTTTTCCCGTAAATCCCGCCAATGCCAGCAGAACACTCAAAATGAGTTCCTTAATAGAATAGTTTCCGCTTACAATCTTTACCGTAATATTTGCAGCAGCGAAATACGGTATCATACCGCAGCCGACACCCAATACTGCTATGATAACCGACAGTATCATTTTGCTTCTGCATTGTGAAGCAAATAACAATAACCTTTTAAAAGTATGCTCTTTCTTAGCTTCCATTTTGACCTCCTCAATTTGAGAAATAGTTTAAAACACGCATAAAAAAAGATATAACCGTTAAGTTAGGTTCTTCTAACTTCCCTAAATTATATCCCACTTCTATTTACTTATCTGCTCCAATAACTCCTTTTTACTCCAAAACTGCAGCTAAACTATTCTTTCTGTATTGGTAACAATAGAAATGTCCTTATAATTACCTAAAGGAAAGATGTGTTTATGATGTTCGTTGCCTAATAGTGCCGCTACAAAATCACTTGATCCTATATAAAATACCTTGTGACTTTTGTAATCTAATTCACATCTCCCTGAAATACAGTAATTCATCCGAGGGATTTGCAATATCAACTCTTTTTACATTTTTTCTTATAAAAATTGAAAGAAGAGACTGAAATTAAAATCTCAGCCTCTTCTTTCAATTTATTGCAAAGACTTGATGTTGTCAATCTCAAACATGATCGGTGTATCGGCGAAGGTATAATCTTTAATTATATCCTTATTAAGGATACATCGTGTCCTGTCCCTGAGTTTGAACATCAATCCGATTTCCTTAGCTGGCTTTTTATTGTAGTTGCCAGCATTTTGTTCATGGCTTCTCCTGAATCACAGGTCAACTTAAAGGAAATTTCTCAAGCAGTCCGGTGCTTGCATTCATCTCCCAACCCGTACTGTCAAACAGTTGTTTCGCTTTTTCCTGATACATAAAGTCCATAAGCGTCACGAAGCTATGAGACTATATTCGAACTTGATAGCTTAATAGCAAAACTACAATACGTACATCTTTCAACAATTTAAATTAAATTGACATATTGAGTTTAACGCATATCCAATACGATATTCAACTAATCCATTTATGCAGTTAATTGCCATGACTTTGCATTCTTCTACCTTACTTAATTTTCCCACCCAACAAGGCAGATGGATTATTTCTTTAGACACAACTTTGAACTTCGGCAATTTAAGTACAAATAGTTTTCTTATATCTTGCTTTAGGATTTTATTGATTGCCTTTTCAGTTGATTCATCAATAACGGAACTGGGTGACTCGATAATGCATCTTTCATCTATTTTAAGGTTTTTCCAAGTTGGAATACTCCCGATCAATCCACTATCTTTCAAAAATGGATCAATATATCCAACAAACTGCATTTTCTTGGGTTTAAAAGGTGGCCGATCAGCAATTCCTTCAATAAATACTATCCACATAGGATAATACAAGATTTTTGCCGTTTCAAATTCTGGATATTTGTTCCAAAACACAAATTTCTTTTTAGTCTTAAGTTGCTGCCTTGTTAAAAAATCCCCCCCACAAATAACCTTAATATCTTTCATGGTTATTCTACTAATGCTCTGTGTTGAGCTCTTACACTTTCAACAATATCTGCTGAGGGGGCTGGAGTCATTAGGCTTACAATTATCATTATTATTAACGATAGAGGTGCTGTTATAAGGACTTCTGACACCAGAGGAAACGGTTTCGTCAAAACCAATGTTATATAGACTGCTACGGAAATTACCATACTGGCTAGAGCACCTTCTTTTGTTGCTCTAGTCCACCAGATTCCCAATATAATCGGAAATGCAAAAGCTGCTACTAGACCTCCACTAACCCATGTCACCATTATTGTGATTAACTGCGGAGGATTAAGGGCTAAAACCATAGCAACTAATCCAGCTATCCACATAGCAAAAACACCAAGACGGACTATCTGCTTTTCAGTTGCGTTTTTATTTATGAATTTAGGATAGATATCATGAGCAATCCCAGCTGATACCGCAAGTAAAAAAGAATCCGTAGACGACATTATTGAAGCAAAAATGGCTGCATATACCAAGCCGGCCATAATAGGAGGAAGGAAATGCCCTACTGTTTCAAAAAATACATAATCTGCTGTGGGTAAAGACCCTGGTTTATATAATCCAGCTCCTGCAACTAATACTAGTAGTCCACCCATCCAAAGAACTATGAAAAAAGCAGTCCCCCAGGCCATTGCTTTTCGTGCAACGGCAGCATTCCTCGCTGCAAGGTTCCTCATATTGGAGTTTGGAGCAACAATTGCGAACCAAATGAATACAAAAAATATACCGAAATAAGACATCCATGGTAGATTAACCGATCCAAAATCCGGGTTTGCCGCTAATGCTGCTTTCGCTAGCTCCGTAAATCCACCCTTTGTTGAGAAATAAATTACTGAACCGATAACTACTGAAGCTGTCATCATCAATATTCCCTGAATTAAACTGGTAATTGTTACTGCCCACATGCCTCCTAATGATGAATAAGCAACAAATGTTAATGCTACAATTACCACAACAGTTTTGTACGGTAGTCCTAATACATACGAACCTAAAATACCACTAGCACTTAATTGTGGAATAATGTATAGAGTCATGAAAAGAATAACAAGCAGGGAACTAATTA
This sequence comes from Clostridia bacterium, assembly GCA_018433675.1. Classification (GTDB taxonomy): domain Bacteria; phylum Bacillota; class Peptococcia; order DRI-13; family SM3-B62; genus SM3-B62. Next base: position 166,289 of record JAHDQS010000006.1, read on the forward strand.
ATGATACACTCGAACCGTAACGTTTTAGAAAAAATTCGGGTAATGTTGTAGCTCCAGTACGCCTCATTTGAGCAGCAAAAAGAAATAGTGCAAAGGGGAAAAGCGAGGCTGCTCCTAAACCATAAGCTAGATAAAATGGTAGCCCTAACTTCCATCCTAACCCAACTCCACCTACCATAGAACTGGCACTTGCAACTGCTGCAAAAAGTGCAAAAGAAGAAGTGAAAACCCCCATCTGACGTCCAGCCATCCAGTAATCTTCTTCACTTCCAGTAGCTTTCCGATAATAGTAATAGCCGATTCCCACAACAAGTACCATATAAAGTAAAATGATAGTTGATTCTAAAATCTTCATTCCTTACCCTCCCTTTTTTCTATCCAGTAAATATAAATAAAACATTGTGCTGCCCAAACAAAATACATAAAAATCATTAACCAACCAACTTTTGCAATCCCAAATGCTCCTATACTTGTTGGCCACCAAGCAAAAAGTAAAATGGCTTCTAATATCATAATAATTGTCATTATTATCCCTGGGCTTTTTAAAACAGATGATTTTTCTTGCATTAGTATACCTCCTCTTTTTATTTTTTTAACCGCTGCTATAGATTAGCAAATGTCTTCTGCATAGCCAAATACGCTGTTTTTATTAAGAAGCGTCTCTTTCTCTTTCACCTCTCTCCCTAAACCTTTTTTATTATGTATGAGCTATACTTAATTCATACACCTCCCCCCTTCCTCAAATACTCGATCTTTGTAGGACTTATCTTGTTAACCTTGGGACTTCCCACTCACGCTGCCTCTCGAACGCTCTGGGAGATTCATATTGTTACTCTCTTTATTGTTAATGCAATTTATATGCCATTTGATATATCTTAATTTATTAATCGTTAAAAACAAAAATTTCGCTGTTAGATTACCGTTATCGGCAATAAACACAGCGAAATTTATCTACTCTTTTTTACAAGCAATACTCTCCTAATAATTATCATACTTGATAATTATTTACCAGCGGCGATATTCAAATCAGTCATTTTCTATTTCTGGAAACAGCATATATATAAAAATGTGTTACATCAGCTTCACTAAATCAAGACCTTTATAGGGCTAGAGCAAACTACAAGAACAACGTAACTAAAGCTCTTCTAACATTTGATTTCATATTTATCTATCTTCCTGTATAAAGTTGCGATTCCTATACCAAGTAATTTTGCTACTTCATTCCTGGCTTCTAAATCATGGCCGAATTTTTTAACATGTTCTTCAATTATTGCTTTTTCATATTCTTCCAGTCTGCTTTTTAAATCCATCTTACTAATAGTTAATTTATTCATTTTTTTGCGATAGTGGGGGGGGAAGTCTTTTAACTTAATAATATCTCCTTCACACATATTTACATTATATTCGATTATATTTTTTAGTTCCCTTATATTACCCGGCCAATTATAAGATTGAAAAAACTCAATTACTTCTATGTCAAAATCGGGAGTTTCTTTTTGCAATTTTTCACAAAACAATTGCGCGAAATATTTTGCGCATAATATTATATCATATCCCCTTTCCCGTAACGGTGGTATATGAACTGGAATTACATTGAGACGATAAAACAAGTCTTCTCTAAAACGACCTGCTGTTACTTCAGTTTCCAAATCTTTATTTGTGGCAGCGACAATCCTTACATTAACTTTAACAGGGTCATTTCCACCAATTTTTTCTACCATACTTTCCTGCAGAAATCTTAACAGTTTTGGTTGAATACTAATCGGCATATCAGCTATTTCATCAAGAAATATTGTTCCCCCATCCGCCATTTCAAACTTACCCCTTTTACCGGAAGGCAGTGCCCCTGTAAAAGAACCCTTTTCATAACCGAAAAGCTCACTCTCTAATAACGTTTCTGGTATGCTTGCGCAATTTATTGCAATAAACTTCTGATGTCGGCGGCTACTAAGCGCATGTATGGCACTGGCAAAAAGCTCTTTACCAGTACCGGTTTCTCCTTGCAGCATTATATTAGTATTTGTATCAGCTACTTTCTTTACAATACTTTTGACATTTTGCATCTCTTTACTTTCCCCGATTATATCTGAAAATGCTTGTTTGTATACCGAGGAAATATATTTATCATCATCTAGAGCAAGGTTGTTTTGCACTACTTCGTAAACAATATTCTTTTTCATAATATTATTCTGAATTAAAACGTTAAGCTCTATTTTACTTTCCAGCAAATTGCTAATATTTTCTAGCAATTTTATATAAGACTTCTCCTTCTGAAGAATTCTTATCCTTTGGTTTTCATTAAACGCTATTATCCAGATCGAGCCAACAACCTTATTTTCAAGAAACAATGGGTATCCGACTGAAGCCAATTCTAAACAAACATCTCTGTTAGGACAATTAGCACACTTTAATCTATCCTTCATAACAACTGTTTCTCCATTTTTGTGTATTCTTTGGAGAAGCTGTCCGGGAGACGCAGTTTTCCCTAAAACGCATTTATATGCTCCTGTCCCTGCAACTCTGTAAAAATCATGGTCTACAATAGTTGCATCCACTTCTAAAGTTGTTGACATAACCTCCACAAAATTTTGAACTGAATCTTTTATATTTTGTAAGTGAAAAATAATAATCACCTTCTTAAGGCTAATAAATCTGAGTTACCAGTTGCCATTAATTTAGGTTGAAAATTGCTGTGTACTTACTTATTTCACCTTAGGATAACTCATTTGCATGTTTTTTTACTTAATAAAAAAATAACGCTAGACACACGGTTGTAATGTTTTAACCCCCCCCTCCTTCATTATCAAAATAATTAGACTGCTTTTAATTTATTATATCATAGATATTATATTCCTGTAAAACCTCTAAAATCATGAATAAAGGTTAGACGAAAAAATGATTCACCTAACCTTTATTTTTTACAATCTAAAAAATGCTGTTATATTTATGCTTAAAATACTGCTACTGCTTCCACTTCTATTAAAGCATCCTTAGGTACTTTAGAAACTTGAACACAACTACGTGCCGGGTAGTTTTCAGTAAAAAAGCTGTTATAAATTTCATTCACTTTTACAAAGTCATCAAGATCTTTTAAAAATATAGTAGTCTTAACTACATTTTCAAGTCCAATCCCTGCTTCTTCCAAAATACTCTTAATATTTTTTAACGACTGATTAGCCTGTTCTTCTATACCCTCAGGCATTATGCCCGTTGCCGGGTTAATAGGTAATTGACCGGAAGTAAAAAGGAAATCACCGATCCGAATAGCTTGCGAATACGGTCCAATAGCAGCAGGAGCTTTCTGGGTAAATATAACCTGTTTTTCCATTTTTATTCCTCCTTTAAATACAGTGTTTTATAATGACTCCTCATGTCATGAAATACTTACCATTTATCATCGAAACAGCATTATTAAAAACCCACATATCTATAATGGGTCCCTCATCTGTATTAACTAAAGCTGCCACTATTACTAATCTACTACTTTTCCAAAAAGAAGTTCAGCATACGTATCTTGAACTTTCCTGCCCTTCTTAAATCTAAAATCGCAGCAATCATCACCATTGCCTAATGCCTTCTTTCTTATCAACCCTGTATCCATAGCTTGGCTAATGGGTATATCGAATAAACATATGTAAGGCAGGAAATCAACCGCTCCTTGAGAATGAAAAAATTTACATACACCGCACTCAGAATAGTCATAGCCAACATCAAATTCTTCGCCTTTATATTCAAGAAATGTTCCGGCCCAGTCCTCAGCATATTGACGTTTATGCGATTCCTTCATATTCTTCTTTACTCTTTCTCGATTTTCAGGAGTAAAAATCTTCTCTCCGGACTTTACCAGTAATTCCTCGGGATATTGAGCCAGCTGCTGTTTAAAAACTTTATATAATAACTCACCTGTTTCATTCGGGGCTTTTCCATAACACCTGTGAAAAGCCAAACACCAAGCGCTAAAAAACAAAACATCACTTAGCCAATTTTTCTTGCCACCTATATACGGAACATCGGGAAGTATTCTTATAAACTCCTTTTGTGTATTCCAAATTAATTTGTTAGCTGATTGTGGATACAAGCTATACATCATTTTACTTACATATACTGGGGCTTCTATAAAAATATCACTAATTGTAATAAGTTTGCACATTATATTTCATCTCCTATAATTTTTTTGACTCTATTTTCATTTCATTGCCAAACTGATAACCAAAAATACTCTTAAACCAAATCATACTTCCAATATCTCTTTCTAGCTATATCTATAGCATTATGCGCAAATTTACCAAGTCTGTATCAGCAAGAGTCAGTGTAACAAGTATTCCAACTTTGGTCTTCAGTTACATTTAACTATCATTTGGACAATTTACCATCAAATCAGAGCAGGGGCAACAGGTCATCAAAATCTTAGGACTTTTCCGTTTGTTTCTCCGGTTGCCACATTGCCCTTAACCGATATTCTGCCGTTTACCAATACATACTCTATACCATCATTTTTGGCATACGGCTCACTAAAATCAGCATTATCTATTATTGTGGCTGGGTTAAATATTACTATATCTGCATCATATCCTTCTTTAATTATTCCTTTATTCTTCAAACCCATGTGTGTTGCAGGAAGCGAGGTTATTCTACGGACAGCTTCCGTCAAACTCACTAATTTTTTTTCTCTTACATACCTTCCTAAAATTCTTGGATATGTCCCCACCGACCTAGGATGGCCAAAAGTCATCGCACCATCCGTACATACCATTCCCCATGGACATTTAATAAGATTTTTAACATCATCATCGCTCATGCCAAATAAAGCAACAAGAGCTTTACAGCGTGTTTTAATCAATATATCATACAGAGCATCAACGGGATCCATTCCCATAGTCGCTGCGTACTCCGCTAATGTTTTTCTTTCACTTTCCGGAGTGGCATATTTCGTTACAAGCATCCCATCAAAACCACAGTTTTTCACCATGTTTTCCCAATAAGTTTTTGGATGTAATATTTCTTCTTTTATTTCTTCACGTAAAGCAGTGTCTTCAAGACGCTCCAACAGCTTTTCCTTACCGCCAACATGATAGGCGGGCGGAATTGCCGTGTCTAAATAAGTTCCCGCGGCATTATATGGGTAAAAATCAAAACTTACATTTATTCCCTCAGCAATGGCCTGCTCAATTATTTCTAGTATTTCATCACTCCTGCCCCAATTTTTCCTGCCGAATACTTTAAGATGGGAAATTGCAACCTTCACTCCTGTTTTTCTTCCGATATCAATTGACTCTTTAACACAGTCCACGACTCTGTCCGATTCGTTTCTCATATGTGTAGAATATATACCATCATAATCTTTTATAACTTTGCATAGCTCTTCTATTTCGTACCTTGGCGTAAACAGACCTGGTGGGTAAATGAGACCCGTAGATAAACCCACAGCGCCATTTTCCATCGCCTCACGCACATAATCCTTCATTTTTTCCATTTCGAGTTCTGTAGCATTCCTGTTTTCAAAACCCATCACAGCTAATCTAACCGTACCCTGCCCGACATAAAAACCCGTGTTACAACTCAATGGTAATTTCTCTACAGCACTTAAATAACTCTTGAAGGTTTTATAACTAGACCAGTTTGTAATAAAATTGTTGCCAATGCAATTTGGATCATCAATTCCAAAATAATTCTTCAATTCTAAGAAATATTTCTCAGAAACAGGTGCCGAAGTTAAACCACACAGACCCGCAAATTCCGTGGTAACCCCCTGCTCGATCTTGTTGTGAAAATGATCGTTACCCATAAAGTCCATGTCCGTATGTCCGTGTGGATCGATAAACCCCGGTGCAAGTACCAGTCCCTCTCCATTAATTATTGTATCAGCAACTATGCAGCTGTCTTCTCCTATATAATCTATTTTTTGGTCATTAATTGCCACATTCGCGATATACTCCTTATTGCCGAGTCCGTCAATAACACGTACCCGCTTTACTAAGATATCAACTTTTTTCACGAAATCTCCACCTTTACATTTTAAGCGTTTTATAAACCTAAATGAAAATTGAGAATCTATCATCCTTTCTGATCCAACGTTTTTGCCACAAAATACATGCCTCCTAAAAAAAGGCAAGTCCTTATGCAAAACGTACCATTAGATACCTAAAATGCAATAATCCTCACTTATTCTACCGATACGGCAAAGATCATTTAGCTTCCTAAAAGTATTGTCAGTAGAAACGTTTTTACTTTTGTATCATAATCTCCACGATAGCATTATTCGTTTCAATCATACCCGGACTACATACATAACCCAAGTTTTTAATCATTTTTGCGAATTCTTCCGTTACTATACCATCTGATTGATTTATAATCGACCCATTTAGTGCAAGCATTGCGGCTTGCACCGCCCATCCTGCTGCTAATGCCAGTTTATAGGCACAGCCTTCTTTTGCCCCATCACAAATCAAACCCGATATGCTGCCCACCATATTCCTCATGGCACCAATAGTCTCATTTACACCACCACCCATTAAGTATACTACTCCTGCACTAGCACCGATACCCGCAGCTACTCCGCAGCCACACATTGCTGATAGTGTACCTGTATATGATTTTATATATGCTGTCAGCAAAATACTCAGTGCTACCGCTCGTAAAGACTTTTCTTTATCGGCTTCGGAAACCTGTGCAACTGCTGCCAGTATCAAAAACACAGTTATCCCGTGGTTCCCACTGCCGGCAACACTCATAACAGACATCCGGCTTCCTCTCATCCTTGCTTCAGAGGCACCGGCACAAAGACTTTGCGCCCTGTTAATCATATCATTGCTGCCCAACTCTTTTTTCATTATTTGTACAATATTATTACCGATACTATTTGAAAAACTAAGCCCTTCCTGGGCAATAGCAAGATTCATGTCAAATCCACCTTGGAGGAATGATATTTTTTCAATTGGTATATCGTTGACAGCCTGCAATATTTCTTCAATATTGTACTTTTGAATTTCTTTTTTTGAGTGCTGAGGATTACTCATACCTTCTGAATTGTATGGCTCCCCCTCCTGCGCTTCCTTTTCTATTTTTACTACATTCAAATGATTATCAACCGTTATTACTCTTATTTTTCCTTGATTTGTAACTAATATTGTTTCAATATATAAACTGGTACATTGTTTTTCAATATGTACGGATACCTTTTTTTGTGCTATTAACTCTTTTGCCTTCTGCAAATATTCTGGTGTTATATCTTCTAATATCCTCAACTGTTTTTCAGGATCACCGATTATAAGACCTAAAGCCGCTGCAATATCCAAACCTCTCTCTTTTATGCCGGGTATCCCCACGCACATAGCGTTTTTAAACAGATAGGGATCTACCAGTATTTCTACACTTAATACTTCACCATCAAGGTTATGACGTGCAACAGCCGTGGAGTAGGCAATCGCCACAGGTTCAGTGCATCCTGTGGCAGGTACAACTTCTTTTTCTAGAATACCTAATAATTCTTCCTTAGTACTTTTAAGCATTTTTTCACCTCTCAAAAATATTTTGTACATCATATTAGCGTTGCAAAAAGTATGCCAAAATGGTAGTAACTCATAATTTTCTTTTTTATTGCCCTCTTACTATTCGGAATTTACCATAATTACTATTTTTAAGACCGGGAAATAATGGCTGGTTTCCGTTGACAGCAAGAGAATACTGAAAACTGGTTGCAATGTAATCTGTATCTATCCCGTATTTCAGTAAAATAAGCAAATATATCTGACAAGGTGACATATTATTTGGAAGAAAGAAAAATACCACATCTTACCCTCATTATTGATAAATAATTATCATGCTTAATAATTGTTAAATAGTTATCATTCTTACATAAAAGTTGTACACTTATAGCGTTATTTTGATTATTAACAGAAATAATCTAACCGCAATTATTATTTTAAAGTTAGTTTCGATAGAAATTTGCCAATCCGTAAAAAATGGGGATGTCCCATTGTCCAGTGCAAACATCAAAAAGGCAACCCGGTAGAAGGCTCCCCTTTTTTTGGTAAAATGCAAACTACGAAAAAGCACATTGGAGTAGTAATAAGGTTGTTATTAGAAAAAGTATTGGCGACAATAAAAAAATATGAGCTGCTCAAGGCTGGAGAAGCAGTAATTGTCGGTGTTTCCGGGGGACCAGATTCCTTGGCTTTGCTTCATTTATTGAAAAGGTTACAAGCAAAATTAGATATAAGGGTGCACGTTGCTCATTTAGATCATTGCTTTCGAGGCAAACAGGCGGAAGAAGAAGCCTAGTGGGTGAAAAACATTTCTCTGGAATGGGGTTTATCTTGTACCGTTAAAAAAGTAGACGTACCCGCCTTGGCAAAAAAGAAGGCCTTTCGTCCCAGGATGCGGGTCATTTGGTCAGGAGAGAGTTTTTCCTTGAATTGCTTGAGCAAAAAAAAGCTAATAAGATTGCCCTCGGACACCATGCCGACGATCAGGCAGAAACAGTATTGATTCACTTTTTTTCGGGAGCAGGGACTTGAACCCAGAAGAGACCCCAGCAATCAAAAGAATGTGTATTTACGGAACAAAATTCGTCATCAATTGGTTCCCTGGCTTGAGGAAAATGTTCATTCAAATTTAGTGGAAACTCTAAATAGAACTGCCCAGATTTTCTGGGCAGAGGAAGAAAACATGAAAGAGCAAGTCGAAGATGCCGTAGATAAATGTCTTTCTTGCACACAGCACAAGGCAAAAGTGCATTTACGGGAATGGCTGCTGTTGTCCGTTGCCCTGCAAAGGAGGATAATCCGCCGCGCCTATGCTTGTATAGCACAAAACAGAAGGTTACCTTACCTTCATGTCGAAGAAGCACGGCAGTTGGCGGCAGAAAAGCAGGTGGGAAAGGTGTTGTGTTTACCAGAAAAGATTATTGTAGAAAAGGAGTATAAAGCAATAACCTTTTATCATCTCCTCAAAGACAAAGAGAAAGCTCCTGTCAAAATAAAAAAAAGATACAACCGCCAAGTTAGGTTCTTCTAACTTCCCTAAATTATATCCCACTTCTATTTACTTATCTGCTCCAATAACTCCTTTTTACTCCAAAACTGCAGTGAAATTATTCTTTCTGTAATGGAGCGGGGTAACACCCATAATATCTGAGAAAGCTTTAGAGAATTTGCTGGCATTCTGATAGCCGACAGTAATTGCAATCTCTCCAACGGTTTTGTTGGTACTGCCAAGCATTTCTGTAGCTTTATTAATTCTAAATTCCCTAATAAAAGCATAATAGGTCTTTCCGTATATCTCCTTGAAGCACTCTGAAAATGCTCTGGAACTAACACTATATTTTTTTGAAATTTCCTTGATTGTCAAATGCGTCTCTATATCTTCCGTAACTTCTTTTTTTATTTGCTTAACTTTATTGGTCAAATGCCTGTTAAAATATTTTCCCTTTGATTCCGCTGCTTCCATATCATCATTAATCAGCAGCAAAACAAGTTCTGCGAACTTAAGCACCGCTTTTTCTCTCCAAAAAATGTCATTTGTTATAATGATCTCTTTCATTATTGCCTGTATTCCGCTGTCGTTTGAAAGAAGCATATATTTACCATCTTGTGCTATTTTTCTAATCAACATACTGCTTGTAATTTGGGTATCAATAAATATTGTTTTAAGGAATTTATCCAGTTTTTTTTCTGTGGTAACAATAGAAATGCCCTTATAATTACCTAAAGGAAAGATATGTTTATGATGTTCATTGCCTAATAGTGCCGCTACAAAATCACCTGATCCTATATAAAATACCTTGTGACTTTTGTAATCTAATTCGCATCTCCCGGAGATACAGTAATTCATCCGAATAAAACCGGTTTCTTCCATGGGAAACAGCTCGGGGATTTGCAATATTAAATCATGATAGACAATCCATACGCCGTCAAATATTTCATATTGAACTGTCTTTCCCCGTATATAATCCTTATTGTAATGAAAATTCATCTTATTATCTGTTTGTTCAACCTTTTCCACCATGCCACGGAAAGAAAATTGATGCTTTGTATCTTCCGTATATAATTGCTTATTCATCTTATCAACTCTTTTTAACATTTTTTCTTATAAAGCTGAGGGAGGCTGAAATTAAACTCTCAGCCTCCACTTTCAAGTCTATTGTGCCGGTTTAATGTTGTCAATCTCAAACATGATCGGTGTATCGGTAAAGGTATAATCTTCAATTTTATCCTTATTAAACAATATCATATCCTTTACATAATATATCGGCAATTCAAGTACATTGTCATTGCTGAAATTAAGAATCATGCTGAATAATTCATTAACTTTTGCTTGATCATTTGTAACCAGAGATTCTTCGATGGCCTCCAGGAATTTGCCGCTCCCCTCAATAGCTGTTAACGACGGAGTATGAGGTGAAGAATTGATCATTTTGGGGAAGTATATCTGCGGTTCCGTATTTTCCTCGGTTCCCCAAATTATCAGTCCATAATTGCCGGCTACGCCTTCTTTCCACCATGTCATCATATCCTGTCCCTGGGTTTGAACATCAATTCCGATTTCCTTAAGCTGGCTTTTTATTGTAGTTGCCAGCATTTTGTTCATGGCTTCCCCGGAATTATAGGTTAACTTAAAGGAAAGAGGCTTGCCGTCCTTCTCACGCAGTCCGGTGCTTGCATTCATCTCCCAGCCCGCACTGTCAAGCAGTTGTTCCGCTTTTTCCTTGTCATATGTACGGACAACATTAAGCTTTACATCTGAAAGGAAATTACCGTCGGGAAAAAGATCTAAAGCAGGATTCTGATTACCGTAAAACAATCCGTCGCAAATAGCCTGTTTATCAATTCCATAGGCAATTGCTTCACGAACTGATTTATCGGAAAGCATCGAATTTGCTGCATTCAAGACAAGTCCGACCGTTTTTGTATCAACGGGGGATACGATACCTTTGATATTTTCGTGGGAGGTCGCCTGGTTGTAATCGTCCCAAGAAATGAGCGAACTGCCATAAATCATGTCAATTTCCCCTTTTTGCAATGCAAGCAGGCGTGCGGAGGCTTCCGGTATATATTTTACGACTATCTCATCGTAATATGGTTTCTCTCCCCAATAGCTTTCGTTCTTTACAAACTTAACATACTCTCCGTTTTTAACCTCACTGTAAATGTATGGTCCTGTTCCGATAACCCCCTTCATGGTTTGAAAATTGCCTTTTTCAATAACCTGGGGCGAAACGCAAACCATAACTTCACGATAGGCAAAGTCGTTCAGATAACCGAAATAAGGGGCGTCGTAATGGAAGGTAACGGTATAATCATCCACAACCTCAATTTCCTTTGTATTAACTACACCCATCCACGCACGGTAGTTAGGGTTTTCTTTCTTGGAAATAAAATTTTCTTTCACTGCTTGTGCATTAAATTTCTCGCCATCGTGAAAGGTTACATCGTTTCTCAGCTTAAAAGTAAGAGCACAGCCGTCTTCGGAAAACTCCCAGCTCTCGGCAAGCCATGGTTCAATTTTGCCGTCTTTGTAATTTACAAGTCCTTCATAGCAAAGTCTTGTTGCCGAAAGATTTTGAGCATCCATATTGAAAGGATACAGCGTAGTCAACTCCGCACCGACCGCTAAGGTAAGTGTTTTAGTTTCATTTTCGCTGAAATCCTCACTGGAAGTATTGCTGCAACCTGCAAATACGGTACAGAACAGCACTAAGCAGATGCAAAGCGCCAGCAATTTGGAAAATATTTTATTCTTCATTTTGTTCATTCCTTTCTTGATTGTATTTATTGTGCAATGCCCTCACGGACAATCCTGCCGTTTTTAATTACAAGAATTTTATCGAATAGCCTATAAGCACCTGCTTTATGGTGCGTGATAAAAAGGCATCCGCATTGGTACTCTTTATGATAGGCTTCAAGCAAACCCAAAACTGCATCTTGAGAAATTAAATCAAGCCCGCTCAATACCTCGTCAAGAACAAGATATTTGGGATGTATCGATAAAGCACGAAGAAGAGACAGCCTTCGTTGTTCGCCGCCCGAAAGCTGCTTTGTCGGTACTTTCAGCAATCTTTCATCCATTCCGACAAGCGACATAAGTTCAAAAATGCGCTTTTTCCTTTCGGATCTGCTCAGTCTCGTTAAATTAAAAAGGGCTTCTTCAATATTGTGATAAACCGAAAGCTTTGGGTTTAGGGTTCCGCGGGTATCTTGAAACACGGCCTGTATTTTACGGCGCAGTAAACTATAATCACGAGGCTTTAACTTTGAAATATCGCAACCGTCTAGCATAACCTTGCCGGAATCAGGTTTTTCAACCCCTAAAACAATTCTGGCAAGCGTACTTTTGCCTGTTCCTGATTCACCGGTTATGGATACAAATTCGCCGGGTGATATTTTTAAATTTATATCGGACAGCACGCTGAACATCACACCCTTATGATCGGAATATTTCTTATTCAAGCGTTCAATTTGTATTCCGTCCATATGTAGCTCCTTTCTTCCATTTTTTTATGTGCTGCCGCAAATGCTCTTGTCCACTTTCGCTGCGGTGCTGAAAGCAGCTTTCCCATCGTTCCTGTTTCAGTTATTTTGCCATGCTCCATAACAAACACGCTTTCACATAGTGCACTTAAGGCATCCACATCATGCGAAATAAAAAGAATGCCCGTCTCTTTCTTCTGCTTTTTCAAAGTCTGCGTCAATATTTCCCGGTTATCCTCATCCAACGCACTTGTAGGTTCATCTGCAAGTATATATTTAGGTCGGAGGGCAAGCATCAGAGCCACGACAATACGCTGTAGCATACCGCCCGATAATTGTCCGGGATAGCTGCGAAGAATTCTATTAAAGTCTTTTAAATTAAGTGTTTTCAGCTTTTCTGCGCTTAAATCATCGGCCTCACTTTTTGAAATCCCAAGACGAATGCAAAGAGTTTCCCGCATCTGTGTACCGATTTTTATTCTCGGGTCAAATGCAGTCATAGGATTTTGGGGAATAAACCCGATTGTTTTGCCACATAATTCTCTGCGCTCCTTTGGGCTCAATTCGCTTATATCCGCATCATCCACAAAAATACTTCCGTTAATAAGGGCATAACTTCTGTCGAGCATCCCCATCATGCTTTTTAACAGAGTTGTCTTTCCTGAACCGGAGGCTCCCGTCAAACCTATTATGTGACCTGACGCAACAGCAAGAGAAACGTCGTCAAGCAACAGCATGCCATTTCTTGCTTTAACCGATAAATTATCAATTCTAAGCATAATAATCACCGCCTTTAGAAGCTGCTCGTCCGAGCAAATGAAAAGATAGCGTACTCAAAAAAATAAATATTACAGGATAGAAAGTCAGCCCCGGATGAGACAGCATCATCTGATGGGAATCGGAAACCATAGACCCCCAATCAATAACATTATCACCGAGACCAAGACCAATAAATGAAAACCCGACAATCGCAAGCACCATATCCGCGCAGGATAAGCAAATAAACCTCACCACATCCGAAACCAGGTTAGGCAGTATATGCCAAAATAAAACCCTCAGCCTTCCCGCACCGGAGGTAATAGCACACATAACATAAGCACGGCTCATTTCAATTTCAGCTCTTGTTTTGACTAGTTTTATCAGCCGTAAAAAGAGCGAAAGAGTGATTGAAACAAGCATTGTTAAAATACCATTTCCCCAGGCGGCAATGAAAATAATTAAATAAGCAATAGGTGGGATTGCTGTTACCGCATTCAAAACACTTTCAAACAATACTCCCTGTTTGTCTTTAGATCTGCTTATCAGCAATCCGATAACCATTCCTAAAACAGCAACGCAAAGACAACCAAGTGTAACAATTCCGATAGTTGCTTTACCTCCGTACAAAAGACGTGAAAGTGTACATCTTCCAAGGATATCAGTGCCGAGCGGATATTTTAAACAAGGCTGTACAAGCCTGTTTGCCATATCAACGCTATGTGGATCGTTTGGAGCAAAATAATATCCAAAACAGCACAAAATTAATATAAAGATTGGACACCCTATATGAAATATCTTTCTTAGTTTCATTATTTTGCCTCCTCGGTACGAATGTCCCGTCTGAGATACCATTGAAGAATTGTCGCGGCAAGATCAAGCAGTACAAGCATTATTGCCAGAAACAGTACGGAGGCGTGGATAACGGGAGCATTACGGTTAACTACGCTGTCTATAATCAAATATCCCAGTCCCGGAAGTGAAAACACACGCTCAACAATTGCAGCTCCCGCAAGACAAAGTCCTATCATCTGTACAAAATTCGGCACCAAATCAGTGACAGCATGGGGCAGAGCGTGAAAAAACAAGATCCGTTCTTCCTTCAAACCTCTGCAACGTGCGAAAAAAGAATAATCTTCGTTCATTTCCCGTTCCAAGCTTCCGGCAAGCATTTGTGAGTAAAAAGCAATGCCGCAAATTGACAGGCAAAGCGCAGCAGGTAAGTATTTCATTAGCCCCACATTTCCGGTAACTGAAATAAAGTTGAACCTAAAAGCAAAATACTGGATAAATAGTATCGCAAGATAGAATGGAGGAATGGAAATTCCAATAATACTGAGTACAGTAAGGAGTTTTCCCGTAAGGCTCTCTCTTGTCAAATATTGCAGACATCCAAACAGTAATACACCCATTATCATTAAAACAGCTGAAACAGCAACCACACACAGTGTTACCGGAATTGATTTTGAAAGTTCCATCAAAACAGGTTTACCGCTTGCAAGGGAATTACCGAATTCACCGCAAAGGGCGTCTTTTATCCATGTGACGTATTGAATCGCCAAAGGTTTATCGAGTCCTAATTCTATGCGGGCCTCGGCAATTTGTTCATCTGTAACAATTGGCGAATTGCGCATTACATAAGCGGCCGCAGGATCTACCGGTGACAAACGCATAAGCATGAAGGACAGCAACGTGACAAACAGCAAAGAAAATATCATAACTGATATTCTTCTTGATACGTAACGCCACTGTTTTGCATTCAAATCTGTCATCTCCTTCCCAACTCATAATTTTTCTCGCCACATAAGTTAGCGCAACCTAACTTTCAAGGCCAAAAAAACACACCCACCGGGGCGCATAGACTTACCTTGGCTTACATCACGCATAACGATAACACATAATAGAACAAAAGCGTTAATCCCTCAAGTCAGAATCAATCCCTTGCAGACATTTTTTTCTTCCGAATCCTGTTTAAGAGACAAGCCAGTAACTATTGCTTTATACCATGTTCTCTATTTAGTCTTGATTATGCATTAATAAAGCCTTTCTATTTCAATTTTTGCCTGCACCGAACAAACAAACGGTCATTGTCATACTGCCTTTTAACCTGCTCTTGTTTGTTCAGTGCAGCGACAAAATATTTTTATTTATTCTCCAGGATATATAAAAACGCCATGTTGATTTAAATCATAATCGAGCTTAAGAAATCGGGTAATGTAATCCTGATGAATCTCCTGAGGGTCAATATCTTTGAATAAATCAGGATAAAGCCATTTGGCAATATAGACAACACCGATATAGCTTCTAGGAGTTCTAACCAGATCATCTGATATTGTATAGACGCGATTGTTTTTTACCGCACTGCTTTGTGAAAGCTCCGGACGGGCCATTGTTTGTTCGATAAATGTTTTCATGCCGCTATTGTCTTCAAGATCGAAGCCAGAAGGCTGCCCGTCTGCTTTTACAATAACCACGTCAGGGTTTTGTACAGCTAACCATTCCTTATCTGTTTCAAACCATTGAAGGTCATGTTTATTATCGTTACTGGCAATATTAATGCCTCCTGCTGCCGGAATGTTCCAGCCAACGCCCATGCATTGATTATTGACGGTCCAACCAGTCTGCAGCGGTTCATAATACACGTGCATCCTATTTTCATCAGGGACTGCAGAAACTCGTTCTTTCACCATCGCGAGAACTGCCTTTTTGGAATTGATATATTCGGTTGCTGCTTCCTCAGTGCCGGTAAGCCGTCCTAGAATACGGACAGTTTCAGCCTCATCCTCCAAATACATCAAGTTAAAGCCAATCACCTTGATATTGGGCTCCAATTTTTCAACCAACTGTAAATAAGGTTCTTTATTTATCTGAAGGGAAGAACTGACAATTAGTACATCAGGCTTCAACACGGCAATTGTTTCAAAATCGATGCTCTGATTTATCATGTCTATCGACGGCAATTTGCTTAACTCAGGAAATACCGTTGCATTTTTGGGAATGTCTTTATTAACAGTTACAATCTTTTCCTGGACTCCTAGGGCTACGAGATACTCTACCAAGAAATGATGCTCTACAGCAATTTTTTCCGGTTTATTGGTAATTGTTATTTCCCGTCCAAATCCGTCTGTAAATGTAAAGGGCTCAAATTTTTCCGCGGAGACCTGCGCAGATGACGCTTCAGGCCCAGGCGATTTAGTGGATATCTCTTCAGTCTTTTGAGTACAGGCTGAAAGCAAAACGCAAAGAATCACAATAGAGGTTAAAACGGTAAAAACTTTTTTCATAATTAATAATCCCTTCTTTCAATTTGATTTTTTTGTCGGTGTAAAACACTATTTTTTAGCAATATCAAAAGCTTGTCTGCTGCCATCGCAAAGTTTGGTTACTGTACGGAATCCAATCTTCTTTGCAGCATCCGTAACAGCGTCACGGGCGAGTAAAAAGTTGAAATCCATAAGAATATTTGGCAGAATTTTTACAAACTGCTTAGAAGGACGAACGTCAGGATCAATAACTCCATTGCATGAAATAAAAGTTCCACCCGGATTCATAGCATCATATATTTTTTTTATCATTGCATCCAGATCATCTTTCGCAATTCCCAAAACATTGCCGGCAAAAATCAAATCATAACCGCTGCCTATCCCCTCGGTAAGCATATTGCCGCTCATCAAGGAAATTCTATCTTCCATGCTGTATTTTTTTACATATTGAGCAGTCAGCTTTATTACCGGCTCCTGATCAAATAAGACCCCCTTCATCGAAGGATGTGCATCGACAATTGCCATACCTATCAAGCCCGGACCACATCCCAAATCCAGCATTTTTTTGAAGCTCTGGAAATCTTCAAGCTGGGAAATTATTCGTCGAATCATTTGCAGGCGTCCCATTTTTTGGAGCGCTGCCAGACTTAATGCAGATTGCGCCCATAAGTCAGGCTGCAAAACCTGCTTCTCGTCGCTGGGCCCGGTTTTGATAAATCCAATCATATCCTCCATTACAGGAGCAATCCATTGATATAAAGATAATATACTGTCCCCTATATAGAATTCGGAATTGGCTACAAGGAAATTAGCAGCCGAATTGGAGTTGAAGTACTTTCCATTTTCTTTGGTCAGCCATTCACATGCACATAGTCCATTCAGGAAATGCTCTGTATTAATTGGATGAAGGCCTAACATTTCCGCCACTTCAACAGCAGTTTTGGGTTCCTGTAAATTGGTAAATATGCAAAGCTCAACAGCAGTCAACAACAATTTTGCTTTAACCATAGGTTCCGTGATAATATCCAAAAGATCCCGAAAACCTTCAGGTGGATAGGGGAATTTTTCCAAATGCCGCTCCTCCTTGTATATTTGATATCCAAGAAACTACAGAAGCTAAATATCAGACGGTTGTTTTCACAATAAAAAGCTCTTCAGCAAATGCTAAAGAGTCCTTTGTTCAAGGAATAATATATAAAATTCCAACGCACTCCCTCCATCGCTCGTAGAGTTGTCCATGTCGCAAGGAACAGGCAGGTCTTCTGGCTTAAGTCTCATCGTTTCTCCTGCCTTCCCGGTCTCCCAGTGGCATTCCCGGAGAATCTCCTCTTTCACAGCGGCGGGACCGCGCGGGCTTTTACCCGACTTCCCTTTTCACCAAAGTATGTATACGCTTTTCGTATACATACCCGGCACCTGTTCCGCATATTAACTTGTCAAAATCAATATTTATTTTAGTATAAAGTGGAACCAAAGCGTTAATCCCTCAAGTTGGATTCAATACCTTGTAGACAAAAATTTTTTCTGTAATCAGATGGGGACAATTTCATTGCCTTTTGAAATGCCGCTGAAAACTTTGCAGGGTTTTTGTAGCCTACATTTTCGGATATTTCGGCTATACTCAATGCAGAATTTCTTAGCATTTCAGCAGCTGCCTGTAATCGGTATTCCCGCATATATGTAAGAATTGGAACACCATATATTCCTTTATAACACATTTTTATAGAAGTCATAGAAATTGAATATTTTTTAGATAATTCG
Source organism: Clostridia bacterium (assembly GCA_018433675.1). Lineage (GTDB taxonomy): Bacteria > Bacillota > Peptococcia > DRI-13 > SM3-B62 > SM3-B62. The sequence goes on from JAHDQS010000006.1 coordinate 184,536, forward strand.
GCGAGTGTATAGCGAGTTCCAAGGTTCTCAATTAGAAATTCTCGAATTTCTTTTATGGTATCAACTTGAGCTTTGTAAAAATATGGTCTTTTCTCCGTTGGTTTTGTTTCATCAATAGAACTTAAAAACAGAAAAAGTTCCATTATCTTGAGCTTAATATATCCCTCACGCATTTCATTCGGAGCATTGTATAATTCCGAGAAGATATGTTGTATTGAGTCTGTCGCCCTCATAATAAAGCAACCAGTATCCGATATGGTTTTTTTTCGAATTCGTTCAAAATCTATTTTGATATTTCCTAAAGTGTCAAAGAGTTTTTTCAAGGTTATCGAGGCTCGGGGAATATCTACAACAATCGAAATTCCATAATAACGCGAAAGAGGAAAATATATTGAATCCCCCGGGTGTGTCAACATATTTATAGTTAAATCTCCCTCGCTCAAATATTCGTAACCACCCGACTTAAGTTCACATTCAATTCGTCCCTCACAACAGTGATTTATTTCAATAACATCAGTACGCCACGGTTTTTGACGTCTAAAACCGTCAGACATGTGAAAATCATTGTAATATACATCGACACCCGGAAAGATACTATAATTTGTAATAACTCCGTTACCTGTTTTATTTTCTATATAATACACGGCACAACTCTCGTTTTGAGACAATTCGCGCACTTCGTTTCCGTATAGTTCTGTTTTTATACGGTTATCCGAATAATAGTCGGCAGATTCATTTTTGTAATACTTCTTTCGTGCGTCTTTGGGTTTCTCTACACTAGCCGGTATTGCCCAAGAATGCCCAAAACGCGCAACACCACTAATACGATTTTCCTCGCACAGCTTTTGGATGCGGCGCTCTGAAATGCCCCAATTGTTTGCTGCTTCTTTAATTGAAATATAATTAAACATTTTGCCCCTCCGTACATTCACCGAAAAAACCAGTATTTGTTTTATTTTTATCTATTTCCTGCATAAAAGAACCCTGCTATAATAAAGTTAGGGTTACCTAACTTTATTATAGCAGGGTGATTCCATATACGCAAGCCTGTGAAATCCTATCTGTGCACCGCTAAAGCAGCTTCGTCCCTGACAGAAAAAAACAACCCAGAACTACCACTACCCCTATTTTTTCGGCCATTTTCAGGTCTTCCATTCGTTCTTTACAATACTATTTGCAAATTTTTTTCCTCTTAAAATGGATGATGTAACCGTTCAAACTGAGAATGTCCAATAATTGTTGTATCCTTTTGACCTACTGGAACATTTTCGTCAATAATCGTTTGTCCGTAACAATTTGTTAACTCAAAAGTGTATTCTTTCTTTAAACCTGCTTTGTCTCCATACATAAAATAACTATAACTTTTTTTCATAGGAACAAACTTATTCCCTTTTTTGATTTTGACGGTATAAATAGGATAAAGGCTATTTCTAATTTGTATTTTCATCCAAGCTCCACCCGAAATTTCTTTAAAATAGTATTGGAGCGTTTTATCGTACGGGCAAGGGCTAGGTATTAATCTCCACTTTACTTTAGCATACCCATGATCCTTATATCCAATTTTTTCAAAGGTGCTTTGATGAATCTTATCTTCGAGTATATCAAGACTTCCTTGTTTACCCGCATATATTTTTTTATTAGTGCCTTTGACAGGTTCAGGACCGCCCATTTCATCGAAGATAAATGCTTCTGTCATTTTCTCAGGTTCTTCAATATTTACTATTTGTATATAGCCCCCACACCATCTAAGCTTATTAAAATCGTACATATTTAAAGCTACTACATTATGGCTGTTTAAAACTTGTTCATCCGGCTCACAAGTATATATTGGTTTTTTTGTTTTTTTAGGAGAATAATACGTGCATATACCTTCTATCCACTCTAGGGGTGCCGGTACAAAAATAATCATTCCTGGATAAATTAGATACGGACATCTGATATGGCAATTAATCGCAATCAAGGTTTGTAAAGAAATATCAAATTTTTTAGCAATAATAAACATTGTATCCCCACGTTTTACTACATAGCTTATTTCTCTTCGATAAGGAAAAGGGCGAGGCAGGCAAATATCTTGACCTGGGAAAATAAGGTTAGGATTAGTAATTTGGGGGTTGGCGCTAATCAATTTCCGCAGGGGAATATTGTACTTATTGGCAATATTGAATAATGTGTCACCTTGCTCAATTGTATAAGTCCGGAAGCAGGAAGATTTCTCTGACCCAGATTGAAATTGATCTTTAAATTCGTACATACCTAATACCTCGATTGATTACAATTTATAAATTATATGATCAGAACCTTATATAATGATAAATATCTAAAAACTATACGGTCAAAAAACCGCCGAAAATATAAACTTGTACTCCACAATTGATCCTCCCCCGGTAGATTAGACAACGAGTTAAATTGATTAATACTTAACGAGTTCAAAATATCACCTTCGTATGTGTCTTTTGTAATGCACCTCGCTATAGCAGGATCATAATATTTTGCCCTTGGGTAGTTATTTGCTGTTATTGATGATATTTTTGCAGAGAACAGTACTCGTACTCTCTTCTTTTTATGCCTTTTTGTATTGCCATAAAAATTATACTCAAACTTTAATTCTTAAGCTGATATCCAACGCTTTTACAGAATGGGTTATAGCCCCTACAGATATTATATCGACCCCTGTCTCGGCAATTTTTCGCAGATTATGAAGTCCTATATTACCGGATGCTTCCAAAAGAGCCCGGCCTTTGTTTATTAAAACGGCCTCTTTCATTTTATCAGTACCCATATTGTCTAATAAAACTATATCTGCTTCATAATTCAAGGCCTCTTCCAATTGCTCAAGAGTTTCTACCTCTATCTCTATTTTCATTGTATGCGGAACTTTTTCCCTTGTGTTTTTTAATGCTGCTTTTATCCCTCCACAAGCTTGGATATGATTATCTTTTATGAGGACAGCTTCCGAAAGGTTGAAACGATGATTATATCCTCCCGCAATCTTAACTGCATATTTTTCTAAAGCTCTTAAGCCAGGTGTTGTTTTCCGGGTATCTACCAGGCGTACCTTTAAGCCCTTCAGCGCCTCCACATATTTTGCCGTTTCCGTGGCAACCCCCGACATTCTCTGCAAAATATTTAATGCTGTTCTTTCCCCTTGCAGGATGGTCTTGGTCCTTCCGCTGATACGCGCTATCACCTCACCTGGATTGACCCTATCCCCTTCTTGTACTAAAAATTCAAAGTCTATTTCACGATCCAGGCGCAAGAAAACTCTCTGCATAACGGTTAATCCGGCCACAATTCCGTCTTCCTTAGCAATTAATTCACTATTTGAAGTAAGATCCTCCGCAATAAGAGCTTCAGTTGTTATATCACCATTATTCATGTCTTCCTTTACCCACTGAGCTATTTGCTCATCAACAATTAACCAATCCATCAGCAAACCCTCCTATGAATCACATGCCATATAATGTGCGCCGACACTCTCTTTACGCATCATCGCTTTATTTATAACCAGCTTAGAGACGGTCAACATATTATAGCATTCCATAAAATCCTTATTCAAACATTTTTTCTTTTGTAAGGCTTCTTCAATTCTCCTTAACTCCTGCAACGATGAAGCTAAACCTTCTTGGCGCCTCGTAATCCCTGCATACTTTCGCATCAACCTCTGTATACTTTCCCTTTCGTTTTTTACAGAACACTCAGGAGTCGAAATATACTCTTCGGTATACTGTGATAATAATGGAATTTGTTTATTATCTACCATAATGTTATTTATAGATTGTGCTGCACGGTTAGCAAAAACCAGGGCCTCCAGCAGAGAATTGGATGCCAAGCGATTTGCTCCATGAACTCCCGTACAGGCACTTTCCCCGCAGACATAGAGTCCTGGGAGACTTGTCCGACCCCATAAGTTCGTTTTTATCCCACCCATAACATAATGCTGAGCCGGTGATACAGGGATATACTGTTTTGTTATATCTATTCCATACTCCTTGCATTTAGCCGTTATATTGGGAAAACGCCTAACTACATAGTTACTATCTAAATGGGTCAGATCAAGATAAACATGCTCGGCTTTCGTTTTTTCAATCTCACACATCACAGCTCGGGACACAACATCACGAAAAGCTAATTCCTGACGTTTGTCATAATTATGCATGAATTTCTCCCCATTAATGTTCCTTAAAATTCCTCCCTCGCCTCGAACGGCTTCCGAGATTAAAAACCTTTTATTCTCACAATTATGGAAAACAGTAGGATGAAACTGAATAAACTCCATATCATCAATTTCTACACCGGTCCGTTGAGCCATAGCAATCCCATCACCAGTAATGGTACAGGCATTTGTCGTTATACCATACACCATCCCTATTCCGCCAGTTGCTAGTATTACAGCCCTAGTGGCATAATAACAAAATACGTTTTGCTTTTCCAAAGCCTGTACACCTATACAGAGGTCATTTGACCTTAATAAATCCAGACAAAAACTGTCTTCTTTTATCGTAATGTTGGGTCGACTTCGTATTTCTCTTAATAAAGTATCAACTAGTCCTTTGCCGGTTGCATCCCCATTAATATGAAGAATTCTTGCTTTACTATGTCCGGCTTCCTTTGTTAGCGCAAGCTTTTCATTTATCCTATCAAACTTTACTCCCATTAATTGTAATATACGGATGTTCTCTAATGATTCTTGAACTAACACCTGCAAAGCCTGCTGATTATTTAATCCTGCTCCGGCACACAAGGTATCATTCATATAATCCTCTAAGTCATCACTTTCCTGGTCGATGGCGACTGATATCCCCCCTTGAGCCAAATAGGAATTACTGTCTTCCAGTTTTTCTTTTGTCAATACTATAATCCTCAAAGTCGGCTCAAGCAGCAAAGCGGCATAAAGACCAGCAATCCCACTACCGATAATAACAACATCATACTTTTTATTCATCATAACACCTCAAAATAAAGTTGTTTCTTTGCAAATTAAAGCAACGTATAGAATGATTTACTATGAATATTGCAACATTTTATTCAAGGCAAGCGAAGCCCTTTTACGAATATTGTCATCAATTTCCACTTTGTTTTCCATTGTAGATAAGACCCTGTAAACATCATCTAACGATATTTTCTTCATATCTGGACAAATCATAGAAGATGAAAGCAATACAAATTCTTTTTCAGGGTTCTCTTTTTTCAGCCTGTATAAACTCCCCTTTTCTGTACCTATTATCATTGTCCAGGCATTGCTTTCTTTTGCATATTTTAAAATAGCCGAAGTGCTTCCTACAAAGTCAGCCCTTTCATAAACATCTTTCCGACATTCCGGATGCACTAAAAGTAGGGCTTGAGGATAAATCTTTTTTATATTGTCTACATCCTCTCCCGTAACTCTGTTGTGGGTTGGACAAAAACCCTCCCATAATATAATCCTTTTCTCTGGAACCTGTTTAGCTACAAAGCTTCCTAAGTTCTTATCCGGTACAAATATTATTTCTTCTTCTGGAATGTTTCTAACAATCTTAGCCGCATTTGAAGAAGTACAACAATAATCACTAATAGCTTTAACCTCGGCTGAAGAGTTTACATAGCAAACCACAGCAGCCTTAGGGTGCTTCTCTTTCATTACCATAACGTCTTGAGCCTCTATCATGTCAGCCAAAGGACAACCTGCTTCTTCAACAGGTATTAAGACTGTTTTCTGGGGAGAAAGTATCTTCGCTGTCTCAGCCATAAATCTCACTCCACAAAATATAAGCACCTCTGCCTCGGCAGTTGCTGCTTTTTGGCTCAATTCTAAGGAATCTCCTGTAAAATCCGCCAGTTCCTGAATTTCATCCTCTTGGTATAAATGAGACAATATTAAGCCTTTTTTTTGTTTCTTTAAACGTTGGATCTCTTTCATCATAGCAACTTGATTCATAAGTACCTCCTCAGGCTATTGTCTTGTCAGCTGTCTTGTCACTTTAAAAACAATTATAGGTTAGAAACCTCCTTTTTGCAAACTAAAATATACTCAAGTATAGAGATCAATCAATAATAAGAACCCCACCCGACATTGCAATCAAAGATTGCTGTCGGGTCCCGGGAACCTTGTTGTATTCACAATAATAAAATCAGTGGGGGATTCTTTCTCCCCCACTGATTTTAGAATGTTGTTCTGGTAAACTAGCATGAATTCGAAACCATATTAACATATATTTTCATTTTTAGTATGCCGATGATATTTTTGAAGTGAACAATCTTGCTTCGTATATTGTATCAATATTGCTTATTCAGTTATCAACAAACCTTTTTCATTATTGATTTTGTATGTCAGCAGAACCCTGCCGTCATCAGTGATACCCAATAATGAAGGAATACCTGCCTTGAGTGTCAATACTGTTTTTGTAGTCATATTGGATAGATCCACAACATTGATTGTATAATGCGCATCAGCCAAGTCACTGATCGTATCTTCAATTTGTCTGATATAGGCATAATATCTGTCTGTGAAGAGCATATTTGCTTCTGCTGAAAGCTTCGGCTCTTGCTCATTGCTGTATCTAATAGGGATGGGTTTTGAGACTTCCCTATTAGTAGTATTAACGAGAGACATTGCCCAATCGCCAGCCCCCATGATATTCATTGATGACATTTGGGGCAAAAATTTCCCGATAATTGGCCAATTCCAAATAAAAGGATGCACAGACCTCGTAATTAAATAGTCCTGGCTTTTATCCAGTGGAACGAAAGCCATACCAAGGTTGGAAATCTGAGCTACAATCCATGTGTCATTGCTGATAAAATATGGTGCAAAAGCAGGGAGATATTTATCTTTTGTTAGGTCTACCTTCGTTGGCCCCGGGGGTAATCTTTCCACCAACAATTTGCTTTTTTTAGTCTCAAGGTCGTAGCTGTATACGCCGTCACTTTTTGCATAAACAACCGTTTTGAAATCCTTACTGACATCATAATTAAAGTACCATATGGAACCCCGTAAATCGTGATCAGCATAAATCTCTGCCGGTAATTCGTGCTTCACCGAGAACGAACTCAGCATATGATCTGTCAAGCAAAACCCGTCGAGGTATTTAACAATTATTTGATCTTCCGTAATCCGAAGCCCCAAATATATATCTCCTTCATCTGCCACAGGTAAGCTGTTGATAATGGTTTTATTCTTTAAGTCGTACAGTGTCAGAGTTACTGCCGGAAACTCACTGGTTCCGGTTGTTCCTACCACAAGAAGATTTTCATTTAGGTTGGCTGCACCGGACAATCTCGGATAATTGGAATAAGTATTATCAATGCCAAATTTATGAGCGTCAAGAAAAATGCAGCGGCCTTCTATTTCAACAATACCGGATTCTTTAGTTGCCAAAGCGGAATTCTCGTTTTCAATTTCCCCAGGAGTGTTTTCAGTCACAGAATAAGGATTTTCTTGAAGAGTTGGTTTATTCACTGAAAACACTCTGCAGGAGACTAAAAAAATCAAAGGTATCAAGCAAAGCAAAATCATCCTATAAAGTTTGTTCATGAGTACCTCCATATTCTTGGTTAATTCAGTATAAAAGATTAATTGTCAGAGCATTTCTGCTCTGACAATTAATTAATAATTTTCAGATTAACGGTATCATATTTTTCTACCCATGTAAAGCCGCATCTATAACCTCGTATATATCTGCAGAGGTTAGGTTGTGATTACCCGCACAGACTTCTAACGATGAATCCTGCCCAATTCCTGCCTCAAAATGCAGATGGTATCCTGATGATACACCTCCATCTTTACCTTGTCTGCCAATGACTTGCCCGTATGAAACGTTCTCATTGAGCGATACATCGATTTGGCTCAAGTGAAAATATATTAGCGAACGGTTGATATTCGATGAATACAGTGCCACTTTATATGAACCGGCAGCTATTGCTGTTGAATATGTGGGCATGAAAGACTTAAGCTGAGGTGTATTGGTCGTAAAGGTAAAATCTATCCCTTCATGGGCTCCTTCCCGAGATTTTGACCATGTACCATAGAGATTTGTAGCACTGAAGTCATTAGTAGTAGTATAGATCCTCTCATATGCTTCCTGTGTTCGGTCGCTTTGAAAGGTTCTAATTGCGCTGGAAACGTGAGTCTGCGCATCTTCATGAAACCAATCTGAGCCATATCCCGGAAAATTTATTACATACCTGTATGTAGTCCCTTGCAGGTGTTCAGGCGGCTCTTCTGCATATCTTAGTTGTGTTAGATCATTCAGTTCCTCAATATATTTTATTTTGAAATCATAATACCTGTCCACTTCAAAAATATAATCGGTATACCATAAATAATAATGTATGTTATAAAATTTTTCTTTCAGTCTTAATTTTGCAGAATAACATCACAAAATTTCAATTCAAGAAACAAGAAATCTCGGAGTAAATATCCGAGATTGTTGTTTCTTGGGATTGAGTTTTTAAGATTGTTTTTTTGAAATCTTAATTTGATATTGAATATGTTCTCATTTATTTGTTCTGATTATATTTTTGCAATCCACAGGTATCTGATGCTCCTGCTCCCAATACTATTGCCAAGTATATTCCTAAGATTCGAAAAGCCCCCACAGATAAGCAAAGGCAATCGTGGATGACTTTTCTTGATAATCATAGTAAAGGTATTTGGGCCATGGACTTCTTTGTGGTTCCAACGCTTTGTTTTCAAGTATTGTATGTTCTTTTGATTGTAAGCCATGACCGCAGGAAAATTATACATTTTGCGGTTACTGCTAATCCTTCTTCGGCTTGGGTTATACAGCAAATAAGAGAAGTTACACCTTATGGAGAAATCCCAGACTATTTAATCCATGATAATGACAGCATTTTTACGGCCACGTCATTACGGCAATTTCTGGAGAATACAAATATCAAAGATAAAAGGACGAGTTTCCGCTCTCCCTGGCAAAACGGTATTTGTGAAAGGACAATTGGTATTTTGCGGCAGGAACTGTTTAATCATGCTATACCAATTAATGAAAGGCATCTGGAAAGGCTTCTTTGCGAATATATTGAGAAATACTATAACCCTGCCAGGACTCATCAGGGAATAAACGGACAAACGCCTATTTTATCGGATAAGCCTGTTGAAACTGTTGCTGCAGAAACTGTTTTGGATGGTGAACCTATTCTTGGTGGATTGTATCATCGGTATTATAAGGTTGCCTGATAAAAGATGTAGCAGCTTTCCTGGCTCATTTTGGGTAACTTGTTTAACAGGCTTATTTTGTACTGGGTTAAACCAAAAATCTCGGGATATTGAACCGTGATTTTTGGTTTCTTTGATTAAATTCTTGTAATGTTACCAAGAAAATCAAGATTAATTTCGAGGTTATATAACATATATTACCATTTTTAGTATGCCGATTATATTTTTGAAGTGGACAAGAAGGAATATCATAAATTAATCAGAATTATATAATATAGATTGAATAATAAAAAAGGGGGGGGGGTGAGCTTATGGTAATAAAACCAATTTCTTCATCGAATGTTTATTATCAAAAACAGAAATCAGGAAAGACTAGTTTTAACGATAAAAATAATCAATCGATAACACTAAAAGCTAATAGTAAAATTAATCTTGGGAAAATTAATGGGAAAGAGTATAACATGAAAATTAATCCAACTAGCGGTTATCAATGGTCAGGAGCCAGTCCAATAAAATTGACAAACAGTAGTGTAGTTACAGCAAATGATGCGGCGGCCGCTTATGCAGTTCAACAATATACCCGCGAGGAATACGACGAGTGTGCTGAAATTACTGGTACAATCAACCTTTTATATCTAACTGTAGATAGAGGATGGACAGCGGAACAATTTAATGAGATTTGTGGTCAGACAAATATTTCACAATCGGATGTTGAAAGTGCATTAAGTAGGTTAGGTCTCGATTATAGTAAGCCGTTTAATATTAATGGGAGAACTTTCGTTTATGAATTTGGCACTATAAAAGATTATAAGGAGGAGTAATAAAATGAAATCAAAAAAATGTTTTTTATTTTTCATTGTGCTTTCATTATTAATAATTAGCAGTGTTAACACATTGGCTGCAAGTGGAGCAATTGGATACAATTATTCAACTGATACTACAAAGACTCAGTCAATATACTATGCAAATAATTGGTCTACTTTAAGGTTTTGGGAATATGGAGACATTGCAATACCTGATAATGCTGTTGTAACTGGAGTGGCTATGAAAGACACTATGAATCCCTCTTATGGGTATTCTGGATTTAACATGGCACTATATAAAGAAGATGGATATGGTTATTTTCTTACATACACTGATACAATCTATCATTATTTTGATGGAGAACCTGTAAAACAATTGTGGCAATCTAGATTTTATGTAACATCTTGGAGTCATCCAGGATATGCCTTAACACGAACCCCTCAATTAGTAATATATTATGAATATTAGTAAACTGGATGACGTTCAATTATTTCTATAGCTTTCGTTATAAGCATCCCTTATGGGTGCTTATTTTTTCCTTTAATTTTAGCCCAGAAAAGCAGAATGGGCTGTTATAAGTCACTTTAGTGGTTTAAAACTAGCATAAATATCTCGTTCTATAATCTATATTCCCTTATAAGTGTCTCTCCAAATAAACCGGCCTATCGCGGGGTCGTAATACCGCGCCCTCACATAATAGAGGCCAATTTCTATAAAAGGTCATTTTTTAATCTACAGCATTCTAAGGACATTTGGCGGAAAAATTATTACCCCTACTAAGAAGATATAAACAATACTGGTTCATACTGATGCCTTCCTTCTTTGATTTTTCAGCCAATTCCTTGTGGAGAGTCTTCGGTATACGAAGCTTGAATTGCCCCGAATAATCCTCTAAAGCGCTCGGTTCGGCTATTTCATATCCGCTTTCTATTGCGGACATAAGCCATTGCCTTTTTGCATCCTTAATCATTTCCATGCCCTTTTCAAGATTCTCGGCACAGGTTAAGCACCCTTTTAAATCCGGTATTGAAAGCACATATCCACCTTCAGCCTCGTCTTCAACAATCTCAATCTTATAATTCAAGCCCATATAGTATTTCAAATCCTTCATAACCTATTCCCCCTCACTTTCAATAATTTGCTTGACCAACCTGATATACGCAAGTTTTATAGGTTCATCCTCGGGAATTGTGACTGGTGGTTTCCCTTCCTTTCTGAAGGTCCAGTGACTGCTACCGCTGCCAGGTTTTCTACCAATGTATCCGAACTCTTCCATGATTCTTTTTAGTTCTGCAAACCGCACATCCTTAGACAAAGAGGTATTTTTACTTAATAGTTTTTCCCATTTAGACAAACGTATCACTTCCTCTTGTATATTATATTATGGTGTCATATGTGGCGTCAATGCTTCCAACAGTATATGCCGATAGAATCGTTTTTTGCTATACTTCCAGAGTTGTTTTCGGTTCTTGGAGGGGGCGGGGTTTGGTTATACTTCCGCTATACTTACGCGTTTTGGCGGTTGGCCGGGGATTGGCATACGTACTCTGTACGTATGGCTGGGGCGGTTTTGGCTGCGCCGGAATTTGGCCGGTTTTTGACCGCATTATATAATGCATATCAGTATATACCGATAAAAAATAGGAGCCGGAATCCTGCCGATATTTACGAACAGGTTCCGGTGTTATCTTGTGCTATATTTACGTACTTATAGCATGGCTTACGCTGTACTTATAGCCTTTTGGGGGGCTGGATCGTGGCTCATGCTATACTTACATATGTATATGGTGCTGGTTTCATATGTCTAACCTTTTTTAAGATATTCTTGGTATTGCTTCTTTATCCAATAATGCGTCACAATAAAATTACTTAAGAAAAAATATATTAAAGAGATAGTCTGTGCTATTTGAATTCTTTCATAGAGCGAATACAAGATCAGAGCATATCCTAACATTAACAAGAATATCCATAGCCATATTTGTTTGTTTTGATTTGCCGCCATTAGTCTTTCATTTAATAAACGATAGTTAAAAGTTAGTAGTAATCCAGAAAATACTACGGTTAAGATTGCAAAAGGGTAAATATACCTAGGGTTAAATGGTTTCATTATATCACTCTCGCTTAAAGATTATTTAAAACCTACCTCAATTTCTAGTCCAACTCCTTCATGATAACCAGCACGAGCTTTCCATTTTACGGGATCAAAGCTGGCTACTGCACCTAAAGAACCCAAAGTTCCAATAACATTGACTTTAATTGGTCCAATTTCAAAACTTCGTTCTGCCTTTATGATATAGACTTTACCTCCTATTCCTGCTCCCCAATGCTTATCATGACCAGTCCAGAACTCATAAGTATATCCGAGCATTGAAGTTGAGGCTTCGCCGTTATCTCTTGGTTCATCCATTCTTATGGCATTCCATTCTAGACTTGCTGGAATCCTAAAAGGATAAATTGTAGGTTTAATCTCTTTTGTAGGAACAAATCCCGTTGAGATAGTCCTTCCAGCACTATCAGTATTATAATATGAGCTATTTTGACTTGGACTTCTATTATCGTCACTTATATTTCGGAATTGATCAATTGCTTGATTTAATACTCTGGAATCAACCACCATTCTGTTATCGTTATTTATATAACTTCCATATGAATCTCCACTGGAGAATGCCGCTATTGTCGTACCACCACTTGAATATACGGTCGCTGTTCTTGTTGTATCACTCCAAACTACTGAATATCCCATACTTTCCGCAGTGGCTCTTAAGGCTACAGCATCATGTCCGCTCGGATCAACGTAAATTAGGGGGTTGTTGGCACAGTCCCTAATAGGTTAATTGACAGTGGATTATTCCGGTAACTTTCCTTTATTCTACCATTAAAATAGTATAGTAACAATATTCAAAAGACAAGCACTATTTCTAGTGCTTTAATGTTTGACTTCCTCTGGTTCC
>JAHDQS010000042.1 GCA_018433675.1 Clostridia bacterium
AGTTACACTTTTCATATCACGTCACCTCGTTTGTTGGTCTGTTCAACTTACAAACTACAGGAAAGACGTGATTATGGGAAGGGTCTTTTTCGATTCTTCCCATATTTTTTTGGTTTTGCCTACTATAATTTTACTCTAAGTAAGGCCAGCCGCTGTGTTTATTATTTTGACACAACCGGGTTTCTCTTGATCTCTGCAATTTTTTCGTGTAGGTCTGAACCAAGATAATATTTCTCTTTTTTCAATACCTCTCCTTTTTCCCGCGCCTTCAAACCGGCCAGCACTTTCTCCGGCGTTGCGGGAAATTCCCTGATCCTGACCCCACAAGCATTGTAAATGGCATTGATAACCGCCACATGAGGGCTGGTCTGGAACAATTCTCCGCAACCGGAAGAGCCTTGCGGTCCTCTGCTTCTTGGCGTTTCAAGGAAATTAACCTCCAGTTCATCCGGAATGTCATTAATATATGGGAAACCGCAAGCCATCAGATTCGTATGCTTTTGAATATCATCATAATTCTCTCCCAAAGCCATGCCTATCCCCTGTGAAATCCCTCCAAAGGCTTGTCCTTCCACCACCTGCCTACTACCGATAACCCCTATGTCGGCTTCAGCAGTCATTTTCAGGATTTTCGTCTTTCCGGTCTTTGTATCCACCTCTACCTCAGCCATGAAAATGCCGTAAGTATAGTCAGGGCTGAGATTACCCTGCCCGGTATTGATATCCAGCTCACTGGTATGGTCGGAGATATCATATACCCCCAAATACTTGATGGGCAGTCCCTCCTTGATCATTTCTTCGTAACTCCGATATGTTCCGTCCGATTTACGCATGCTCTGCATTAAATTATTAGCCGCATCAATGATAGCGTTTCCTATCATGTAATGACAGCGGCTGCCGGCCGCCGCTCCGGAATTTGGACAAAGCGCCGAATCATTCATGACCAGCTTAATCTGTTCAGGTTTGATCCCCAGAGGCCTCAAAGCCTCATGGGTATGTACGATACTGCCGACATCGGCACCCTGTCCCAGATCAGCCCAGGTGTTGTAAAGCGTTACCGTTCCGTCAGGATTAAGCTCCAGGGCCACCTCAGCGTGATCGTTGCTGTGTAAGGTCACCGAATACACGCCACAGGCCAGACCGACCCCGCGCATTTTTTGGGGAGTTGATTCTTTTTTAGACTTTTCTAAGGCCTTTTTATATTTGGGACGCAGTCTTGCAATTAGTTGGGGCATGGGATAAACATCCATAGTGTGCCCATTGATTGTTTTATCACCGGGCCTGTAAACATTAAGATACCGCAGTTCCAGCGGATCCATGCCCATCTTTTCCGCCAGTTCGTCCATCAACTGTTCACTGGCCCCGAAAGCCTGGGGAGTCCCATAAGCCCGGAAGGATACGGAAAAACAATGATTAGTGGTTACAGCTTTGCTAAGGCCTTGGGCATTGGGGATGGTATAGGGCGAACCTATAAAGCGAAGCCCTTTGGTGACAACACGCGCCACTTCGGAATAGGCCCCTTTATCGTAGGCAAGCTCAAATTCCATAGCCTGCAGCTTACCCTTCTCATCGGCAGCCATTTTCAGATTACTAAAAGAAGGTGCACGCTTACCCGTGAAATGCATGTGTTCTTCATAATTAAACCTCAAACAACACGGCCTGCCTGTTGCTAAAACCGCGGCAGCAATCAAAGCAGGAGCCCCCGGGGAGACGGTGTAGCCAAAGCTCCCTCCTGTAGGATTACCGATTACCCTAATTTTATCTTTGGGAAGACCGATACCCGCCGCCATACAATTTATTGTTATATGCAGACCCAGGGTTTTGCAATGAATAGTAAGACGACCTTCTTCATCAAGATAACCCATTAGTACGTCTGGTTCGATCACCAAATGAGGCTGCCGCTGTGTATAAAAGCTGTCTTCTGCCACAAAGGGGGCTTTTTCCATGATAGGGGCCGTATCCTGCCCGTAAATCAACGGGAAGTCTAGATAAAGATTAGGCGCGCCGGGATGTATTTCTATGGCATCTTCGGCCAAGGCCTCCGGTATGCTCAGATATTCCGGCAACTGCTCATAATTAACTTTGACCATTTTTGCCGCCGCCCGGGCGTTTTTCTCATTATCGGCCGCAACCAAAGCGCAGACATCCCCGTACCTGAAGATCTTTTCTTCCATCAGAATAGGCCGTTCCGAGCCCTTAAGTTTGGAGATGGCATAACCCACAGGCATATTGATACGGTTTGTCCCCTTAACGTCCTGATGGGTTATGACCTTAAACACACCGGGCATTTTTTCGGCTTCCGAAGTATCGATAGAAATTATTTTGGCATGGGACACTCCTGCCTGAACAAGGGCCAGATGGAGAGCGTTCTCCGGCAATTTCATATTGATATCAGCGCCAAAATCACAAGCCCCCGTCACTTTAGCCAGGGCTGTCGGCCTGGGGTATGACGTCCCGTAGATTCTGCCATCCTCCGGAATCTTGTAAGCAAGGTCTTCTTTTGTCATCTCACCGCGCATAACCTTGGCAGCAGCCATGACCGCATCGACCAACTGTACATACCCGGTACAGCGGCAAGCGTTTTTGTGTTTCTGGAACCAGTCCCGGACCTCCTGCCTGGTAGGATTGATGTTTTTGTCCAATAGACCTTTGGCCGAGACGATAAACCCAGGGGTACAAAACCCACATTGTACCCCGCCGCAGGCGATCCAGGCCAACTGCAGCGGATGCAGATTATCAGGGGTTCCGATTCCTTCAATGGTCACAATTTTACTGTATTCAGGAACCGACTTCATTTTTGTGATGCAGGAACGGACCACTTCGCCTTCCAAAAGGACCGAACAAGCCCCGCATTGCCCTGTCTCGCAGCCGACTTTGGTCCCCGTGAGGCCAATCCTCCTAAGAACATCCGCCAAGGAGTCGTTTTCCGGGTCACACACGATTATACGCTCCGCTCCATTGATATTGAGAAACATTTTTTTGTAAACCATAACAATCCCCTCCGCACCGCAATCTCCATGTTTCTACTCGTTTCGACATTTTTTTAATATTATATATTTATTCGACATTTTTTCTCACACTGCCGCTCTCTCCGGCAATATTATACCATCTTTTCACTTATTTGCATAATACTATTGTTCTCATCGTTCGTGTCAAGTAAATGTAGGCAAATTTTTCATCTTTCCTTTAAAGCTATATAACATACTGCATTGTCGCATTTATTCCACGTTCCTCTTGTCAACGAGCCTCCCACATCATGTTTTCAGGCATCACCGGCATCACCCAT
>JAHDQS010000050.1 GCA_018433675.1 Clostridia bacterium
CAGGGACTCACTCTTAGAAAAGTAGTCATGCTGAAAAGCAGCTACAGGAGCAGTTAGAGGAACCCTGACCAACTTAAGTTGATTCTCTCAAAGGGTATGCCCTTTGGCAAGAAAGTATTTCCAATTAAATTATACGAGGAGTAATTTGATATGAATTTATATGAAAAGATAAAAAATAGAAAAGAAAAAATTTCTCTTGTAGGCCTTGGTTATGTTGGAATGCCGATAGCAGTTTCTTTCGCTAGAAAAGTTGATGTTATTGGATTCGATATAAACGAAGAGAAAATTAGTTTGTATAAAAAAGGGATTGATCCAACTAAAGAAGTTGGAGATAAAGCTATAAAAGAGACAACAGTAGAATTCACAGCAAATGAGACGAAACTAAGGGAAGCCAAGTTTCACATCGTTGCTGTTCCTACTCCAGTGAACGCAGATCATACACCTGATTTACGACCTATTGAATCGGCAAGTAGAACAGTAGGGAGAAATCTTACTAAAGGTTCAATTGTTGTATTTGAATCTACTGTTTACCCAGGTGTTACAGAAGAAATCTGTATTCCAATTCTAGAAAAAGAATCAGGAATGAAATGTGGTGAAGATTTCAAGGTGGGCTATTCCCCTGAGAGAATCAATCCTGGTGATAAAGTACATAGACTGGAGACGATTGTAAAAGTTGTATCCGGAATGGATGAAGAATCTCTTGATGTTATTGCTAAAGTATATGAGCTTGTAGTTGATGCTGGGGTACACAGAGCAGAATCAATCAAGGTTGCCGAGGCAGCGAAGGTTATTGAGAATTCACAAAGAGATATTAACATTGCATTTATGAATGAGCTATCCATCATATTCAACAAGATGGGCATTGATACAAAAGCAGTTCTTAAAGCTGCAGGAACGAAGTGGAATTTTCTAAACTTCTTCCCGGGTCTTGTTGGCGGCCACTGTATAGGAGTAGACCCTTACTACCTAACATATAAAGCTGAACAACTAGGATACCATTCACAAATTATTCTATCTGGTAGAAGAATCAATGATGACATGGGCAGATATGTAGTTGAAAATTTAATTAAAAATCTTGTTAAAGCAGACGTGCCGGTTAAAGATGCTAAAGTGGCAATTCTAGGTTTTACATTTAAAAAGAATTGTCCTGATATTAGAAATACAAGGATTATTGATATCGTTAATGAGCTTAAAGAGTATGGGATATATCCTGTGATTTCAGATCCGGAAGCTGATGCTGAAGAGGCAAAGCATGAATATGGAATTGTGTTTGATGCAGTAGAAGAAATAAAAGATATGGACGCAATTGTTGTAGCTGTTGGGCATGACCAATTCTTGAATTTCTCTCGAAAAGACTTCAAAAGGATGTTTAAAAAAGGATCTAGTGAAAGCAAAGTGTTACTTGATATAAAAGGAATCTTAGATAGAAAAGAATATGAAGCAGTAGGATATAGATATTGGAGACTGTAACGAAAGGTTGTAGGTATTATGGGGTATGAGAATATAACATTTGAAAAAGATAGTGTATTTCTCGTGACAGGTGGAGCTGGATTCATTGGCTCGAATCTTTGCGAGGTTTTATTAGATAAAGGTTACAAAGTAAGATGTTTAGATGACCTATCAAATGGAAAACAAGCCAATGTGGACCTATTTATTGAAAATCCTAACTATATTTTTATCAAAGGGGACATAAGAGATCTAGATACATGCATGAAAGCCTGTGAAGGTGTAGATTATGTGTTAAATCAAGCAGCTTGGGGCAGTGTTACGAGAAGTATTGAAATGCCTTTGCTTTATGAAGAAATCAATATCCGAGGAACACTCAATATGATGGAAGCTGCTAGACAAAACGGAATTAAGAAGTTTGTCTACGCATCTAGCTCTTCAGTTTACGGGGATGAACCGAACCTTCCTAAGCAAGAAGGCCGAGAAGGGAATTTGCTATCACCATATGCTTTGACAAAAATGGTTGATGAGGAATATGGAAAGCTATATTCAAAACTTTATGGGTTAGATACTTACGGATTAAGATACTTTAATGTCTTTGGAAGAAGGCAAGAACCCAAAGGAGCTTATGCAGCTGTTATTCCTAAATTTATCAAGCAATTACTTAATGATGAACAACCTACTATAAATGGTGACGGTAAACAAAGCAGAGACTTTACTTATATTGAGAATGTAATTGAAGCAAATCTGAAAGCCTGCAAGGCATCATCTGGAGTTGCCGGGGAAGCTTTCAACATCGCTAATGGTGGAAGAGAATATCTAATTGATGTCTATAATTCACTCTGTAAAGCCCTTGGAAAAGAAATTGAGCCAATCTTTGGATCTGATAGAAAAGGTGATATAAAGCATAGTAATGCTGACATCAGTAAGGCTAAAGAGATGCTTGGATATGAACCAAGTTGGAGCTTTGAGAGAGGAATTGACGCAGCAATAGAATGGTATAGGGAGAATTTATAGAATGAGCGCAAACAGTAGAGGTAGGGATAAATATAATAAGAATAGAAACATACTATTATTATTTTCCTCAGCCATAAAGATATTACCTATAAGATTGAGAATAAAAATATTTGAATTTTATCGCAATACAAATTGATGAAGTCAATTAAGACCCTGTCGTTTATCGATGAACATATAAAATGGATGAAGTCAACGTCAGTTGACTGTAAAGGAATTATAAGAACGTTGTACTTGTTTGATAGGCTATTTAGCAGTGTATTGTGCTAAAAGATATAACATAATAGAATCCGTTGACGATCCTTCTGCATATGGGTTTGTATGGGAATTTTAAGGGAAAGTTGATAGCTTCTTTCGGTGAACAGTAAGAATATGATTGCTTTCCACGAACGTATAGCAATCGGCACTTATGTTCAACTCTTGCCTAATGTGCAGATATACAATCATGATCATGATTATCGTGTGGGGTAGTATCGCCTCTACGCAATACAAAACCTCATCTGTCGAAATTGGCAACAGCGTATGGATAGGTGCAAATACAATTATTTATGAGGAACCAAAATAGGCGATAACTGTATTATCGGAGCGGGATGCGTAGTCAAGGGCGAATATTCCACTAATACAGTTATTATGCAGAAAAGGGAGACAAGCATAGTATGAGCTTGGAGAGTGTTATGGAACAAAGAGTAGTGTTTATATCAGCAAGAAAAGGATATGCTACCAAAGGTTTACGTGCGGAGGGGTTTGATGTCGTCTATCCATATAGGGATAAAACATTGTTTGGAAGAGTAATACGAGAAATTTGGTTTAGAAGTGGTCTTCCGGAACGAGTGTGGTATACAAAAATTAAGAGAGGGATTGACAATATCATTGTTCAAGATCCATTAATTACAAAAAAATATTTAGAGTGGCTAAAAAAGACACAGCCAAAATCAAAAATTCATTTTCTGTATGGAAATATGGTAGGGAATGCAAAACACGTAACGCCGAATTGTATACCAGAGGGAATAACGAAGTGGACATTTGACATGAACGACAGCAAAAAATATGGCATTATGCTGCATTCTTCGGGAGGTTATTCGACATCCTATATTGGTAGTAAAAAGGCTATACTGTATGATGTTTTCTATGTTGGCACTGATAAGGGAAGGGGTGGGTATGTCTGCGAACTAGAGAAACAAATTAATATGCTCGGCTTAAAGACAAAATTCATCATTACTGCTAATGGGAAATTATCCAAAAAGAAAGGCTATTATTCCAAACCAATACCATATAGTGAGGTGATTGAATACGATAATGCTTCAAAGTCAATTCTGAATATTGTAATGCCAAATCAAATTGGTGCAACTATGAGGGATTTTGAATCAATCTTTAATTCTGTAAAACTGATAACAACAAATCAAAGCATTAAAGATTATGATTTTTATAAAGAGGAAAATGTGTTCATATTAGGGGAACGTAATTTATCTGAATTACCCGATTTTTTAAATTCACCATTCCAGCCCATAGAGGAAAAAATACTGAAAAAGTATACGATTCCGGCGTTAGTAGAAGAAATAGTGACAACTGGCAAAACATCACTTAAAATATATCTTAAAGATAGCAGGGAGTAATTATGGTAGCATTTTTATGCTTTGTATTAAATATTATGTTGTCGATTATCACATATATGAACTATAGACACATTTTTGCTCCTCCAGTTTTACTTAATCTGATGTGGGGTTTTGTTAATCTACTAAATTGCTTGCTGGGCTGGAATAGCAACGAAATAGAATATTTGATACTAAGTTTACCCCCGCTTATGTTTACTCTTGGCTTTTTGTGCTCGACTAACAAATCGCGTGCCAATGCTATTGTAAACGATGATTCAACATATGTGTATTCAAAACGTACAACGTTTATTATTATGTCAATAATGATAGTTTTAAGTGCTTATTATTTCTATTTTATGTTTAGCAGAATTGAGTCATACTATTCAGAAAATTTGTGGTATACGTTAAGAAAAATTGTATGGTTTGAGGATATTAAGGAACTCGGAATATTTAATTATCCAGGTATACCTTTATTTTTACTTCCGACGATTTTTATATTTAGCTTAAAAAAGAAAACGCACCGCTATATAAAGTCTGTTCTGATTTTAGTCATTTTGATTGCATTTGTTTGGAGCATAATTTCAACAAGCCGAACACAAACATTTACATTGATTATTATTACATTAATGAGCCAGATTGTTTATGGATTTAATAAGGATAATCTCATGTCATTTCGGGACAGAAGAAAAAGGAAAAGATTGATTGCCTTTTCTGTAATTCTGATATTATTTGTTTTTATTTATATTTCCTCACAAAAGAATCCAGACGCGTATGGAGAAACTAGTGGTCTGTATTTCGCTTTGAAAAGCTTAGCGAACTACACTAATTTATCATCAGCTTGTTTTGTTGAATGGTACAAAGGAGGATTCGAATTTAGAAATGGTTCGAATTCCTTTAGATTAATTTTCGCGATTTTACAGCGGCTTGGCATGAATGTTAACGTAGTTAATACTACGTCTGGTGGATTACACATTGCTTATCAAGGCTATTACAGTAATGCATTTACTGTAGCACGTAACTATGTTGAAGATTTTGGAGTTATCTACATGGCTTTTATTCTTTTGTTTTTTGGATGGATACATGGAAAAACATATAAAAAGGCATTGTGTTCAGAAGGAAGAAGAAGGATCAGGTTCTCAATAATATGTGGTTTTTTATATGTCCCACTAATGTACCAAATTTTCACAGATCAATATTTAAATGTTCTTTCACAGTGGATTCAGTATTTAATTTGGGTTTATGTATTGACATCTAAAAGCTTGCTTAGAGAGAAAAAAATAGAAACTAAATAGGAGAAACTCTTTTGAATAAAGTTACTAAAGGGCAATTCGCGAGTAGTGCAGCCTGGAAAATGCTTGAAACTTTCACATCAAAGTTCATAGCTTTCTTTATTTCTATTATACTTGCCCGACTATTAATGCCTGAAGATTATGGCATAATCGCTATAACAACTGTTTTTTTATCACTTACGGATATTTTCATCCAAGGTGGCTTTAACACTGCTTTAGTAAGGAAAGAAAAGGTGGATGATGAAGATTATTCCACCACATTAATTTTTTCAATAGCGATGGCAACAGGATTGTATGTTATTCTCTATTTTTGCGCACCTTTAATTGCGGCATATTATGAGAAAGACATATTAATAAACGTATTACGAGTTATTGGCATTGTTCTGTTTTTGCAGGCTTTTTCATCAGTGCGAGTCGCAAAAATCACTCGTGATTTGGAGTTTAGGCTCCTTTGCAAGTTGAATTTGATTGCATGTTTCTTATCCGGTACTCTTGGAATTATTATTGCATATTTTGGAATGGGAGTTTGGGCTCTGGTAATACAGCAGATTTCTCAACAAGCGATTCTCAACATATTGATGTTCATAAAACTAGATTTTTGCTTTAAATTGAAGTGGTCTTCAAATAGATTTAAGGAAATGTTTTCCTTTAGCTTTTTCGTCCTTCTTTCAGCATTAATATATTATTTGGGCGATAATATTACAAATGTGCTTGCTGGAAAAGTATATTCTGTAGAAATTCTTGGATATTTAAATAAGGGAGATCAAATTCCACGCCAGGTTTCAGTATATACATTTAGCGCATTAAGTAGTGTATTGCTTCCAACATTTGCTTCGAGGCAGAATGATCCTGTAGAGCTAAAAAAAATAGTAAGAAGAATTGTTCGAATGAGTTCTTTTGTTATTATGCCTATGATGTTTGCTTTATGTGCGTGTGCTGAGTCTTTAATTATTGTGCTGTTTTCAGACAAATGGGTTCCTTCGGTTGAAATTCAGAAGTGGTCATCTATTTACTACTGTACGTATCCTATAACAGCAATTTTCACTCAGCTATTGTATGGCCTCAAAAAGAGCAATAAAAGAGTTGCTCTTGAGACGATTCGACTCGTTCTTATGCTATATGCGCTATACATAACCATAAGTATAACTGGAGGAAATATATATGAGCTGATGATGTACCGTGTTATTGCGTCGGTTATTGTTATGGTAATCGCAATTGTAATGGTTGCTAAAGCAATTAATTACCATTTTATCGATGCGATGAAAGACATAGTACCATATGTTATAGGAGCAATCGCAATGGGAACAATTGTATATTTCATTAATTACATGACAGTACCATACATCATTAAGTTATGTATTCAAGGTATAGTAGGTGTGTGTGTTTATATAGTAATTTCAAAACTGTTTAGGTGGAAGGAACTTGATGATATACTTACTTTCCTAAAAGCATTTGTTAAAAGAAAGAATGGTTTGAACGATGTCTAAAATATTGGTTGAATATGAACGTATATCTCCAACATTGGATCTTACGATTGACATTATTAATAGGTTTATTGATGTTTATGGTGGTGAGCTGACAAAAAAACGAATTGATGAAATTCGAAAGAGTGATTTTGCTTCTAATGACGTAGTACTTTCGATTAGAGGAAACTCAAAAGGGGCTTATTATGTTGCGAAAACCGCAAAGAAGAATGGACTGTTCTATTGCCTTCTTATGGATGATGATTTATTTGATACTCCTCCGTTCTATAGGTATAACGGCCGCATCAAGTATGCAAATAAAATTGCAAAGATATCTGATGCTGTTATAGTATTCAACAGATTTGTAGGTGATTTATGCAAAGAAAGATTTGGCTCTCGATGTATTCAATTAGACACGATTTGTGATATTGACGACATACATATCGCAAAGGATGATAATAAGAAATTAACAAAAATTGTTTTCGCCGCAAATATTGATCATAATTTAGCCTTCGAAAAATATATCACGCCTGTTCTGAAAAATGTTGAAAGAAAAGCTTCGACAAATATCCAATTTGATTTTATTTGTGTTTCTCCTAGGACTGATACTGAATTAATGACAGTCAATTACTACACGCTAATGCCGATGGATAAATATAGGGCTTTTATGAAAAATGGACAATACGATTTAGGAATTGCTATTGTTGAAGACAATTACTTCTCAAATTGTAAGTATATAAATAAGTTTTTGGAATACACGATGAATGACGTAGTTGGCATTTTCACAAACTGCTCTTTATACAACCACGTAATTGAGAATGGAGTTAATGGCTTTTTGACTGAAAACACATCAGACTGTTGGGAAGAAACACTTCTTTATGCAATTAATAATCCGAAGATAGTTAACCAATGCCTAGAAAATGCAAAATATTATTTGATACAGAATCATAGCCCATTAAAAATAATAGAAGGATTGAGCAATGATTTGCCTGAGCTTGTGAATTATAAAGCACATGTAATTGAAGTAAAAGGAGTTTGGAAAATACGATTCTCGTTTTTAGCTTTTTTATTTATTGAGAAATGCTGCCAAGCATTTCACCATCTTATGAAGGGCGGAATTTATGAACTGTATCAGAAACTAATTCAGAAAATAAAAAACAATAGATCATACTACGATAAAAAGGGGGCGCAAAAATGAAAGGAATTATTCTTGCTGGAGGAGCCGGAACGCGGCTGTATCCGTTAACTATGGTAACATCAAAACAGTTGTTACCTATCTACGATAAGCCAATGATTTACTATCCATTGTCTACACTTATGTTGGCGGGAATCAAGGATATCCTTGTCATTTCCACGCCTACAGATTTGCCGAACTTCGAGAGACTACTTGGCGAAGGTTCGGATTTCGGCATCAACTTGTCATATAAAGTCCAGCCGAGTCCCGATGGGTTAGCACAAGCATTCATCCTCGGTGAAGAGTTTATCGGTGATGATACCGCTGCAATGTGCTTAGGAGATAATATTTTCTACGGTGGAAGTTTAACTGATAAATTAATTAATGCTGCAAATAAAACAGAAAAAGGCTATGCTACAGTTTTTGGTTACTATGTCAATGATCCGGAACGGTTTGGCATCATGGAAATTGATGATGCAGGTAATGTCTTAAGTGTTGAAGAGAAACCCAAACAGCCAAAATCAAACTACTGTATTACCGGTCTCTACTTCTATCCAAAGGGCGTGAGCAAAAGAGCAAAAGCTGTAAAACCAAGTGTAAGAGATGAGCTTGAGATTACAACACTCAACAATATGTATCTTCAGGATGGGGTTCTTAAGGCACAGGTTCTTGGACGTGGTTTTACATGGCTTGATACAGGAACAATGGACAGCCTAACCGATGCCTCTGCGTTTGTTCAGATGATTCAAAACCGGCAAGGAGTCGTCATTTCTGCGCCGGAAGAAATCGCATACAAACACGGCTGGATAACAAAAGAAAAATTACTTGAATCCGCTGAACGTTACGGGAAATCACCCTATGGCGAGCATTTGAAAAATGTTGCCACAGGCAAGTTCATATATTGAGGAGGCGAAAGATGACTATTATCGTTACTGGTGGAGCTGGATTCATTGGCTCCAACTTCATATTCCACATGATTGAGAGATATCCAGAATACAGGATTATATGTCTGGACAAGCTCACTTATGCAGGAAATCTCTCAACTTTGGCTCCTGTTATGGACAACCCTCAGTTCAGATTCGTAAAAGCGGATATCTGTGACCGTGAGGTTGTGTATAAGATCTTTGGAGAAGAGCATCCAGACATCGTTGTCAATTTCGCAGCAGAGAGCCACGTGGACAGAAGCATCGAGAATCCTGGTGTATTCCTTGAAACAAATATAATGGGAACAGCTACGATGATGGATGCTTGTCGGAAGTATGGGATAACTAGATATCATCAGGTTTCTACTGATGAGGTCTACGGAGACCTACCGCTTGATCGTCCCGACCTGTTCTTCACTGAGGAGACACCAATTCACACATCCAGTCCATACAGTTCTTCCAAGGCAGCAGCTGACCTTTTGGTTCTTGCATACCATAGAACTTATGGCTTGCCTGTGTCCATCAGTCGTTGCTCTAACAACTACGGACCGTATCACTTCCCGGAAAAACTTATACCGCTCATGATTGCCAATGCTCTGAACGACAAGCCGCTTCCTGTATATGGAGAAGGCATCAATGTGAGAGACTGGCTCTATGTAGAAGACCACTGCAAAGCCATTGATTTGGTGATCCATAAGGGCAGGGTTGGTGAGGTTTACAACATTGGCGGCCACAACGAGATGCGGAACATTGATATTGTGAAGATGATCTGTGATGCTCTTGGTAAACCATATTCTCTCATTACATACGTCACCGACCGCAAGGGACATGATATGCGTTACGCTATTGACCCGACCAAGATCCACAACGAATTAGGATGGTTGCCTGAGACAAAATTCGCAGATGGTATCAAGAAGACCATTCAGTGGTATCTATATAACTGTGAGTGGTGGGAAACCGTCATTTCCGGTGAATACCAGACTACTATGAGAAAATGTACG
Source organism: Clostridia bacterium (assembly GCA_018433675.1). Classification (GTDB taxonomy): domain Bacteria; phylum Bacillota; class Peptococcia; order DRI-13; family SM3-B62; genus SM3-B62. The sequence goes on from JAHDQS010000050.1 coordinate 9,903, forward strand.
GGAATAGATAACCGTACAATCGATATATAACAACCTACAAATAACGAATGTATAAATGCAAAGGAGAATAAAAAATGTCTATCCAAGTTTTAAAGCCAAAATTTCATATCGATGAGTGCCTTGATGCCGTAAAGGAATGCCTTGAAAAAGGCTGGACCGGAATGGGATTCAAGACGGTAGAGTTTGAGGAAGAATGGAAGAATTATACCGGCCATCCATATGCCTACTACCTGAATTCTAACACAGTCGGTCTTCACCTCGCTGTGAAGATTCTTAAACTGGAAAATGGCTGGGATGATGGCGATGAAATTATTTCTACACCGATTACATTCGTTTCCACTAACCACGCTATACTTTATGAAAACATGCATGTTACCTTTGCAGACGTTGACGAGTATCTTTGCCTTGATCCTGTGGATGTTGAAAGGAAGATAAACGACAAAACTCGTGCTGTTATTTTCGTCGGTTACGGCGGACGTATTGGACAGCTTGATAAGATAATAGAAATTTGCAAGAAACACGATCTGAGGCTCATTCTTGATGCTGCCCATATGTCTGGCACAAGAGTGAATGGTGTTTGCCCTGGCATTTGGGACGGTGTTGATGTTACTGTTTATTCTTATCAGGCTGTTAAAAATCTTCCTACCGGTGATAGCGGAATGATTTGCTTCAAGGAAGAGAAACTCGACAAAATAGCTCGTCAGATTGCTTGGCTTGGCATTAACAAAGATACATACGCTCGTTCTAACAAAGGCACATATTCTTGGAAATATGATGTGGATTACGTTGGTTATAAGTATAACGGGAATGCTATTATGGCCGCGATTGCGTTAGTTCAGCTGAAGTATCTGGATGAAGAAAATGCTCGCCGTCGTCAGATAGTCGAAATGTATAACAGGGGCTTTAAGGGCAACAAGAAGATTCGGATTATTCCTACAAACTATGTTGATGAGTGTTCTTTCCATCTGTATGAGCTGGCGGTTCCTGATAGGGAAGCGCTGTTGAACTACCTGTCTCAGAAGGGTATCAACTGTGGTGTTCACTACCGTGACAATACTGAGTACAGCATGTATTTATATGCCAACGGTACCTGCCCGTATGCTCATGAAATCAGCCAGCATCTCATCACAATGCCTCTACACATGTGGCTGACCGATGAGGAAGTACAGAGCATTATTGACGACGTGAAAGAGTTTGTTAAATGAGCGAAGTAATTTTAAGAAAAATCAAAGCATCAGATACTGACAACATTGTTCGATGGCGAAATTCTGATTCTGTAAAGAAGAATCTTTTTACTCAATCTGAATTAACTGCAGAGCAACATTTGGCTTGGCTGAAGAGCAAGGTTGATACTGGATCTAGTGCTCAGTATATCATCGTAATTTCAGAAAATAATATAAATACTGATATAGGTACTGTATTCATCAAGAATATTGACAGGCAGAGCAATAAAGGTGAATTTGGTATTTTTATTGGTGAAGCATCTTATAGGGGGAAAGGCTATGCTCAAATTGCATCAAAAAAGATTCTTGAAATAGGATTTTTAGAATTGAATTTAAATCGTATTTATCTTTCTGTAATGTCTGATAACATGGCTGGAATAGCTACATACAAGAAAGCCGGCTTTGAAGTGGAAGGAATTCTCAAAGAGGACTACCTTCAGAACAATGAGTATAGAGATATAGTAGTGATGGGTATTACGAGGGGAAAATGGAAGACCTGACTTGTACTACCCGTACGTGCTATTAACCGATAGCTGAATAAACTGAACTACTGAGCTATGTGGATAAATCTGCTTTGCACATTGCTTATATAGGGACATGGGAAAATGCTGTTTATTGGTCATGTGTAATGCTGGTATAGTAATAAAAACTATTTAAGTGAGAGGGTGTGACTTGAAGATCGATTTGCATTGTCATATAAGAAATGTCAAACGTGGCGATGGTACAGGTCGCAATGTTACACCTGATTTGTTTCGCAGCAAAATCATTAATGCAGATGTAAATATTGTTGCCAATACGAATCGTAATATTTTTGACTTTAAACAGTATAAATCGCTATGTGCTATAACCCAAAATGTCTGTCAGGTGTGGCCTGGAGTAGAAATTGATGTCAAAGACAATGTGAAGGAAGGGATAATAAATGTCTCAATTAAAAGTAATCCACAATCTTAACGGCATCAAAGGTCTCGCCGTCATTGAGCCGACAGTACACGGTGACGCGAGAGGATATTTCGTTGAGACGTACAATGCCAACGATATGAAAGAGGAAGGCTTGGATTTAACTTTCGTCCAGGATAACCAGAGTAAATCCAGCAAAGGCGTCCTTCGCGGTTTACACTTCCAGAAGCAATATCCTCAGGGCAAGTTGGTAAGGGTTATAAGTGGCTCTGTGTATGATGTAGCGGTTGACCTCCGCACCAGTTCCCCTACCTATGGCAAATACTATGGCATCACTCTCACCGGCGAGACAATGAAGCAGTTCTACATCCCGAAGGGCTTCGCACATGGTTTCGTGGTGCTCTCCGACGAGGCGGTGTTCGCCTACAAATGCACAGACTTCTATCATCCCAATGACGAAGGAGGACTTGCATGGGATGACCCGGATATCGGTGTTGAATGGCCGCTAGAGAAGATAGAAGGAGCTGGAGAAGTTCAGCTGAGTGATAAGGATAAAGTGAATCCGACGTTGAAAGAAATCGAGGCGAGTGGCTTTAAGTTTGTGTTCTAATTGGGGGTTGATTAACACCAGCTAAACCCTTGTTAATACTGCGTTTGTTGATGTTTTATGGTATAATCCCATCTTCTCGGTGTCCGCTAGTATATTACCACATCATTAACTAATAAGCAGATTGTACTTTACTACAAAGAAATTACCCGGTACAGAAGAAAAAGCCTAATTGAAAAACGTATCCCATTCATTATCGAAGATGGACAGATATTCTTACCATTTTTAGGACTTGCTTTAAAAAAGGTTCCTCAATATGTGGAGAAGGAGTTAAACATCTTTTCTAAATCTACACAGCTATCGTTTCTGTATTTTTTATATAACAAAGATGCGGTAATCAATACAACTGAGTTTGCTAGGAAAATGGGCTTTACTAAAATGACTGCTTCCAGAGCGTTAAATGACCTTTATGGCGCCAAGTTAGTCACATGCGAAATTGGTGGTAAAACAGGACGTAGCAAAGAGTACGAAAGGATTCCAGATCCAGAGTATTTTGAAAGAGGTCGTGCGCATATAAAAACTCCAGTAAAGAGAGTTGTTTATGTGCAAAAGTTGCCTGAGGATACTTTAATTGCTGGACTCGATGCGTTGGCAGAGTTATCTATGATTAATCCTCCGGGTCATCCGGTAAGAGCAATAGGGCAGAATCAGTTTAACAAGCAATATATTGAAATCATCAGGAATAAGGATCTAATAAAAGATACGAAACCGGTGGAACTTCAGATATGGGGTTATAATCCTAAACAGTTTTCTGATAAACAGCATCTGGATATTCTATCCCTTTATGCGTCCTTAAGAGAAGAAAAGGATGATAGGATTGAGCAAGCGTTACAAGAAGTCTTGAGAGGTAAGCCATGGTACACGGATTAGAAAAATTTAAAGAGTATTTTCATGACCATGCAAATCAATATATTTTTATTGGGGGTACGGCTTGCGATATTCTCATGGATGAATTAGGAGCTCCATTCCGAGCAACCAAAGATTTGGATATGGTGCTATCGGCAATATTATTAAATGATGTCTTTAGGCTTCTCGCTAATGTGACGCCTTCAAGTAAGTTTGAGACAGCAGAAGAAATCAAAAACGATGTCATTCAGTTTATTGAGCTGATTAAAGAAGACAAACCGGATTTAAGGAACTTAGGTATAAGAGGCACAAGTCTTGATGAACTGCTGGGGATTCTAGGAGATATCTTCTTACAAAGATCAGAAACGTAATTAGTGCATGCTCAATAGCCCGCAACCCCGCATAAATACTGACAAAATACGAAATGGTCGACATGCAATATAACATTAAAATCGGTATCATTAAATTAGAGGGCAGGGATAATAGAATGGATAAATCATATGTGATCCAGCTTCTCAACTCGGAAGCTGGATCTTTTCGTCTCTTGCGCTGTACACCCTACAATGCCTTGGAAATACTGCATTTTTCGACATTTTATGATATAATAAAGATTAGCAAACAATGGCAAATTGACAGAGGGGTGGGGATAAGAGATGAAGATACGAAAGGTCGTCATTCCGGCAGCCGGGCTGGGAACTCGTTTCTTACCGGCTACTAAGGCACAGCCTAAGGAGATGCTGCCTATTGTAGACAAGCCTATCCTGCAGTACATAGTTGAGGAGGCAGTGGATTCGGGAATTGAGGAGATACTGCTCATTACAGGACGAAACAAGAAGAATATCGAGGATCATTTCGACCGGTCGGTGGAGATGGAAATGGAGCTGGCGGCTAAGGGAAAAGAAGACCTGTTACGGCAGGTCAGGAAAATTTCCAACATGGTCAATATTCATTATATCCGGCAAAAGGAGCCACTGGGACTGGGACATGCCGTCTCCTGCGCACAGAGTTTTATCGGGGAAGAACCCTTTGCTGTGATGCTGGGGGATGATATTGTATATAATCCGGAAAGACCCTGCTTGGCTCAGATGATAGAAGTCTATGAAGAATATGGAGGATCTGTCTTGGGTGTACAGGAAGTGGCGGAGGAAGCGGTCAGTAAGTATGGAATCGTGCAGGGAAAACCTCAAGGAGCGGGTGTTTTGCAGGTTGAGGATCTTGTGGAGAAACCGGCGGTGCATGAGGCCCCTTCCAGGATCGCTATTCTCGGTCGATATATCCTGAGTCCGACGGTCTTTGAGATAATTGAAAGAATTGAACCGGGCAAGGGCGGAGAGATACAGTTGACTGATGCCCTCAGGGAACTGGCCCGGCGGGAACCTGTCTATGCCTATACCTTTGCAGGACGGCGGTATGATGCCGGGGACAAGCTGGGGTATTTGGAAGCAACTGTGGAATATGCTTTGCGCAGGGAGGATCTGCGAGAGGATTTTCTGGCCTTTTTAAGGAGAACCATTGAGAGATAGAGGTAAAAAGGATGAGGCGGGAATGGATCAGATGATACGACAGCGCTATGAGAGGTGGCTTGCGGAGCCGGGTCTTGATGAAGAAACAAGACGGGAACTGGAGACTATCAGGTCGAATCCTGCGGAGATAGAGGATAGATTTTTCAAGGAACTTGAATTCGGTACAGCCGGTCTGCGCGGGATCATGGGAGCCGGAACCAACCGGATGAATAGATATACGGTACGTAAAGTTACTAAGGGACTGGCCGATTGTATAGCAGCCGAGGGGGTCCAAGCAAAGGCCAGGGGTGTGGTCATTGCTTATGATAACCGCAGGATGTCCAGGGAATTCTGCCTGGAAGCTGCTATGGTGCTTGCAGGTCAGGGTATTAAGGTCTACTATTTCGAAGGTTTACGTCCTACACCTCAGCTTTCATATACCTTGCGGAAGCTGGGGTGTCAGGCAGGTATTGTGGTAACGGCCAGTCATAATCCACGGGAATACAATGGATACAAGGTATATTGGGAAGATGGTGCCCAGATTTGCAATGAACAGGCAGCTGTCATCTGCCGGGCAATTTCCCGGGTGGAAAACCCGCTGAGGATTGATGTGCTGGATCTGCAAAAGGCCCGGGAGAAGGGTTTGGTGGAGGTCCTTGCTCCGGCCATGGACAGAGCCTATCGTAAAGAGGTAAAGGGGCAGTCTCTGAGGACGGATGTGATGCAAAAGGTTGGGGATAATATGAAGGTGGTCTACACGCCGCTGCATGGGACGGGGGGTGTTGCTGTACCGCAGGTTTTGCGGGAGGCAGGCTTGAAAAGGGTGCTGGTGGTTCCCCGGCAAGATTGTCCCGATCCGGATTTCTCTACGGTGACCTACCCGAATCCCGAGGACCCTCAAGCCTTTACTCTGGCTTTGGAACTGGCCCGTAAAAAAGAGGCGGAGCTTGTCCTGGCCACTGATCCCGATTGTGACCGGGTGGGAGCGGCAGTACGGGATGAAAAGGGCACATATCGGCTGCTTACCGGCAATCAGATCGGTGCTTTGCTGGTACAATACATTCTCAAGAGCCGCAGGGATAAGGGTTGTCTGCCGGAAAACGGTGTAATCATTAAGACGGTTGTCACCGGGGAGATGGGAGCGGCCATTGCTAAAAGCTATGGTGTGGAAACGGTAAATACCCTGACCGGATTTAAATACATCGGCGAAAGAATTAAGGAATATGAATTAAGTGGCGAAAAGACTTTCCTCTTTGGTTACGAGGAGAGCAACGGTTATTTGAGTGGCTCCTACGCCAGGGATAAGGATGCGGTGGTCGCTTCTTTGCTTCTCTGCGAGGCAGCAGCCTGGTATCATCTGCAAGGGATGAGTTTGTTGGAGGGACTTAACGAACTTTACGATTGTTACGGGTATTATCGGGAAGAGTTGAAGTCCGTTGTGCTGGAAGGTCACGAAGGGCTGGGAAAGATAGATAGCATACTGGACTACTTTCGCAGCAACTGCCCGGAACGTATGGAGGGCAGGAAGGTCCTCTATCTGGAGGATTACCTGGCCGGGGCAAGGATCCCTGTGGCCGGGAGAAAAGAGAAGGAGAAGATGTCTTATCCCAGGACCAAGATGCTGAAGTTTATCCTGGAGAATGAAGGATGGCTCGCCCTGCGTCCCTCCGGGACTGAGCCCAAGTTTAAGATCTATGCGGGTGTAAGGGAGGATTCTTGGGAGGAAGGTCAAAGGCTGCTGGACGGATTGATAGGGTGGGCAAAAGAGAAGATAAAGGGATTCTGAACCGGAAGGGAGAAGGAAATGGGACGAGTAACTTTTGATTATTCCCAAGCCAAAACCTTTGTGGGGGAAAGTGAAATAAAGTCTTATCAGGAAAAGGTAAGGGCTTGCCATGAGCTTCTACACGGACGCAGGGGAAAGGGAAATGAATATCTGGGATGGCTGGATTATCCCCGGGATCCCGATAGGGAAGAAGTGGCACGGATCAAGGCGGCGGCGAAAAGAATCCGCGATGGCGCGGAAGTTTTTGTTGTGGTCGGGATCGGTGGTTCTTATCTGGGGGCCAGGGCGGCCATTGAAATGCTGACCCATACCTTTTATAACGATTTGTCCCGGGAAAAGAGGGGAGGTCCCCGTATTCTTTTTGCCGGCCATCAGCTGAGCGGTACTTATTTGAGCGATTTGCTGGAAATTCTTGAAGGTCGGGATTTTTCGGTCAATGTGATTTCTAAATCCGGGAATACCCTGGAACCTGCTCAAACCTTTCAGGCGCTAAAGGAACTTTTAGAAAAGCGCTGCGGTGAAAAAGGGGCGGCAGAGAGGATTTACGTTACCACGGATCAGGAAAAAGGGACCCTCAGGCAGTTGGCGCGGGAAAGAGGATATGAAGCTTTCCGGGTTCCCCGGGACATCGGTGGGCGTTATTCTGTGTTAAGTGCTGTGGGTTTACTGCCTATTGCGGTGGCAGGGATCGACGTTGATGAGATGCTGGAGGGAGCGGCTCAGGCTGCTGAGGAATTGGCGGAGCCGGAAGTGGAGAAAAACCACTGCTATCAATATGCGGTACTGAGAAATATCTTCTACAACCGGGGTAAAGGAATCGAACTATTTGTGAGCTATGAACCGCAGCTTCATTATCTGGGTGAATGGTATAAGCAGTTGTTTGGTGAGAGTGAAGGCAAGGAAGGCCAAGGGATTTTCCCGATGACTATGCACTTTACAACCGACCTGCATTCTCTTGGACAGTATATACAGGAGGGAGAACGAAGCTTTTTTGAGACCGTGGTATCTATAGAGAACCCCCAGAAGGATTTTGGGATCGAGGGGGATCGTTATTCTTTTAATGAGATAAATAAAATTGCCATGAAAGCTACGGCTGCAGCACATACCGAAGGGGGAGCGGCGAATCTGTTTTTGCGGATACCGGAACTTACCCCGTATTACTTCGGTTATTTTGTCTATTTTTTGATGAAGGCTTGTGCCATCAGCGGATATCTGCTGGGAGTGAATCCCTTTGATCAGCCCGGTGTGGAGAAATATAAGGAGAAGATGAAAGAGCTTATGAAATAGCAAAGGGTAAGGAGGTAGAGGCATGGGAAAGATCGTGTTCCTGTCGAATCGTTTACCGACTACGGTGAAGAGAAACGAAGAGGGGTCTTTGGTGTACGAAGAAAGTATAGGCGGGCTTTCCACAGGCTTAAAGTCTTTTCATCAGGAGGCTGACAGCATCTGGATCGGTTGGCCCGGTATTCTAGAAGAGGATATCACAGGGGAGGAAAAACAGGAGATAAAAAAGACCCTGCGGGACAAGTATCAGTGTATCCCGGTTTTTCTTTCCAAAGAGGAAATAGACGAATACTACCATGGGTGTTCCAACCGTACCATCTGGCCACTTTTCCACTATTTTATCGGTAAGACGGAGTATGACCCGTCTAACTGGGAAACCTACTGTGAAGTTAATAGGAAATATTTTGAAACTACAGAAGAGTATCTTGATTCGGAAGATGTAATCTGGGTTCATGATTACCATTTGTTCCTTGTTCCTGAATTGCTCCGGGAAGGATATCCCCAATTGAAAATCGGGTTCTTCCTGCATATTCCCTTTCCTTCTTTTGAGGTCTTTCGCTTGTTGATTTGGCGGAAGGAAATACTTAAAGGATTGCTGGGAGCCGATTTGATAGGTTTTCATACCTACGAATATATGTGGTACTTTCTGACTTGTGTGCGCAGGCTTTTGGGCTGCGAAGATGTGTTGGATAAAATCATTTACAACGGGCGTTATGTACATGTGAATGCCTTTCCGATGGGTATTGATTATGAAAGATTCTTTAATTACCAGATAGAACCCGGGGTTGCGGAAAATCCCGATTTCAGTTTAGAAAACGGTGAAGGCATGAAGACTATTCTCTCGGTAGATCGTCTGGACTATTCCAAGGGCATACCCCAAAGGCTTAAGGCTTTTGAATGCTTGTTGAAAAGATATCCTGAATACAAGGAAAAGGTGACTTTTTATCTGATCGTGGCACCTTCTCGGGTTGAGGTAGAAGCTTATCATCAGCTGCTCAAGGAAATCCGGGAACTTGTCAGTGAAATCAACGGGAGATTCGGTACGATGGATTGGATGCCGGTCTGGTTTTTCTTCCGTCCCTTTACTCAGGAAATGCTGATTAATTACTACCGGCAGGCAGATATTCTGTTGGTAACACCGCTACGGGATGGAATGAACCTGGTGGCTAAGGAATATATTGCCGCCAGAAATGACTACAGGGGAATGGTTGTAATCAGTGAAACCGCCGGTGCGGCCAATGAGCTGGGAGAGGCCATTATCGTTAACCCTAATGATTACCGGCATACGGCTGCCGGAATAAAGGCAGCTCTGGAAATGCCCGAGGAGGAGCAGGAAGTCAGGAATCGGATCATCCATCAACGGCTCAAGAGGTACAACGTGGATTTTTGGGGTGAGGAGTTTCTGAGGGCGCTGCGGTGGACGGAAATATATGCTTTGGAGGCGGGACTTCCCCGGCATATTAAAGAGGATCTGGAACAGATTAAAAAGGCCTGGTGCCAGGCTAAAAAGAGACTGTTGCTTTTGGATTACGATGGCACGCTGGTTGATTTTACTAGTGTTCCTGAGGAGGCCAAACCGGATTTGGAATTGCGGAAACTGTTGAACGAGGCGGCTGAAGATTTGAAAAACACGGTGGTAATCATATCCGGCAGGGAGCGCCAAAATCTCTTGCGCTGGCTGGGTGACATCCACTTGCACTTAGTGGCTTCCCACGGACTCTGGATCCGCAATCCCGGTCAGCAGGAGGAATGGAGTATGACAGCTTACCAGGACGAGGGCTGGAAAAATGTCGTCCTTCCCATTTTGGAAACCTATACGGATCGTATTCCCGGATCGTTTATTGAGGACAAGGTTTATTCCCTGGCCTGGCATTACCGGCAATGCGACCCCATCATTATTGAAGCGAAGCTTCCGGAAATACGGGAGACCCTGAACAGAATTCTACAATCGACAAACCTGGGAATACAAGAAGGTAAAAAGGTTCTAGAAGTAAAGGACAGGACTGTTAATAAGGGACAGGCGGCAACATATTTTCTCAACTGTGATCAGTATGACTTTATTTTGGCTCTCGGAGATGATTATACGGATGAGCATATGTTTACGATGTTGCCTAAGGAAACCTATACCGTTAAGGTAGGATTGGGAAAAACAGCAGCCAGATACCGTACTGATACATGGCTTACGGCCCGGATGATTCTTAAGAAACTGATCCAATCATAAATGTACAATAAAAAGGAGCGAAACCCCGGCTATGAAGAGTAACAGCATTTATACGGTTGAACCGCTGAAGCTTGACCGTTATCACTTAAACTTTTACGAAGCACTGTTTCACAATGCAAACGGTTATATCGGTATACGCTATGATCTGGAGGAGGGAGTCCCCCAGGAATATAACCTTATTCCCAGTCAATATATTAACGGGTTTTATGATACCTTAGAGGTAAAGCATCCGGAGTATCTCTACGGGTTTACACAGGAAAAGGAGATTATTGTAAACATTGCAGATAACCAAGGTATTAAGCTTTATTTGGGAGACGAGGTATTTAGTATGTTCAAGGGAACAGTGCTAAAGAGCCGACTTTCTGTGGATATGTGCCGGGGTGTCACGATAAGGGAGGTAAAGTGGCAATCTGAAAAGGGGAAAATCATTCGCCTGAAGATTACCCGCATGGCTTCTTTTAACCAGCTGCCGCTGTTTACTATTGATTATGAGGTGGAGCCGGTGAATTTCTCCGGTCCGGTTTCCTTCGAATCCACCCATAACAGGCAGGTATGTAATTACCATAACCCCGATGATCCGCGGACAGCCAGTGAATTCCTGCAATTGACGACTCCTCTGTCTTGTGAGGTCAAAGAAGACTGTACTTATGTTGAATACCGTACAAAAAGATCGAACTTGAGTGTCGCCAGTTGTGTATATCATTCTCTTTCCCAGAAGTATGAAGAGGAGATTTTCGAAAAAGACTATCAGGGCAGCAGTCTTTTAAAGACTGAGGCAGAGCAGGGAAAAACCATCCGTTTAGTTAAATATGCAGTTTTTTGTGATTCCCGGCGCTATAAAAACTGCCGAGAGAAAGCTGAGGAGGAAATCAAGAAGGCAAAGTCGGTGACCATGGATTTTCTGTACGAGAGACAGGAAGATTACCTGAAAGAGTACTGGGAAAACTGTAATGTTGCCATTGACGGTGACGATGAACTGGATCTGGCGGTGAAATATAATTTGTATCAGCTGATTCAAGCGGTGGGCAAGGATAGACATAGTAATATCTCCCCGAAGGGATTGAGTGGGGACGGTTATGAGGGACATTATTTCTGGGATGCTGAAATGTATATTCAGCCTTTTTTTACTATTACCAATCCTGCTATTTCAAAAAATCTTATCGCATACCGCCATACGACCCTGCAAAGGGCCAAAGAAAATGCGGCGCTTGTCGGCCATAAGAAGGGGGCCTTGTACCCGTGGCGGACTATTACGGGGCGGGAATGCTCCGGGTATTTTCCGGCCGGAACAGCCCAGTACCACATCAACGGTGCCGTGGCCTATTCCATTATCAACTATTATCTGGCTACGAAGGATTTGGAATTTATTTTAGAAAAAGGTGCGGAAGTACTCTTTGAGACCGCAAGGCTCTGGCTCGATACCGGCAACTTTCAAGAGGGTAAGTTTATGCTTAATACCGTTACCGGACCGGATGAATACACCTGCCTGGTGAACAACAACTATTATACAAATGCTTTAGCCAAATACCACCTGGAATGGGCGGTGAAATTATATAAAAAGCTGGATGTGTATGATGATTTTACAAAGATAAAGGAAAAGATCGGCTTGAATGAAGAGGAAATCGAGGAATTCTCTCGGGCAGCTGCTTGTATGTATCTGCCCTATGATGAGAAACTGGGGATCAATCCTCAGGACGACTCTTTTCTGCAAAAAAAGAAATGGGATATCGAAAAGATACCAAAGGAGAAGTTTCCGTTGCTTTTGCATTACCATCCACTGCACATTTACCGGCATCAAATCTGCAAGCAGGCTGATACGGTGCTGGCTCATTTCATTCTGGAGGATATGCAGTCGGAAGAGACTATGCGGAATTCTTTTTTGTATTATGAGAAGATAACTACCCATGATTCTTCTCTTTCCAAAGCCATCTTCAGTATCATGGCGGCCAGGCTGAATATGGAAAAGAAGGCTTCGGAGTATTTTGGAGAAACGGCTAAGCTCGATTTGTTAGACCTGCAAGGCAATACGATTGATGGCGTCCATATTGCCAACATGGGTGGGAGCTTTTTGACGATTGTTTATGGGTTTGCTGGCTTCCGGCTCAAGGAAGAGGGAATTTCCTTTGCGCCTATGCTGCCGAAAGGATGGCAGGGGTACCGGTTTGAAGTCTGTTATGAGGATAGCCGGATTCAAGTACGGGTGACTGAGCAGGAGTGTGTGTGTGAATTGGAAAAGGGAACGCCCAAAACAATACGCGTCTACGGAAAAGACTATCTGTTGGAGAATGTGCTGGTGATCGAGCGGAATAGTAATAGGTAAAAGATTTAAGGGGGAAGGAGCAGGGTTGATGAAATATCAGGCGGTGATCTTTGATCTGGATGGCATTATCTGCCACACGGACCGGTATCATTATCTTGCGTGGAAGGAAGTGGCTGATGAGATTGGGGTCAGCTTTACTGAAGAAATCAACAATCGGCTGCGGGGTGTCAGCCGCAGGGATAGTCTGGAAATCCTGCTGGAGCCTTACGAAGGGGAACTGTCTGCTGAGGCAAAAGAATACTACTTGGAGAAAAAGAATAACCGTTATAGGGGTTTGCTGGAAAACATGACCCCCAAGGATGTTGATCCAAAGGTCAAAAAGGCCCTGGATTGTATCAAAAAAAGAGGCATGCGGGTAGCTGTAGCCTCTTCCAGTAAAAACGCGCCGCTGATCCTGGAAAAAATCGGGTTGCAGGATTATTTTGCTGTGGTTGTGCATGGAGGCGATGTTTCCCGGGCCAAACCCGATCCCGAGGTTTTTGTGACCGCCGGTGTACGTCTGGACGTGAGACCTGAAGATTGTCTGGTGGTTGAAGATGCCAAAGCAGGTGTGGAAGCGGCCTTGGCGGCGGGTATGGATTGTGCTGGGGTGGGAGATGCGGCTGAAGCCCCCGGGGTGACCTATCGTTTGAGTGAGGTTGCGGATATCTTGGCGGTGCTGTAGGCTTCTTGCGGGATTAAAAAATGTATTAATTAATACGAAAAAGTTGCAAAATAGGTTTAATGGGCGTATAATAAGGTTAAACTATAGATAAGGAGTGTATTATTTGAGTTCAAAAAAGCAGAATACTCATAAGCTCCTTGATTTCACACCGGATGAGATTAAAGATTATTTAGATGAATTTAGAAAATGTATTCTTGAAGGTAGATATTCAATTTCTCAAAATGAACATAGACAAGAGAATATAGACTTTATTGAAGATTACAAGGTTGATACAAAGAAAGAACACGAAATATTATTGGGTTTACAGTTTGATGATTTTTGTTATGCAGTCAAAAACGATAATATCGATTTTGCTCATGAAGTGTTATATATCTTTTGCAAGCAACATGAACTAGATTTTTGGGGTACCTTAGAGATCGTTGATATATATATAAAAGTGAACATGATTGAAACGAGAAGAGAGGATTTGTTCTCAGTTGTTGTTTCGTTTCACAAAAGGAACTTTGAAATTACGTATTTGTTCAGATAGATTGTTGTGGTGATTGGTTGCTAAAAAAAGGAGGAAATAAAATGAAAGGGTTTTGCGAGAAATGCCGCGATACCGTTGAGTACACCGTAAAAATGGTTGATAAGGAAAAAACAATTAAAGGAAGAACGACTAAATATGTTGGTAAAGCAGCTTACTGCGATAAATGTAAAGAAGAGATATTTATACCAGAAGTTAGAGACTTTAATTTAAGGGCACTTGATGTTTCATACAGAGAAGCTGAAAACTTGATTAAAGTAGAAGACATCGAGAAGGTTTTAGAGAAATATGATATTGGGAAAAGACCGTTATCCTTATTGCTTGGATGGGGCGAGGGAACATTAACCAGATATATTGATGGTGATACACCAACAAAACCTTATTCCGATATACTTAAGCGAATTCTTGAGGATAGGAATTATTATCAGGATATCTTGGAAAAAAACAAAGGTAACATTTCGCCTGTTGCTTTTCGTAAAAGCATGGAAGCCGTTGAAGGGATCAACACAGCAACCGGAAACGAAATAAGCAAAATTGAATCAGCTGTAAAATATTTATTAATGCAAACATCAGAGATTACTCCTCTTGCCCTGCAAAAATTATTGTATTTTGCTCAGGGATTTCAGAAGGCTTTTACTGACGCATTTATGTTTGAAGAAGATTGTGAAGCTTGGGTGCACGGTCCTGTATATCGCAATGTTTATAATAAGTACAACGGTTATGGATACAACCCGATTGAAGAAAAAGAGTTATCTCATGAGGGTATCAATTTGACAGAAGACGAAAAAGAGTTGCTTGATCACATTGTTTCATACTTTGGATGTTATAGCGGAAAAATCCTCGAGAATATGACGCACTCAGAAGAACCTTGGCGAGTGGCCAGACGAGGCTTAGGGGACTGGGAAAACTCTGACAGGGTTATTGAAAAGATAGAGATAGAGTCCTACTTCAATAGCGTTAAAGAGAAATACAAAATGTTAAATCTTACTGACATTAAAGATTACTCTCAAGACTTATTTAGTAAGCTGTATTGTTTGCGTTAGTTTTAATGGATTGGGCCGAGATAAATATTGCAGTTGCAGTTGAAGTAACGACACAGGAGGACGAACAATGTTCTATGGAGCAATAGATTTAGGCGGGACAAAAATATATACAGTTATCAGCGATGAGCAAGGGAAAATACTTGCTCATCTGCGTACTGCCACGGCTAAAGATGCGAGCCCGGAGGTGGTTGCGCTGCAGATGCGTGATTCTCTCGATGCTCTGCTGCAGGAAATCGGTGGTGCTCCGGACCAGCTGACGGGGGTGGGGGTTTGTGTGGCGGGATATTTTGATCAGATTTCCCGACGCTTAGTATATTCCCCCAATCTGCAAAAATGGGAGGACATCCCCATTGAAGGATTATTGACGGAATGTTTTGGCGTTCCCGTCAAGGTGGAAAATGACGCCAATGCCGCAGCTGTAGGAGAGTGGGCAGCCGGTGCCGCCAAAGGGAAGAAGGATGTACTCTACCTTACTGTCAGTACGGGGATAGGTGCCGGTTTGATACTGAATAATCGGCTGTATCGGGGTAGTCGGGGTTTGGCCGGAGAAGCCGGACACATTCCGGTTAATCCGGATGGTGTGATTTGTGGATGCGGAAGGAGTGGATGCCTGGAGACAGAGGCTTCCGGGACGGCTATTGCTCGTTTGGCAGCCCAAGCGGCTACTACAGGAAAGTCGGAAATGCTGTTGGCCTATCATCAAAAGAAGGCGTCCGCCGGAGGGATCGAGGCTGAGGATGTTTTTGCCGCAGCGAAAAGAGGCGACGAGACGGCCCAAAGAATCATCCGTAGGACGACCGGTTATTTGGCCATGGGGATTGCCGGCATGATTAATATGTTTAATCCAGAGATGATTGTTATTGGCGGAGGGGTCTCTCAAGCAGGGGAAGCTCTATTGGAACCACTACGGGAGCAAATCAAAATCAGGGCCATCCCGGCCTTGACGGAGCATCTGACGATAAAAAGAGCATCCCTGGGCACGGAATCCGGTGTCATAGGCATGCTAAACCTGGGGGAAAGATAAGGAACCAGGTAATGGACATAATAAGGTATAATGTGAGTGATATTTAATTTTGGGAGGTATTATAATGGAAAAATATACGGTTGCAGATGCAAAAAACAATTTCCCTAAATTGCGCCGGTTAGCTGCCCAAGGTAATGAATTTATTGTTGTTGACCATAAACGCGCTGAAGCTGTTCCTGTTTCAGTTATCGCTACAGAGCTACTTGATAGAATCACAAATGAAGCTTTGGCTAATCTTACCTACGAATGGCTTAATAAGCCTGGTGACGTTATAAATGGTAATGAGGTTAACAATACATGGAATCTCTGGAACCATCAACTTAAAATCGGTGGTTTAGGCCTTTCAAAAGAAGAAGCCATTAGCAGTTTGGCTGAGGATGCTATAAATTATGCTAATGAGTATTTTGATGATTTGGTTTTCTTCTTAAATCCTAAGTCAGGGAGAGATGGTCACTATTGGGTTCTGAGAGGTATAAAACGTTGTGATGACAATCTTGCTAAGGCGATAGAGGTTATGAGGTTGTCCAGGCTTTTGGAGGAGTGAGAATGGGTTTCGCATTTGATTGGAAAGAAACAGACGAACTGTATCGTTTTAAATATAGCACGTATTTCTTTACAAATAAAGAAATACGTGCTATATTTAAAAAGGCACTGACCAGGTGGGTAAAATGCTTAGAACTGGGGATGGTAATTTTAATAAAGGAGCAAAGTTCTTTGGTTTTAAGTAAAAACGAGATGAAAGTAAAAAAGGGTGATTACAATGAAGGCCTTTAATGAATTGGCGAAGATACCTGTATTTTCTATCAAGGATGTTGACAGGTTGACGGGGAATCTCAAAACAGCATATTCTTTGCTTAATCGCTTGATGAAAAAAAATTTGGTTAGAAAGATCAGAAGGAATATATACTCATGTGTGAATCCGGTGACCGGCCAGTTAGTAGCAACTCGATACCAGATAGCATGTGCGGTTACAGATACTGCCTACATCTCACATCATAGTGCTTTTGAGTATTATGGCCTTGCAAATCAAGTGTACTGTGAAGTATACGTATCTTCCGAGACCAAGTTTCGAGAGTTTGAATATGATTATGTGTTCTTCAAATACATCACTTCAAGAATGGAGGCTGGGGTTGTAGAAGCAAAGAATACGACTGGGGTGCGGATAACGGATATGGAAAGAACGGTTATCGACAGTATCAGGGATTTTGAGAAAATTGGGGGATTTGAAGAGCTTCTTAATTGTCTAAAAGGAATATATTACTTAGATGAAAATAAGCTTAAAAAGTATTTGGAAATCTATAACACTCAGGCACTATATCAAAAGACTGGATTATTACTTCAGCAGTACAGAAAAGAAATGCAACTTTCTCAAGACTTTATCGATTATTGTAAAGGGAAAATAGGAAAGAGCACAAGATATTTGTTAAGAGAAACTTATAAAGATAATAGCTATAATAGCGAGTGGAAACTGATGGTGCCAAAAGGGCTATTTGATATAATGAATCAGGATGGTGATGTGCTTGTCTAATTATGACGTTATCTATTTAGGAAAAAGAGCACAAGAATTAGGTTTCGTAAGGGATACATTGGAGAAAGCAACTAGGATAGCGGATATCTTAGAGTATTTGAATACAAACCCAATACTAAAAAAAAGCCTTGCTTTAAAGGGCGGGACGGCAATTAATCTCACAATTTTTAATTTGCCTCGTTTATCGGTGGATATTGATATGGACTACTTAATTTCAAGTAGTAGAGAAGAGATGCTTACGAATCGGGAAGGGATTAACAGTTTGGTTGATCGTTACATGGTATCACAGGGATATACAAAAAGTCCCAAGACGAAAACACCCCACAGTTTGGATTCATGGGTGTATGATTATGTTAGTGCTGGTGGCAACAAAGAAAATATTAAAGTTGAAATCAATTACTCTCTTCGGTCTCATATACTGCCCGCAGAGGAACGGCCAATTATTACAGAATATTTTTCCGGTGAGTACAAAGTGAAATCTCTAGCTCCTATTGAGATTTATGCCAGTAAGATTAATGCATTACTCAATAGAGCTGCAGCCAGGGATTTATACGATGCTAAAAACATGATTAAATTTGGTATATTTGATGAATCTGAAGAAGAGATGCTAAGGAAATGTGTCATTTTCTATGCCGCGATATCTGCAAAGGATATTAATAAGACCTTTGAAACAAAGGCAATTGACTCAATAACAAAGAGGAAGATTAAAATAGGTCTTCTACCGGTAATAAAGAGACGGGATGATTTTGACTTGGATTCAGCAAAGAAAATAGTCAAGGATTACATTTCTGGTTTGATGGTTCTTACAGAGAAGGAGAAAGAATTTCTAGAGAAGTTTGAAAGTGGTGAATACATTCCAGAACTGCTATTTAACGATCCTGAAATATTAGCTAGGATTAAAGATCATCCGATGGCCCTATGGAAGACTAGGCAAACCAGAGGGAAGATTAGTGAATAATTCAAGCCTGACCCCATGTTTTATCAAAAGGGAGGGGATGACATGAACAAGAAAGCTTTATACATTATTTTCGTTGTACAGTTGCTTTGTTTCATGTTTTTATCTGCTCCTTTTGTTGTTTTTGCCGAACCTACACAATTACGGGTTGCGGTTAACATCAATATGATTCCTTATCAGTTCATCGGAGAGGACGGGGAATGTCTGGGATTACACGTCGACATTCTGGATTGGATTGCCCAAAAAAAGGGGTTTGAACTTATCTACGTACCCTATGAAAGAAGTCGCGAATGTCTTGATGCCCTCAGCAATGGAGAAGTAGATATAGTCCTTGGTCACAGGGCGTACGATACAGTCGGATATAAATTCCAATCCACCGGGGAATTATCCCGCCCTTCTTTATGTATGATTATTGCAAACGAGTTAGCAAATGAACTTAAGGATCGTTCAGATTACGAATCATTTACGGCAGCTTTAGAGTATGGGACGATGGATTATTCTCATATGTATAGATTAGGCTTACGCAACTATATAGTTCATGGTGATCAGAGGGAGGTTTACAGTGCTTTAACATCAGGGCGAGTCGATATTGCCGTCGGTATTAAAGAAAGTCTCAGTTATATGCTTGCTCAAGATGGTCTTGAAGATAATTACATCATATATCGCAATTATCTCTCGCCTATCAGTTATTCTATGTTAGTCCGGGAAGGGGAACATGAATTATTCTCGATTTTGGATATGGGACTTACGGAACTGCGCATCAGCGGTGAATATGAAAAAATATATAGTAAATGGATTGTTGACCAAGATTTAGTAAAAGCTCAGCAGAGGCAGCAATTGATTACAAGGTTGTTGAGTGTTGCGGTGGTTGGAACTATTCTGGCCTTATTGGTGATGGGATTCAATGTTAGGATGAATTTTTTGCTTAAGCGTAAGGTTGATGAGAAAACAAAAGAATTGAGAAATACGAATACCCAGCTTGAACAAATGGTAGAACAACTTCACAGTGAAGGACGGTTAAGAAACAGCATCATTGAGGACTCTCCTTGTGCCATGATTTTTTTTGACAATACCTTTCGCATTACGTTAATCAATAGTGCAGCCCGGCAGATAGCAGGGGAAGAAGAACTTATTGGTAAGAATGTTAAGGGTTTTGGGATATTTGGTGAAATACTGCGACAGATCAAGTATGACGTTTTTTCTGAGCAGGAAGATAGTGCGGAACGACCAATCATTGTGGAAATTGAGCAGGATGATAAAAAGCAGAGTTATCGCTGTAATTTTTACCGTTCCAGCGATTACAGCAGTATTGACGGTATGTTGATGACTGTAGAGAATGTTACTGCCGAGGAGATTGAAAAGCTGGAACGATTTGAGGCGGAAAAGAACAGAGCCCTTAACCGTCTTGTGGCGGGAATTGCACACGAGATAAAAAACCCGCTTATGGCTATCAAAACCGCTTCCTCGCTTATTCTGACTCAAGGTGACGATCCCGAAATTAAGGAGGCATTTGCTGATTTTGTACCCTACGAAATAGAACGAATCAATCAACTTGTTGAGGGTCTTATCAGTTATGCACGTCCTATTAAGGGTAAGACTGAGACGTTTAACTTTTCGAAGCTTGTTAATGATTGCTTGTATTTAACTAATATTGCGGCTAAGAGAAGTAAAATTTGTTTTAAAGCTGAAATAGAAGACAATTTATTTATTTCGGCCAAAAAGGTTCAAATCAAACAGTCTTTGATTAATCTGATCATCAACGGGATAGAGTCGATGGAGAAAAAGCTTGTCGGCGGAACGGAACCTCTTGATACGCCCGAGATGAAAATTAGTGCCTATCAAGAGGTTGATAATGTTATAATTATTATTCGAGACGAGGGTGTAGGCATGACGACCGATGAGATTAGGCACTGTACCAAGCCGTTTTTTACGACAAAACCGGCGGGAACAGGGTTGGGACTGGCTATTGTTAAGCAATATATTCAAGAAAACAATGGGACGTTGAGTATCAAGAGCGAAAAGAACAAATATACGGAGATTACCTTGACATTCCGGAGGTGTCGCTTCAGTGAAACGCAGAATTCTGATCATTGACGATGAGTTAAGCACGTGTACCATGCTCAAATTAGCATTGCGCGACAGGTACGATGTAAAGCATGCAACAGACGCGCTACAGGGACTCTCAATATTTAAGGCTGAGCGGTTTGATCTTGTTCTGCTGGATTTGATGATTGGCGAGCATGACGGTATAGAGATTCTTAAACAGATTAAGGAACATGACAGGGATGTCGCCGTAATAATGATTACGGCTTTTGGTAATATCAAATCATCAGTTGAAGCAATCAAAAATGGGGCTTTTAATTATCTGTCCAAACCCATTGAGATGGACGAGCTCTTTGTTTTCATAGAGCAAGCATTGAAAGTCAGAAATCTCAGTGATGAGGTTGTTTATCTGTCGGATGAACTCAAAAACCATTTTCAAGTTCAGGGAATGATTGGTGATAGCCCGGCTGTGCGGGAGATTTATGCAATGATTGAAAAGCTTAAGGATGTTGACACCACTGTGACAATTACCGGCGAAAGCGGAACGGGCAAGGAGTTGGTTGCCAGAGCAATTCATTTTTCCGGCAAGCGGCAGGACAAAAGATTTGTCGTAATCAATTGCGCTGCTATTCCCGAAAGTCTGTTAGAGGAAGAACTTTTTGGTCATAAGCGCGGCACCTTTACAGGAGCGACACAGGATAAAAAAGGGAAATTTGAGGTGGCGGACAAGGGAACGATTTTCCTGGATGAAATAGGTGATATGCAACTTAATCTCCAGAGCAAACTATTGCGGGTGCTACAGCAAAAGGAGTTTAGCGCCTTAGGAAGTAATGAGATCCAAAGGACTGATGTGCGGATTATCGCTGCCACCAACAAAGATTTAGAGTCTATGGTCAGAGAGGGTAGTTTTCGTCAAGACCTGTTTTATCGATTGAATGTCATGAACATTCATTTGCCGCCGTTGAGAGAGCGCAAGCAGGATATTCCGTTATTATGCCAGCATTTCATTGAACAATTCGGACGCGAACAGAACAAGCGTATTAAAGAGATAACGCCGGAGGCCATGGAGGTTCTTTTATCATACGACTATCCCGGTAATGTCAGGCAGCTTGCCAACTTTATAGAGCACGCCATGATAATTTCCAACGGAAAGGTTATTGATGTCAAAGATCTTCCCGGAAGCGTCAAAGGAACCTTGCATTATGAGGAACAGCAAGAGGTATGCGAGACAAAACTTCGTGAGTGCTTGTCGAAAATGTCTATTAAAGAGGTAGAACGCATGGCCGTTGAGGCCACGCTGGAAAAAAATGCCGGGAAACGGGGAGAAACGGCCAGGGACTTGGGCATTAGTGTCAGAAGTTTGCTTAATAAAATAAATGAGTATCGTCTATCGTAAAATTAACTTTTGTTAGAAGCTGAATTATCGGCAAAATTTGCGTATCATGACACGCAAATTTTGCCGATAATTTTTTTGTGCAGATTTTTGTCTATCACTAATCGCTGTTAATACGGGATAAGCAGCTTAACAGTAATTTGGCATAGTGCTTGCAATAATAAGAGAGTATCTAAATATTATTTATGAGAAAAAGGAGGAATTCTACTGTGAAAACAAGACGAGGGATCGTCTCATTGGCTGCGCTGCTATTGTGCGTTAGTATCTTGTTTATTGGATGTGGCAAGAACAGTGAATCAAGTACAAAACCGAGTAGCGAGGGAGGTGTTTCCGGCTATCAGCAGGAGATTATCGTCGCACCAACGCTGGATTTCACCAGTATGGCAGTCCAGGAGACTACTGCGGCAACCGATAAGTCGGTGTATGTAATGGTATTCGATACACTTTGCGCGAGAGACAGCGCCACAGGTGAAATCGTACCAAGTCTTGCCAAAGAATGGACGCAAATATCGGAGGATGTCTGGCAATTTAAACTTCGTGAAGGTGTAGTATTCCACGATGGCACGCCTTTCACGGCAGAGGATGTTAAGTTTACTTATGACCGTGGCATGGAACAAAGCGGTACAAGAAGCAGGTTGACAACAGTTGATTCTGTGGAAATCATTGACGAATACACCGTTGAATTGAATATGGCCATGGCCGACGTTGATATCATTTATAAACTGACTGATCCGGGCCTTTCTATTCTTTCCACCAAGGCATTTGAGACGATGACTCCTGAAGAGGCATATAAGAACGGAACCGGAGCCTTTACTTATGGCGAATGGAAACAAGGCGACTATCTCAAATTAGAAAGGTTTGACGATTACTGGGGAGAACTACCAAAAACCGAGACTGTAGTAATTCGCTATATTCCTGAAGCTTCGTCCCGGCTTATTGCCTTGCAAACAGGAGAGATTGATGTCTGCATCGACCCTGCTACAGTTGATCTCCCTTATATTGCAGAGGATCCTGATCTTACACTGATGCAGATACCGGGAACCAACCTGCGTTACGTCGGTATTAATATGAGTGATAAGCCTTTCAATGATCTTCGGGTGCGCCAGGCGGTTGCTTATGGGATGAATCGTGATGATTTTATCACAATGGTTTACGAAGGTAATGCTATGGCTACTAATAACGTTATGCATCCCGAGTACATGTACTATAAAGAGGTTGAAGGATATGGCTATGACCCGGAAAAAGCAAAGGCATTACTGACTGAAGCCGGCTATCCTGATGGTTTTACTGCTACTATCTACTCTTCGCAAGGTACTACCCAAAGGGCAGTTGCTAATGTTATGCAAGCCCAGATGGCTGAAATCGGCATAGATTTAAAGGTGCAATCGCTTGAAACAGCTACCTTCAATGCAACTGTTGCAGCAGGAAACCCCTTCGACATGATGGTAAATGGTTGGGGTGGACATGCGTTAGGTCCTGACTATGCTTTGCGTACAATGTTCTATTCGACAGCTAGTAGCAATCGTTATCAATTGAATGATACCCATGTTGACGAGCTTCTGGATAAAGGCATTGTCACTTCCGACGTGAATGAGCGCACGCAGATATATGCAGAGTTGCAGGAGTATATCACCAATCAAGCGGCTATGCTGCCTGTAGCAATCGAACTGATTAATGTAGGAACAAAGGCTGATTTGGAAGGATTCAGGCTTCCTAACGGGCTTTTCCATGACTTCCGTTATGTGAACATTCCTTTACAGTGAGACTAGTGTTATGTTGTGTTACCGGACCTGACAATCAGGCTCGGTAACACAACTATTTGTGCAAACCAACAAATACAGTTAAGGAGAGAGCTAATGCACAAATATATCTTTAAACGCATTTTAATGTTAATCCCAATTCTGCTCGCCGTTTCTTTTGTCGTGTATTTCGTTGTAGATTTAGCACCAGGAGACATTGTTGACATCATGGCGGCTGATGATATGTCTGCCGAGGTTAAGGAGCAGATACGCGAGGAAATGGGTCTGAATGACCCGCTTTTAATACGTTATTCCCGGTACATGAGCGGGCTGCTAAGAGGTGATCTAGGGCAGTCCTACTCGACTAATCAGAACATATTTGAAATATATATGCAGCGGCTTCCGCAGACGCTCAAGCTTGCACTTGCGGCATCAGTTGTGGCAATCTTCATGTCCATACCGTTAGGTATAATTGCCGCTGTCCACCAAAATTCCTGGAAGGACACATTCAGCATGATTTTTGGGCTGTTAGGCTTGTCTATACCCAATTTTTGGCTGGGCCTCATGCTCATCATTGCATTTGCCCTGACTTTAGGTTGGTTTCCGTCCATCGGTAACGAGGGATTCCGAAGTATTGTTTTGCCTGCTATTACACTTGGAACTGGCCATGCGGCACTTCTCACCAGGACCACTCGTTCTTGCATGCTTGAGGTTATAAGGCAGGATTACCTCCGTACCGCACGTGCAAAAGGTGTAAGTGAGGGAAAGGTTATTCGCAAGCATGCCCTGAAAAACGCACTTATTCCCATTATTACTGTAATGGGCACACAATTAGGCCTGGCACTTGGTGGTGCTGTTCTGACAGAAACTGTATTTGCTTGGCCGGGGGTTGGACGTCTGGTTGTCGATGCTATCAATGCACGAGATATTCCGATGGTGACAGGATGCATTATTATGACTACCATGCTTAGTAGTGTTTTAATCCTTCTGGTTGATATAGCGTATGCCTTTGTCGATCCGCGGGTCAAGGCACGGTATTCGAGTTGAGGAGGTGTAGTTGTGGAATCAGTGAAAGCAAAACCGAAGGTTCAAAACGAAAAAAAGCGTAAGCGACGTACTGTTGGCGCTGAAATATGGCGCAATTTCAAAAAGAATAAGGGAGCAATGATTGGTCTTGGTATAATCATTGCAGTTTTTATCGTCGCCTTTGCTGCCAACTATATATATGATTACGCCACACAAGTGATAAAAGTAAGCGCATCAGATAGATTGCAATCACCATCCTGGTCACATCCTTTCGGTACAGATCAATACGGTCGTGACATCATGATTCGTATTCTCTACGGCGCTCGTTATTCTCTTACAGTGGGTATCGTTGCCGTTTTTATCGCACTTTCGATAGGTGCTTCCCTAGGAGTTATTGCAGGGTATTACGGTGGGTTCGTGGACAATCTCATTATGAGAATGTCTGATGTGTTCGCTTCAATCCCCAGCATTTTGCTTGCTATCTGTATTTCAACGGCCTTTGGGCAAAGCATCTTTGTGTTGATGCTTGCAGTAGGGATTGTCAGTGTGCCGCACTTTTGTAGAGTAGCACGTGCCGCCGTTATGATGGTGTTTGATCAAGAATATATTGAAGCTTCCCGGGCGGCAGCTGCACGGGATTGGCAGGTTATTGTTAGTCACATTATTCCTAATTCGTTGGCACCAATAATGGTGCAGAGTACGATGCGTGTTGCCCAGGCTATCATTGTTGCGGCATCATTAAGCTTTCTTGGGCTTGGTGTTCCGGCACCTGCTCCTGAATGGGGTGGGATGCTTTCGGAAGGTCGTGCATTTATACGTGATTATAGCTATATGACCATGTTCCCTGGCCTTGCGATTATGGTCACGGTGCTTGCCATCAACTTAATCGGTGACGGTCTGCGCGATGCTATGGATCCCAAACTCAAACGATAGAGAGGAATATAAAATGAACACGAACACAAATGATCTGATCATGGAGATAGAAAATCTTGTAGTACGTTATGAGACTGAAGACGATATCATTGAGGCTGTCAATGGTATTGATTTAAAGCTTGGACGTAAACATGCCCTGGGGCTGGTTGGGGAAACGGGTGCAGGTAAAACAACCTCTGCTCTGGCCATACTTAACCTCATTCAATCTCCTCCCGGTGTTATCAAGGAAGGCAAGATTCTGCTTGACGGAATAGATATGCTTTCTCGTAGCGCAAAGGAACTGGAAAAGATACGCGGTAAAAATGTTTCAATGATCTTTCAAGACCCCATGACAGCGCTTAATCCTGTGTTTACAGTGGGAGAGCAAATTGCCGAGAGTATCCTGTTGCATGAAAACGTAAACAAAGCTGAGGCAAATAGGCGGGCGAAGCAAATGCTAGAGACGGTCGGAATACCGGGTGAGCGTGCAAATGAATATCCTCACCAGTTTTCCGGGGGGATGAGGCAACGAGTCGTTATAGCTATCGCCTTGGCTTGTCATCCTAAACTGCTGATTGCAGATGAACCGACCACCGCATTGGATGTTACCATCCAGGCGCAGGTACTTGAAATAATGAAAGAGCTTAAGCAACAGTACCAAACTTCCTTAATCATGATTACGCACGACTTGGGGATTATCGCCGAAATATGTGATGAAGTAGCCATCATGTATGCCGGTCGCATCGTAGAGCAGGGGTCCCTGGAGGATATATTCAATCGTACGAGGCATCCCTACACCGAGGGACTTTTTAATTCATTGCCTAATATTAATGAGCGTAAAGCCAGATTGCAGCCGATACCGGGTTTAATGCCCGATCCAACCGATCTGCCGACCGGTTGCTCTTTTGCGCCGCGTTGCCCCTATGCTAGCGCCGAATGTGAAGTGCGGCAGCCGGAAAAACGCTGGCTTAGCGATACTCACATGGTTGCGTGCACGGCGTATGATGATCCTAATTTCCGTATCAAGAGGAGGGATAAGTGATGATCGACACTTTGCTGGAGGTACGGAACCTGAAAAAGTATTTTAAAACAAACCGCGGTATGCTTCATGCGGTTGACGATGTAAGCTTTGAGATTAAGCAGGGGACAACCCTGGGTGTTGTGGGGGAATCGGGTTGTGGCAAGTCGACGATCGGCAGGAGCATTTTGCGTTTGATTGAACCTACATCGGGTGAGGTTATCTTTGATGGTAAGGATATTACTAAACTCAGTAAGAACGGGCTTCGCAAAATGAGGAAAAACATGCAAATTATTTTTCAGGATCCGTTTTCATCACTTGATCCGCGCAAGACTGTTTCCCAAATCATCAGTGAACCCATCGTGCTTAACAAACTCATAAAGGGACGCCGACAGATTGAAGAACGTGTGTCGGAACTCATGGAGACAGTGGGTTTAGCCGAACGGCTTATTAACAGCTATCCCCATGAACTGGATGGCGGGCGCCGTCAGCGCATTGGTGTGGCTCGTGCCCTGGCAATGGAGCCAAAGTTTATCGTTTGTGACGAGCCGGTGTCGGCACTTGATGTCTCTATTCAGGCTCAGATTTTAAATTTACTGGCGGATTTGCAGGACAAGCTGGGACTGACTTATATTTTCATAACCCATGATCTTTCAGTGGTTCACCATTTTGCTGACGAAATTGCCGTGATGTATCTTGGGAAATTGGTAGAAAAGGCCTCGGCTGAAGAGTTGTTTGCAAATCCGATGCATCCCTACACGAAAGCTTTGCTTTCGGCAATTCCTGTACCGGAGTTGTCGGCACGCAAAGAAAGGATAATTCTCAAAGGTGAGGTTACTTCCCCCGTTAATTTGCCTGATGAGTGTAGGTTTGCGAAACGCTGCATGTATGTCAAAGAAAAATGTTATCAGAAGAACCCGTCGCTTTGTGAACTTGCCTCCAATCATTTTGTATCATGTTATTATCCGTTAGGAGTGTAAATAAGCAGTGAAATGGAGGATATTATGAGTATTAAACTGGATCTTTTGTATTTATGTCAAAGAGACGTCCTGCAGCTTGGTGGCGATGATATGTCGTCAGCAATACAGGATATGGAAAAGGTATTTGTATTGAAAGAAAAAAAAGATGTACGCGTACCCGATAAAGTTTCAATGGGTTTCGGAGATAGTATCAGTGAAGAAAAAACAAAAGGGCGTATCAATGCTATGCCCGGATATCTCGGCGGGGAATACGACATGGCCGGGATTAAGTGGATTGGTAGTAACCCGGGCAACCTATCCCGTGGACTGCCGCGGGCAAGTGCTATTACAATTCTTAATGATCCCGATACAAAATTCCCGATTGCCATCATGGACGGTACTGTTATCAGTGTGGCTCGTACCGGAGCGGTTGGCGGAGTAGCTGCAAGGTATTTGTCAAAAAAAAATAGCAAGACGCTGTTACTTATTGGGGCAGGTCTGCAGAGCCGCACTCAGTTGGAAGCCGTGCTGATTGCTTGTCCAAGCTTAGAGAACATCTATATTTACGATATTTCGCTTGAAATGGCTCAGCGCTATGCCTTGGAAATGGGGGAGAAGTTAGACTGTAAGATTGAAGCGGTGAAGGAAGGAAAATCCTATGCACAAAAAGCCGATATCCTAATAACGGTTACCGGCTCGGCTAAACCGGTCATTGATGCCGATTGGCTTAGCAAGGGTTGCTTGTATATTAATATTGGGGGTTTTGAGTGTACATACGATACCGTTAAAAAAGCCGACCGATTGTTTGTAGATAACTGGGAAGCTGTGAAGCACAGAAACGCGAGTGCAATTGCTAAAATGGCTAACGAGGGAATAATTGACGATAATGATGTTACCGGAAATATTGGTGAAGTAATAATTGGTGGCAAGAAGGGTCGCATTAATGATGATGATATCATTTATTTTAACTGCGTAGGAATGGGCATTGAAGATATAGCAATCGCGACGCGCGTTTATCGTCGGGCGATCAAGGAAAAAGTTGGACAGATACTTAAATATTGGAGTTGAAGAAGAAGCCAGAAAACCAGAGGGACGGTTCTTTCGGTCTGACCAAATAATCCGGGTGGTAAATAACACCCGGATTATTTATGCTCCAATATATCAGAAAATTGGGAAAAACAAATGAGATAATGGGAAAACAGAATAATAAGAACCCCACCCGACATCGCAATCAAAGATTGCTGTCGGGTCCCGGGAACCTTGTTGTATTTACAATAAGGTGACAAATTCTTGTCACAAATAATGACAAGAATTTGTCATTGACAGATGTAAATAATGTTAGATTTGGCAGACAAATCATTATATAATTATAAGACAGACTCGGAAAAATGCGGCAATTCGTCGTGCGTGGGGGGAATATGTGTACATAAATGGGAAAATTGAACCAATTAAATAATTAAATGGCTTCTGAAAATGATGATTTTCTACTGAAAAAACGAGGGAGGATTAGCAATGAAAAGATTCACAGGTGTCTTGGTAATATTAATAATGCTTCTATCAATGTTCCCTTTAAATATTTTTGCTATGGAGAATATGATTGAGGGTGCGGAACAGTCTGTAAAGCTCACCATAGGCGGGAAAAGCTATACGGTCGGTAACAGGCTTGCTCAAACAGACGTAGCACCATATATTAAAAGCTTAAGTGCGGGCGGCGGCAGGACGATGGTTCCGGTGGCTTTTGTGGCCCCTGCTTTAGGAACGGAGCCTGCTGTATGGCTGCCGGACGAAAGAGCTGTTTTGGTGAATAAAGGAGACAAGCAAATAAGGATTACTATTGATAGCAAGGAATTGCTTGTCAATGGGAAAAAGCTACAGATGGATGTAGCTGCGGAGATAAAGGATTTGGGTAACGGCGGAGGGAGAACTATGCTGCCCATCGCTTTTATTGCCAGAGCCTTAGAGGTTGGGTATGAGTGGAATGAAGCAGACAGATCTGTTAAGTTCTTTGGATATAATAAGACCTTCGAGGCACAAGGGACTTATGGTCCCGATATTGGCAGCGAAACGATAGAAGGCAACGTCATAATCAAGGCTGATGGAATAACCTTGCAAAACACTATAATCAAGGGCAACTTAACAATCAGTGAAGAAGTGGGCGATGGGGACGTTACCCTTAACAACATAACAGTCCAAGGAAACACCTATATCCGCGGCGGCGGAGAGGACAGCATACATATCAACGGCGGTCGGTACGCCAACGTTGTCATAGACAATGTTGAGGGACGGGTAAGGGTAGTAGCGACGGATGTCAATAACCTTCAGGTTGTGATTTCGGATGATGCAGCCGGAGAAGAGATAATCCTGGAAGGCGGTTTTGAAAATGTTTTGGTTCAGGCCGCAGGGACAAAAATCACTTTAAGTTCAGACACAGTAGTAGAAAAGATGGTTTTAGACAGCCGGGCGGAAGTAAAAGGCACAGGAACAATCAAGGAAGCTGATGTCAATGCTGATGGGGTGACCTTTGAGAAGGATCCCCATAGCCAAACGGTAAATCCTCTGGTGGTAACACCTCCGACTAACACCACTGGAACAGGGTCTGTCGTTACTGGTGGCGGCGGAGGCGGCAGCAGCTCCGATGATAGCAGTCCTCCTGTCAGCGCGGTAGGTGCTGTTGCAATCACAACGGCTCCGGCTGTTGTCAGCGGGTTGGCATATGATGCGGGAACGGTAACGGTGACCTTGTCAAGCGCAACAAGCGGCGCGGAAATTCGTTATACCACTAACGGAAGCACACCGACTGCGTCTTCAACCTTGTATACTGCTCCATTTACAGTAAGCAATACCAACGGTGCAGCCGGGGGGACATATACTGTCAAAGCTATTGGTATAAAATCAGGCATGACAAATTCGGCAGTTGCACAAAAAGCGATTGTATATAATCCACAGACGACGGCTACAGTAAATACTGCAGCTGAATTTGCTGTAGCCATTGCAAACAACAATGTGACTTCGATTACTCTGGGAGGGGATTTCACCGGGGATGTAACGGCTATTCGCACAGGAACAAACAATCTAAATATTAACTTCAGTTCATTTGTATTGACCGGAAACATGAACGTTACGGCAAACAGCGTAACAAACCTGACTTTAAGCGGTACTGCGGTTCCTGCAATAACAGGGAATCTGACAGTGTCGGCAACAAGCGCCACTGTGACAAACGGTCTGAGTGTGGGCGGGACGATAACCGTTAACGATGTAGGCAGTCATTCCTGGATTGAGCAGGTTGACGGCAATAGGATAATCCTGACAGACTCCAATGGTGGAAGTGTTGTGATTGAAGGTAATCCTGATGAAATAACCGTAGAATCTACGGCAGACGGCGGTATAAATATTACGACAAACACTCCGGCTAAGATCACTATAAATGCGGGAGCGAATGTTGCCAACATAACCGCGAGTTCAACAGCGGCAGGAACGAGTATTGTAAACAACGGGACGGTTGCCAGTGTAACAGCCAATTCGGATATAGACCTTGAAAATAATAATGGGGCTGTCAATATAGGCGGTGGCGGTACAGTAGGGGCTTCGGGTACTGCCGCAAATGACTTGACAGTAACAGACACAGCAATTGTGGTCGAAGGGATTTCGGCGCTTCTTGGTGTCGACCAGGCGGAAATTAGGATGGGAGCCACGACGGCAGCAAACATTACCGGTATTGTTCCGGGGCCTGGAGAGACTCTTAATGTGGCTTCTGCCAATACAAGCATAGTGACAGTTGATGATGCCGCCGGTCTGGCAATTACAGCCCAAGCCCCGGGAAAAACGGCAGTGACGGTGCAGGTGAAGAATGCAGACAGTGATGTCATCAAACAAGGAACGGTATTTATTACGGTTCTTCCGGAATTGATCTCAGCAGCATCTGCTGCAATAGATGTCCCTACAGCAGGAGCGACACCGCAAACCGCAGCCCAGATTGAAGCTGCCACAGGGAATGGGGATTATACGGTGGCGGGGGTAACCTGGAACGAAGCTTTGACTGAGGCAGGCAAATTCAAAGCCGGACAAGTCTATACAGCAAATATTGTGCTTGTTTCCAAGAACAACAAGGCCTTCCAGTCGGCGGCGTTTACCCCGACTGTGACAGGTGCGGCATCTGTCGGTACGACGGTTACTGTCGGCAGCGGGGTTGGAAATAGGGTTTCCTTCACAGTTGCTTTCCCGTCTACTGCGTCCTTGGCGATAAGCAGCATTGCCGTAACCACCCAACCGACAAAGATTAGTTATACTGAGTATTTGGATGATACGCTGGTGCTGAACGGTATGGTGGTGACAGAAACCAATAATGACGGAACAACAGCAGTCGTGGCATTTGCAGACGGTACGGCTACGGGCTATACAGCGAATCCTGCCAATGGCACGGTGTTGGTGGCAGCGGTCCATGACGGTACTGCGGTGACAATAACACATAATGCCTCGGCTAAAACAGCAACCACCGGCACTTTAACCGTGGCGGCGTTTGATCCGGTAGATATAACCTCGGCTTCGGTAACAATCACCGCGCCGGTAGCGGGGGCAACACCTGAGACGGCATTGGGGGTAGAAGTGGCAACTGCCAATGCGGATTATACGGTGTCAGGTTTAACTTGGAATGAAGCCTTTACTGCAGGCGGAAAGTTTAAGGCCGGTCAAGTATACACCGCAACAGTGGAATTGACCTCGAAGAATACCAAAGAGTTTCAGGCGGCAGCCTTCACTCCGACAGTGGCGGGTGCGGCTTCGGTTGGCACGACGACTACAACAGGCACTGGTGTGGGGAATACCGTAAGCTTTACTGTGAATTATGCTGCGACAAGTGCATTGGAAGTAAACAACATTACGGTGAAAACACAGCCGGCTACTCTGAATTACGTAGAAGGCCAAAGCCTTTCCTTGGCAGGCTTGGTAGCTACCCTGACATATAACGATGGTACAACCGAAGATGTGGCTTCAGCCGATTTTGCGGCCAAAGGTATAACCGCCAATCCGTCTAATGGTACGGCATTGACAGCGGCAACACATAACGGCAATCCGGTAACGTTATCCTGCAACGGCAAGACGGCAACTACAGCTAACCTGGTAGTGATAGCTGCAGTAAACGACACCGCAACAGTAAATGAAGACGGCACAGTATTGCTCGATGTTTTGACGAATGATGTTGCCGGTACTGCTGCGGTATCGATCACAGGCTTTACTCAGGGTGTTAACGGAACGGTATCACAGGAAGGAAATTCCTTAAGATATACGCCGGATGCTAATTACAGCGGAACAGACAGCTTCACTTATGATATGAGCGATGGCATTAGCGGAACAGATACGGCGACGGTCAATGTGACGGTCAATCCCGTCAATGACGTACCGACAGCGAATGACGATACGGCAACAGTTGCTGAGGACGGGACAGTATTAATCGATGTGCTGGTTAATGACACGGATGTGGATGGAGATACCTTGACGGTTAGCGGATATACTCAAGGTATTAACGGAACAGTGGCGCAGGAAGGAGATTCCTTAAGATATACGCCGGATGCTAATTTCAACGGTGTGGATAACTTCGGATATACGATAAACGATGGAAACGGTGGAACAGCGGGAGCCACGATATATGTGACGGTTAATCCTGTTAACGACGCGCCGACGGCGAATGACAATATGGCAACAGTTGAGAAGGATGGTACAGTATTAATCGATGTGCTGGTTAATGATACGGATGTGGATGGAGATACCATAGCTATCAGCGGCTTCACCCAGGGTGTTAATGGAACGGTATCACAAGAAGGGGATTCCCTGAGGTATACACCGGATGCGGGCTATATCGGAGGGGACAGCTTTACCTATGAGATAAGCGACGGCAACGGGGGAACAGATACGGCAACGGTAAATATGAACGTAGTGGATCAAACAGCACCGGCGCTTAGCGCAACCGGTATCAGTGGAGTCACTGATACAACAGCTACCTTGGAGTTTACTTCCAACGAAGCCGGAACATATTATTACCTAATCTATACAGCGGAAGACGCAGCTCCTGATGCAGCCACTATCAAAGCACAGGGGACAGCGGTGGCAAAAGGAACGAGCGCAGCGGCCGCAGCGGCGAATGCAGTCGATGTAACAGGATTAACAGCTTTGACATCTTACAACGCTTATGTTGTCGTGGAAGACGGATCTGCCAATATTTCAGCAGTTGCTACGATACCATTTATGACAACAGCAGATCCAAGCACTTTCCTGGCAGGAGACTTACTTGCTGCAGATGCCGGTACGAATTTTATCGGAGTTCTTTACAGCAAGGATGGAAATATCTATTACAATACAACAGATGCAAGCGGTTTGTGGGGAACTGAAACGTTGCTGGGAAGCGGCACAGAGGGAAATCTGGACATCAAGGCCGATAAACCTCAAGTTGTTTACACCACCTCCGGGGCAATAGGGTATAGAGCGTACGACGGAACGACGTGGACAGCCGAACAGCTGATTTCAAGCAGGAACGGCGGAAGTTGCTCCAAGGCTGATATTGCCGTAGACAGCAGTGGATATGCCCATATAACCTACACGGATACTATGGGAGATACCGGTATTTATAATAGAGATGACATTATGTATGCCGTCAATTCTTCGGGCAGCTTTGTCAAACATATGGTTTATAACGGATATTATGAGAATTTGGGTGGCGCGGATTATATCGGTGATTACTACAACAAGGGTTCATATATTGCTGTAGATGGGAATGACAATTATTACGTTGCAACACACAGGCAACAATACACTAAGAATATGTCTTGGAACGCGAGTACATATTCGGTCTCAGTGAAAATGAATCCTGTGGAAGGCAGTCAGGATGCCATCGGAAATACAGCTACTTCTTCATCCAATATATTTGACATTTACGATCTTACAGCAGGTGGCGGTAAACTCGAAATCCTCTATAAGCACACTACATTTAAGAAGGCGGACCTGACCTCCAGTGCAGGAACGATCAGCTTCGGCAATATCAGCGAGCTTGCCGCCGGTACGGTCAGTTCTGTGGCAACAGACGGCAGTGACGTTGTCGTAGGAGGGAAAGCATCAACAGCCACCAACATACTCCAAACCCATTATAACGGTAGTGCAAACGCTTATGACGGGATGGTTGTCAAAGGTCTGAAAGTAAGCGTGGTTAAACTCGGTGACAAGTTCTATGCACTTTACACCGATAATGGTGACGGCAATATTAAAGGAACAGAGGTAGCAGGAGACCTTTCAGGATTCAATGTGGCTTTGGTTGAAGCAGGTGACAAATATCAAGGTGTTATGTTTGGACTGGGCATAACCGGGGCTAAAGACGCAGCTGGGGACAATCTGGCAGGAGATGTCAATGTTACCGTAACCAGCGACCGGGCTGACGCAGAGGTATATAACGGTGCGGTCACGTTCACGGCAGGGGAAGCTAACCTGCCTGTGGTCCTGCATACAGTGGCAAGTCACACCTTGACTGTAGCGGTCACGGGTGTAACGGAGCCGCAGCAATTGAGCGTGAATGTGGCGGCCTCGCAGGCTTCGATCACACCAAGCAGTGCAGCCTTTACCAATACGGATGCCAGTGCGACCATCACAGTAACGGCTATGACAGATGCAGCAGGAAATGATGTTTTGGCAGCGTTTACAGCGGATGGTGGAGCCGAAGCGATATATACCTATATGATGAATGACAATGCGACGACTCTGATAGATGTAACCGTGACAAAAGCAACCGGCAGCGCTGATTTAGTCATAGCAAATCCGGCCCAGGCGACAGCTGCAGGCGATTATGCCTTGATGATTTGCAGGCCGGATGGGAACCAATGGGATATTCCGGTAACAGTCACGGCAGGAGACCTTTCCGGATTCAATGTGGCTTTGGTTGAAGCAGGCGATAAATACGCAGGGGATATGTTCGGTTTAAGTATAACCGGGGCTAAAGATACAGCAGGGGATGATCTGGCAGGAGATGTCAATGTTACTGTGACCAGTGATCAGGCGGACGGAGAAGTATATAACGGGACAGCCACGTTCACGGCAGGAGCAGCCAACCTACCCGTGTGTCTGAACACGGTGGCAAGCCATACCCTGACTGTAGCGGTCACTGGTGTAACAGATACGCAGCAATTGAGCGTAAACGTCTTGACCAATCAGCGCTCCATTACCACAAATCCGACTACAGTAACCTTTGATAATACGGATGCCAGTGCTACCATTACGGTCACAGCGATGACAGATGCGGCAGGAAACGATGTTTTGGCAGCATTTACAGCGGATGACGGAACGGCATATAGTTGTATGATGAACGATAATGCAACGACACTGATAAATGTAACGGTAACAAAAACAGCCGGCAACGCTGATTTGGTCATAGCAAATCCGGCCCAGGCGACATCAGCAGGTGCCTACACCCTGATGATAGGGGAGACGGATGGTACAGATCAATGGGATGTTTCGGTAACTGTTACAGAGGGAACAGCAGAACCAACTTATTCTCCTGTAGTCAGCTTTGGCAGTATTGATATACAAGTCACAAATCTTACTGATGAGAATGGTGATCCCATTACATTTGCCGATTTTTATGCCATGTTGGATAAAGACACCTCGGGATTAAGGTTCTATAAAGAAGGCGGCGGTGTGACCGATATTTTCTACAGCTTCAACCAATTGGAGGCCAACGTGAATGGGGATTTGAGCTTTGATACCACTACCGGTGATATTAGCATCTTGGGAGATATTGAGCTCAATACCGTGGCCTTTGCTGAGGGTGGTTCGTTCCAGGATTTCGAGGTCTTTGAGCATGATAGGGCCTCTATTAGGGCTAAGAAA
This sequence comes from Clostridia bacterium, assembly GCA_018433675.1. Taxonomy (GTDB): domain Bacteria; phylum Bacillota; class Peptococcia; order DRI-13; family SM3-B62; genus SM3-B62. The sequence goes on from JAHDQS010000050.1 coordinate 46,281, forward strand.
GCGGATGCTTCATGGGATGTAACAAAGGATGTAGCGGTACCGTATTTGACATTGGCTCCGGCGGTGAATGGTTCTGATACGGAGATAACAGTAACTGCTAATGAGGCTTATGGGGCAGGAGATTTGGCCTTCTTGTCGGCCTTTGACATAACAGGAACTTATAGCAGTGTGGATTTGCTGGGAGCAACAGGACTCAGTTATGCTGCAGCTAAGGGAAATGCGGTTGCTGTCGGTGACTTTGGGGCAAATACGATAAAAGCTTGGTATGTCTTTGTTGACGGTTTCACTGAAGGGGCAGAGAATATAACAGGTATAAGTTCTACCTTGACCGCAGGCAGTGATATGTTAACGATAAGTGCTGCCAGGACGGAAGGCCAGACAGTCAACAGTGCTATTACCCTCTACATTATGGATGATTCGATCGGGACTATTCGTTACTTGCAATTAAGGCTCTCCGGCTCCGGGGCGGGGACAACTGTGGCGGTATCACCGGTCTCCGGAAGTGGAACAGCTACCACCTTAACTTCGGTAGGAAGCAATTACACGGTAACCAGCCATGCGACGGAATTAGGCAAAACGTACAATACCATTGCGGCCGATGAAACGCCAATAACTATAGAAACCCTGGTCGGCGCTTTCTTGAACAACATAAATAAGAGCAGCGAATATCAGGTATGTAAGGTAACGACGGCTGATAATGTACCGGCTAGTGCTTCGGTGTTCGGACCGGCTCCGGCAAAAGATCTCGCAACTGATACCTTGGCCGTGGGAGATGTGCTTACCGTTCTTTCGGCTGATTGGACGACAATCAGAAGTTACGCTATAACCGTGACGTCATCAACACCTGCAGCTAAGGAAATGGCTTGGAGCGGAACGGTATTCGAAGAAGCGGCAGGAAATGACGGGAGTATAGCCACGGTAGTTACACTCGCTCTTACAAACGAAACCTTTGTGGTAACAGACGGGATTATGACCGCAGCAACTCATTACAATGTGGCGAATGTACCCAGCGGCTTAACGGCTGTGGTAACGGGGGTGAGCAGCACAACTGCCACTGTAGTCTTAACAGGCAATGCAGTTAGCCACGCAGCAGCGGACAGCATCGCCAATCTCGGACTTGTCTTTTTGGATGCTGCCTTTACCGGCGGGGTGGCTGCCGATGTGACAAACTACGGTAATCCGAATTTATCGGTAACGTTCGATGATCCGGTGATAACCGGCATCAGCGGTACGGTCACATCCACAGTCGACGGTTCTCCTATAGCCGGAGTAGATGTAAGATTCAGCCCGGCACAGAGTGATACTACTGATGAATCGGGTCAGTATTCAATAACAAACGTAGAAAATGGCACAAGTTATATACAGCTATATGCAGACTTCTATTATCACGGTCAAACACCACATCAGGTCAGTATACCGGGTACATATGACGCAGTTATGCAGCCGGCCGGAATGATTACAGGGACTATCAATCTAGAAGGGTCCTTGCCGGAAGGAAGCTATATAGAAGCACAAATTTCCGAAACAAACAACATAGATACCTCAATTGTGACCGGAACAACCTTCAGCGTACGAGGTGTACCGATAGGAACCAAGACACTAAGTTTTGTATTAAAGAATGCAGCAGAACAATATTATGTATACATCTCTTCAGATGCGGGGGATCATGATCTGGCATCTGGGGTTACGCTAAACAGTGATGTATCTTATAACAGTACATTAAGCGTTCCGGTAACACACCCGGATGGGGTGAGCGATGACGGTATCATCGATATCGGCACTGTCAAAATAATCAATGGTAGTTTGTGGTAGTACAAGAAGTAACTATACGATCTGATTCTGACTATCTGGATTAACGAGAATAACCGATATCGAGGTAGGGTTGAAAAACGCCGAAATAGCTGTACTGCAGTTATCTCGGCGCTTTTTCTGCATTTTTGTTTTTGTGGAATGGGTTAACCCCTGGTTACCTTGACTGAACAGCTAGTCTATCAAGAAGAAGTTTTCAAATGGATTCTACAAGTTTTTCAAGTAGAAGTGTAGAAAAAATACGCGTCTCTTGATATAATCTTTAGATAGTCTTTAGATGTTTATGCAAGCTCTGGCAGGAAGGTAGGATGGAAGAAAGATGAACATTACAGAAATTTTAACAAGAAACGCCGATTTGTACGGTGAGGAAACCGGCTTAATAGAAATCAATCCGGAGGTACAAAGAAGAAACGGTATTACCTGGCTTGAATTCGAGTTAGTTGAGCCGAAATTGGCAGCTCAATATAGACGGGAGATGACTTGGCGGGAGTTTAATGACAGAGCGAATCGTTTTGCCAATCTCCTTTTAGATAGGGGCATAAAAAGAGGCGATAAAGTAGCCATACTTTTAATGAACTGCTTGGAATGGCTTCCCATTTATTTCGGCATTCTAAAAACCGGTGCGGTAGCAGTGCCGTTGAATTTCCGCTACACTGCGGAGGAGATTGAATATTGTCTGAAACTGGCTGAAGTAAATGTCTTGATTTACGGGCCGGAATTTATTGAACGAGTGGAAACGGCAAAAAGTCGGATTCCGGATGTTAAGTTGCGCTTCTTTGTGGGGGAGAATTGTCCCTTAGGCGCTGAAAAGTACGAAGACCTTATTGCCTCTTATTCCGCAAAAGAACCTCAGGTTTCTCCGGCGGAAGATGACGATGCGGCTATATATTTTTCCTCCGGAACGACAGGTTTCCCTAAGGCTATTCTGCACACTCATCGCAGCCTGATTTCCTCCTGTTATACGGAACATAACCATCATGGCCAGACCCGGGAGGATAACTTTTTGTGCATACCTCCACTGTATCATACCGGGGCAAAAATGCATTGGTTCGGTAGTTTTCTGGCCGGCAGCAAGGCTGTTTTATTGCGCGGAGTGAAGCCAGAATGGATATTGAAAACAGTCTCCGAGGAAAAAGTTACTATCGTTTGGCTGCTAGTTCCCTGGGCCCAAGATATTCTGGATGCAATTGAAGGAGGAGAAGTGAACCTTGCGGACTATCGGCTTGACCAATGGAGATTGATGCATATTGGTGCTCAACCTGTTCCGCCCAGCCTGATTCGTCGCTGGCAGAAATATTTTCCCCATCAGCTTTACGATACAAACTATGGTTTGAGCGAATCGGTTGGTCCCGGTTGTGTCCATCTTGGCGTGGAAAATGTTCACAAGGTAGGTGCTATTGGGAAACCGGGTTTTGAATGGGAAGCTGTGATTACTGATGAGCAGGGTAATCCTCTGCCTCAAGGAGAGGTGGGGGAACTGGCTGTGAAGGGACCCGGGTTGATGAAGTGCTATTACAACGATCCTCAGGCAACAGAGGCTGTCTTAAGGGGCGGTTGGCTTTTCACCGGTGACATGGCACAAATGGATAAGGACGGATTCATCTACCTGGTGGATCGTAAAAAAGACGTGATTATCAGTGGGGGGGAAAACATCTACCCGGTGCAGGTGGAAGATTTTCTGCACAGACATCCTGCTATCAAAGATGTGGCTGTGATCGGTCTGCCGGATCAGCGTCTGGGCGAAATTGCCGCTGCAGTCATTGAACTCAAACCGGCTCATTTGTGTACTGAAGAAGAAATGATGGAATTCTGTCGGGATTTGCCGCGGTATAAGCGGCCGCGTAAGGTTATCTTTGATAAGGTTTTGCGCAATCCAACCGGAAAAATCGAAAAGCCGAAACTGCGTGAAAAGTACAATGGAGGAAGCCTAGTCACGGCACAAACCCAAAACTAGTAGGTAGGAAGGTTAGATGGATATAAAGCTAAACTATATTGAAAAGGGCCAAGGAAGGCCGTTTGTGCTCCTTCATGGGAATGGAGAGAGCTCAGAATATTTCATTCACCAAATAGAGTATTTTTCAAAATGCTACAGGGTTATTGCCGTAGATACAAGAGGGCACGGCAAGTCTCCAAGAGGTGATAGGCCCTTCGCGTTGGATCAGTTTGTTGATGATTTACACGGCTTTTTAGATGAGATGGGTATTGCAAAAGCTACTATACTTGGTTTCAGCGACGGGGGAAACATTGCTCTTTTATTCGCTTTGAAGCACCCTAACTACGTGGAAAAACTGATATTAAATGCAGCTAACCTTAATCCTCGAGGTATGAAGATTGGCGTTCGGATTTCGGTGTGTCTTGAATACGGTTTGCAGTCCTTTATTTCTCTGTTCAATAAAAAAGCAGGTAGCAAAAGGGAAATCCTTGCCTTGATGGTTAACCAACCGGATATCAAGGGAACAGACCTTTTGAAAATCGGGGTACCAACCTTGGTAATTGCCGGCGATAGAGATATGATAAAAGACGAACATACTAGGTATATCCATAAGCAATTAAGGTACGGCAAATTGAACATTATTGAAGGCGATCATTTTGTCGCAAACAAAAACAGCCAATTATTCAATCAAAAAATCGAAGAATTTTTAGGTTCAACTTAAATTGCGTTTGTTTGCGGGAAGCAAAGCCGTTTCTTGCCTGAGTTTTGTTTAAGGCCAATATATATTAGGGTGACAACATCACAAGATAAACACAGGATCGTACGCAGAACGGTTTTGCATTATTTCCAGAAGCGTGGTATAATTCGGTGATAATATTGTTTTTTGTTGCGAATACGGGCTTAAATATTTTGAGTGTTTAGAGCGGGAACTCAATTGATTATGAGTTGCCTGCTCTTCCTGTTTGATTGCTAACCAGATGTAACGAGAAATGTCGGTTAGTCATGTTAAAAAATAGCCTAATAGGCCAAAAGGAGAATAATTATGCAAGAGAATACTTTAAACGCAATCGAAAGAGTCAAACAACCTGGAAAATTTAAGGAAGAAGGGTTTGTACCGGGTGTAATCTATGGGGACGGTATTGCGACGGCAAATTCGGTAAAATTTGCGGCACCGGCCTTAAACGCCATTCTTACCCGCCACGGTGCTAATGCCAGAGTGATGGTAAAGTATAATGACACCATAAAACTCGGGTTTATTAAGGAAGTACAGAAAGATGCCATCTCAAGGGTTGTTAAACATGTGGATATTCAAATTGTCGCCAAAGATCAGCAAATCAGTCTCCAAATCCCTATCATTTTCAAAGGGCAGGATGAGTTGGCGTCCAGGCAATTGCAATTGCAGGTATATAAACCTGAAATATCTGTTTTGGCAACGATGGATTTGATGCCGGGTGCCATTCATATCGATGCTTCAGACATGACCTTAGGGGATACGATTACTTTTAGCAATTTCAATTTAGACAAGCAGATAAAGGTGAATGATAAAGAAGACACAGTCTATGGAGTCATAACCCATCAGTCTGAAAAAGAGGCCGTGGTAACTGAAGATGCTACAGATGAAGATACCGCAGACGAAACTGCAGCAGCAGGAACTGAAACCAAGTAAGAAACAAGATACAGTGTGATATCGTCTTTTAGTGTTTAAATTCACAAAAAACGACCCCCTTCATCTGAAGGGGGTCGTAACTGTTTAAAACCGCTATTTTTTGTTCTTGCATTTATTGATCCTATAATGTTATTATATTATTTGCGGCAGAAAAAGGTATACACAAAAAACCAACATTATCATATCATTATTTGGATGTCGTGTCAATAGTGTTTTGGGATATTTTTGTTAAAATTTATTAATGATTTTTCCTATTGTTCATAACTTGTTTTTTTACGGAGGTGAGAGACGTTGTCATTTGAAATTATAAATGTATTTTCATCGCTACTTGAAAAAAAAGCAGTGGCGGAAATTGAAAAGTGCAATGATTTTACCGTGCGCTTTGGATTAAAGATTTCTCATCGCAATGCTGTAGAGTTGATTGAAACGCGCAACCTTGCCTTAAAAGACAACGGAAGAATCGAATTCGGAAGCGGTATTATCCATAAGATAATCAGAGAGTTTTGTAATTCCCCCTATATTTCTATGCACAATTATATTGAAACACTTCACGAGCTTACCGAACTATTCTATTTCTATAAAAACGAGGCACTTGATTTAATAAGCGACGAGGAGTTGATTAAGTTTATGAAGAAAAGCTTTGACGGCAAATGTCAAGGTTCACTTGAATTGCTTGGGGGGCGCGAGCTTGCAAATATGGCACGTAATTTAAGGTGTGGGTACGCTCCTGATTATACGGAGGATTTAGCAAGTTATGAAGAGGGGCAGGATGAGGATGGCCAATATTGAAAAGCGTTCTATTATTGACAGAAAAAAACTGAGCGGTGAATTCTTTTTTATTTCGCTCCTGCAAGAGGCGCGTGTATGCGGGTTTTTAGATGACTGTGATGCTGAAAGGATTCAAAGTCAATGTATCGAGTTTTTGGCAAAAAGGTGTGAGAGGTACAATGGAGGCGATAGCAGTTCGATAAGGGTAGAGAGCGCCGAAAAAATCATGCAGTCAAATCTTTACACTGTAGGACTGTACCTTAAGTCATTACCTGATGCAGACCGTGCAGCCGAAGAGCTTAAAACGTCTGCAATACCAGAAATGTATAAAAAGGGAAGAGAATTGCTTGATTCAAGGCTTCACAGGGCAAAGAATATCTATAAGTTGGTACAGAAAAACAGGATCAATTCGCCGAGCTATACCTATCATGCGACGATTGACGATGCAGGTCTCGGGGTTTTTTTCAAAGCGTATGATCCGGATTATGGAGCTCACGAAATCCCCGCCTCCATTGATTATCAGTTGTGCAATCCCGTTAATGATTTGGCGGGGGTTGAGTATATTCAACAATACCTTGTTAAGCTGTTTCTTGAAAATGAGTTTTGCGGACATTTCTCTGCAGAGGATATTCATTATTTGCTTTGTGGGTATAGCGAGGGATATAAAGATCTACTAATAAATATTTTTACGCAAGTATTGACGGCGGCCTTGGGGTGCGTACTTGTAAAACGTTGTGTTGTCGGACTTAACATTCCGCGGGATGAGATTCAATATCTGCATGATAGATTTTCGAAAGACGCTGATAATAATTTGCTTGCTGCGACGATCCAAAATGGGGCCGGAAAAATGACGAAAGAACTTGGCGTAAAAAATCCTTCCCTTAGAAAATACATTAGAGAAAGTCTGCCGGGAGTGACAGTTACTATTGCCAGTGCACTAAAAACAAACACTCTTGATAAAGTATTCGTACCCTTGGTTAATACGGATTTAAAGCCTAAAATTAGATTTTCTCCCGGTGCGAAGATGGCTGATGAGGTTTATAGGAAACTAATTGACGAATTACTGAAATGTCGTTATACGGGAGATAAGCTAGCGCTGATAAAGGAAAAGGTAAAATCCTTTGGCGATATTGAGGATCTACTGTTTGATGCCTATCTTAACGAGGAAGAAGTATTTTCAGTTTTTAATTTCCTGGGGGATGCTGAAATGGCTATTCTATTAAAACGACATCCATTTGAGTCGGAGATTCAGGCTGTGGACTTAGCCGAGAAGGAGAAGACATTGAGGTTAATGCTGAAAACGTATTTCAATAAACTTCCGTTGGAAAGGCAAAGAAACATTTTAGAAATAAGGACAAATCTTATTGAAGCTTTTTAATGAATAATATTAAACCTATTTGTTGACATGGTACGAAAACGGTGTTATTCTGTAATTACTAAATTACTAAATTACTAAAACATGATCGACGGATTACATTATTTAATATGAAGCGCACAACGTGCGCACGAATGGAGATGAAACAAAATGAAAATACCGACTTCTTTGAAGCATAAGCCGGTTATTGTATCAGAGAACTATGAAAATGTTGATGGCAGGTACGCGTACAATAGCGATGCCAAAGGGCTGTCTTTAGGATTGGCACAATGGAACGATAGAGGTAAGGTGGAGATTTCGGCTAAGGTATGGAGACACACGGGAGAAAAGTGGTCCAGACAGTCCGAGGAGCTGCCGCTTCATAGGGTGCTTGATCTTGCTATTCTTGTTTGTCGGGCACAGTTGCATTTCAGAGAGGCATACAGGTATGAGAAACTGTATGATGAAGGGAAGCCAATTATTGATAGGGTCGGACTGCAGGGGGATGCCATGACCGTTTCCATATGTACTGAGAATGAGAGGATAGACGAGGATATTAAGCTGTTCGATCAGGCTTTGAAGAATGATGACGAGATAATCGGGGAACGACTGAGTTCTTTATCCGTAATTCTCAAGGAAATGGGGTATTGATAAATAACAAATGGATAGAAAAAAAGAGTTAAAACAACAATACAAAGAAATGAAACCGGATATGGGGGTTTTTATAGTTACATCCAACTTTACCAACAAGTGCTTCATTGAGGCAGCAAGGGATCTAAAAAGCAGGATTAACAGTACGGAATTCAAACTTAAGATGGGAAGCCATTTTAATAAGGAATTGCAAAGAGAATGGCAGGAGAATGACCGGTCAAGCTTTAAGATTGAAGTGCTTGAGAGGCTCGAATATGATGAAGATGAGACAAAGACCGATTACAGCGATGAGCTGGAGTTACTGCAAATTATGTGGGAGGAAAAAATACAACAAAAAGGGATGAAGCTCTACAAAAAATGAGAAAAATATCACTATCACAAGATAGGGTTTAGTATTGAAAAGTATTATTCGAGATGGTATTCTGATGGCAGAAAAACACTGACAGATAAGAATACTTGGCCATGGAATGATTACCCACACAAGGTAAATAATTTCCCCTCGGCGGAGAAAAAGAAAGGTGGTATGGTAATGAGTTTTCTAAAAAAGTTGGGCGAGACGGTAAAAGATACTGCTTCCTCAGTTAGTGCTAAATCAATTGACCTGATGGAAACCGGTAAGCTAAAAATGAAAAAAAGCCAACTGGAAGGCGGGGTTAAAGACAAAAAGGTTGAAATCGGAGGACTGGTTTACCAGGCGTATAAGCAAGAAGTGACGCCTGATGAGTCTGTCCTGAACGGGATATTTGAAGAAATAAAGGAATTAGAGGATCAAATTAGCGCTGTTGAAGAAAAGCTACGGAAGGAAGGGGCGCAAGCGGAAAAAATAGAAGAAGCGTCTCAGTCTGAAGCTGAGGTTCTTGTGGAAGTAGATGACGTAACCAAAGTATTTTGTGCATATTGTGGGCAAGAGGCTTCCTCTGATGCCAAGTTTTGCACAAGCTGCGGCAAGCTTATATCCGGGCGGTAAGCCCTGGGTATAGGCGCAACTTATTCATTAGCATCAATATGCTTCAACGCGGTTTCGGCCTTCCAACTTGGCCCGGTACAATGCTTTATCAGCGGCTTTTATCATGGTATAGGCATCGTCACCGCGTTTGTATGTATAAGTGCCAAGGCTGATCGTGATGTTGTTTGCATTTTTAAAGTCGTGTTGTTCGACGTTTAATCTAGTTCTTTCTGCCAGCGCATAGACTTTTCCTTTGTCTGTTGCCGTACAGATAAAGAGGAATTCATCTCCACCCCATCTGCCCAGTATGTCTGTATCTCTGCAGCTTTTTCGTAGGATGCCTGCAAGTTCAATCAAAATGATATCCCCTGCCAGGTGACCGTATTTGTCGTTGGCATACTTAAAATTATCTATGTCCCCCAATATAACTGAGAAGGGTCGGTGATTCTTGCGAGTTCCGGCGACTTCTTTTTTTAATATGCCATCTAATCTATTGCGATTGTAGAGCCCTGTCAGACTATCTGTCACAGCGAGGTGCCCAAGTTCCTTGCTCTTTTTCTCCAAGGCTATGTAAGCCGTTTTTCTGTTTGACTCATAATGATTCACGAGAACCATAAGTACTATTGATACCCCGCAGATATTGAAAATTGATTCTATAGAAAAAGGGGCGGGTTCCCAGGTTTTATACCTTGTTAAGATAAAGATCAGTACGTATAGGAAAAAGGGGATAGTTATCATTACTCCCTGTTTTCTACCTAAGAGATAATATGCTATCGGAGGGAAAATGGCAAGCCAATAAAGTGCAAAATGTCTGTTCTCTGTGATATGTAAAAGCACTATTAAAGCTGCCATTATCAGGACAACAGTCATAATGGACACTGCTTTAACATTATTCGTACGTCTAAGATATAATAGGACTAAAGTCGCGGTGAGAGCAATACCTCCATCAAGAAGCACTACTTCATATCTGACGTAAAGAACTACGTTTATTAGTACAAAAGTAGCTAGGGTCAATATTATAGTAGTCAGTAAATTATTTATAAAAAGAAACTGCCAATAATCGGGGTTTTCTTGCTCATATAGGTGATTATTCGTGGCGAGCATCCGACGTATTTCCTTGATTAATTTCATAGGAAATACCTCCTATGTAGTATGATTAATTATTATTATATTACATTACACTGTTGTGCGCATGAAATAATTTAAAGTAAACATTATGATATTAATAACTAAAAAGTATTTATACACTACAAGCATATTTAAAAAAGACGAAATACAAGCAAAATTAAAAAAGATAATATTTCAA
>JAHDQS010000028.1 GCA_018433675.1 Clostridia bacterium
ACAGTGTTTCCCTATACTTCGGGACTAAGTGGTAAACTTTTTCATTGTCAAAACAGCGATAGGTGGTAAACTTTTTCACTGTCACTGCTGGTAAACAAATTCATTGTCAAGTGGTAAAGAAATTCATTGACATTCACAGTCAAGACGAACAAATTTCGAATTTAGCAGCTCTTGATCTCTCCCCCTATAGAGATGGGCGTCTTAGAACTGGTTAATGAAATATTCTCCTTGTACATAATATGAGCAAAGTGCATGATTTGATAAAAAGTTGATGCAAGAGGAGAATAGCCGCAGAATCATACATTATCCGTAGTAAAATGCCATGTCAATTTTACTACGGTTACTTTAAAAACCGCTGGTCTCGTTTAATAAAACGGTGCCAGCGGTTTTTTATATCTTCAGTTTTTACAATTTCCAACTTAAAAAAGACGGAAGGGTTACTTTTAATATTGGAATATTTGATACTATAGGTTAATATGTGTGTATTATAAACATAATTTTACATTGGCATATGCAGGAAAATGTGATATAAACAAGCATATTGTAAATGTATGGGATATCAGTTTAAAATAGGAGAGGGGTTGATAAGAAATGAAAGGAAAAACGATTACCATAATTCTTGCGACCTTAATACTAACGGCTAGTTCAGTATTCGGAGTGACTAGTACTGCTAATATCACCAGTACTATGACAGCAGCAGATGGAGCTCAGTATACTATGTCAGGTGCTGTAAGCATGCTCGGTTACAACTATGCTTCATCTACCAATTCTCTTTGGATACAATTGTACAAAGAGGTTTCTGGTCCAAATCAACTAATTTCTGAGTCTAACATGGCTATCGGCGGCACTGCTTCATGGGCACCTAATGTTCCAAGCGGCACTTACTATGTGCATCTTGATCCAAGCGGTCCTCTTGGCACAGGTTGTAATGGATACGGAAGGGCTGAGAATTAATTGTTAAATCAAATCTTGTTTTGTTCAACCGGTAAATAGTATTACATGATATCCCATATAATAGAGGGACATCATGATAGTCCCTCTATTCTTTTAAGTTGCGTGTAAAATCCAGGGGTATTAAAAACGGGGAGATTAGGATATGAAAAAGATTATTGACTCATACATAATTGAGTTAAGACTGTTAAATCGTTATTATGGAAGCTGGTTTTTTTTATTGTTGTCTCTTTTTGTTATTTTTTATCACTCTATATTCGATCTTCAAAGGTCTGATCCGGGAGGAGCCTTGATTTCAACAGCCTTTATAATTCAGGGTGGGATGTTCGCTTGTATGATTTTAGGTGTTTATCTTGTACAAAAAGAAGCATTTTATTGGTGTGACGAAGTGTTTGATGTGCTGCCTAACGGACAGAGTTCAAAAATAATTGCTAAATGCCTTACTTTAATATCTATAATACTTGCTTTCACCTGCATATCTTTAATTGAAATATATGTAATATTTTGGTGCAAAGATGTTCCTTGTATTTTCTATTGGAAGTCAATCTACTATCTTTTTTTATACTGGGCAATCCCTTTTATTATATCAGGGCTTCTAGGAATGATCTTGGGATTGTATATGAAATCAAATTTGATTTATCCTGTACTGGTTTTAATCTGGTTATTTATTGGTCCTCTTAATATGGCTGTTTTTAAACCTCTTATGGGTATATTACGGGTTAATTTAAACTCTATTGCTGATTTTATGAATCTTGGACAAACTAATCCCCATCTATCGTATGATCCTGTTTATGGTTTACAATTAGAAATCGGCAGATGGTTACAGAAGGGCTTATGGTTGTTAAACGTTGTGGTATTATTTTTAATATCGCTTTTAAAATCTTTCAATTTCAAATCTACTAAAACACTCGCTATTGTTATAATCTTTTTGTTAACTCTAAATATACCCTTGATTAACTCATTTGCTAAAGAAGACCAAGTAATAACAACAAAATATGAATATAATGCAGTGAATGTTTATGATATGTGTTACTATACTGCCAATAAACAGACCGCATTTCAAAACAATGAACCATTTATTATCGAATCGTATGAAATCGATTTAGCGTCATTTCGTAATCTTAAAGCTAAGGTCATCATGGAAATAAAGCCACTCCAAGAAACCGAGGAATTGGTATTTACTCTTTACCATGATCTACGAGTAAAAGGTGTTTTTGATGAAAGCGGTACCCTATTATCATATGAGCAAAAGGGAGATCAAGTTTTGGTATCATTCCCAAAAATCTTAAACAAAAATGTTCTTAAGAAAATAGTTTTTGATTATGAAGGCACGAGTTCTCCTTATTTTTATGCTAATGAACAAGCTGTTATGCTCCCCGCTTATTTCCCCTGGATTCCTGTTGCAGGTTCTTACCAAGCTATGAAAGCCGAAAACTCATACCTGCTGCGAAAGCCTTTAATTTCTCAAACACCTACGAAATATACACTCAAGTACTCAGGTCCTAAGCCTTTATTTACTAACCTTTCCAAAGAAGATGAGAATTTATGGAGCGGAAAAACATCATCCGGAATAACACTTGCTGCAGGAATGCTTACAGAAACAAAAATAGGAGAGATAAATATAGTTTATCCGATATCTCTTAACAAAATGATTGAAGGAATACCAGGTTTTCTTGAAAACATAAAACCGGTAGTAGAAAATATTAAAACCGATTTAGCCCTTAAAAACACTTTAAAATCTTCAAAACTGCTTTTTCTTTCGATACCTACAGAATCAAGTTTAGTTTCCTCAACTATATGGAATTTAGATGACCATTTAATTATAGGAATAAACCAACAATATAATGATGGCGATCTTCTAAATAACAGAAGATCCCTTGTTCGATCAGTATTGACTTCTTTAACCAGAACTAGCAACATGACTGAACAAAATGAGAGAATAAAAGCCTCCTTTATAGCTGGTTATGCATACTGGTATAGCATGAACTACGATCAAACATCTTATGAAGAATCAAAAACAATCCTGCATTCCATGATAGATAGCTACAATCATTTGCGTACTATTATAGATAATTATCAGGAGCTTGAATTTGCAAGGGAAGAAATTGTATTAAACCAAATTAAAGCGTTTATCGATGAGAATAAATCAGACCACGAAATTTTGCAATCGTTTTTCCGTAATTGGTTAAGCGCCTTAGAAAGTGATAAAATTATGGATTTTGAGAATGTTACCGAATTAATCAGCATTGAAAAAGGGGATAGATAAAATGCTTGAAATTAAAAACATATCCAAATGCTATGGCAAATTTCCTGCGCTGACAGATGTTTCGCTTGAAATTTCTCCCGGTATGTTTGGATTATTAGGCCCTAACGGAGCCGGGAAAACCACTCTGATGCGAATCATAACAACCCTCCTAACACCCACGGCAGGTGAAATAAGCATGGATAACATCAACTGGAAAAAAGCTCATTTAGTACGGAATATGATCGGTTATCTTCCGCAAAAATTCTCTTTATACAAAAACATCACGGTCAAAGAAGTTTTGCATCATATTGCTGTATTAAGAGGCTTTTACGATCAACGGGAAAAAATGGTTGTAAATATTCTAGAAAAAGTAAATTTATCGGAGCAAAAAGATAAGAAAATCAAAGAACTCTCCGGCGGTATGATTCGTCGTGTGGGTATAGCACAGGCAATTTTAGGTGATCCTCAAATCATTGTTGTAGACGAACCCACTGCCGGACTAGACCCAGCGGAACGGATTAGATTTAGAAGATTATTACATTATCTCAGCAAAGAATCTATTGTGATTATTTCTACCCATATTGTTGAAGACATTGCAGCGACTTGCGAACAAGCTGCAATTCTTCATAAAGGAAAAATACTTAAGAAAGATGATTTGAAATCTTTATCTGATATGGCAAAAGGTAAGGTTTGGAGTATGACCTTATCAACGGATGAATATTTCAACATATCAAAAGAATGGAATGTCATTTCCAGTCAATATATTGGGGATAAGTATAATCTTCGCATTATATCAGAAACGCCGCCAAATAATGCCGTTTCCGCAACGCCTACTTTAGAAGATGCCTATCTGTATTTAATGGGGTGTGTTTCAGAATGAAAAAGAAATTAGATGTTTTTTACGATTTTAAGGTAATGGGATTTAATGCACATCTTCCTTTCTTAATATCGCTATTACTTATTCTATATAGCTGTCTCAGGAGAGATGCTTTAAATCATATTATACCGGCCCTTGAGCTAACGTTTCCTGTTTTCGCTGCTTGGTGGAGCATCTTTTTATACCAATACATTTTAGAAGAACCCGGAAGCGAAACGGTGTTCAGTTATCCAACCAGCCGCTTGCAATTAGGGTTTCTGAGGGCATTCGTCTTTTTCATGTTCTATCTTTTTTTGTTGCTAGCGGTATTACTAATAATAGACCGGTTATGTGTTGCGCGTATTTTTCTCCCTCTAGCGGTGCAACTGGGATCTGAAGTATTTTTTTTCGCCGGTTTAGGTTTTTGGGCTATAACGATGACTGCTAACTCCGGTTGGTCTTTAGTCATACTCGTTATTTATTCAAGTACGCAAATACTCACCAGAGGAGCGCTATTTCCAATAATAAATGTATTCTCATTTAATACAAGCTTATTAAATGCATCCGAATTATGGTTTTCATCTGTACATTCTTTCTCACTTGGTGCAATCTTATGGACATGGGCCCAGGTCAGCTTTGCCAGATTCCAGAGATATCATTAAAACTTAATTTCGTTTAAGCAGGCTCACAAAAAACAGGGAGGCAATTAAAGGCACGATTTAATAGGGAAACTTATTGGACTATACCCCAAACCTATACGGTAATGTCAGAGGCAGGCCTTGTCCCGCGAGGGATAGCGCCTGCCTCTTTTTCTATAGGAGTTCATAATCAATATTCTGTCCGCTTGTTTTTATGAAATTATTAAGAGTGGTTTCAATAGTACATCGGTCAAAACCATCAGGTAGATGAATGTATAAATCCTCTTTAGCACGGCTACAAGCGACATAATACATACGGGTAAATTCTTGCGCCGCATCTTCAACTAACACCTGTGGATTTTGGAACATGCTGTTAAGAGTGATATTGTCTCTGTCTCTTCGTGAGTTCGGAGTTAAACTAACAACTACCTTTTCCCATTCAAGCCCCTTGGCTTGATGGACAGTCATATATCTGCTACCTGCTGAGAAAACCTCAGTAAATAGCTTATATGATGTTTGCCAATTTAGCCCGTTTACATTACTTTTCAAATCATCACGGTCAGCCTCATCAAATACAGAGATTTTGAAGTCAACACCTAAAACGTTAATAATCTCTGAAAATTGCGGGTCAGAAATTTTAGAGTTAAAATCATTAATAACATTTATTGTGGTTTTATCAGTTGTAGAATCTGAAAGCTCTTTAAAAATGCAACTTGAGAGCCCCTTGATGTGGGATATTAACTTCGGTGTTATCAACTTGGGCTCGATAGCCCTGTAATAGGAGAAAGACCTCAAAACATCAATAAACGAGCCTGTACGAAATCCATTCCATAAACTAAAAATAAACTTGAATGCTCTGACCCAAGCCACAAAGCTGTGTTCTTCTATATCACGCCGAATGTCAATCGGCGAGGTAAAATAGCTGTTGTAAATTCTACTAAGACATTGAATCTGAGGTTGCGTCACCCCGTTTATATACGCAAATGCGGCTGCCCATGTTCTTGTTAACACCACACCCCCATCGGCAACAATTTGTGCGATACGGCGCATTTCTATATCGCTACTACCCATTATGAAATGAACTCTTTTTGCTTCTTCTTGTTGCTTTATGCCTTCAGTTGCATATGGTCTTATGCTGATTTGCGATACATTTGTGTCTGATTGACGCAGATAATTACAAAAGTTCGCAATGTTGGCGGTAGACCTTCTATTTCCGTTAATTACATATTCAACGAGTTCTCTGTTACTATCCAATACGAATTCTGCAAATTGCGACGGCTTTGCACCATGAAAACTATAAATAGATTGTGCTAAATCACCAATGATGCCAATCACCGTAGATTTTTCACCAATCATTTTAATTAGTTTTGTCTGCAGTGGATTTGTATCCTGAAACTCATCAACAAAAACAAAAGGGAATCTGACCCTTGTGGCATATAGAGCAGTATGATTTTTTTCAAGAATGCGATATCCGAAATATAGTATCTCATTGTGTGTTAGCTTTCTTACAACTGACCAGACATACTCTTTTATCGGTAAAATATGCTGTTCAGCTATTCTGGATGAAGCGCTAAATCTTTTCTTCATGCATCTTGCGGAAAATTCTCTGGAGTCACTATTGAAGGCATCGATGTCGACGCTGATATCGCCCATAATTTTTTTGCTGTAATCGGGTTTGTTTCCCTCGGTCGTGATATCAATAATGTACTGAAACATTTCATCTTTATCGACGCCGTGTAATATTCCCAAACCTTCTACTTGTGAAGTGATCTGACCTTTTTCATTTACGATAATTCCGAAATCGTCATGCATTATCTGACGCAAATCCTGTTGGAAAGGTTTGATAATATGCTCAATAATAAAGCCGTGAATTGTATATGCTTCCACGGAATCGGCATATCTATCTAAACGGCGCTTTATTTCATCAACCGCAGCATTTGTATAAGTTATACATAGAACCTTTCGCTGACGGCTCTGTGACACAAGAGGATAAGTTGTTACAATATGCTTAGCGTTCTCAACCAAAAAGTGTGTTTTGCCCGCACCAGGTCCCGCATAAATCTTGGCGTGCTTGCCGAGTTGCTCATCCGTGAAAATGTCTCCGGAGGTTATTTCAACAGCCATATCAACCCCTCCTCTATGTATTTTGGCACAATGAGATTTGCAGACAGATTATCGTTGGTAAGGATATCCAGTGCTGTATTACCTTTTTGATTTTCCGCAAAATGGAGAAACAATTCGGCGAAAAACAAACGCTTATAAATATTTTCGTGTGCATTATCTGAGGCTATTACAGCATTGAATTCGCTCAATAATTTTACAATGAACGGCAGGGAACGTCCATCTATTTCTGTATGCTTTGCGGAATTATTCCATGCCGCATAATCAAACCCGTATTTTTCAGCAAAAGATGAAACACTACTGCTTGCAACAATTTTGAATAGTGCTGTTGCTACAGCGGCATTATCTGAGTTTGAGAGGAATAGTTCATCCTCAAACGTACGACCTCCGAGAGTTTGCGTCTGAATACTAAAATTGTCTATTTGGAAGCGTTGCTTTAAATCCTCAATATGGGAAGTTGTGCCATTTTTATACTCCGAATAACCTTGTATGGCACCGTTGTGCCGCCACTTAAAATCTCTGTCGGTAATGCAAAGCACCTTTTTGCTTACTGTATTGCCATTGAAAAGTTCAACGAAGTGAGCAAAATGCTTACCCCCAATCTCAACGATTGAAATATGTTCATCCTCATACGGACAACCGCATTTTTCCATAAAAAACGGTAACAGCAATTTCTCAGCAATACCCTCAACCAATATCACTTTATCTGCAAAAAGCATGTCCGAGCGGGTAACGTCGAGAAACTTCGTTAGATGTGCTTTCGCATTTTGTTTTTCGGCAAAATGAATGGCCAGACTTTGCTGTTTGCAGTCAGATTGACCATTCATGCGTTCATAGGAGAGAATATACATATTGTCGATACCGGCAACAGCAGAAATATTACTTGAATGTGTGGTTACAAAAATCTGTTGATTGAGTTTGTCTGTTTCGTCCAATGTACGCAAATATTTAAAAAGTTTATATTGCATTGCAGGGTGTAAATGCGCCTCTGGTTCTTCAAGACACAGAATGCGAAAATCTCTACCCTTATGGATTTCAGTCAATTTGACAAGCATATATATACTGATTAAATTGTTATATCCTAATCCATTGTAATCCAATGGAACTATATAATCCGCATCAGTATCTCGTACCTCTGTAACATAAGCGTCTCCGACTGAAACATTTGGGCGTAGGTCATGGGATATTGAAACATTGCCGCGAGCAAGACCTATATCATTGTTTTCATTTTCAAAAAGTTGTGAAAGCCTGTCAAGCGCAGGTTGCAGAAGTCTTTTCATTTCAGTTGAGACGTTTGCCCTCAACTGTTCTAATGCCGTAATATTGCTTTGTTCCTTGGCAAACGCATCTATCTCGCGACGTGTTTCTTTACTGACGGCTTCGCTCGTTCTTTCAGCACCAATAAAGCGAATGTCAAATATGCCTAAAGCATCCTTCTTGTCTGCTGCTGTGTCGTTTGCTCCGTTATAATATGACCATGAATAGCGAGAAATGAAGGACTTTAATACGGTCATAAATCCATTAAAATCAGTAACGTTCCCAACGGAACTTTTATAATCGCCAAGTGCTTTTAGATCAAGTGAACATACTGCTTTTATAACTGCGGTAATATCATATTGATATGCTCCGTTTTCTTCAGATAAGGTCTCGTTCAGTTTGTCCATACCCAAGAACGGCAACAATCGGATAATGCTTTCATCCTCCGTATCACTCTCTAATATTAGATGGCGAATAGTATATATAATCTCTATTTTGGGAGCCTCATCACGGTATTTTTCCGCAAACCCCAGCAAGTTGTTTTTATTAAAATCGTCAACAGATATAGAGGGGTCTTTCAGGAGGTTGATAGCGTGGAGAAATCCGGTTTTGCCAGAGTTATTTGCGCCGATGACAACATTTAACCCTTTCTGAAATTCCATAGAGAAATTCTGAAAACACCGATAGTTTTTGATGGAAATTTTCTTAAGATACATACTATTCCCCCTCGCATTAAAAGCCACTATTTTATTTCATCATAAATTACCTGCTGAATTCTCTGTAGAGTGGCTAAGATATTGTTGCGTTTTAGTTCGCATTCCCATATGCGAACAACAGTCCATCCTCGGACTTGAAACAACGCTGTAATTTTATGGTCATGCTGGAGATTGCGTTCGTGCTTTTTACTCCAATATTCTTCATTTTCTTTTGGCCGTGTGTTGCGGCAATCGTGACCGTGCCAAAAACAGCCATCGACAAATATAGCTACTTTCTTGTCTAAAAACGCAAAATCCGGATGCCCTTTTAAAGGATAATTGCGCCTCTATCCGATAATTCCGTTATCGTGAAGTAACGTAATCAGTCGTTTTTCCGTTGATTTATTACCTTTAGAACGCACTTTCCACATTACGGCAGAGCGGATTGCTTTGTCGTAAACATCAGGCACAATAGATCACCTCTATTCAATATCGGTATCACCTAAAGGAGAGATCAACGGGTAGCGGCCTTCGATTACTTCGTGCACTATGACATCAATTTCTCCTACTATTTCAACATATTCGAGCAATTTGTTGACAAGGATAAGGAAACCCTCCATATCTTTAGGTGTAAATGGACAGTGGGTATACTCGTAAGAATTGAATTTCATCCAACAGTTTTTTATTACCTCATAGCCGGATATGTTTATTCTCTGCGCATCTAGAGGACATGATACGATGATATTACGATTACCATCCGAAAAAGTGATCGTTTCGTTTTCCTCATCGAATGGCTGAGTATTCTTCGACCACATAAGATGGAAATTTGGCAGAACCTGCGCTTTTATCGCATCAAAATCATATCCCGCAAGGTTTTCGGGCATATAATCACGCTTCTCCAAATCAGCGATTCTTCGCCCGAGTTCCACAAGACGGCGAAAAACATTAGCGTCGTTTACTACAGGAATTCTTGGACGTAGATCGGTGCGTCCTGTGATATATAATGCACCCTCAAACTCATCGAGATAGACTTGCGAGCATAAAATGGCGAACGTGTAAAACACCATTTCAGTTGCAGCGTTGTCATCATCCGTGCCCATGAGAGTAGTCAGCTGAGCACGCAACCCGTCGTGGATATTATTGACTGGGACGAACACGCCACGTCGCTTCACAGGATGTCGATTTAGGTATATAAACGAGTTTCCTCGTCTGCAAAGGTCGTTATCAGGACAATACCAGCAGAAGGAAACGAACTGTTTCAGCACATCCTTCTGATCTTTCGGAGAATGAGATAAAGCGAATCCGACCATGCCTTCGGTAGAGAATGCTTTAGCTATTTCAGGGCGCCGTCTTGTGCCACCTCCACCTACACTGGCGAATTTATGTAAAAGGTCTTGCCACAGGAATGCTTTTACCGGAAGGAATGGACGGAAAGCGTAATCAACGATTTCCCGATCAAGTAATGCGTTAACTACAGCAATGTTGCCGTACTCGCTCAGTTCTCGCGCAAATGCGCTCACTTCAACGTCTTTTGGCGGCTTGTCCTGTGCAGATAACCAATTCTGCGCCGCAGGAATTCCTTGCTGCATAATCTCCCGGCTTCGCCTCTTCAGCATTGCAGATTTCATATGCGTAAAAAGGCTTGATGGCGCAAGCTTTACGCCTGAACAATGGTTCTTAAAAATCGCATTCTCTTCAGCTTCGCCGCTGACCGGCCAGTAGGACGCATAAAGCTCCTCGTTGAAAGGTGTCGACGGTCGCAAGGTATAGTTCGCCGCATCCACGGTATGGCGTGTGAATTCACCGAGCGATGTGTTTGCGTCTTGCCCAAGCCAACTCGTTTTATCTGCCTTTGCAAGATGAGAAATATCATAATACATATAGTTGGTTATGCCTACCGCTTCGCCAAATCGTCTTGTTGCAATCAAGATTGCGCGACCTTGCTGGGTCTTGAACATACTGTCGGAGCGAACGCCAGCGCGGGCATCTGCATCGACGGAAACAATCCAGGCAGAAGAAAAATGCTCAACGATATATTTTCGCGCATATCTATATGATTCTGCTTCGAGAAAAGTCGCAGGGACGATATATGCCAAAATAGAATGATTCTCAGAAATCCGGAGTTTTTCGCATCCCCAACGCAGAAACTGAAGGTGAGGATTATTGATTTGCTTTTGCGTATTCTGTCGAGCGTGACGGTTTGCAGCAGGAGGTCGAAAATCTTCCATTAAGGCAAGTATTCTTGTGAAATCCCCGCCAATATTTGTTTTGGAAGAGTCGGAAGACGGAGGATTGCCAATTACAAGTGTAATTGGTCGCGATGAAAGTTCACATGCTCGTTTTAGTTCAAATCCCTCGACAGTATCAGTATCTGCTGCATCGCCAAAGACAACGTTGCTTAATGCATTTGCAAGAAGCAGCTCGTTATTTGAACGCCAACCCTCAATTTCACGGCTAAGCGCCGCCATTCGATAATTAGCAAGCATATATGGCGCAGGTAAAATCTCGATGCCGCATAAAGTATATGCTCCGCATTCGGTATCGTTTTGCCTAATCCGTTCGAGGAATGAGCCAGTTCCGCAACAAGGATCTATTAGAATATTTCCGTCAGCGAAAATACTAACCCCGTCAAAGGTTTCGCATGCGATAGCCTCTGTAAGACGAACAATGCAATCTGCAAGCTCGCTTGGCGTATAATATGCGCCATAATCAAAACGAGATTGTGGATCAAATTTCGAGAGGAAAAGTTCAAATAGTTTGTGGTAATCCGGGGATCGTCTTTGTTGGTCGGTCATATGCACGAATGATAAGAAACCGATACATTCCTCTGTCCAATTCAGAATAAAGCTGTCTTCGTCCCCATGGTCAATGATGTAGTGGATAATCATGAGGAATGGGCGTAACGCCTGACCTTCTTCGATGTTCCTCGCAAGGTAATCTCGGATTTTCCGTTCTTTACCAGTTGGTAAATCTGCATCAGTACATTCGACTCGATGGGCGTATAATAGCGTGAACATTATTACCTGTGCGACGAAATCTGCGAAAACCTTGTCTTCTCGCATAGCTGGGTCGTTGTGGTTGTATGTTAGCTGGCGAAGCTCACTTAACAGGGTAATGGCGTGTTCTTCGGTTGTGTTCATAGCTTCCTCAAGAGGAATATTTGAGTAGGCAAGTATCGCATCCGAAAGCAAACGAGAACGCAATGCAACAAGTTCCACTAAATCCCCTTCGTCGCAATATTGCGGCGTGGATTCAGCCAAAAATCTACGAATCATTATTTCAAATTGCGAATTAATATTAAGGCGTGACCAGTCGTCATCGGTATTTGTCATTTGCGTCTTATCAATAAGTGAAATCACACGCGGCGGCTCGGCTTCATTAAAAGAGTATACAAAGTCGATTCCATCCGTGATTATCAATTTGTGTTTGAGAGAGAGGTAGCGGTTAAACTGAGCGGTGTGCAGAGTAATATCAAAGATTCCTGGAGAATAGCCCTTGGCTTCAATGTATCCGTAAACGCCGAGCGTATCTCTATGGTGGAAACGCCAATCAGGACGTCCCATACGCTGTTGATTTCGTGGTTCGAAGACAACTACGACATTTGTACCGTTGATTGCATTTACGAGAGCTTCAAACATTGCGTGTAGTGGCGGTCGAAAAGACAGCTCTGGAGTATGCTGTCCACCTGCAACAGAGTCCCGATATGCTTGCTGGAAGCTCTGTAAATAACGTTTGACAATTGGTTCAATCAGCATTCCGAATCACCCTCCTCTCTTTATTATAATACGCAATGATACTTTTACCGATGGCTTTTCCCAACTTCGGCGGCACGGCATTTCCGATTTGCCTTGCAATTTCAATTTTTGATCCCGCAAAAACAAAGTCAATTGGGAACGTCTGAAGTAATGCTCCTTCAAGCAGTGAAATGCTACGTGACTGTTCCGGGTGTCCAAATAAACCTCGAGTAAAGCTGTCAAACCGTGCTGTTATCGTTGGGGCAACGTCGTCCCACGCCATTCTACCATAAACGTTTCGGTGCCCAATAATCGCACTGTCAATACGATGGCAATCAGCTAAGAGTTCTTCGGGCAGGTAGTCACGCCCTTGGCCTTGAGCTAATGCATTGATACGCCGAATGTTTTTCTCAGACAATCGGTCACGTCGATGAAGTGGATAGTTAGGGTGCGGTTTTCCATTCTCGGGAGGTGGAGGCAAGAATTCAATCGTATCTCGAACAGTACTCCTTTCCCGGGAAGGTTTTGGGAATTTATATGCTGAGCCAATATCAACCCGTTCACCAACAAGAATTATGCGTTTGCGTCGTTGTGGTACGCCGTAGTCTTCCGCATCAATCAGTTGCTTATGAATATGGTATCCGACAGATTCCGTTTTTCTTATTAGCTCATCAAGTATTGCTTTGCCACGCTTTCCTTGAATCCCCGAAACATTTTCCATTAAAAAAAATAACGGGCGAACTTCGTTAATCAGTTCTCCGTAAAGGAGGACAAGTTCGTTCCGTCTGTCGGTATCCCCGCCAATTCGCTGTATAGAGAAGCCTTGGCACGGAGGCCCTCCAGCCAGTAGAAATAATTCTCTTTGCTTTAATCCGATCTTTTCGAGAAGCTGTCCTCCGAGCATATTTCTTATGTCCTCGCATACTACGGGATGTTTGAAATATTTCGGATTGTTTTTGATTGTCTCAATGCATTTGCTATCAATATCAAAACTATACAGTACGTCAAAGCCCGCAGAGGAAAGCCCTAAAGACAGACCACCCGCACCACAGAAAGTATCGACACAAGTAAAGCGCATACTCAAGCACGCCTCCTTGTCTTTATTCCAGCTATGACGCTTGAATAAGAATTACTCACGGGCATATCAATGCTATGCACACCAGCCTCCAATTGATATTGAGAAGGCTCACAAGATAGCAGTTCAATTAAAATATTAACTGCAATTCCGCAAGATAATAGTGGCGGCACAGCTTCGCCTATTTGCCGATAAATGTCGTCAGACTTACCCTCGAACGAGAAACCATCAGGGAAGCCTTGGAGTCGGGCAACTTCTCGCGCCGTAAGACCTCGATCTTGAACAGGGTGCGTATATCGCCCGCTTGCTGGATTTCGTGCATAGTGAGTTATAGTTATCGCTGGTTTATCCCAACTAAGCCTCCCATAAACGTCATAAAAACCTTTAACACGGGATAAACACTCGGGGCCAACTCCCTCGGGTAGATTTCCACCATCATGAGGAACCTGTTTAATTACTTCAATAGTACTAGGCTTATGTGCAACAGCCTTATGTAATAAGTCGTGTGGGTCAGATTCCCCCGCGGCAATTGGTCGCAAAGAAGCGATTGCGTCCCGTACAGTTTTATATTCACTTGGAGAATAAATACCTTCTGGTAATAAAAATTCTTTCTGCATTCCAATTATTACAGAACGAAAACGTTCTTGCGGTACGCCAAATTCGGCGGCATTATATATGTTCTGCTTAACGATATAACCTGCGTCATAAAAAGCAGCTTGCGCCTTGCTGAAGTATTTCCTATACCTACCAGACAGAAATTCTGGTACGTTTTCCATTACAAAAACAGTTGGCTTTATTTCTGTAACAATCTTTGAAAAAGCAACCACTAAGCTATTTCTATTGTCATCTTCGTCATTCCATTTTTTCTTTCTGTGAGAAGAGAAGCCTTGGCATGGTGCGCAGCCGATTAATATGGTTGGTAACTTAGGATCGAAATTGATGCTTTTCAAGAACTCTTGAATGCTATTAGCCGATTCGGAAATTTTAATAATGTCCTCGCACAATACCGGTGTTCCAAAATTTTTGCTGTATGTAGCGGCAGATATGGAGTCAATATCACACCCTCCCAAAAAACGAAAAACCGGAAATATGCTGTTTATCACAGCAAACCCGAGCGAAGTACCTCCGGCTCCGCTAAAAAATTCCAATATCTGGATGGGATTCGGCATAGTTGAATTGCTACCAAAAGGCGCAAATCTATTCATCGCTTCTTTGCTTTCTATGAAAAGAGAGTGTTTATAATATCTATAATTATTGCTTTCAAAAGGATTTGATGTTGCAATTTTAAGCATTCGCGTTAATGTCTTCATTTCAACACCTCCAAAAAATCAAATACAAAAACTTATAAACACATTATATCGAACGTTTGTTCGTCTGTCAATGTATAATTTATTGTTACAAAGCACTTTTCCCACTCTTAATCCATTCATCAATTTCAGATAGCTTGAACTTCCATAGCTTTCCGATCCTATGGGCCGGAACCGCTTCTTTTTTTATCCAGTTGCGTACTGTGTCTTTATTTACCCCAATATATTCGGCTACTTCTTCAAGGCTTGACCATTTCTCCGCATCAGCTCCCATTAACACCTCTCCTTTCTGTGTTTAATATATTTTATTATGTCTTACTATAATTATCAATATAATTATATGGTTTGGTATGAAATAATATGAACAATAATTAATATATAGTGGTTGCAATGATTGCGCAGAATATATTTTAGTAGCTATCTCCGAAAAGCTGTGGTAGTGTTGTCACTTGAGGAGATGGTCTATATGAAAAAGCAAATTATCGCCTATATCGCACTGTGTGCCGTTGTATGACAATGGAACGCCCAGATCGAGGTTTACCCGCCGGGCAGGTAAAACCACCGTTAGCGCCGGAATTGAGGCTCAATCAGCGGAAATATCGCATATTTTTATCTCCGAAGATGTGCCTGCACCTGAAGTAGAGGTTATCACAGAAAATGGACCGAAGATAACTGCGGAGCCTATTGCAGAAAGTGAATCAAAGAAAACTGAGGTAACGGCAGAAGAAAAAACAGAAAAGCCAGCACCAACGCCGACGGAAGCCCCAAAATCTCAAACCATATCAAAATCTGTGCCAGCCTCCACAGAACTAAAGCCAGGCGATAGAACAGTTATTGATGGCGAGCCTCATGTTTGGATTCCTGGGTTTGGCTGGATAGTTGACGAGGGCAGTGACAGCGTTTGTTCGACAGTTGGAAGCCCCGACGACCAATTATCCGGCAATAAGTGTGACATTAGTGTCGTCGGCGCTTTCGCCAAAGAATCTGAGAAAATGGCAGACCAAACCGGCAAAAGCAGACAGCTTGATCTGCTGTCTGCTTCACCTAAACCAACGGTTCATAAAATGTCACTATGGGAAAGCGCCTAATCGCCCTCCCTGCTTTTTACCTTACTCCAAAATCCCCGCATACCGACAGGTGATATTGATCAAAGCCACCAAAGCCTTCACTGCAACCCTGGCCCTATCATGTATCAACATGCCGTATTCGTCTGTGGTGGCAAGACCTGTTGAGATATAGATATTGCCATCGTATGCCACGGTAGGAATGACTCCCATAGCACCCATCCCTGACTGGAATATATTAGTGCCGGAATACATATCTTCAATCGAAAAGATCGGTACGCCCATCTTTCCGTTCTTCCATGTTTTCTCATAGTTGATTTCTACCGCCGTGGAGTTATAGGATTTATTGACAATGAAACCGTCTCTGATCTGCGGATCCAGCCCCTTGATCTCTTCCACAACAATATCATAGAGATCATCGACCGGCTTGGTATACATTTCAGGCTTATCCTTGAGAGCTGTTAATGCAGCCAACGCTCCGACTAAGGCTTCTTTGCCGGGGTCATTAGTGACGTAGGCCGCCTTACCGTAAGAAGCAGTAGTACCCCAACGGTCACCGTGCATGCCGAGGGCACGCCTAATCGGCACCATAACTTCCTCTTTACCGATAATAAGACCACATAAAGGCGAGCCTGTTGCCTTATCCATGCTGTAGATAATTACATCGCAACCGTTTTTAACAGGGTTCGTTCCAACAAACGGCAGTCCCCAAGCATTGTCTATCACATAGGGCACGTTATATTTCTGCGCAAGTTCCGCAACGACCTTCTGCAAAACAGGTGTGCCTTCTTTATCCTTGATGCCATAGCCATACCCCGGAGTCTCGTAACCTAAGCTGGTGAAGCCGGTAAGCATTTGGGCATGGCGTTCAGCCAATTCGGCAATGCTTTTTTTGGAGGCTTCAGGATCTACCTCTGTTAACAGGGGCACCGGATGGTACTTAATCCCGTGAACATCATACTTTGCTCCGGCCAGGGGAGCAAAAATCGTATCAAGGTTGTTCTGTCTCTTTCCATAAAAACCTAATTCACCGGCTGTTGAACCGCGATCTGCCAAGATGTCTTTGTAACGTGCCGGAAAGGGCCGCCCATACCCTGCCTGGTGATGGATATGCTTCTCGTACAAAGCAATATAACGGGAACGATAGTTGTCACCGCGACCCATGGCGGGGGGTGTAAAGAGGGCATCAAAGGAGACCCACAAACCCGCCTCGCAGGTATTGACCGGTGCTACATCCCAGTCATCACCGTACACCTCTTTGACAATATCTCTCATTTGGTCAACATACACAGCCAAAGGCACGACCTTCTTAGCTTCCTTCTCCCCAGCTTCCAAAATATCGTTCCTAAGAGGTGCCGGGCAACCGGAAATGGCTCCTGTCAAACCGAATTTTCCTTTGATATCCGCGGGAACGCCAATTTTCTCCGCTGCCTTGCTTGCCTCGGCATAAATGTTAGGGATATTGTCCCTAAGGTGTTTGTACATTTGGTACTTGAACTTAAATTTTGCCATTTTTAAACAACTCCTTTTTTATTTATTTGATATATTTGCAAGGGTGAAAACCACCCAATTACAGCATCATCACTGTTCCTCTTCCGCTCCTGCCCGGATAAGCACCTTCAGCTACGCTGCCGAGTAATCCCTCGTAAAGAGCAGCAACAAAATCGCCTCTCTCCGCTACCGTTTCCAACACTTCCTCAATGCCTTTTTCCAAGCGCTCGGCCCATACCCCCGCTTTTTCGGTGGGGGCAATACTTGACATCCCGAAGAAACGGAAGGCTTCTTGCAAGGCTTTTAAGGTATCGATGCGGGACGGCACTGCTATCGGTCCCCCTGAATAAGCCTCATCAGAAGAAGCGATAGAAATGGCTTCAACTCCTAAACTGGCAGCAAGGGCCCCGTGCAATGCGGTGGATAACGAAGACTGCACCCTATCCTCCGTTTGTGTCAAAAACCCTATGGGTGCTCCCGGCCAAATCGGAGCCCTGATTATATTGCGCAGAGCCATGATTTTCGCCGCATTGAAATCAACATAATTATCATCCATATCGCCTGATACCATAACCTCCGGAGAATAACAAAACAACGGCTGCAGTATAGGTCTGCCACCCAAGCGCAATCCGAGATGCGCAGTAATTAGCATCCCGGCAAAAGCCTTATAGGCAGGAACCCCACACAGTTCCTCATTTGTCACCACATCAAAGGAAAGTCTATACTCAGCCGCGTAACGGATAGCTTGCATAGCATCCACAGTCAGCCTGGCCGGGTCTGTTCCCCCGCCTAAGGAACCATAGGCAATATTGATTTTAGTCATATCCGCACCCATCGCCCCTGCCAAGAGTACTGTTTCCGGCGTGTTTAAACCCCTATGGGCTCTTACCTGCCATATCGTATGAGGGCTTAAAGACCCCTTAATACTCATTAAGTTCTCTGGGGTGATAATGGAACCGTCCTCCTCATGGGTTATGTATCCCTCCAAAAAACCCTCGGTACGAGCCCCCCAGGATGGATCAAAATGCACCACCCCGTCGGCGCCCCAAGCTTCTCCGGCCTTGATGTGAGCAATATCCATAAAGGGACAGCCTGTGCCATACTGGATAAAAACCACCGGTTTTTCTCTGGTGTGCTGAATTACCTGCAGCGTCATACGCTTATTGGTCTCCTCAACGTATCTCTCTAATTTCCTCAGTTCTTCGCTACTCAACAGACGCGTTTTTGGCAATACCGTTTTTTCAAGATAGAAATCCTTGACCTTGTCATCACACCACCGCAAGTATTCCAGCAACAGTTGTGTCCTGTCCTTACCCTGAGGAAGTTCCAATAGTCTTTTTCTCACCTCGGCCCTCTTTATCCCAGGCGTAGTTTTGTTCTGTCCCCAACCGACAATCGAGGTTACGATATGATCCAACATCTTCCCAATATTTTTATTACCATAGGCATAATCGAACCCTTTGGTAATATCCCTTTTTATCTTCCCCGCTCCTCTTATCTCCGGTTCATATTTCCTATTTTCCAGGAAAGCAATGACCTCTTCCGGCTTCGTCCCCGGACCAAAACCGGCATCATAGCCCAACTCTTGCGCTAATTCAGGACGAATGCTCATGCCCCCTATAGCCAGCTTTACATTCTCGCGGATTCCTACCGCTTCCGCCATGTCCACAAACCGCGCTAAAAGCTCGGCAACACCATAACCCAAAGTACGGCTGACTAAGATAGCACTGACCTTCTCCTCTAAGGCTTTCTTGAGGATTTCCTCTGAAGAATAGTCAGGGGGCAGAAGAATTGTCAGATAGCCCGCCTCATCCAGGGATCGTTTTATAATTTTTAAACCTATATCATGCACCGGATCCAACGGCGCCAATAAAACCTTAGCCTCTTTACTCATCATCCGTCCCTCCCTCCAGCCAGCCATAGCGGTCACCGGCTCTGTGAATATATCCTCGAGCCCTCACCCTTGCACCCGGTCCTTCATGTTCAATAAAAACAATATCCGCGTCTTTCAGTCCGAACCCCTTCATTAACTGCATAGCTAATACCCTGCCCTCTTTTTCATCTTTACAGGCGAAAAAAGTTTCGATATCCACGGCATCAAGAACGCTCTCGAACCATTCTCCCATCTTTACACCCTCCCATCTTGCAACTCATCATTGATGAGTATATTGTAGGTAAAAAAATATAGTTCTGCCCGAAGTACCTTCCTACCCCTGATTCTCCACCTTATTCCAATACTTCTTAACATCCCTGATTAGGTTCTCTATATGATCGGTCATGGCTTTTTCTGCCGCGTCAGAGTTATGGTCAGCCACAGCCTCGACGATATTGGCATGATCCACAGATACTACGCTGTGTACTTCTTTCCTGATATACTCCAATACCGGAGCCAACTGTCCATCCTGCCTAATCAGCTCCATAGCACCTTCCAAAACCTTGTTGCGGGCAGCCCTCGCCAAAACACGGTGAAAAGCAACATCTTGTTCCGCTGCTCCGCCTCTTTGGTGTTCAACCCGTTTCTGCTGCAAGCGTTGGATATAGCGAAGCTCTTTGATTTCTTCTTCTGTCGCCTTCTCCGCTGCCAAACGGGCGATTTCCCGCTCAATAGCGCGACGAGCAACCAGTACGTCTATTAATTCCTCCGGCGTCTTTGTCTCCAGCACCCTGAAAAACTCCAGACCCTGGTCTGTACGTTGTTTCTTCTCTTCAAGCTCTTTCAGTTTCGCTGAACCCTGAGCCGATAACACCCTGCCCTGATAGCCCACCTTAGTGGTATAACCTTGGGCGTCATATTGGGCCAATAGCCTTCCGGCAGTTGCCTCGCTCAAGTCCCATCCGTAATTTTTCAATTCACGGCTGAGATAGCCGGAACCGACAGGAGACTCGCTCTGACTTACAATAAGCAAAATCAAATATTCCTGTCTTTCCCTATCTGCTAGCATCCGTTTCTCCCTTATTACCTTTTTGCTAATCTCGCTACTAATATTCTATCTTATTTTTCAAAAATAATCTAGCCCCACTATTTAAACAATTTTAACATACATCCGGTCTTTACCCTCGTATTTTCCCCGGTAGGTTTACCCCCTACTAGATTGTTTTGCTTATACTGTACAGACTGGCAGCACTGGTTACTACCTCGCTCATAGCCTGCTCAATTTCATGGGTTATTTTGGCTTGGCTACGTATAGCCGTTGCGTTCTGATTTATCATTTCCTCCACTCTGGCAATCTCCTGTTGGCTATCCAAGAGGGATTGCCCAATCTTTTTAACGGCCTCTGAGCTATCGTTTGAGAGCTTCTTGACTTCTTCCGCAACCACCGCGAAACCACGCCCATGCTCACCCACTCTTGCCGCCTCAATAGCCGCATTTAAAGCCAACAGCTTTGTTTGTGAAGCAATGTTTGCAATCAGCTCATTCAAATCCTGTATTTTTTTCAGCCTTTCAACTAATTCTTTATTTGCAGTTTCCAAAAGGGACATGGATTGGACATTATTATCGGCATAAGATGTCATTTCTTGTAAGGATGCTAGAATTTGTTGCGCACTTGCTGATAATGTATCGCCGATCTCTACAATCTTATCAGGCTTGTCACGGCTTCTGGCAACAGCAATACAACCGGTAACTTGCCCTTCCTCTATCACCGGCAAGGTAATGGTCCGAAAGGCAAAACCGTATACCTCTTTAGGAACAAGCTTATCAACCGGCTTCCCGGTGGAAATACATTGTCTGCCGCCGCTGCCCTCAGCCAGATAATCACCGGTTTTGGCGGTGTATGTACTAAAACTTGCCGGGGTATGCATTGAATCAAAATAATCCGTGTTTGTGGTGAAAAGTACCGCTTCTTCACCGAATAGTTGGGGAATAACCTCCAATAATGCCTTGAAGGCTTCTTTTTGACTCTCGGTTACATAAGTTATCATAATACCACCTTCCTCACATGTCATGTTTCTCGATTTGGTATTAATGACAGTACTATTGTTTATTTTATTAATTTCATGGCCTTACATACCGCGTCTTTGATTAACTCCGACAAGGTAATCTCCTGTCCGACCCCCACTATCTCAATGTTTTTATGATTAACAGGAATTAATATTTTGGGAATTGAAGCACCGGCAATGATCGTTGCTATACCGGATGTAATTTCCCCCCACATAGAATCAGGTATCACGATGCCTATTGGCCCAATAATGCATCTGGCATCACGCAAACAAACTCGTATCGAGTTTTCCCCGGTAGCGCCCCTTGAAGCTCCAGCCTTGATCATACTGCTGGAGGCAACTGCATTTGTTCCTACCGCCACAATTTCTTCTTCAGGCAGCCGCTGGCGCAAAAAGGTTATTATTTGCGTCCCAATTCCTCCTCCTAATCCATCAACTACCATGATGCTCATATTGTCCTCCTATAGAACGGCTGCTTTAATTATTTGCGTGTCTATGCCACGCTGACGGAGCCATTTCGGCAGCAGGACTTCATCTACTCTCTTATTTACTTGAGGCGCTTTCTCCAATAACAATCGAGCTAAAGGCTCGCTTACATTTATCCCGCCTGCGGCGCCATCAAAGATTATTACCTTATCTGTCTTTGCTGAATTATATGCAAACCTCATAGCCGTATCCAGGTTATCAGCTGTAACGGCATATGACATGTACTCAATATTCTGCGGGTCGCGGTTCATTACTTCTGCCTGTTCCCCTCCGACCACAAGGGTCGGTATATGCTCACTGAAAAATGCGCTGGGATACCCGCCCCAAGCATAATTATGCAGAGCCATTTTGATGGCAGGGTTTACCGGCGGTACTTTATCTATCAACGGTTTGCCGTCTTTACCGTAAAATGCTTCCGTATACCATGTGTATGGCGGCAATGGAACATCAAGATCAAAAAGATCCACATTAGCACCGGCAAAATTTGCATAGATAACTCCTGCCGCAAATACATAAGGTACCGGACAAGGAAAATCTAAGGCCGCAATACATTCATCTATTTCTCCCAATAAGGTCATGATTTTGCCGTAATATCTGCACCCACCCGCAGTTAACCTGTCGTTTAAAGCATACAGATCGTTATCGACATCAACGCCTACTACACCAACAGGAGACATATCAAGGAAGGCGGCAAAGGCGAACTTGTTCTGAACAAACTCCGAGTCAAAAATAGCTCTGGCCGTGAAATTTGCTCCCCTTGGTCCAAGGTTCTGATGATATGTCGATCTCGTCTCTATTCTGGCGTATGACATCCCGAACGGCTTGACAGCCCGGTCAACCTGGCGGTGAAAATGGACTTCTCGCACGTCACTATTATGAGCGTGAACGACCCAATCGGCATCATATACCGCTTTTAAACCATAAAGGGTTCCGATTTCCGTCTTGATAGGGATCCCCTGATCGACCGGGGCCATACCTTTTGCTTTTCCTTGATAATGCTCGTCTAACTTAAAAGCTTTGATATACTCTTCGGTTTCTCTAAAACGCAATCCAACACCGGCCCTTAACCTTATATCCTGTGTACCTGTTCTTTGTGCGATGACATCTCTGATGGTCCTTAAGAGTTGGGCATAAGGTTCGCCTCCCAACAACGTAAAACCATGGTGAGAAGCGCATACGTTTACCGAATCAGTAGATTTGATCATACTCATGTCGATCTTTTTCAAAGCTTTTTCGGCTGTTTCCCTAACCTCGGCAATTCCTTTTTCACTTGGGTAAATTACTTGCGGAGTATCCGGAAACAGTTCTTTAAGCATTACCGAAGTCATATCCGGAAACTCAGATACTCTTTTGGTGATATATTTAGGATCAACGCCATATTGAGAGATGCGAGGTTTTTGCGGCGTTATTGTTTTTTTACTCATCGCTTTGCCTCCTTTCTCGTATCTTTAACTTCATTTAATAATCTGATATCTTCTTCAAAATAAAAGCCCCTGGCGTTATATTTGTCCTTAACTTCACTTGGTATATCCCAGATGGTCGGCGTAATACCGTACCATTGATAACCGCCCTCAGGCGGAACAGGTTTGATACCGTATGCATCCAAAAGCCTTAATACAGGTTGTATGCATTCAACCTTACAGCCGGTCCTCACCCCGGTTTGTTGGGAAATTTCTTCCGGGGATTTAGCCCCCTTCAGTATCGCAGCCGCAACCTCTTCCGCTCTTGTCATCGTACAGTAGCAAATGATTTGTTCAGGATTGAGAGAGGCTCTTTGGCATAATTCATCAATTTTATTATAAGGAAGGTCGTCAATGGACACACCGACCCGATACGGTTCTGCCAGCTTTTCCATAGACACGGCATCAGCAGGACAGCGTTGGTTGCAGTTCCCGCAACCTCTGCACAGGGTTTCATCAACCACCGCTTTCTTATTGACTATTTTAATCGCAATTGTCGGACATACTTTTTCACATGTCCGGCAACCGGTACATTTCTCTATATCGATCTTAGCTACTAAGGTTATCAGCTTCACGATATTCTCCCCCTTTGTCAATGCATTATTTCTGTTTCAATGAAACTATCATTGAAACTTAAGCGATATATTGCCCATTCCGCTGAAACTAACTGTAATCACATCTTTGGCCTCTACCACGGCCATAGCTGTAAATGAACCGGACATTACTATGCTTCCGGCTTTCAGCTCTAAATCAAATTCCGCCAGCTTGTTGGCAAGCCAAGCCACTGCTGCCGCCGGATTACCCCATACCTCGGCTCCCGTACCGCTAGCTACCAATTCCCCGTTTTTCTCCAATGTCATACCTATTAATCGCATATCAATATCCTCAATGGGTGTCATCTTACTGCCTAAAACAAATTTTGCGCTGGATCCATTATCCGCAACCGTGTCTTCGAGTTTAATCTTCCAATCCTTTATCCTGCTATCTACTATTTCTATAGCCGGAACAACATAGCCGGTTGCATTGTACACATCTGCAATGGTCACGCCGGGACCCTTTAAGGTTTGCTTAAGACAAAAAGCCAATTCACCTTCCACCTTGGGCTGAATAAGTTCAGCCAAAGGACAAGCCTGACCTTCGAGAAGCAGCATTTTGTCGGTCAGATGCCCATAGTCAGGTTCGCCGACGCCCAGCATCTTCTGTACGGCTTTGCTGGTCAGGCCAACCTTCATGCCGATAATTTTTTCTCCGGCGGCTTTTCTTAGTTCTATCGTTGCAAGTTGTATCTTATAGGCATCCTCTATTTTTATTTCCGGCTGAGACTCTGTAAGCTGAGGGATCTGGTAACACTCTTTTGTAGCTTTGTCTAGCTCCTTAGCAATCTTTTTGTGATCCATAAACATATCCTCCTCAATGATTAATATAGACTTACAAGTAGTGAAATTCATGCTGCGTCTTCATTAGCTTTCTCGCTAAAATAGCAGCCAGCTTTTTCGCTATTTCTTCCTTACTCTTTTTTCCCTGCAGACACTCACATAACACCGGCCCAGCCAACCTAACCTCATCGTTTGGACCGGGAAGTGTAACAATTAATGAAGGTCCAATTTCCCCCACCCCTATTCTTACTCCGTCTTTAACATGTCTTCCCGTACCCTTCTTGAACTTTGCAATATATTCTGTGGCCGCCTGGGGATCGACCTTTAACAGTGCCTCAACGCTTTTATCCTTATCCTCCGCTCCAACTCCCCCCGTCGTTATTATCAGCCCAAACCCTCTGGACAAGGCATCGGACAACCGATAAACAGCTACATCTATATCATCCTCTATGACCGGTCCTATCGTAACCGTATAACCTTCCTTTTCAAAAATCTCTTTCAAATAAGGAGAATTCGTATCTTCTATCATTTTTTGCGTTAATTCAAATCCTGTAGGAAAAACAAGAACCCTTTTCGCAACATTCTCGCTAATGTCTTTCCCCATTTTAGCAATATTCGCGACCATTAACTCCGCATCTTCCTCTTGCAAACAAATCATCCCCAGGATGCCATCCGAATGTATATAAGTTTCTTTCGTAATATTCACACCTTTTATAGAGGATAGCGCATTTAGAATGGCCGCTTCTTTCCCGATTATATTGTCCAGCGGTATATCGTTCTCCAGAATATCAAATGTAATGCTATGAGGCCTGACATCCACAACTAAAACATTTTCTTTCCTAAGCTGTAATACTGCGGCGAAGGATTCGGCCATTTGAGTAAGGTTCGCATTGTTCAGCTTTATCTTGTTTACCCATACCTCGGTTTTGTTTAATAGATTCAAGCCCATATCTTAACCTCTTTTCATTACATCAATTCTGATATCAAGCAATGGGGCATCAAGAATATCTTTTCCGATGCAAAGGATATCAAGGTCTAACCCGATAAGATCCTTAATCTGATTTATGTTAACATTACCTGCAAATGCTATCTTTACTTGATCCCGAACCCCGCTTCTTCGAACTGTCGCCAAACACTTGTTTAGATCTTCCACATCCCCGGTATCGACCATTAAAAAGTGGGCCCCGTTTTCGATAGCTTGCAATGTTTCATTTTCGATGCTATATTCCCTGCCTTTTAATTGTACTACTTTAACATAATCTTTATAATCTTTGACGGCACATAACGCCTCAGGGATGGACCCAAACATTTTAATGTAATTCTTGTCCAAATAAATCATTGGTTTATCACTAATCCTGAAGGAAGCCCCTCCACAATCAACAGCTTTCCTAATCTCGTTCTTGATCTGCGGAGGCATTTTTTTCCATGATCCGGTCACTATTTTTACCCTTCCGTCTGCAATTTCTACCGCTCTTTTTGCCGCCGTCGCTATTCCAGAATACTTTGCCAATGAGCCTATTATTTTTTCTTCAGCCAGAGCAATTTTCTTAGGCACTGTAACGATTTTACCAAGTATGTCTCCGGCTTGAATACGGTCACCATCTTTAAAACACAATTCTAAATCAATCCCAATTTCAGCCGCCTGTTTTCCGGCTTCTTCAACGCCCGCTAATATGCCATCTCTTTCCGAAATAAGCTCGGCTTCAAATGTCGTATTTATAATATTTTTGAATATTATATCTCTTATATCTTCCATGACTTCCTCCGTATAACGTTTATATATGTCAAGTTTGTTCGTTATTATCGCATATTGTTCTGGTTTGATGGTATAATTTTACCATAGAAAATTATAGATATCAAGAAATTTTCGCTATACAATCAAACGAGCCAGGAATATCATCCTAGCTCATATCGTCATTCATCATAACCCAATCTATTAGAGATTTTCTTTGCAGCCTCTTTGGTAAGTTCAGCTATTTTGCGTAACCTTTCATCAGTTATCCTCATCGTTGGTCCGGAAATACTCAATGCCGCAATAACCTCTTTACGATAATTAAATATCGGGGCTGCTATACACCGTAAACCGATCTCAATCTCTTCATCATCTAAACTATACCCATCTCTTCTTATCTCTTTGAGCTGTTGCTTTAGCTTTTCTATATCCGTAATCGTATTTTTTGTAAAACGTGCCAATTCATTTTTTAGTATCTTATTAACATCTTCTTCCGCAAGATGAGCCAAGATGACCTTGCCTACTCCGGTACAATGAAAGTTGACCCGGTTACCTACCTGCGAAATAATACTGATAGCGCTGGGCCCTTCCACCTTTTCCACATAAACGGCTTCATGCTTATTCCTAATAACCAAATGCACTGTTTCTTTGGTTTTATCAACTAGTTCTTCAAGATAGGGTTTAGCTAGTACTCGCAGCTCTAAACTAGCCTCAAATATTTGTCCGAGCACAAATACCTTAAGTCCCAATCTATACTTGCCGTTTTCCGAATTTTGCTCCAGATATCCTCTGTTTTGCAAGGTTTGGATCAGCCCAAAACAGGTGCTTTTGTTTAAACCGGTTCTTTTGGATATCTCCGTTACTCCCAGTTCCTTTTCTTTCAAACTAAAGCCTTCCAATATTCTTAACGCCCTATCTACAGATTGAATAATATTTGCATTACCTGAATTAGTATTTAACTCCATTTGATTGCCCCCTGCTATTTATATCACATTATTTTGCTAATTATATCATAAGCAAGCATAATGTGTCTTATCACAGAGAAAATCAGGAGAAAATATCAAGTTATTATTGTTGTTTCTTTTTACTTAACTTATGTGCAACCTCAATAATCAAGTCTTCTTGACCGCCTACCGTCCTCATCTTGCCTAACTCGACCAAAACATCCCTGGGCTCAACGCCATACTTTTCGGCTGCGCGGTAGGTGTGCAAGAGAAAGCTTCCATAAACCCCGGCCCAACCCAAGGTCAGGGAAGCCGTGTCAACTGTCTGCGGTCGGTGCATTTTGGGTCCAACCACATCCTCGGCGGCATCCATGATTTTATACAAATCAACTCCGGTAGCAACCTTCATCTTGTCAAAGACCGCTATTAAAACCTCTGATTGTGCATTACCGGCCCCGGCCCCCAAGCCTCTTAAGGTACCGTCGATATAAGATGCTCCGGCTTCATAAGCCGCCACTGAATTGCCAATAGCCAATCCCATATTGTTATGTCCGTGGAAACCGACCGGTATGCTTACAGCAGCTTTGACGGCAGAAATTCGCTCCTTCACCTGGCTTGGAACCATTGCCCCGGCTGAGTCGGTGACATATACAGCATCTGCACCATAGCTTTCAAATAACAATGCCTGTTCCACAACTTTTTCCGGCAAAACAGAATGAGACATCATTAAGAACCCAAAGGCTTCCATTCCGTTGTCCTTAGCCATTTTGATATGCTGTTCTCCTATATCTGCTTCCGTAACATGAGTAGCAATTCTGGCCACTTTTGCATTATATTTCAGAGCCATTTCCATATCTAACCTCGTACCAATACCCGGCAATATCAAAATGTCCAGCTTGGCATTTTTGATTGCTGAAGAAACAGCCTTTAAATACTCCTCGTCAGTGTTTTTGGAGAAACCATACTGAAAAGAGGAACCGCCCAAGCCGTCGCCATGTCCTACCTCAATTATCTCTACGCCAGCTTCATCCAAAGCATGAGCTATTGCCGCCATATCATCCGGTGTGAATTGATGGCTTACCGCATGCATGCCATCACGTAATGTGGTATCGATCATTCTAACATCGCGCATGTGTTTTCTCTCCTTTTTTCGTTTTTTTCTTAAGCCGTTTTCAGCAATTTGCCGGCTATTCTTTCAGCAATAGCTAACGCAGCTGCATTAATGATATCTAGATTTCCGGAGTATTTTGGCAAGTGCAGACCCTCTCCTTCTACTTCTATCATGGTAGTAACCTTATTCCCGTCTATAATTGGGGCTAGCTTTAGTCTGTAGCCGGGGACATATTCCTTGATCTTTTCTACCATGTCCTCAACACTTTTGGTAATGGCTTCTAGATCCGGCTTCTCTACCCGGCAATAAATCGTATTCCTCATCATAATGGGAGGCTCGGCGGGATTAAGAATAATAATCGCCTTGCCTTTTTTTGCTCCTCCCACTTTTACCACCCCGTTGGCAGTCGTTTGGGTGAATTCATCGATACTCTGTCTTGTACCCGGTCCCGCGCTACGGCTGGATATCGTTGCCACGATTTCAGCGTATTCTACCGGAGCAACGCTGCTTATGGCAGCAACAATAGGTATTGTCGCTTGTCCCCCGCAGGTTATAAGGTTGATATTCTCTGTGTCATAATTCCCCTGCATGTTTACCGCCGGAACTACATAAGGACCCACTGCCGCAGGTGTTAAATCAATGGCGATCTTGCCATGTTTCTTTAATAACGGGGCATATTCTTTATGTGCCTTAGCATTAGTACAGTCAAACACTATTTTTATTTCATCATTTTTTAAAATGTCCTCTATCCCTTTTCCGGAAGTGTTAAATCCATGTTCCCGGGCTGTTGCCAAGCCCTTGGATGTTTCTCTGATACTTGCCAGGGTATCCAGCTCTATGTTTTCCCCCCGTTTCATTATCTTAAACATTAAATCTAAACCGATATTGCCCGGTCCGATAATTGCCGTTTTTATTTTTGTATGCATTCTTGATAACCACCTTTCTCCAGCTTGCTAATACATGTTTATATTCTTTTTGCTACACTAAAGCTTTCTATATGATCCGATACCCTAACCTCCTTACCAAGCCGCCTTATGTTCCCTATTGTCGTACAACGTGCGCTTATTTCGTATTTTCTACATGACATATCGATTTTCCTGCTTAAAAATAAAAAAAACTTGATTTTATAAATTTTTTTTTAGTGCCATAAAAAAATGACCATGCGGTTTCGAAAAACCACATAGTCACCTGCTAAGTATTAATAATCCTTAAACTGCGGAGGGCGTTTTTCCAAAAAAGCCTTCATCCCCTCCGAACGATCTTCTGAGTCGAAACAAATTCTAAAGAGTTCGGACTCCAAGGTATAGGATAAATCCGACTCTGCCTCTAACCCTTTGTATACCGCTTTCTTCAGAACCTGAAGGGCTACCCGGCTCTTACCACATAGCTTGTTCCCGACATTCTTAGCAGTTTCCATCAATTCTTCAGCAGAAACAACCTGATTTATCAGACCAAATCCCAATGCGTCTTGTGCCCCTACGATCTCACCCGTTAGCAACAGTTCCAATGCCTTTGTCTTGCCGATTAGTCGCGGCAACCTTTGGGTTCCGCCAAATCCAGGTATAATACCGAGATTTATTTCGGGCTGTCCAAATTTTGCATTTTCTGAGGCAATCCTTAGATCGCAGGCTAAAGCAATCTCGCAGCCGCCTCCCAGCGCATAACCATTCACTGCGGCAATAACAGGTTGCGGCATTTCCTCTATCATCGAAAATATTTCTTGACCATAACGGGAATATTCGTATCCCTCATCGGCAGTCATAACGGACATGGCCTGTATATCCGCACCTATCACAAAAGATTTGCTACCGCTACCCGTAATGATAATAACCTTCACTGTTCGATCATTTCTTAATTCCATTAACATGGACTGCATTTTGGCAAGTACTTCTTTGTTGAGCGCATTTAATACTTCCGGTCTGTTGATGCTGACTATTCCAAGACTGCCTTCTTGCTTAAAAGTCACGACGCTCATTTTATCAACCCCCACAGCACAGATAGCGGTTATTTTTTATTTGTGTAAGTATAATAGCCCCGACCGGATTTCACTCCATAACACCCGCCGTCGACCATCCGTTTCAGTTCCGGACAAGGAAAGTATTTCGTTTCTCCGTAACCTTCATACATGACATTAAGAATGGACAAAACTGTATCCAGCCCGATGAAATCGGCCAATTGCAAAGGACCCATCGGATGTCCCATGGCCAGTTTCATACCCTTGTCGATGTCTTCAGCACAGGCCACTCCTTCCATATGGCAATAAAAAGCTTCATTCAACAATGGCATCAGCAGCCGGTTTAAGAGGAAGGCCGGATTATCACCTACCGAGATGATCTCTTTTTTCATCTGCTCACCGACTTGCCTGACCAATTCCGTTGTTTCCTCACTGGTGCTTAATCCTCTTACGATTTCAACGATTTTCATAACCGGAACGGGATTAAAAAAATGCATGCCGATAAAACGCTCTGGTCTGTCGGTTTGGGCTGCCAACCTGGTTATGGAGATGGAGGAAGTATTGGAGGCAAATATTACCTCCGGAGAACATATTTTTGATAGCTTTTGAAATAACTCTACTTTTACTTTTTCGTCTTCCGATACTGCCTCTATCACCAATTCTGATTCTTTAGCTAGTTCCAAATCTATTACACAAACAATGTTATTTAAAGTATCTTGATACTGTTCTTCATTGATTCTCCCTTTTTCAAGAGCCCTCGCAAGATTTTTCCGGATTGTTTCCATTCCCTTTTCCGTTCGTTCCAGTGATCTCCCCATCATAAAAACTCTAAACCCATTCTGGGCAGCCACCTGGACAATTCCGCTGGCCATTTGACCAACACCGATTACATAGATGCTGTTGATTTTTTTCCCCATTATATTTATTTCCCCCTTTCAACCAATACGGCTGTTCCCTGTCCCCCTCCGATACATAGGGTGGCTAAGCCCTTCTTGGCTCCCCGTTTCTCCATTTCGTACAGGAGTGTTACCAAGATGCGCGCTCCGCTTGCTCCTATCGGGTGCCCTAAGGCAATTGCACCACCATTGACATTGACAATATCCATATTGAACCCTAAGTCTTTTGCCACAGCTAATGATTGAGCAGCAAAAGCTTCATTTGCTTCAATCAGTTCTACCTCGGACATTTGCCAGCCGGCTTTTTTCAGGACTTTTCTCGTGGCCTCAACCGGACCTATCCCCATTATTGCGGGATCCACCGCAGCAGAGGCTCCGGCCTTAAAGACTGCAAGGGGTTCTAAGCCCATTTCTTGAGCCTTTTCCCTCGAAGCAAGTACCAGTGCCGCCGCTCCGTCATTGATACCTGAAGCATTTCCTGCTGTAACTGTTCCGTCTTTTTTGAAAGCAGGCCTTAGCTTGGCCAAAGACTCAGCCGTAACTCCCGCCCGGGGAAATTCATCAGTGACAAATTCTTTCACGCCACCTTTAACAGGTATCTGCACAGGCACAGTTTCTGCGGCAAACCGATTTTCTATGATGGCTTTTTCTGCTTTATTTTGGCTTTTGGCAGAAAAAGCATCTTGTTCTTCTCTGCTGATCTTCCATCTTTCTGCAATGTTTTCAGCCGTGATACCCATATGATAATTGTTCGTCGCGCACCACAGTCCATCATTAACCATAGTATCAACTACCTGCCCCGGTCCCATCCTGTATCCGAAACGAGCCTTAGGTAATGCATACGGTGCCATAGACATATTCTCCATCCCACCGGCCACGACGATATCCGCATCACCAAGGGCAATTTCTTGTGCCGCCAAGCATACTGCTTTCAGCCCGGAACCACAAACCTTATTTATCGTCATAGCAGGCACATTGTTAGGTATCCCGGCTTTCAAAGAAGCCTGCCGGGCCACATTCTGCCCCAATCCTCCCTGCAAGGCACAACCCATGATCACATCCTCGACCGCTTCCGGTTTGACCTTTGCTCTGGCCAAGGCCTCTTTAATGACGATGCTTCCCAATTCCAGCGATGGTATATCTTTTAAGTTCCCGCCAAAGGAACCGATAGGCGTCCTTACCGCCCCAATTATCACTACTTCCCTCATTTATTTTTCCTCCGTATTTATGCCGGCAATTGATTTTGCCAGGTCTTTTTTCCAGGACAGATTGGCCTGTCTGCCAATCATTACCCTTTGTGCTTGGGGAGAACCTGCACCATGCAACGATTCGGTACGGTACCCGACAGCCCCCGCACCCAATGTCATGTTCTCAATTAAACGCAAGACACGTAGCCTGTGCTCTGTCGGTACTTGGCTGACACCCCGGAGATATTTCTCAATCAGGGAACCTACCACCGGAGATTTCATGTCCTTTTCCGAAGGCATGGTAACCATCAGTCCCCCTGCTAGATCCTCTGCCAAACGTGTAATTTCGTATGGGAAACGGGTCACGTTCTGTTTGCAAACATTGGCTAAAAGCATATCAATCAAGTATGTCCCCGAAGCGGTAGAACTTCCTTGGCAAGAGCAGGCAAGCCCACATGAGTAAATCGTCTCGTTGAGATGCGTCATTTCGGCCAATTTGTCTTTGATATGACTGGCTTTTTCAACCCCATTGTATTCTGCCGCCAAGGCAGCAGCACCGATCAATACATCCCCTACCCCGGACTTACAGCCGCCATAACTCGAACGATGATAACCGGCAAACCTTTCCACCAGTATTCTGGAATATTCGTATTCTCTATACATGAAAACCCTTTCCCAGGGAACAAAGACATCTTCCATAACCACAAGGGCTTCCTGCCCACCAAAGTTGCAGTTTCCTACATCAATTTTTCCTCCTTCCAGCTTCCTGGTGTCACAGGATTGACGGCCATAGATGTAAGTGATTCCTTCCGTATCGGCGGGAAGAGCGAAACAGACAGCATAGTCTTTATCTTCTTCAGACATGGCCACTGTAGGCAAAATGAATATCTCATGCGAATTCAGAGCCCCTGTCTGATGGGCTTTGGCACCGCGCACAATGATACCGCCCTCCACTTCTTTCACAACATGGAGATACATATCAGGATCAGACTGTTTCGATGGTTTCAAACCACGGTCTCCCTTAGGATCCGTCATAGCCCCGTCAACAACAAGGTCTTCGTCTTGCACATACTGCAAGTATTGGCGAAACCTTTTATGATAATCTGTGCCTTTTTCACGATCTATTTCATATGTTGTAATGTCGACAGCATTAAAGGTATCCATGCCTACACAGCGCTGAAAACAAGTAGCTGTTTTTTGCCCCAAAAGCCTCAGCATTTTTACTTTCTTCAGTAAATCCTCGGTGCTTTGGTGCAGATGGGTAAAACGGTTGATTCTTTTCCCTGTTAAATTGGAGA
Organism: Clostridia bacterium; assembly: GCA_018433675.1. Taxonomy (GTDB): domain Bacteria; phylum Bacillota; class Peptococcia; order DRI-13; family SM3-B62; genus SM3-B62. The sequence continues at coordinate 33,818 of JAHDQS010000028.1, forward strand.
TAGCAGTCATTAAATCCTTATACTCAGGGTCCTGCGCTAATTCATAAGTCATGGCTACCGCATTCAAAGACGGCCTAACAATCGGATTGTCAACGATATTTTCTATTTGTTCGCCGAACATGTAGAGCTTGAACTTCATTTTTCTTATTGAATCAATGTATTGCTCTTTTGTCTTCATTACAACACAACCCCCTCATCACTCGGTTATTTATTTCACAGTCCTACTTCGCATACTTCATTCCTTCTTCAATCGCTCTTTGATTGGCCGGCAGCAAATTATGGCGTTTGACAGATAACATCTCTTTGAGACTGTCCATGACAGATTTCAACTCAACACACTTTGTTGCCGCAATCAAGGTTCCTAATAAAAACATATTGGCAATACGTTCGTCACCCATCTCTTTCGCCATCTCATTCGCCGGTACTTTAGCCACAAATAGCTCTTGCCGTTCAGAGTCGCGGGTGACTAAGGAGGAATTAATAATTACCATCCCTTGTGGTGCCACATTATGCTCAAACTTATCATACGAAGGAGAATTCATGGCAATCAGGCAGGTCGGTCTGTCTATGACAGGTGCATCTATCTCTTCATCAGAAATAATCACGGAACAATTTGCTGTTCCCCCGCGCATTTCCGAACCGTATGAAGGTATATACACTACATGCTTTCCCTCTTTCATGGCCGCATTTGCCAGAACCTTGCCAATGAGCATAACTCCTTGCCCCCCTGAGCCGGCAATTAATAACTTGTGCATCATCCTATTCTCCCTCCTTAGCATCCTTGATTACCCCAATCGGGTAGTAACCTTCTAAGTTCTTCTCCATCCATTTGATGGATTCAAGCGGTTCCAGACCCCAATTGGTTGGACAGGTTGATAATATCTCGACTATACTGAATCCTTTCTTTGCTAATTGGAGTTCGAATGATTTTTTTATGGCTTTTTTTGTTTTGGCAATACTGGCAACACTGCTTATCTTGGTTCTTTCGGCATAAACGCACCCTTCTTGCAAGGCCAGCATTTCTGTCATTTTTATCGGGTATCCGGTTGATTCAGTCTTACGGCCATAAGGCGCGGTCGTTGCCTTCATCTCCGGCAGGGATGTCGGTGCCATTTGCCCCCCGGTCATCCCGTAAATGCCGTTATTCACGAAGATTACACTTATTTTTTCTCCCCGCACCGCTGTGTGAACGATTTCCGCCGTGCCGATAGAAGCTAAATCTCCATCTCCTTGATATGTAAAAACCAGACAATCCGGGTGCACTCTCTTTACGCCCGTGGCAGTCGCCGGGGCTCGACCATGAGCCGTTGCGACCATATCAAAATTAAAATAGTCATAGTTAAAACAAGAACATCCTACTGAGGCAACCCCTATTGTTTCTTTTAATATTTTCATCTCATCAATTACCTCGGCTATCAAACGGTGAATAATACCGTGGGTACAACCGGGACAGTAATGCATGGGAACATCGACCAAAGCCTGCGGGAACGCATTAATCTTATTCACCTATCCCACCTCCTTAGCAAGTTCTTCCAATTTAATTAATATTTCTTCAGGCAAGGGCAGCACTCCACCCAGACGCCCGAAATGATGAACCTGTCTTGCCTTTCCCACCGCCAACCTTACATCATCGATCATTTGCCCGGTGGATAGTTCCACAGTCAGAAAGAACTTAACTTGGGATATCAGTTCCGTAAATGGTTGTTGCGGAAAGGGCCAGACACTGATAGGCCGCAAAAGACCCGCTTTTATACCTTTTTTCCGTGCCATTCTTACGGCGGCTTTAGCAAGCCTGGCTGCGGTTCCATATGCCACCAGCACATACTCGGCGTCTTCCAGCAGGAAAGAATCCCAGCGCACCTCGTTGTTTTTAATCTCGTCATACCTTTTGTGCAACCTTATATTAACCTGCTCCAAAACTTCTACCTGGGGATAAGATGAACTGATTATATTGCGATCCCTATTATAATTTTTGGATACCGCCCATGGTTTTTCCGCTTTATTCTCTTTCGCTTCCGGAAGTTCCACCGGCTCCATGATTTGTCCCAATACCCCATCACCTAGTATCATCACCGGATTACGATACTTATCAGCCAGGTCAAAGGCCTCATAGGTCAAATCGACTGCCTCCTGGACAGTTGCGGGCGCCAGAACTAATAAGCGGTAATCGCCATGCCCTCCGCCTCTTGTCGCCTGCCAGTAATCCGGTTGGGCCCCTTGAATTGCTCCCAGTCCGGGGCCTCCCCTCATCATATTAACAATAACGCAGGGCAGCTCAGCACCGGCCATATAAGAGATGCCTTCCTGCTTTAAGCTGATCCCCGGACTCGATGATGAAGTCATCACTCTCGCACCTGCAGCGCTTGCCCCCAGCACCATAGAGATTGATGCTATTTCACTCTCCCCTTGTAAGAAGGTTCCCCCGACTTGCGGAAGATATTTCGCCATATATTCAGGTATCTCATTTTGAGGGGTTATCGGATACCCGAAAAAGTAGCGACACCCGTTACGTATCCCAGCCTCAGCAATTGCTTCGCTGCCTTTCATTAACTGTTTTTCAGTCAAGTTAGTTCCTCCTTTGTCGGACCACTTCCAACAGTGGTACATTGTCATCTTTGGTTTGTTTAACGATATACTTCGATACATACATCCGGGCAGAATGCATAACACGCCCCACAACCCGTGCAAGCTTCCTGATTTGTTAAGGTGGCAGGATTATACCCTTTCTTATTAATGTATGGTGCCAATTCGATTATTTTTTTAGGACAAGCATTAACACATAAAGAACAACCCTTACAACGTTCTTCGCGTATTTTAATGAAAGCCATGAACAATCCCCCTTGTAGTTAAGATTATCTAGTTAAGGCCATCAAATCCTTACAAATCCAGAACAATATCCTGAATCCTTCTTTTGGGCACGTGATGGACCTCGTTTCCATCACGCCAATATTTTATGCTCTGCGAATCTTTTACCTCTTCCAGAACAACGGTTTCCTTGGGTTTCCCCAAAGCAATTACCAGCAGTATCTCATACCTGCCCTGAATCTTAAGGACGTTTCTCAGCCCTTCTTTGTCAATCGTGCTGAATATACAACCGCCCAAGCCTTTTTCACATGCCCCCAAGAGAACACTCTGACAGGCAATCCCATGATCACAGTAGCAATTCCGGCTGATATCCTTATCACCCAAGATAACTATGTATGCGGATGGCTTCTCACCTTCTTTTGGTCCGTCCCAGTCTTTTAAGTAACCTGCCCACCGCAAATGGGGAAAAATTAAATTATTCTTATCTTCTTCATAAGCCATGATGTATTTCAAAGGCTGCAAATTGCTAGCTGATGAAGATAAACGAGCTAAATCAATCAACTCTTCAAGAACTTCCCTGCTTATCCTTACTTCCTGACAAAACCTCCTATAACTACGGTTTTTCACAATCAGTTCCCTAATTATTTGCCATCCCTCCCATTGTTTATTTACTTGATCTACGTTAACCATTTATCTGCAATTAATATGCCAGCCGTAAAAGTCCCTATTAATCAAGTTTTTCATAGATAAGCACGTCAATTTTGACATGATCGAGGTCAAAACTGACGCGCTTAATCATCCTATTACCCTTTTCCCTTACTAACTGCTTTACCCGGCAATGTAAGGAATGGGCAGGCCAGCAATCGCTACGGGTACTTTGTAGATTTCTCGTTGATTAGCTTCGGTAATAAACAGTGTCTTATTGTCCGGTCCTCCAAAACGAGCATTGTCGCTTCCCAAACCAGCCGGATCGGGGATATCGATTACTTCAATGATTTCACCGACCCGTGGTTCAACCACGAAGACCTTGCCATAGCCGTAATGACCTATATAGAGGTTCCCCAGAACATCCATGCCCATGCTGTCGGGTCCCATCCCGCCACTGAAATAAGTCATGGCATGCAGGAAGACGTGTTGCTTGCCGCCATTAATTAGCAGGGCACGAAGGACGCGGTTCTGTCCAAACTCGCAGACGTAGATGTACTGTTCATCCGGTGACAACAGGACACCGTTAGGAAAGGCCAGATTATCCATGAACTTATCAAGCTCCCCGGTCTGTGCATCCCAGCGATATACCGCACCCACAGGATTTGATACACTGGTGCCCCAGGGATCGGAAAAGAAGATGTTGCCCTTGGAGTCAATAATTAAATCATTCGGACCATTGAATTTCTTGCCCTTGTAGTCACCAACAATAACCTCGGCTTTCTTTGTTTTGGGGTCCAGGGAAACAACACCCATGTCACGGTGCGCAATCAAAAGGCGTTTCCCTTTGCTGTCGTAAATCATACCGTTAGGTCCCATCAAATCGTCCGGCGCACCGATGTTATAAAACTGCTCGTATTTGCCATCCATCGTTACGCGGGAAATCCAGCCGGCTTCAATTTCCACGAAATACAAATAGCCGTCATCCGGACAGTAAGAAGGACCTTCGATTAACCCTTTGCCAGGTATTTTTGCCAGTTTTTCCACTTCACCAAGTCTGATTTTCATAGTAAATACCTCCCTTTTTCATTTTAATGTGTAGCACCGTCTCTTAAGAAGCCCATAATGTAATAACCGCTTTTTTCATTGCATGCCCTGTATTTGCCATTGCACGCTGCCAGAATCAAATCATAAAATTCTTGGGTCAGCGCATCCCAATCCTCTCCGTCGACTATTCGTCCGGCATTGAAGTCGTTCCAATGAGGCTTTCTTTTGAACAGCTCGTTGTTTGTCGATACACGTACCGTAGGACCCGCAAAGCCGCAAGGCGTACCGCGCCCCGTGGTATGTATCGTCAACGCTGTCCCGGCCGCGATCATGCCGGTAATACCTACCATGTCGTTGCCCGGCCCCACGAACAAAACGAATCCGGGACGCCGCAGTTTCCCCCCGTACTGGACTACATCCATTACCATGCTGCGCCCGCCCTTTTGCGTACAGCCCAAAGACTTGTCCTCGATCGTGCTCAGTCCGCCGGTTTTATTGCCTTGTGTCACATTATCGGCTACATCAACGCCAAAGCGCCAAAAGTATTCTTTGTAATAGTTGATCATATTTACGATATCATTGAATACTTCTTGATCTTTGGCCCGCTCCATGAGGATCTGTTCAGCACCGATCATCTCCGACACTTCCGTCATTACGACTGTAGCTCCTTCAGACACCATATGTTCGGTAAATCTACCCACCAAGGGATTGGCCGTAATACCTGAAAAACTGTCAGATCCGCCGCAGTTCAGCGCTATTCCTAAACGGTCAAAAGTTAATGTTTCTCTTCTGTCTGCGGAGACAACGCCGTATAACTCTTTACAGAGCTGTAAACAAGTTTCCATTTCATCTTCGAGGTCTTGGATTTTGATAACCTTCATTCTTTTTTCATCAAAATCCTCTATATATTGTTTGACCACATCCCAATTGCTGACTTCACAACCCAGACTGACAAACAATACGCCGCCCATATTGGGGTTTTGCCCAACCTTTGCCAGGACTTTTGCTGTTCTTTGCAGATCCTCTCCGGATGAACTGCATCCGCATTCGTGTGGCAAAGGCAAGAACCCATCGAAGTTATCATCACCGGGCATTATCTCATTCGCGACTTGTGCCAGTTTTTTGACAAACCCGTTGCAACAGTACACAAGCGGGATGATCGCTATATAGTTCCTGATCCCGGCATATTGCCCTTTACGCCGGTAGCCCTGGAAAGTACCTGTTGCCTTTGCCGGTGGGGCAACAAGGTTATCGTGCTTAGGCTCATATTTATACTCTACTATTTTGTCGGCACAAGTGGTTATGTTATGTTCATGAACCCAATCCCCTTTTTTGATGGGTGCAATGGCCTCACCGATAACACTCCCATACTTAATAACCTGCGCACCTGTCTGGATATCGTCGATGGCCACCTTATGGGCTTTGGGTATATCATGATTTACTGTCAGGACAATATCGCCGGCTTGAATTTTTTCACCCTTATTGATGGGTTCCAGGGCTACGATTACTGTATCGTTCGGGTCGATCCGCATACCTTTTTTCATCTTTATCTCCCCCTCTAAAACAATATTACGGCTTGATTTTCTTTTGCATTGCAAACTACTTCTTTACAAACGCAATAGCCCTGCCGAAAGCTCCGGAGGATTCCGCAAGCTTAACAGGGAGGAAGATAAAGAAATCTCCGGTATCATGCATCTTATCAAGGTTTGTTAATGATTCAACGTATAACAAACCCTTGGACAGACCAGCCAAATGGACAGGCATTCCGCAATGAGCGGCGCCCATGCTTACTCCGTCGGTCCCTACACATCTGACCCCTCTTTCGATCAAGAGTTCCATAGCTTCTACACCCGGAGAAGGCCAGCCAGGACCTTGCTGCAATATTAAGGCATTATAGGCAAATTTTTTGCCTTCTTCCCCCTCAACATAGAACTTATCCCAGCCGCTGCGGAATAAGACCACATCGTCTTTGGCAATCTTCCCGTTTTTCTTTTCCCAGGCTAAAATGTGTTTCGGTTCAATGTAAGGACTCTCGCCTTTTGTCCCTTTTCCGGTCAGCTCGGTAACATCGATAACCGCAGCCGGACCCATTAGTTGAGCCAAATCCGCTAATTCCCCCGTTATATTACCTGCCGGACAAGCATGCTCAAACCCGGTTTCCGGTTTGGGAATGAAATGGCTGGGTGCGTCAAAATGAGTGCCGGTATGAACATCAATGGTCCATAAATCAGTATAATACGGGCCCAGAGCAGAAGAGAGATAAGCCCCTTCTTTGGTTTTTACTTCTTTGTACCAGTTGGCCACCTTTCTTTGTACCGGTATATGAGTCGGCCAATTCCCGGGAAGTTTTTCATCCAAGGTCAATGTAAGGTCAATCACCTTGTAGTCTTTTACTATCTCGGCAATATTCACTATTTAACCCCCTCGTATAATTTAGAATACTTTCACCCGGCCTTAATTACTTATGTCAGTCTTTTCAGAAGAAAAACTTTTCTTAATGTAATTGCCACCTTCAGAAATAACCAATGCTAAGAGCAAACCCGCTACCAGAATACTTGAAACTTCCAGAGGATGCTGTCCCCCGTCGGCAAAGGTAGCAGCCAACGCTCCGAAAATCATGGGAATCGTATTGAACCAAGTATTACCTAATACTGTCATGTGTAAAGCGCAGCAAATGGTAGTACAAACGGCCACTCCCAACAGCATCGCAATCGCAACAGAATATCCGGCCCCGGCTATTGCGTTTATGCAATAGAGAAATATCAATCCCCATACCACACCTGCAACTGCACTGCAGATATAGTTCGGTAAAAGCTTTCTCGTTGCACCCACCGATAAAAACAGCGGAACAGAAATAAAAGACATAAATAAGTAATTTAAATTCGCAATAGGTGAATAACAGTACCCAAATGAAAAGATTCCAACAGTAACGCCAATCCAAATACTCCAGATTAATAATTGTTTTTTGTCCATCTCAATCTCCTCCTAAATCTTCTTATTACCGTTTGTTATGGTTCCAACACTCAGTTTGCTTTCCTTACCACCTTTTTTACGCTCGATTTAACCTTTTAATCCCCTCCTTAAGAATGCAATAAGCAAAATCACGTGTATTAAGTTAGTTTTATAGCAGTAAAAATCTCGCCTATGCTTCTTGTTCTGTACTGCCGTACCTTGTTCTATTAATGTTGCAATAAATATGCCAATATAAAAAGACCCTAACAATCAGCTTTTATATAAAAAGGCGAGTCAATTTTGACTTTTATCTATGTCAAAATTGACCCACTTGCAGTTTCCCTTTTTTCTCTTCTTCTATCAATCATTTTCAACCATATTATCGTATTCCGTCTTTTTTGCCTCCCGTAATCTTCTTACAATCGTTGACGGGCTTACTTCAAGAATTTCGGCAATCTTTTTAGTGCTTTTACAGTGCTCTCGCGCCATAAGTATTAATTGCTTCTCCAGCTCAAAGGAAGCTTGTTTCAATGGCATAAGCCTATTCACTTTAATAACGGCACTTTCCTTTTGCGAGTTAACAATATGTTTGGGCAGATGTTCAGGCAGTAACTCGTTTGATTGGCTCATTATGACCAGACGTTCCACCAGGTTTTTTAATTCCCTTACATTACCGGGCCATGAATATCTTTCTAAACAATTGATTATCTCGATTGATAATTTTTTTTGCATGCCATGCTTTTTGTTAAAATGCTCGCAAAAGTGCAATAGCAAAGGGACTATATCATCTTTTCTTTCTTTGAGAGGAGGTATTTCTATCGGCACTACATTCAGACGATAATACAAATCTTCCCGAAACTTTTTTTGTTTCACCTGCTCCTCTAAATCACGATTTGTTGCGGTGATAATTCTCACATTGATTTTTATAGGAATTATACCCCCGACTCTGTATATCTCTTGCTCCTGCAATACCCGTAACAGCTTTACCTGTAATTCTTGCGGCAAATCACCTATTTCATCCAGAAATAATGTACCCTCATTGGCCAGTTCAAATAAGCCGGTTTTCCCTTTATTTGATGCACCTGTAAAGGCCCCGACTTCATAGCCGAAAAGCTCTGACTCCAAAAGAGTAGGTGCAATAGCTCCACAGTTTAATGTAATAAAGGGTTTGTTGTTTCTATTACTTGATGTGTGAATCAATTTTGCAATGACATCTTTGCCTGCCCCAGATTCCCCAGTCAACAAAACAGTGGTATCAAATTGTGCAACATGTAAGGCATTGATTATTATATTGTTCATTTTATTGCTCTTGGCTATGATATTATCCACTTTCCAATTTTGATTCTGCAAGACAGATAGGTGTTGTTTATAACCTTCTGTCAGCCGATTGGCTTTTCTTAACTCTTTTCTTAAGAGATTTAGTTCTGTTATGTCGCGAACATTTGAAACGATATATTCTATTTCCCCGTTTGAATCAAAAACAGGATTGCCGGTAACAATAGCATTTTTACCTGTCCTAAATGATTGCATGACCGAAAAATTTTTCTTAGTCTTTATTATTGTCGGGGAAACCAAAGGAGTGATCATACCCTCCTTCTCTAATTCGAAAAGATTCTTACCAAGTACCATGTCTAAGCTAATACCACTTATTCTTTCATATGCTTTGTTAGCCCAAAGAACCGTACCTTGAGTATTGATAATAAAGATACCATCATACAAAGAATCGGAAATTTTGCTTATTTGGGACCATAACGAATCAACCTCTTTTGAAACCTTTTTTATTGAATCTATCGGAGTGATATCTTGTATCAAAAGCAGTTTTTTTGATTCGAACAGTAGGAGTTTTAATAAATATCTCTTATCTCCAATCTCTTCAATAGAACATGTATATTCTCTATTGCTCGAAAATTTTTGTTTAAGTTGAGTTGAATTATCTTTTAAGATTGAAAGTAGCCGCGAATCCGAAAATTTTTCATCTTCAACATTCAAGGCATTTAAGTTTCCATATTCATCTATCATAAAGCAATATATGTTCATATCAATACTCTTAATAAGGCTTTCAAGTTTAGAATTATCAAACACTGTCTTTTCCCTCCAGCCATTATTGTTATATTCCTGCATTATTTATATCATTAACGGCTCTTCTTTGTTCATTATTGCCATACGCCGTCCGTTTATTTCGTATTTTCTACATAATATCCGATTCTCCTGCTAAAGAATACAAACTCCTTCTTATGATTTTCGTTTGTTTTTCGTCGAAACAGTAAACATTTCAGATAAAACCCTTTTTTCACAGGATAAAATTATTTTATTAATTTTTTGAATACGAGAAGGATTTTTCATTTGCGCAGCGAAAGTAATTCTGTGAATACTATATTAGCGTATGTTGTTCAGTATTATCGTACTTCATTATAAGTATCTTAGATGATTTTATAAATACGTTGTTCTATTTTATTCTCTTCATCTGCACGTTAGACTTTTTTTGTAAAGGGGGTCTTTGGCTACAATAAAATATTTCAAACTGCCAGTTAAATAAAAAATAAAAAAGGAGGTATTCTAAATGGTAAACGCATTTACCAAAATCAAAATCCCGTATGAAACGGCTGAAGAGAGAGGAGTTTTCCTCGAGCTTGAACTTGACAAAAAGAATCTTTTCGCCTCTTTTATCCCAAATGAACAGTCAGGAATAAAAGATATTCGTGGCGCTGTTGTGAAGGCGATAGAGAATCCCGTCGCCGGGAAAAAACTATCGGAAATTCTTTCCGGTGCCAAAAAGGTCACTATCATCACGGAAAACCAGTTCCGACAAGCACCGATAACAGAAATAGTCCCATATCTTTTAGAAGAAATTAAAAAAGCCGGCGCAATCGCTAAGATCGTGATTGGCAGCGGCAAAGTAGGAGCATTGTCTCCTGAAGAAATCACGGAGAAATTAGGTCCCGCGGTAGCAAACAGCGGAATTGAAATCTGTAGCAACGATGTCAGCAAACCGGAAAATTACGTATTTATGGGTATTACAAAGGCAGGTGTTGCTGTATCTGTGCACAAGGCTGTTGCTGAAGCCGATGTGATTCTTTCTGTGGCAACCACTCAGGCCACTTTGTGGGGTTACGGAGGATCCGGAATGATTATCCCCGCTGTATCAGGCAACGATACGATCGAGTATAACCATGTAATGTCCCTGGCACCCGATTGTGTTCCCGGCAATAACGAATGCCGCATGCAGCTTGACAAATACGAAGCAGCTAAAATCGTCAAAATAGATATGGGTATCAACTTAATTGTTAACAACGAATTTGAGGTTACGTACATTAACGCCGGAAGCTTTGAAGAAGCACACAAAGAAGCCATTAAAGTTTATGATAAAGTATATCGTTTTGACGCCTCCGCCTTTAAAAATGACAAGGCGGATATTGTGATAACCGGTTCCTCAGCTCCTACCAACCACTTATTCTTCCACACGGGTTGGATTGGTATGAACTGCAAGCCAATCGTTAAAAAAGGAGGCACAATCATCTTCACAACACCATGTCCCGGTTATCATGCTTGGCCAGGCTTTGCGCTGATGGATCTCCTCAAACCCTATTTGCCGGCAACACCGGAAAGCCACGAAAGAGTGTTGAAATCCTTCTATGATAAGGAAAATGAACTTTGGGCCGGCTGTATCTGGTACAAAGTATTTGCAGGGCTTTTGCACGCAGACCTCTATATCGTAACACTGCCGGAAAACCTGGAAACGGCACGGGATATTGGGTTAACCGCTTTTGATAATGTAGAAGATGCTTATCAAGCAGCGTTGCAAAAAGAAGGTTCGAATGCTAAGGTGGCCTTTGTACCCTATGGCAGATACTCGGTTTTAGATGTTTAATATAATTAAAGATTAGTCCCCGGTCCCGGAAACCTTCTTGTTTTCACAATAAACCGGATGGCATCTCATGGCGAAAATCATGGGACACCATCCGGTTTATGATTCAAACAATTTTACCCCGGTTTTTTCTACTATCATTTCAATGAACTCCCGTGTTTCAGTCCCTATCTTGCGTATATTCTGCAAATAAACGAGGTTTAAAAAATCTTCCTCGAGAGGAGCAGGTACGTATAGAAACGGCTTTTCTCCCAAATCACGAATTTCCGCCTCAACATATTTCATTCTTTGCCCACCGATAAGATGGACATTTTCCTGGCCTGCCGCTCTTCTTTTTTCTAAAGCCTTTACCACGCTGCCGGGAAGCATATTTAATGTAATGAATTTAAGGTAAGCTACTTCATTTAAAATCACATTACCGAAATATGTATTGCCGGAACAAATAAGAACAATAAAATTATAGTCTTTTTCAAAGATAGTGGCTCTCATAATTTCATCAATAAAGGGTTTCCAATTCCTCTTCAGCTCTTTTAAAGGCAGGTTGTCGTCTCTTACTCCATCCGGTAGCAAGTACAGATTAGAAGGCAAGTCTGCAATACCGTAATCTTCGCCATGTTGAAGATCGTATTCATGAATATCATCGGTGTTAAATAAGTAATTTTTTAGTATTTTGCTGTTTTTTTGCGAATATAAAGTCAATGCTTGTCTAATGTTACGAGGAAAATGTGCTATCGACAAGCATGAAGCCAACTGCGGCGTCGGAGTTACTGCTTCCAGCAGTGCAACCTTAAAACCTGCCTGAGCCAGTCTGATGGCAGTCATAAGAGCTATACCCTGGTTAAGAAGCAAATCATCCTCAGACCAAAAAGCAATAATATTTGATTTTACGTAGTATGGCTTATAGGTTTGTTTAAATCTATTATGGAAGCTAAAAAAACTTCTCTTTCTCTGCTCCCTCAGGCCATTTTGCTCCTGTCGTCTTACTAGGTACTCTTCGGCCTTCTCTAAAGTTCTTTCTGTTAATAAAAACTCTCTGATATCCTTTTCGTCAAAATCATCATAAAACCAGAAATCATAAACTCGGGCTTTAAGAAGTCCCACGATCAAGGCGCCATCTTGAGCTTTGTCTGTGGGTAACAACAAAATAATCCGACTCTGCTGCCGCTGCTTTTTTATTTCTCTCAACCCTCTCAGCAGCGCTTTTCTGGTGCCATCTTCTGCTCCTGTCCCGCTAGAAAAATATTCACCGCCATTGACCACAAATAAATCTGGTGCTGCTCCCCCGCTCTCTTTAGCCCACAGGCATGCCTCTTTAAAGGTCGGACTCTTCCCCGTGATTACACAGTATTTTTTTATTTCTTCAATTATCCCCGCAGTATTTTCCCAGCAGATAAGATGGGCTCTTAAAAAGTCCTCCAAAGGTTCTTCCCCCTTTAAACAAACCTATCGGTAATTTAAAACCGTCCAAGGAACTGGACAATCAAAACAAGCGCTCCCATACTCCAGACATATATGGCAAACCCTTTTAAAGATCCGCGCCTAATAATGTTCAACATCCATCTGACGGCTATATACCCGGTCACAGCCGCAGCAAATGTACCTGCAGCCAAAGGAACCGTCCCTATGGCCTCCACCTTTCCATTCAGCACATCAACTCCCTGCAAGACGACGGCTCCCAAAATCGCCGGCAAGGAAAGTAAAAAGGAAAAGCGCGCGGCTGTATCCCTATCGATGCCCCGAAAGAAAGATCCCCCGATTGTAAGTCCCGAACGCGATACCGCCGGAAATATGGCAATTCCCTGCAGTGTCCCGACAATAAGCGTATCTTTAAAGGTGATTTCCTCAATATCCTTTGTCCCAAAGCTTTTAGCGCGATCTGCCAACCAAAGAACTAAACCGGTAAACAAAAAGCCCCAACCGGCACTTACACCGCTTACCGCCAGTTCTTCGAAATAGTCCTTAAAAACGACCCCAATTATCCCCGTAGGAATGGTCCCCACAATTATTAATAGAGTCAAATGACTGAACGGACGTCTAATCATTCCCAAGATATCCCGCCAAAACACGGCAACCACCGCCAGAAGTGTTCCAAAATGCAACATAGTATCTAAAAATAAGCCGGCCTCGGATAAATCCAGCACTTTTCTAAAAACTAGCAAATGCCCGCTGCTGCTGACAGGTAAAAATTCAGTTAAGCCCTGAATAATCCCGAGTATTACCGCTTTAATCGTATCACTCATCAGGTTTCCCTCCGTTAGTATGCGTCCTTTCTTACGAAAGATTCGGATTTTCTTTGCGCATATTTCCTAGAACATGGACATTATAACAGAATAATCCTTTTTCGACCAGCCCTTTCTAGCAATCACAATAGAAGTAAAAAACATAGCTTTTTTTTCTTATTCTGATACAATAAGTTTATTAAATCCAATTATGGAGGCTCTAACATTGTCCTTTAAACCATTATTTGCCTTTATAATTATAGTGTTGCTTCTATATGCCTTATTTACCGTAGGGCTTCCTTTCTTATTGGCTCTTTTGCTTGCTTTACTGTTGGAGCCTGTTATAGGTTTAATAAGCAATAAAATAAAAATAAAGAGGGGCTTCATATCCCTTTTTGTCTGCGCAATATTTACCGTTTTGATTCTGATACTCGGCTATATACTGGTATCCAAAATCATAACGGAAGCCATAGGTCTTTCAAACACGCTATTATCCTTTACCCATGAAATAAATGACGGCATCGGACAGTTAGGAGCCCGCTATCAACATCTTTTGGATTCACTACCCTTCGACTACTATTTCAGTCTTCAATCCTTTACTAACAGCATCCTGGAATCCCTACAGTTTTTTCTGAGACAATCCGTCTCACTGGCCTTCAGTATGGCAAAACAAATTCCTAACCTTTTTATTCAGGTTCTCATTACTTTTATCGGCATGTTCCTCATCAGTCTCCATCTGCCTAAAGCCAGGAATTCTTTTCTTAGTTTTTTCGACCCGGAGGTCCATTTCCGCGTCAATACTGTTATTCAAGACCTAAACTATGCTGTTTTTGGTTTCTTAAGAGCACAGATTATTATCTCCACCCTTGAATTTTTCTTTGTACTAGCCGGCTTCTTGCTGCTGGACGTGAAGTTTCCTTCATTAATGGCCCTAATTGTCACCTTTGTCGATCTCTTGCCCATCCTGGGAACAGGTGCCGTGATGATTCCCATGTCAATCTTCTATGGCTTAACAGGCAACATATTCTTATGCATCGGTGTTTTTATTCACTATGTCATCATCATGGTCTTCAGACGAGTCATTGATCCTAAAATATTAGGCGACGCTATGGGGATCAGTGCTTTGTCTACCCTCATTAGTATGTACATCGGCTTGAAGCTGGCCGGTGTTATCGGACTCTTCCTCGGACCGACAGTAGTCATACTCTTCAATGCCCTCCAAAAAGTCGGGATATTGAACATAAAAATCAAGTTCTAGTATTCTACCGGATACAGTTCTACCTCTCCCCTGACGGCCAATTTATCACCCATAATAGCAACCGCACCGGTGATGCCAGGGACAGAAAGGGCGAAATCAACGGACCCTTCCAGGTCCTGTTGTGTTTTGGTGCGATTGCAAGCAGAGGTTGCTACGGCATCGGCTAAAACAGCCGAGGGTGACAAAACAACAACTGCATCAGCCCTGCCGAAGCTTAGGCTGTGACCGACCGTTCCTGATGAAGTACAAATACCTAACGGTGTTTGTGCATTTTTTATTTCCAAGCCGATGCGATATGAAAAGGGAGAACCACCGGCAAAAATTCCTATCCGCCTATCTTTGTCTGATTTAAGCCAAATATCCCCGCCATTTTCCACGATAACATCCCCGGAGTAATCAAGCAAAAAAAGCCCCACAACCTCTGCCAACGCCCCGGCTACGGCAGCCATCGGGCCTACTCCTGCTTGTAAGGCTCTCGCACACATATTTGCAACCATCTCCGGAGCATCCTCCAGAGGCTCATGAGGTTGCAATGTCCTTGCAAAAACGGGATCCCGTTTTATATATTCTTTTAATTCTTGCCGCCTGTCCTGCACATAACCTTTTATTCGCTCATAAAGTTCCGAAGTTAATGTTCCTTTAATAACAGCAATATCTAAATCCGTTTCCTCGACCGCAAGCCGGAAATGCTCAAGGTCGTCTTGTTTATGCAGATTACGGTAAGTACGCTCTTCGTATCCCACCTAGACTTTGACCTCCATTGCTTTAACGGGACATATTTTAACGCACATTAAACAAAGGACACACTCGTCTTCGTTAAACCTTACTTCCATAGAAGCTCTGTCTATATAGAGCGCCTTCGTAGGGCAATGAACCGTGCAAGCACCACAGTGCGTACATTTCTCCTCATTCCTGACAACCTCTGTTGTCAGAGGGTGAACGGATATTCCCTGCTCCCGTAAATAAGCAATACCTTCTGCGTATCTTTCTCCTGTAAGTTCCAGTACCATAGTTCCTTCTTTATGCGGATTGATGGAAGCCTTAACAATATTAATAATCAGATCATAATCCTTTGCCAAATGATAAATGACCGGTTTATCCGCCTTCTCCGCTCCAAAACGCAATACGATTTTTTCCGGTGCCATGGACTCATCTCCCTTCCTTATTATTCATCCCGCATTTTAAGGGCTTTTCCGGCCAGACCTGCTCCCGGTCCCGGCAACAACTGGCTTGGTTCCCCCAGCAAAAATTCACCCTTTTGTATCCAGATCTTCAAAATCCCCGCAATCTCTCGGGCACGAGGATAACTACTGACAGGTGCCGTCGGTACGCTTTTGCCCATCACAGTTATTTCGCCCTTCTTCAGCTGTGCATAACTGACATAAGCTATATCCTCCGGATTCCCCTCCGGATAAGCAATACCATAATCGACAACCGGTGCATAGAGTTCTTCATCGGTTTTAGCCGCATACTCCAATACCTCTTCATCCAAGATAGGAATGGGCAAGCCCAAGCCCACGGTCAAGGACGCACCGTATCCCCTGATACTGGCACCGACCAGCCAACGGGAACTCATTTGCTTCAAATCCCCTACTACAGAGAGTGTACCTCCCGTCCCGCAAAGGACTTCTTTGTTTTTATCCCTGATAAAACCCGGAAAATGCTGGGTTCCGTTCCAAGCCACATAACCTATACCCCCACCCAAAAAGATACGGGTACCAATGCCAATGGTACGAAAATAGGGATCTTTCAACAAGGGACTTAGTTGCCCGGAAGTTGAATAATGGGCATTGCCAAGATGCGGCCTTAAGGTGCCCAGATAAGTATGAACAGTTCTATCTCCGGCATTAACCGCGCAATTGTAGTTCTGATAGCAATTACGCGGATTAAAGAGCGTAGCCTCATTAATACTATCTAAATTAATAAGGGTATCCAGGCTTTTTCTGGGGTAACAGTCCGTTCCGTAACTGATAGCCCTTAAGCGAACATCCCTACCTGCTACCAAATCCTCAATAACATGGCCGCCCCCATAATGAAATTCCCCTGGGTAACTGCTGTTTTTCGGGTCACCCTCCGGCAGCTCCGTCGCACCCAAAAAGGCGTCTACTGCAGCAATACCTGCGTACGCCGGTACTTCGTTTAACCACACCTTGCTCATTCTCATTCGTGGTTTTGTATGTCCAAAATTCAGAAATACACCTGATGAGCACATCGCCCCGAAAGTCCCGGTCGTTACCACATCTACTTCCCGTGCCGCCTGAGCGACGCCTTTTTCTCTGACCTTTTCAATGACTTCCTCAGCAGTTAAAACAACAGCCTTCCCCGCCTTAATGCGGGCATTGATGTCCTGGTATGTACGTTCTACACCCATATACTCCCTACCTCCTTGATGCTGTGCTCTTTCTCCCCGTTTAAGGTCTAAATATGAATTTAAGAAGGCCTCTTCTTTAGGAAGAGGCCCGTTTTTCGATGCTGACGGGTCTCTTATCTTTCAGGATGCAACACTCCTGCAGGATTTAGCACCAATCCGCTGCAATTGCGAACGGTTGCCGGGCTTCATCGGGCCAGTCCCTCCACCTCTCTTTATAAGAGCACACACAATTTAATTGTAATTATGGATATTAGTTTAGCAGTGCAATCATTACCTGTCAATATTTTTCTCAGCAACTATGTTTGTTCTGTGATAATGTCGCCTTGGTTAAACTAGAAGAAAATGTTATTATAAACGCAAAGGAAGTGA
>JAHDQS010000010.1 GCA_018433675.1 Clostridia bacterium
ACACGGAACAATTAAACCGCATCGAGGAGAAAGTAAGTACCCACGAGGAAATTATATATAAGCGCATTAAGTAAGAGGTCATTAAGACGCAAATTTTTCTCCTGTGCCTTCTTGCGCGTGATAAAAGTCTGTGGTATAATCATGCAATGTATGAGAAGCTGTGAGACTTCTGTAAGTCTCTGTGGTTATACGTGGGAAAGAAGGTGAAAGCATGAAAGAAGGTATTCATCCAAAATATCAGAAGACCACGATTACTTGTGTTTGCGGTGCCTCCTTTGAGACCAGTTCTACAAAGGAGAACATGAGGGTTGAGATATGTTCAAACTGTCATCCTTTCTACACCGGCAAACAGCGTAATGTCTTCACCAAAGGTCGGGTTGAGAAGTTTAAATCAAAATATGGTCTTGAATAAGGCTATTCATAGCAGAGCCCAGGCTCTGCTATATTTGTCATGACGGAAAGCGGGTGTTAAGCAAGTTGTCGGATACAACCTATGGCGGTCAGGCGGTTATTGAAGGCGTCATGATGCGGGGGAAAAGGAACATGGCCATCGCCGTACGCAGGAAGCCGGACGAAATTGTCCTGGAATCCCGTCCGCTGAATTCTGTTACGGAAAGATATAAAATTTTAAAGTGGCCCCTACTCAGGGGGTTTGTTGCCTTGTTGGAATCCCTGGTTATCGGTGTCAAGTCCCTTACCTATTCAGCCAACCAAGTTGTGGAGGGCGAGGGAGAAGGTGAAAGCATCAGCAATTGGGAGATGGCCCTGTCTGTGGTTTTTGCCATGACGATGGGGGTAGGTCTTTTTTTCCTTTTGCCGGCAGGGCTGGCCCATCTGCTCAACGACTATGTCCAGACCCCCATTTGGCAGAATATTATTGAGGGTGTAATCAGGATAAGCGTTTTTCTTCTATACATTTGGGGAATATCCTTGATGAAGGATATTCAGCGCGTTTTTCAATATCATGGGGCGGAGCATAAAACAATTTATGCTTACGAGGCCGGAGAAGAGCTTACACCTGAAAACGCTCGTAAGTACTCAACCCTTCATCCCAGGTGCGGAACGAGCTTTTTGCTGATCGTGATGGTGATAAGCATTCTGGTGTTTTCCCTGCTGGGAGAACAGACCCTCCTGGCACGGATGGTTTCACGGATAATCCTCTTGCCTCTGGTTGCCGGGATATCCTATGAATTCCTGAAGTTTGCCGGGAAAAACATTAAGAATCCGCTGATAAGGGTGTTGAGTACCCCGGGGTTGTGGCTGCAAAAACTAACTACCAGAGAGCCCGATGAGACCCAACTCGAAGTGGCGATACAGGCCCTAAACCGGGTTTTGGAACTGGAACAAAATTAAACCAGAGGTGTACAAAGATATGCTGGAAAGATTACAACGCCTGGAGGAACGCTACGATGAGCTAAGCAATTTGATCAGCGATCCGGAAATCATTAACAGGCAAAACGAATGGCAAAAGTATACGAAAGAACATGCGGAACTGATTGAGGTCGTTTCCGTTTATAGGGAATATAAAAGTGCTCAGGAAACAATAGAGGAAAACAAAGGCCTTCTGGAGGATAAGCAGGAAGAGGATTTCCGGGAGTTGGTCGTATCTGAGCTGGAGGAACTAAAGGAAAAGAAAAAGGTCCTTGAGGAGAAGATGCGTATCTTGCTGTTGCCCAGGGATCCCAATGATGAGAAAAACGTTGTCATTGAAATCCGCGGGGGTACAGGGGGAGAAGAGGCTGCTTTGTTTGCCGCCGACCTGCTGAAGATGTACAGCCGTTATGCGGAGAAAAAGAACTGGGCGGTTGAGATGCTGTCCTCCAATTATACGAATATCGGCGGGTTTAAAGAAGTAATCATCATCATCGAAGGCAAGGGAGCGTATAGCAGGCTAAAATTTGAAAGCGGCGTTCACCGGGTGCAGCGGATACCCGTTACCGAATCGGGGGGAAGGATCCATACTTCGGCAGCCACGGTGGCGGTAATGCCCGAGGCCGAGGAAGTAGATATCGATATCAGCCAAAACGACCTGAGAATCGATATTTTTTGCTCCAGCGGACCGGGAGGCCAATCTGTTAACACCACCCAATCGGCGGTCAGGATAACCCACGTGCCTACGGGAATAGTCGTTTCTTGCCAGGATGAAAAATCCCAGCACAAGAACAAGGATAAGGCGATGAAGGTGTTACGGGCGAGGCTTTTGGAAAAGGCTGAGGAGGAGCAGGCCGGAGAGCTGGCCAGTGCTCGTAAGATCATGGTGGGAAGCGGTGACCGCAGCGAGAGGATCAGGACATACAATTTTCCGCAAGGACGGGTCACCGATCATCGAATAGGGTTGACTTCATATCGGCTGGAGGAAGTTTTACAGGGAGAGCTTGATGAATTCATTGATGCCCTAATCACATCTGATCAGGCAGAAAAATTAAAGAGGGTGGATTGATGAATACCGCATATACGCCGCGAACTGGTAGAAAAGCCCTCCAGTGGGCGGCTTCTTTTTTGAGAGAACACGGACTTGCCGAAGAGACCGCCCTTTCGGAAGCCCGCGTCTTGTTAGCTTCTGTCCGGAAAAAGAGCCGGCTTGAGCTGGCATTGAGCCTTGATGAGCAATTAGGGCAGGAACACTGGGAGCAATATCTGCAGGCATTGAAGAGAAGGGCGGAGCGGGAACCCCTTCAATACATCTTAGGAACTTGGGAGTTTATGTCCTTGGAGTTGAAAATGAAGCCGGGGGTTTTTATTCCTCGCTGGGATACCGAGACTTTGGCGGAAGAAGTAATCAAAAGGTTGCAGGGCAGCAAGAAACCTCTGGTCTTGGATTTAGGAACGGGCAGCGGCGCTTTGGCCGTGAGCATTGCCTATTATTTACCGGAGTGTCAGGTGGAAGCGGTGGATATTTCATCAAAAGCCTGTGAACTGGCCGGGGAAAATGCGAGAATACTGGGAGTAGGCGAACGCATATCCTTTTATTTAGGAGATCTTTTTGCCCCCCTGCCTCCGGGAAAGAGGTATGATATAATCGTTTCCAACCCACCATATATCAGTGAAGAGGAAATGACTGGTCTGCCGGAGGATGTGAAAAAGGAGCCGGTGTTGGCCTTGGCGGGGGGGACGGACGGACTTGACTTCTATCGTCGTATTGGGTTTGCCGCCCCGGAATTTTTAAAACCCGGCGGCAGCCTGTTGTTTGAAATAGGCTGGCAGCAGGCCGAGGATGTTGCCGGAATCTTAAAGAGCAGAGGATTTGAAGAAATCGAAATAATCAGGGATACCGCCGGAAAAAACAGAGTTGTGGCGGGACGTTGCCCGGATAAAGAATAAATGGCAAAATGAAAAATGGGCGGAAAGGAAGAAAAGGGTTTGCAGACACAATGGTGGAAAATAGATACAGAAAAGCCGCAGGAACAATATATCCGGCGTGCTGCGGAAATTATCAGGGAAGGCGGATTGGTGGCCTTTCCCACGGAGACGGTATATGGGTTGGGAGCTCATGCTTTTTTGCCCCAAGCCCTGAAAAGAATATTTTCAGCCAAAGGACGGCCTCAGGATAATCCTCTGATCCTGCATGTTGCGGCGGTGGAAGAAGTGAAGGACCTTGCTGCTGATATCCCTTTGAAAGCCCAAGTGCTGATGGAAAGATTTTGGCCCGGTCCGTTAACCCTTATCCTGAAAAAGCTGCCCCACATTCCGGCGGAGGTGACCGCTGGTTTGGAAACGGTAGCCCTGCGGATGCCCGAGCATAAAACGGCTTTGGCCTTAATCAAAGAGGCAGGGGTGCCCCTTGCCGCACCAAGTGCCAACCGTTCCGGCTACCCCAGCCCCACTATGGCTGAGCATGTCTACGCGGATTTAAACGGTCGTATCGAGGCCATACTGGACAGCGGTCCCACGGGTTTAGGACTGGAATCAACAATCCTTGATGTAACCCAGGAAACCCCGGTCATCTTGCGGCCGGGCGGGGTCACTCGGGAAGAGATAACAGAAACAGTAGGGGAAGTCATTGCAGCTGAGTCCAAGTCCTTGGAATCACAAGAAATCCCCAAAGCGCCGGGGATGAAATACAAGCATTATTCACCAAAGGCAGAGGTCATCCTCATAGAAGGCAAAGTGGAAACCATCCTGCAGGCTGCCGCAAAAATCAGCGAGGGCTTAAGAAAAGAGGGAAAAAGGGTCGGGCTGCTGTTTACAGAGGATGTATGGAGGCAGGCGAAGGAGGAAACCCCGGTCAGCGGGGATTATCAAAAAAGCATCGGTGAACGCGAAAATCTGGCGAGCGTAGCTCATAATATTTACAGAGAACTGCGGCAATGCGATGAATACGGCCTGGACGTTGTTTTGACCGAGACATACATAAGTGAAGGGTTAGGGTCAGCCCTGATGGATAGATTACTCAAATCGGCAGAACACAAGGTCGTTAAGGTATAAGATGTGAGGTGCAAGGAGGAATTATGGATTATTCTGCGGTATTATTGGTTTCAGTGGCATTGGGGATAGATGCTTTTTCTGTTGCGGTCTGTCTTGGGTTATCCGGCGGGGCAGGACGCAGGGAGATGTTTCTGGTCCCTGCTACCGTGGCGTTGTTTCATGTTTTCATGCCTCTTGCGGGCTTGAATATGGGGGCCTATTTGGGCAAAATCGCCGGGCCGGTGGCGGGTACGATCGGAGCTTTGGTATTGATCGGTATCGGTTTGAGTATGATTTGGGACTACCTTAAAAAGGCAAAGGGCGAGTGCGGCGTTAATATCAATATCTCCGGTTTGCCGGCCTTGCTGGCCATGGCAGCCAGTGTCAGCTTGGACGCCCTGACTGTGGGTATCGGTCTGGGTACGCTGAAAGTAGATTTAGTTTTGACCGTGTTGTCTATGGGGATCATTGCGGGGCTGATGACCGTAACAGGCCTACTTTTCGGCGGAAGGCTCGGGAAAACCTTTGGGGAAAAAGCGGGGCTGGCCGGTGGAATAATTCTTGCCGTGATAGGTATAAAACTATTATTATAGAAAAGGGAATACAGATTCTCGCGAAAATAGGGAGGGCGCATGACGGAAAAGAAAACCATCACCCTTTTGTTTGTATGTACGGGCAATACTTGTCGCAGTTCAATGGCAGAGGCAATAGCCCGGGATTATCTTTCAAGAAGGAGCAATAGCAGCAGAAGAATAAGGATAATATCAGCCGGTACAGGCGCTGTCGATAATGAACCGGCTTCTTTGCATGCCAAAACGGTTATGAATGAGTTGGGCATTGATTTAGCCGGGCATCGTGCCAGAAAGCTGACACCGGCGCTGGTTGAAGAGGCCGATTTGATTCTCGTCATGACCGAAAGGCACAAGGAGCATATTGAACGGATCGAAGAAAAGGCCCGGGGGAAGGTCTACCTTCTTAAGGAATATGTAGAGCCGGACAAGAATTTAAAGGAGTTGACGGAGGAAGCCACCCGTATTTACGAGAGGATCGACAACAAGAAAAAGAACTATTACAAGGTACACCAAAAAGAGCTTGAAGCGCTGCAGCAGCGGAGAAGAAAATTGCTGACACAGCTTAAGGAAGTAGAAGGAGAACTGCTGGAATGGGAAAACAGATTGGCCGGTATCATCACAGATGATGCGGAAGGTCTGCAGGGGGTCGAAAAACAGTTGGCAGAACGAGATGTGCTGGATCCCTTCGGCAAACCGATGGAGTACTACCGGGTCTGTGCCGAGGAATTGCTCTTGTATATCAGGAAGGCTTTGGACAAGCTTTTGAACAGTGGTGGAACATAAGAGGAAAATACCGTTTTGCGGCAGGGACAAATATGATAGAATTAGTAATTATGATAGGGCAGGAGTGGTAGCGGTGAAGATTGCAATAGGCTCGGATCACGGCGGATATAACCTCAAGGAAGAGGTCAGAGGGTGGTTGGAGGGAAACGGCTATGAAACAGAAGATTTTGGCACATTTAGTCCGTCTTCCTGCGATTACCCGGATATAGCCTTTGCCGTGGCTAAGGCTGTGGCGGAGGGACGAATGGAAAAAGGCATCCTGATTTGCGGCACGGGAATAGGTATGAGCATAGCTGCCAATAAAGTTCCCGGCGTGCGTGCGGCCTTATGCGGTGACACCTTTTCCGCCAGGGCGGCCCGGGAGCATAATGATGCGAATGTCCTGGCTTTGGGAGAACGGGTCACAGGCAGAGGTTTAGCGTTAGAGATAGTTAAGGTCTGGATTGACAGTAAGTTTTCCGGAGGACGCCATCAAAAAAGAGTGGAAAAACTCATGAGTATTGAGAAATGAAAGATATATAAATAAAACATAAATGCGGAAACTAGGAGGATGCGGAAATGGATTACATCGAAAAATATGTTAAGGCGGTTGACCCGGAAATAGCAGAGTATATTGCCTGCGAGGAAAAAAGGCAGTTTGACAAAATAGAGCTGATAGCTTCCGAAAATTTTGTCAGCCGGGCAGTTATGGCAGCTCAGGGTTCAGTTCTGACTAACAAGTATGCCGAGGGTTATCCCCAAAAAAGGTATTACGGTGGCTGCGAATGGGTTGATGAAGTAGAAGAACTGGCACGTACTCGGGCCAAAGAAGTTTTTGGTGCCGAACATGCTAATGTCCAGTCCCATTCCGGTGCACAGGCTAATATGGCCGTATATTTTGCTTTCCTGAAGCCGGGGGATATGATATTAGGAATGAACCTGGCCCATGGCGGGCACCTGACCCATGGGAGCCCAGTCAATCTTTCCGGGAAATACTATAACGTTATTCCTTACGGTGTTGATCAAAAGACGGAGTTCATCGATTATGACGAAATGCGGGTACTGGCCAAAGAAAACCGGCCCCGTATAATCGTGGCCGGGGCCAGCGCCTATCCGCGCATTATCGATTTTGCCAAAATATCCGAGATTGCCAAAGAAGTAGGGGCTTTATTCATGGTAGACATGGCGCATATTGCGGGACTGGTAGCGACAGGGCTGCATCCCAACCCGGTTTTGTATGCGGATGTGGTCACTACTACAACCCATAAGACCTTGAGAGGACCCAGGGGAGGCATGATTCTTTGCAAGGAACGTTACGCGAAAGACATTGATAAGGCAGTTTTCCCGGGAACTCAAGGAGGGCCCTTGATGCACGTAATCGCCGCCAAAGCGGTTGCCCTGAAGGAGGCCATGCTGCCGAATTTCAAAGCATATCAGGAACAGATCGTCAAAAATGCTCATGCCCTAGCCCAAGCTTTGACGGAGAAAGGTTTCCGTTTAGTCTCAGGTGGCACCGACAACCACTTGCTGCTAGTCGATTTGCGTAATAAAGAAATCACAGGGAAGGAAGCCGAAGCATTGCTGGATGAGGCAGGAGTAACAGTGAATAAAAACGCCATACCCTTTGACCCGCAAAGCCCCTTTATTACCAGTGGAATCAGGATAGGTACACCGGCCGTGACCTCCCGGGGGATGAAGGAAGAAGAAATGCGCAAGATTGCGGAAATAATTGATCTTTTGATAACGGGACGTTCCGAAAAGAGCCAAAAGGAAAAAGCGGTTGTAGCCGTAAAAGAACTGACGAGAAGCTTTCCTCTCGATGTGGAATAAGGATATAGTAAGGTTAAAGAGAAAAAAGACCGAGGGGTGGGGATGAGATGCGTCCTTCCTGGGACGATTACTTCATGGAAATAGCATTTCTGGTGGCGACACGTTCGACCTGTCTGCGCCGTCAGGTGGGAGCCATCATTGTCAAGGACAAGCATATCATTGCTACCGGATATAACGGGGCGCCTTCGGGGCTTTTGCACTGTGCGGAGACCGGTTGTCTGCGGGAAAAGCTGGGCATTGCTCCCGGCGAAAGGCATGAGCTGTGCAGGGGACTGCATGCTGAGCAGAATGCCATTATTCAGAGTGCCGTACACGGGGTGAGTATAGCCGAAGGAACCCTGTACGCCACGACCCAGCCCTGTGTGCTTTGCAGCAAAATGCTGATCAATGCAGGGATTAAGAGGATTGTATTTTCCGGTTCCTATCCCGATGAGCTGTCTCTTGATTTACTGCGGGAGGCACAAGTTGAATTGTGTCCCTGGTCAAAAAGGGAGGAGATGGAGCAGTGAGACAGAAAATTATAGCCCTGCCCAGGCTTAATAAGCTTTCCCCCACCATGGAATCCACGGCCTTAAAACTCATGGAAGAGGCCGGGGAATTGGCCCAGGCAATCGGGAAATACAGGGGATTGAATGGGGAGCCTGTTGAGCGTGAGGAGTCTCAAGTAATTGAATGTATTGTCGATGAGCTCCTGGATGTGGCTCAGACTGCCGTTTCCATGATGTTTGTGCTGGAGGAGCAGTACCGGGTAGATATTGAAGACGCCGTTTGTCGGCACGTGGAAAAGTTGAAGAATAAAGGGTATTTGGCATGATGGTTGAGAAAAAGAACGTACTCACAATATTTGGGACGAGACCTGAGGCTATTAAAATGGCGCCACTGGTGCTGGCACTGCGGGAAGATCCCCGGATCAACTGCCGGGTTGCCGTTACCGCCCAGCATCGTGAGATGTTGGATCAGGTCTTGGAGCTGTTTGGCATAGTCCCGGATTACGATTTGGATATCATGAGGGCGGGGCAAACGCTGCACGATATCACTTCCCGGGCCCTGCTGGGGCTGCGGGATGTTCTGTGGAAGGACAAGCCTGACATGGTTCTTGTTCATGGTGATACCACCACCACATTTGTGGGAGCCCTGGCCGCCTATTATCAGCAAATAGAGGTTGGTCACGTTGAAGCGGGACTGCGCTCAGGCGATAAATATTCTCCTTTCCCCGAGGAAATGAACAGGCGTTTGGCTGGGATGCTTGGTGATTTGCATTTTTCCCCGACCATGTCTTCCCGAGAGAACCTGTTGCGGGAAGGAAGAGAAGAAGAAAAAATTTTCGTTACCGGAAATACGGTGATAGATGCTCTTCTTAAAGCGGTACAAGCCGATTATATTTTTCAGGAAGAGGCCTTAAACAGGTTGGATTTTGACCGCAAAAGGATTATTGTTGTGACAACCCATCGTCGCGAGAATTTAGGCGAAGCCATGCGGCAAATGTACCTGGCAATGAAAGACATTGTCCGGGAGTTTTCTGATGTTGAACTGGTCTTTCCGGTCCATAAGAATCCGGCGGTAAGGAAGGTTGCCTCAGAGGTGCTGGGTGATAGTGAACGGGTGAGCCTGGTTGAGCCCCTTGATTATGAACCCTTTGCGAACCTGATGAGCAAGTCTCATCTTATTCTTACCGATTCCGGCGGTCTGCAGGAAGAGGCGCCTGCCCTGGGGAAACCGGTGCTTGTACTGAGAGAAAATACAGAACGCCCTGAGGCGGTCGAGGCCGGAACCGTGAAACTGGTGGGAACAAAAAGGGAGGACGTTTACAGAGCGACCCATGAACTTTTGCGGGATGAGAGTAAATACCTGGCGATGGCACAGGCCGTGAATCCGTACGGCGACGGTCACGCCAGTGAACGAATAGTTCAGGCCCTCTACTATCATTGGGGATGGAAAGAGGACAAACCACTGCCATTTATTCCTTAAATTAACAAGAGAAAATCGGCCTGAATAGAGAAAAATATTGACTAAATAGCAGGAAAATAAGCTTTCTTGCAGAATAGAATTATAAGATTGCTTAATTTATAGCAATTAACCTAAAACAAATGCGCCGCAGATATATCTGCGGTGCATTTGTTTTAGGCTCTCTTGCAATGTAAGGGCTCTTATCAGGGGTCTTTTTTTTGTTTGGGGAGATTTCTTAAAAAAGTCTAGGTAATTTCAGAATAAAATGGTAAAATCTAGGAAACAATATAAGAAAACACATTTGGAGTGGTAAGAATGGAGAAAAAAAGTGTGCTGAAAATACCGTTATTTTTCGTGTGTGTTGCGGCCTTGCTGTTTTCTGTACCGTGCATAGCCGAACCGGAGGATACGGCGGAGGAATTGGATGCTTGCGAGCTTGCCAGGAAAGTATTTACAATGGGATGTGAGGAAATAAATGAAATAAAACTGGAATCATGGGGACAAATTAGTAATAGGATTGAGACGCCGGAGGAGTTGAAAGCCAAATATGAGTGCATAGTCGAGGAATTCAAACTAGACGGCGAAATGAGGGCTGTTCAGGCGGAAAAAGACGGATTTTGCAGCATATCCCACCTGGAAGCCAAGGAAGAAGGCTTTTGGCAGATTACGCTGCAGACAGTACCAATGAGTGCGGAGGCGGGAGGGACGTACTGGGGGATAATGTTTGCGACGGATCAGCCCCAGGATGCGAAGGCGATATATCACAAACTTCGTTCCTTTCTCGCCGCCGGCCATATCTTTCCGGAAAAAGGGTCCGATAAAGACGAAATTGAGAACGTCTTGCGTGAAATAGGGATAACGATGACAGGATGCTTGCCGGGTAAGCTGGAAAAAGATGCTTGCCGGAAGTTGGCAGATAAAATGGCAGCCGTTGTGAAGGCCGAGTACGTAGAGGGAGTGTACGGGGGGACCTTCGCCGGATACTCCTACTACACTGGGAGTTGTTCCCATTCCTTACTTGTCGACGGAAAAAGGCTTAACCTTAACGTTGCAATGCGGTATAATGAAGTAGATAATGAAACCTACCTTTATGTCGGGGTGCCCCTGGTCTATCAGGATTATTGAACTGTTGTGCACAAGGAACCCCGGGTTGGTTTGTGGAATTGTAAACAGCGAGTCCTCTAGCATATGGGTTCGTTCGATTTAGCGCAAATGGAAAGGGGGGGCCTTGGAGCAAAACCGTTTCAGCAGGATCAGGATACTATCTTGCGGTTTTGTCGTCAGGAAGCTTATTGGGGAAAATAATTGTACAGGGTGGAGCCCGTTTGTCGGGGAAAATTGCCGTAAGTGGTGCAAAAAATGCCGTCTTGCCGGTAATAGTGGCAGCTTTACTGTCGGAAGGTGACTGTGTAATACAGGATATGCCGCAACTGGCCGATGTAAGCACGATTTGTGATGTGATATGTGAACTTGGGGCCAATGTTGAGAAGATAAATGGCAAATCTGTGAAGATTAATGCCAATAATATTAATAATTTCGAAGCACCTTATGATTATGTACGAAAAATGCGTGCTTCAGTGCTGGTCATGGGGCCTCTGTTGGCAAGGCTGGGGAAGGCCAGAATATCGATGCCGGGAGGCTGTGCTATTGGGACAAGGCCGATAGACCTTCATTTGAAGGGCTTTGAGGCGATGGGAGCAAGGATAAACATGGAACACGGGTATATCGCCGCAGAGGCCGACAGGCTGAAGGGGGCCCGTATTTATCTGGATTATCCCAGTGTAGGGGCTACGGAGAATATCATGATGGCTGGTGCGCTGGCTGCAGGGACAACCGTTATCGAAAACGCGGCTGAGGAGCCTGAATTGGTGGATTTGGCTAATTTTATCAATAGTATGGGCGGCAGCATCAGGGGAGCCGGAACCAAGGTGATAAAAATTGAGGGTGTCACGAGCTTGGGAGGGACAACCCACAATGTCATACCCGACCGGATAGAGGCGGGCACATATATGATAGCTGCCGCAATCACAGGCGGAGAGCTTTTTTTGGAAAATGTTATTGAAGACCACTTAAAGCCTCTTATCGCCAAACTCAAAGAGGCCGGGATGCAGATAGAAGAGAAAGGCACAGGGTTGTACGTCAGAGGAGAGAAAAATATGAAAGCCGTGGATGTCAAGACCCTTCCCTACCCGGGCTTTCCCACGGATATGCAGGCGCAGTTTATGTCCCTGATGACGGTGACACAGGGGACAAGCGTTTTAACGGAGACCGTCTTCGAGAACCGGTTTATGCATGCGGAGGAACTTAGAAGGATGGGAGCCCACATTAAGATTGAGGGCAGAAGTGCTGTAATCGAAGGAGTTCAGCGACTGACGGGAGCGCCGGTGAAGGCGCCCGACCTGCGGGCAGGAGCGGCCTTGATATTGGCAGGCCTTGTCGCCGAAGGGGAAACGGAGATTGCCAACACCTTTCATATTGACAGGGGTTATGACAAAATAGTGGAAAAGCTGCGCGGCGCAGGTGCTAAAATCCGACGCAGATAAAGAAAGCAAAAAAAGCAAAGGAAAAACAGGCCGATCATCATACGGCCTGTTTTCTTTGCCTTCTCGGAAAGGGTTTTCTTTATCACGGTTTCTTTAATTCTAATAATGATGTAGCCTGCATAGCATTGTTAAAAAGGACTTGTTTAGGAGCCTGGTTGACATGCTTTTTTTTAGGCGCAGGGGTAAAGGCAGAAAAACCATCATAATATATCTTTTGCTGCTGCTGGTGATATTGGTTGTCCTGCCATGGGCGGCGAATTTGATTTTCGGCGGCAGGGAGGAAGGCATCGGGATGGAGGGAGACAATATAAAAATCAATGTGCTGCTTCACAAAACAGGTGAGGTAGTGGAAATGGGGCTTGAGGAATACGTGGTGGGAGTTGTCGCCGCCGAGATGCCGGCCTCTTTCCCGGAGGAAGCGCTGAAGGCACAAGCTGTTGCGGCCAGGACTTATGCGGTCAAGAGACTGCAGGTTGCGGACCCCCGTATAAAAGACATTGATCTGCGGGCGGATATAAGCTCGGATCCCGGGATCAATCAAGCCTGGATCAGCTGTCAGGAAATGAAAAAGCGTTGGGGTCCGGTCTCATATAACAAGTACCTGCAAAAGATCAAACAAGCGGTTCAAGATACACGGCAGAGAGTACTGCTTTATGACGGGCAATTGATCGACCCTGTTTACCATGCTTCCTGTGGAGGCCGCGGTACGGAAAACTCAGAAGATGTTTGGAAATATGAAATCCCTTATCTCAGAGGAGTAGACTGCGGTAATCACTCGGAGGGTAATAAGGAGGCGGAAAAGGTTCTTGCGCTGCAAGAAGTGGATGCCCTTTTGGGCACAAAACTGCAATATTTGCCGGCGGCGAAACTGAGCGGAGAGGGAGGAGGCGTGCGGATTACTGAAAAATCCCCGGCCGGTCGTGTCAAAGTAATCAACATCAACGGCAAACAAATAAGCGGCAGCGAGGTTCGGAGCAAGCTAGGTTTGCCCTCAACGCTGTTCACCTGGGAGACGGAGGGAGAGTATATCAGAATAACCTCCGTCGGGCACGGTCATGCAGTCGGGATGTGCCAATACGGTGCAGCCGCCAGGGCCAAGGAAGGAAAGAATTATGAGGAAATCCTTAAATACTATTACACAGGGGTAGAACTGGCAAAAATCCGCCAGAGCAGTTAGCCAAAAGGTGGTTTAGCATTTCCGCAAAGGGGTTATGCTATCCATGAGGTGATTAGATATGCTGCGGGAAAAGTATAAGGAATTTTGGCGGAGGATTGCGCGAGATTATCGAAAAGTAGCGGTATATTTCGCAATAGTTGCGCTCGTCTTTACAATCATGGTGCCCTTATCGGGCGACCGGAATCAGGAAAAGACAGGGATAACAAGCACAGCGGAGATTGAACAGGCCGGTTTGGAACAAATAAGCCAGGCAAACGAAGCGGAGCAGAAGGAAACGCTGCAGAAAGAAACGCCCCAGGGCGGAAATGCGACGGAAATAGAACCGGGACAGGAACCGGAACAGAAAACAGAAGGTTCCTTCGTAGAAAACGGAAGGGATGAAGGGCCCGAGGCAGAAGGCGAGGAACAAATTGAGCCTGTTACAGGAACAGTAACGGGTGATATCTCAAATATGGGATGGCCCGTAGAGGGAGAAATAATCAGGGGCTGGGGAATCAGCTATTCAGAGACCTTTGGTGATTTTCGCTACCACGACGGTGTGGATATCAAGGCAGGGATTGGGACAGAAGTTAAGGCTATAATGTCGGGCCGAGTCTCACTCATCGGCGAATCGGATAACGAAGGAAAAATAATCACGATTGACCACGGTAATGGCTGGCAGAGTTTTTATTCTCAGCTGGGAGAATTATCTCTTCAAGCAGGGGAGACGGTAGAAGGCGGACAAGTTATCGGTCTGATTGGAGAACCGGGCTTGGCGGAGAGAAAGGAAGGGACGCACCTTCATTTTGTGCTTATCAAGGATGGGAAAAAGGTTGACCCCTTACTGCATCTTGGTGCGGACGTACTTAATTCAAGCGGAACAACAGCAGAATTTTAATATAGTTTTTCTAAGGGCATTGTAGAAAAAATACTATGATGCTCTTTTTTGCATTGCTGGGGCTGATATATGAGGGAATTGTATGAATATTGTTATATTGATTTTTGGGTAACAACACAATAAATATGACAAAAGTGTGATTTAATATCATAAAAAAGCATAATAAAATGTGATGAGGAAAGAAGTAAAATTATGGAAAGGATGATTATGCGGTGGTTGTTGCGCTGGAAAAAATCAAAATATCGAAAGCCTCTCGTCTTAAAGGGTGTTCGGCAAATGGGCAAGACTTGGCTGTTGAAAGAATTTGCCAGGCGCTATTATGAAGACCTTGCCTACTTTAACAAACAACCGTCAAGAAGTCTCACGCCTCTAAGTCACCTTGCTCACGCAAG
Source organism: Clostridia bacterium (assembly GCA_018433675.1). Lineage (GTDB taxonomy): Bacteria > Bacillota > Peptococcia > DRI-13 > SM3-B62 > SM3-B62. The sequence goes on from JAHDQS010000010.1 coordinate 14,505, forward strand.
TGAGAGCATAGGCGGGAGATGAATTGCCTGCTTCACTCTCCCTTGCACAAAATCGGTGTAACACACAGAGTAACAAAAAGCTTGAAAAACATATCCCGATAGGATAAACTAGCATCAGAACGCACGTTCGTTTGAAGGTGATATCCTATCGGAAACAAAGCATATAAGTATCGTCTAATGCCTAACACTGAACAGGAATTGCTAATCAAAAAAACATTCGGCTGTGTAAGATTTGTCTACAATCAAATGCTGGCAGAAAAAAAAGAGCAATATGAAAAATATCGAAGAGATAAAGAAGCCATAAAAAAGCTAAAAACACCAACCCCTGCAAAGTATAAAAAAGAATATCCATGGCTCAAAGAAGTGGATAGCCTGGCTTTGGCAAACGCCCAGCTAAACCTGAATACAGCTTACAGAAACTTCTTCCGTGATAAGAAAATCGGCTTTCCAAAATTCAAAAGTAAGCGCCATGACAAAAAATCCTACACCACCAACAACCAAAGAGGAACAATCCGGCTTATTAATAGTAAGACGATTCGACTACCTAAGCTAAAGAATGTACGAATTAAGCTGCATAGACAACTACCACACGATGCTGTCATAAAATCAGCCACCATAAGTCAAACACCTACAGGGAAATATTATATCTCCATACTGGTCGAAAATGATGCCAAAATCACACCGAGAACAGCAAAACCTGAAACAACACTGGGTTTGGACTACTCCTCGAAATCGCTATATATAGATAGCGAAGGAAACAGCGCTCAATACCCCCGCTATTATCGACAAGCAGAAGCAAAACTAAAGAAAGCCCAACGTAAATTATCCAAACGCAAAAAGGGTAGCAAAAATCGTGAAAAGCAACGACAAAAAGTAGCGAAACTCCATGAGAAAGTTGCCAATCAACGAAAGGACTTCTTGCATAAGCTCTCCAGGCAGATAACCAACGCCTATGATGCAGTTGCAATAGAAAACCTAAATATGCGGGGTATGGCGCAAGGCCTAAAACTGGCCAAATCAACAAACGACAATGGCTTTGGAATGTTGAAAACATTTTTGGCCTACAAACTGGCAGAACAAGGTAAAAAGCTGGTTACCATAGATAAATGGTATCCATCCAGTAAGCTTTGCCGCTTTTGTAAGCAGGAAAACAAAGAATTGACTTTGGCAGATAGAAATTGGACTTGTAGTCATTGTGGAGCAGAATTAGATCGCGACATAAACGCTGCCATCAATATCAAAAACGAAGGCTGCCGGATACTTGGTATAGCCTAATAGAATATATGAACCGTTGGGCGAATGGGGATAGCTTGGTAATTATACCGACGTTAGTTGGTACGTCCCAAGAAGCCCCCACCTCTTCAGGTGGTGGGAGTACGTCACTCCTCTTTACGAAAAGATGAAAATGTATTTTGTTACCGGCGGAATGCCGGAATCCGTTCGTTCTTGGACAGAAGACAGGGACGTCGAATTGATGCAACGAGTGCTTTCCAATATATTAGGGGCCTATGAACGAGATTTTGCTAAGTATCCTGACCCTAAAGACTATCCAAAGATCTCACTCATCTGGAAATCGATACCTTCCCAACTTGCCAGGGAAAATAAAAAGTTCATCTATAAAGCAGTTAAAGAAGGAACTCGTGCCAGAGAATATGAGGATGCGTTACAATGGCTTTGTGTCCGCCTTCAAGGTTTATTTAGTAGATGTTGGGCTTTTGCGCCGTTTGTCGCTTTTGGCACCTTCCTCTTTTAGCGAGGGTAATCGTCTGTTTGTTGAATTTAAAGGAGCGCTGAGTGAAAATTATGTGCTGCAAGCACTGAGAAATCAATTTGAAGCGATACCGCGTTATTGGACGGCAGATAACCCTCGCTATGAAGTTGATTTTCTTATACAAAGAGAGAACGATATTTTTCCTGCTGAGGTAAAATCGGAAACAAATACGGCAAGCAAAAGCCTAAAGAAGTTTAAAGAAAAATATAGTGACAGAGTAAAGCTTCGCCTTCGTTTTTCGCTGAATAACCTGCGGCTGGATGATGATCTTCTGAATATTCCTTTGTTCATGGCTGACTATATGGATAAACTGATGGGGATGGCGCTACAGCATCCGGTGCCATCAACGAAACTGAAGCAAAGATGAGTGGTCAGTGAGCTAAAAGCAACAGTGTTGCACTATGGGGAAATAAGCACAAATATAATAGAAGCATCGCATGGTTCATAACCTGTGGTGCTTTTTTAGTATTATGGAAAGCAAGCTTGACATTATTTTATTTCATGGTAAACTAAAGATATGGAAAGCAAACTTTACATCAGAGGGGTGGGTTTGTGAAAAACAGATTAGGAGAAATCCGAAAGAAGCACGGCATCAAACAAGAAGAATTGGCTGCCGCTTTGGAAGTTTCCAGACAAACCATCGGTTCTTTAGAAAACGGTCGCTATAATCCGTCAATTCTACTGGCTTTCAAAATTGCCCGTTATTTTGATTTGAGTATTGAGGAAATCTTTATATATGAGGAGAGTGAAGTGAAATGAAAAAGAGCGTGTCAGCTTTTATCTTAATGTTTCTGGGATTGGCCTTGTTGAGCGCAGGAATTTATACTGTTAAAACGAGCATTGATCCACAAGGAATGATGCGAGTGCTTCCCTATTTGTGTATTGGTTTAGGCTGCGGTATCTTCGGCCATGGCACGGGAGATGTAATCAGTCGCAGAATCTTGAAAAACCATCCGGCAAAAGAAAAAGAAATAGAGATAGAAAGACAGGACGAACGCAATATTACGCTTGGGAGCCTGGCAAAAGCCAAGGCATACGATATGATGATCTATGTATTTGGAGCTTTGATGTTGGCCTTTGCTTTGATGGAAGTAGATTTGGCGGCCTTGCTGCTTCTGGTTTTTGCTTATCTTTTTGTTGTTGCCTATGGAATCTATTATCGTTACAAATATGATAAAGAGATGTAGAAAATGGGCATGACCTGCTGATATTCCAACTGCTGATGTATTAGCAGGCATTTTTTTTATTTCCCCTCATATACATTTAGAGAAATAACAAGGTGAACGGGGGGAGATAGATGCAAGAATATATCCGCAAAAGGGTTCTTGAAGTCTGCCATTATATGCTCGATACTACAGCCACAGTCAGGCAGACGGCCACCGTATTTGGAGTAAGTAAGAGCACAATTCACAAAGATATGACGGAGCGCTTGCCGATAATTAATAAACAGCTTGCCGCACAGGTCAAATATGTGCTTGAACAGAATAAAGCAGAGCGTCATTTGCGCGGAGGAGAAGCTACCAGGAGGAAGTATAAAGAAGTACAAGAAAATTAATGAATATTTTAGCAAAAGAAAAGAGGAAAAACGAATAAAGTGTAGAACTATGAGCCACATGGGTTATCTCTATAAACGGTGACGGTTGACGTACGGGGAGGGTGTGGCTTGATGTTTTTTAATTTCGGAGAAGACATAGGTATTGATTTAGGAACTGCCAGTGTGCTAGTGTACGTTAAAAAGAGGGGAATCGTACTGAATGAACCTTCCGTTGTTGCCCTCGACAAAGCCTCCGGCCGAGTGATTGCCGTAGGTGAGGAAGCCAGAAATATGTTGGGAAGAACACCGGGTAATATAGTCGCTATACGACCGATGAGAGAAGGAGTAATTGCTGATTACGACGTTACGGAGAAGATGTTACGTTATTTCATAGGTAAAAGTCTGAAAAAACGGCTATTTTTCAAACCCCGGGTCATGGTTGGAGTCCCCTCAGGTGTCACGAGCGTAGAGGAAAGAGCCGTAAAGCAAGCCGCAATATCAGCCGGAGCCAAGGAGGCTTTTTTGATAGAGGAACCCTTAGCGGCAGCCTTGGGAGCGGAATTGGAGATTGGCGAACCTAACGGCTCCATGGTCGTGGACATCGGCGGTGGCACCTCGGATATTGCTGTTATGTCGTTGGGAGGCATTGTAACCAGCAAGTCAATCCGTATCGGCGGAGATAAGTTTGATGATGCTTTAATAAAATACATGCGTCGCGCCTATAACCTTCTGATAGGAGAGCGGACGGCGGAAGAAATAAAGATCACGATTGGTTCTGCCTATCCCAGTGACAGGGAAGTAGAAAGCTTCAATATCAGAGGGAGAGACCTGGTCAGCGGTTTACCTAAAAACATTAACATCACCGCAGAAGAGGTTCACGAGGCGTTGTCCGAAACCTTGGAAGCGGTCGTCGGCGCTATCAAAGAAGTGCTGGAGAAAACACCACCGGAGCTGGCTGCGGATATCATCGACAAAGGCATTGTTTTAACGGGCGGGGGCGCCCTTCTACACGGGTTGGACAAGTTTATTGCTCAGGAAACAAACCTGCCTGTTCACATCGCCGATAACCCCGTTGAGTGCGTTGCCTTAGGGACGGCTAAAGCCTTGCTGCACTTGGATGTGTTGGAAAACTCACGTTCTTTTAGGAGACCACAGCAACCGAAATGAAAGGCGCTTGAAAAAGCGCTTTTTTTGTAGCAGAAGAAGGAATTCACAAAAAAATAGGGAATAAAGTCCGTATGAAGGGAGGTGTCTTCGTGCTAAAAGGTTTATATACTTCTGCCCTAAGCCTTGCGGTGCTGGAGAAAAAGCAGGAGGTTTCGGCAAATAACCTGGCTAACATAAATACCCCCGGTTACAAGAAGGAGACAGTCATTAGTGCTGCTTTTCCCGATATGCTGGTCCATAGATTGAACGATTACGAGGTTACGGGAAACAAGCAACCGTACGTGGGGAAACTGACCATGGGCGTGCGTCTGGACGACATAGTTATCGACCACTCCGACGGGATACAGCAGACCACCGGAAATTCCCAGCAGCTCGCCTTGTCTACCGATGGATACTTTGTGGTTATGACTCCTCAAGGAGAGCGATATACCAGGAACGGGGAATTCAATGTTAATCCGGAGGGTATCATTTGTACCTCCGACGGTTATCCGCTGATGGGACATAACGGAGAGATCAATGTCAGGGGCGGCGAGTTTGTTGTCGGAGAGCGGGGAGAAGTCTACTGCGCCGGGGAGAGGGTTGACGATATAAGAGTGGTGACCCTGGAGAAGGACGAGATGGTGAAAGAAGGTTCTTCGCTGTTTCGGGCGGAAAACCCTCAGGAGCAAAGGAATCCGCAGGTGATACAAGGGGCTTTGGAAGGCAGCAACGCTTACGCCATAGACGAAATGATGAATATGATCAACATTATGCGGGCGTATGAGTCCAACCAGAAGGTGATGCAGACCCATGACTCGACTCTAGAGAAGGCTGTCAGCCAAATCGGACAAGTCTAAAAAGAAGAATAATAATGAGGCCGGACTGCTTGCAGGGGCCTCCCGGTTCCCGACCGATTGAGGGAACCGCACAATCATGAAGGAGGCGATTTTCATGATGCGGTCGCTTTATATTGCCAGTTCGGGCATGAAAGCACAGCAAATGAACATGGACGTGGTGGCCAATAACCTGGCTAATGTTAACACCACGGGTTTTAAAAAGAGCAGGGCTGATTTCCAGTCATTGTTGTACGAGACTTTAAGGAGCCCTTCGGCTTCCGCCAACGGATTTTTCAATCCCACCGGCATAGAAGTAGGAAGCGGAGTGCGAGTCGTCGGTACCCTGAGCGAATTCGCACAGGGGATTCCCCAGGCAACCGGCAATGACCTGGATGTTTGTATTGAAGGCCGTGGCTTTTTTATGGTAGAACTTCCTAATGGGGAAGTTGGTTTTAGCAGGGATGGTGCTTTTAGAGTTGACGGAGCCGGGTATCTCGTTAATGCCGCCGGTTACCGGGTGCTTTCCTCTCAAGGAAACGACAGCGGCTCTTCTGTTTCGTTTGACGGGAAATCTGTGGGATATATTAAACCGGATACGGAAAACGGTACGATTATCATTAACGCCGACGGCACCATCGGTACGGAAAAGGTCGAGGCGGGCAGCGGCAGCGCACCAATAATAGAACTGGCCGTTTTCACTAACCCAGCTGCTTTGGAGGCAGCAGGCTCTTCTGCCTATACGGCTAACGAGGTTTGCGGGGAAGTGCTTATAGCCGCACCTACCGAAGAAGGAATGGGTACATTGATGTCAGGGTTTTTGGAAAACTCCAACGTACAAATCGTTGACGAGATGGTGAAAATGATTATAGCCCAGCGGGCTTATGAAATTAATTCCAAGTCCATCGAGACCTCCGATCAGATTCTGAGTCTCACTAACAACCTTAAGCGCTAAAGGGGTGAGGGATAATGATGATTGACCCTGTCTGTCAGGGAGGTTATACCCTTGACAGTTCTCTGCGGACCGATTATCAAGAGAAACCGGACGGTGAGTTCCAAAAGCTGTTAAGGGAAGCCCAAACGGAAGACGATGATAAGAAGCTAAAGGAAGCCTGCCGGGAAATGGAGGCTGTTTTCCTGCATCTCATGCTGAAACAAATGCGCAAGACAGTTCCCGAAAGCGGATTATTTCAAGAGAGCACAGCGATGAAAACATATCAGGACATGCTGGACGATGAATACGGTAAACTAATGTCGCAAACCCGAGGCGGCTTGGGACTGGGCGAACTCTTATATGAAAACCTGAAACGGGATATACAGACAAAAGAAGAATAACCTATCTGTTTACAAAGGATAAAAAAGAGAGCAGCCGATTAGGCGGCTTTCTTTTGTTTGGACCGGGGAGATAACGCAAGTTCTTGTGCGATGTATTTACATTGCACATATTTTGTGATATATTGAATATACTATAGTAAAGGAGTTGATGACTATGTCTGGCACGACGAATATAAGCATTCGTATGGATGTCGAATTAAAAAAACAAGCTGAGCAGCTGTTTTCTGAACTTGGAATGAACATGACGACGGCCTTCAATATTTTCCTGCGTCAGGCCGTGCGTCAACAGAGAATTCCGTTTGACATTGCTCTTGAGGTTCCGAATAACGAGACTATTGCCGCCATGGAAGAGGCTGAGCGCATCAGCCGTGACCCAGCGGTTAAAGGCTATACTGATGTCAACCGGATGATGAAGGAGCTTTTGGCCGATGTATGAAGTAAAGCCGACCAGTCGCTTTAAACGTGATCTGAAATATATCGAGCGCAGAGGCTATGATATGCGCCTTCTTACGACACTCATTCAAACGCTGGCATCAGGAGAACCACTTGCCGAAAAGCATAAGGACCACGCGTTGAGCGGCGTTTGGTCAAAGTATCGGGAGTGTCACGTCACACCGGACTGGCTGCTCATTTATAAAGTTGAGCATGACATACTTGTTTTGACTCTTACTCGCACCGGAACCCACAGCGACTTGTTCGGATAAGGCGACTAAGCTGTAGCATTTGAACGCAAACGCTCTATATGAGATGTTCAAAGAAGAACAAGAAACAGGGTCTATTACTTACCCGGAGGAGGCTTAATATGAGCGCAGAGGGGAAATTCTTAGTTTTTTGCATTGAGATGTACAAGGCAGCAAAAAACTTGACCGGAAAAGAGGCGATAAACATTTTCAAACGATATGGTGTTTCCGATTATGTGCTTTCCTGCTATGAGGCATTGCACACTACCGGGACGAATTACATCGTTGAGGATATTGATTTGTTTTTGGAAGCCCGTCAGGATGGTTGAGAAGGAATAACGCAAAGAAGACATTATCCCTCCGGAAATGCCTCCTTTGTCGTTGAAGCAAGATAGATTTGATTGGTTTCGGTCTCCGTCCTTGAAAAGGATTGTAAAAATGCATAAAAAAAGGAGCAACATCTTGCAGCATAAGCAGCCTAATCGGCTGCTTATGCTTTATCAAAACAAAAAGTGACCGAGGACCATTATCTTAATATAATTTTTCTTAATTATACGCATATTACACTTGTGATTTTTTTATTTACTCTTGATAAATACGCATCAAATGCGTATGATATAATCAAGAGGTGAGGGAGTGAAACGGAAAGACTTAATAAAATTACTAACAAAAAACGGATGGTGGTTAGAAAGGAATGGATTAAAGAACGAACCGATTCCTCGCCACAACGAAATAGATGAAATGCTGGTAAAAGCAATCATCAAACGGCAAGGGCTGAAATAAGCTCTTCCTCTAAAATATAATTTATAAAAACAAGGAGGTTCACACAATGAAAAAAGTTTATCCTGTAATATTAACTCCAAGCAAAAACGGTTATGTTGCTTATGTGCCGGACCTTGATATTAATACACAAGGCACTGATATAATCGATACCATTGAAATGGTCCGCGATGCGATAGGCTTATGGGGTATTAGCGAAGAAGACGCTGGAAGAACTATCCCTGAGGCTTCGCCGAAATCATCTGTTGAATATGAAGAAAACGAAATTGTTACACTGGTCGATATTAACTTTGCAGCATATCGTAGAGCTCATGACATGCGAACCATCCGTAAAAATCTTACCCTTCCCAGCTGGCTCAACGATCGTGCAGAAAAGGCTGGTGTAAACTTCTCGCAAATACTACAAGAAGGATTAAAAGAAAAACTCGGTATTCAGTGACTTAAGAGGTCTTAACCGGTTGCTCATTTATAAAGTTGAGCATGACATACTTGTTTTGACTCTCACTCGCACCGGAACTGTACGCTAAGCTTGAAATGGATTGTATAAAATGTATAAAAAAAAGGAGCAGCCAATTGCTGCTCTTTTCATTACAAAGCCATATTATCTTCTAATAAACCTTCGCGGCAGAACTTCCCTTTTAACCGGGGTGCTGCCCAGTGAACGCAACTGTTCATCGATATCCTCAATGCGAACGAGGATGGACATTTTGTTGGTATGCTCAGCTGTAAGCCACGCCTTAACCAAACGGTCACGTTCTGAAAGCAAACGATTTTGCCGATTCTCAGACATATTAACACCACACTTTTTTCGTAATTGGGTAAAGCAGGAACTTTCTTTCTTGTTATTATTATAACCTATAAAATACAAAATGTTAAGACTATAAATAAACATAATTATAATATATATCATTATTATAAATTTTGTGTACGTCGCTATAACCCGTATACACTAGGAAACACAAGACAGAAGATAGCAAACTAGGCTGAAAAAGTAAATCAAATATTTATAGGTATAAAAAATTAATCTACAATTAAATCATATTATCTTAACGGAACAAATATCAACAAATAACAACATATATGATTGATAATAAACGATGATAATTGACAATAACCATCATTTTCTCTATAATCGACTTGGAGGTGTTATTTATGTCCAAAGAACTAATAACTGCTCAGGACTTGGCTGAAGCTTTAAATCTTTCTGTGGAAACGATTTGGAGATATACAAGAGAGAATAGGATACCCTACATTGAATTAGGCAGCAAACAGTATCGTTACAACCTTAATGAAGTAATCAACGCTTTAGCCGGTACGGTGCGGGAAAAAAAGGCCAGCTATGCAACCGATACCACAAGAAAGTATACCTATCAGGATTACCTGGAAATACCGGATGAGCCGGGTTATCGTTTTGAAATCCTGGAGGGGATGCTGATCAAAGAACCTGCTCCTAATGTGATGCATCAGCGGGTTTCCCGGAGGCTCCAACGTTGCCTGGAGGACTACTTCTGGGAGGTCGATCCCACCGGAGAAGTATTCAATGCACCTTTAGACGTGACTTTTCATGATATTACCGTGGTTCAGCCCGATCTGCTCTATATCTCGAGAGAACAGAAAAAATTAGTCAAGGAGACCCGGATTGACGGCCCGCCTATGCTGGCGGTTGAAATACTGTCTCCTTCCAGCAGGCGCAAGGATCGGCTGCAGAAGCTCAATATTTACCAGAAGGTTGGGGTATGTCATTATTGGATAGTTGATCCCGAGGATAAAACCTTGGAGTGCTTTGCCCTCCGGGACGGTGCCTATGCCCTGGTTGCCTCCGGGATGGAGGAAGATGTTGTGGAACACCCCCACTTTGAGGGCCTTGTCGTTTCACTGAAGGAATTATGGGCTGTAAATTGAAGAGTGTTTGTCTCCAGGGCAGTTAGGGTGGATTTATGAGGTTGTTTTGCTGTATGCTGTGATATTTTTATGTTAGAAACGTCCTGTAAAGGAGTGAATTTATTATGAGCATAGTTAAAGAAGAAGCTAAAAAATTATAGATAAATTGCCTGAACAAGCAACATAGGATGATATAATGTATCAACTTTATGTGAAGAAAAAAATTGAGGCTTCGATCAAAGCTGCTGAAGAAGGAAAAGTTATTTCGCATGAAGAAGTGAGAAAGAGGTTCTAATATTAGGGATAATACACGCAGCAAGAGATTTAATAACATTAATCCCCACCCTTGGGAAATCAGATGATTTCTAAGGGTGTATTTTATTAATTCGTTCTCGTCAGACTATCCCATCTTATATACTGCAATCATGGAGGATATCGATCCCTGCACAATTCCCGGTAAAATACATGTAATGTCTCCCAGTTGTAATTTTCCTCCCGATGTTATATTATTTTATCCGGGTAGTAAGTGCCACTAACAACCGGGATAAGTTCAACTAGACTTCAGCCGGCGAAAAGATGCCCTCTGGAGCAAGTATCCGTTAACCGGGTACTGATTGCCTGTCTGAATTTACCTGGGTGTAAAAGCAGGAGAAGAACAAGGTGATGTAGAATAGCAACCCTTAAACCGAAAGAGGTAGCTTATGCTTAATGGACCCAAGAAGCTCAAAACAGCCACTGTAGTGTTTGTGATTCTTTTTTTTACGGCTTTTTCTCTCAAGGCCTATGAGCAGTTGATGACTAAGTCCTTCTTCGACAACTGGCTGCGGCTGGAGACCTCTTCTGTGGAGCAGAAGATTGCTGACCTTAAGAGGGATTTCTCCGAGATGGAAAAGACGCTTAAAGAGATGCAAAGTACTTTATTCACCGAGGTAAAAATAATAATCGGGCGTAAAAGTGCGTGGCTTGACGGGAAGGAAACCGCGTTGGACGTGGCTCCCGTAATCAAAAACGACAGGACCATGGTTCCCGTCCGTTTTATCGGAGAACTCTTCGGAGCTTCCTTCGAGTGGGATAACGAAGCGAGAAAGGTCTCCTTTACCCTGGATGGTACCAATATTGAATTATATATTGATAGAAAAAACGCTACAGTGAATAACAAAACCATAGAGCTTGATACCGCACCGGTCATCGTTGATGGCCGTACCCTCGTACCTTTGAGGTTTGTAGGGGAACAAATGCAGGCCTCTTTTACTTGGGACGGTGAGCAACGAGCCGTTACCATCTTTCGTTAGCCTGCAAGGTTAGGGACGGTATCGGCCGATACCCCCTATAATATATGCAGGTCGGAAGGGTGATGGGAATGAATAAATCAAAACTGACAATAATTGCTCTTTTTTTATTGATAGTCGTCGGGGTGGGATACTTTGCCTACGACGCATATTTTCAACTTGAGCCGCAAAAAGAAGAAGAAGAGGAAAAAATACTGGGCTATACCGAGGAGTCCCTTCTCTTTGATAAGTTTAATATCCTGATACTGGGCACCGACGGAAGGGCGGGAGTAAATTCCCGTACTGATACAATCATGCTGGCCTCTGTGGACGGCAAAAAAAAGGATGCCTTCCTTCTTTCCATACCCAGGGATACACGTGTCAAAGTCAAAGGAGGGTGGGATAAGATTAATGCCGCCTATGCTTACGGAGGAGTCGAACTGACGTTGGAAACCGTTTCCGATTTCCTCGACGTGAGGATAGACCGCTATGTAGTGGTGGACTTTACGAGTCTGGTTGAGCTGGTTGACGAAGTCGGCGGTATTGAAGTGGACGTTCCTCTGCGGATGTATGTTCCGCTGGAAGGTATCGACCTGCAGCCGGGGCTTCAGTCTCTGGACGGTGAACAGGTTCTGGCCTACTCCCGTTTCCGCGGCACCAGCGAAGGCGATATCGGTAGAGCCAAACGCCAGCAGGAAGTCGTGTCCCTTCTCTTTGAAAAGCTGCTGAGTCCTTCCAATATAACGAGGGCACCGCAACTAATAGATATTTTTCAAGAAAACGTAGAAACAGATCTGACCGTAAAAGAAATGGTCGCCTTGCTCCGTATTGCGCCTGCCGTGCAAGATAAAGGCATAGCCACACAGGTTGTGCCGGGGCAAAACAAAAAAATAGATGGTCTCTGGTACTGGGAACCCGACCTGGCGGAATTGGCCGGGCTTCTGTCCGCTTCTATCGCAGCGGTGGCAGACAGCCGCTAGCGTTTGAGGCCTGGGCGGTACATGGACAAGTTAGTGGAGGAGTGCTATGGATTCCGAATCGAATGTAAACCTGCCGCGTCTGCAGCGAAAAAAAAGAAGCAACATCAAGCCGGCGGGAGTATGCCTATTATTGATATTTTTCCTTTTATGCGCTATGCTGGGGTTCATGGCGGCTCGCTGGCTTTATGACCCCTTGGTGCCCACAGATAAAAAAAGCGATGATACCCAGGCAACTCATGCCTCCGACGACATCCTCAATGTTTTAATTTTAGGTGTGGACCAGCGGGAGAATGAGCCTGCCCGTGCCGATACAATCATCTTGGCATTCTTGAACCTGACCAAAAAGGAAGCGACACTCCTTTCGATCCCCCGGGATACCAGGGTCAAGATTGCCCAAGAAGGAACCATGCGTAAGATTAATTACGCCCATGCCGTAGGAGGCGTGGATATGACGATTGCCACCGTGGAGAATTTCCTGGATGTTCCGGTTCATTACTACGTCGAGACGAATTTCAGTGGTTTTGAAAACGTTATTGACATCCTGGGAGGCGTGACTCTGAATGTGGAAGAGAGAATGTATTTTCCCGAAGAGGGTATTGATCTTTACGCCGGGCTACAGGTTCTCGAAGGGCATGATGCCCTTTCCTATGTCAGGTGGCGCGGTGACGGCAAGGGTGATATCGGCCGTATCGCTCGGCAGCAGAAATTCGCCGGTGCCTTGCTGGATCAAGCAATCAGCTTATCTACCGTTTGGAAAGTGCCCGAGCTTTTGGCAGAAATGGATGAGCATTTGAAAACAAATATGAGCTTGCAGAAGATGATTGCCCTGGCCAACAAGTTTAAGAACCTGGAAGAAGTTAAATTCGAAACCCACATGGTGCCGGGAGCCCCGGATGATGTTAATTACGGGGCAAGCTACTGGATAGCCGATGATAACGCACTGAAAGAATTATTGGAAGAGATCCATCAGGAAGAGAATAAACAGGAAGCATAAAAATTTAATAAAAATAATAGCTTGTAATATGGAACTTATATAAGGGGATATGCGTCTATGAAAATAGAGACGGTTTCCGTTTTAGGTGTCAAGGTGGCACGGATGTCTTTACAGCAAGTCGTAGAGTGGATCCGGGTCATGGTCGAACAGGGAAAACCCCGGCATATCGTAACCGCTAATGCCGAGGTGATTTACAAAGCCCATGTTGAACCGGAGTATCTTGAACTCCTGCAAAAGTCCGACCTGGTAACAGCGGACGGTTCCGGCGTGGTCCTGGCAGCAAACATGCTGGGTCAGCCCGTTCCCGAAAGGGTAGCGGGTATAGATCTGGTTGCGGAAGTGTTTGAACTGGCCGCGGAAAAAAACTGGAGCATCTATTTTCTAGGTGCGGAACCTAATGTGGTGGAGAAAGCCGTTTTGCATACCCTGGAGAAGTATCCGAACTTGCAGATCAAGGGTTATCGCGACGGCTATTATTCCCAGGAGGAAACAGAACAGGTAGTGGCGAATATCAATAAACAGAAACCGGATATCTTGCTGGTGGCGTTGGGAGTACCCAAGCAAGAGGTTTTCATCCAGCAGTATCTCAAGGAACTGGATGTTCCCTTATCCATCGGCGTAGGAGGCTCCTTTGATATTTTGGCCGGTACGGCTACCAGAGCACCTGCCTGGATGCAAAGGGTAGGCCTGGAATGGTTCTACCGCCTGCTCAAAGAACCACGGCGCTTCAAACGAATGCTGTCCTTGCCCAAGTTCGTCTTAGCCGTACTCAAGCAAAAGTTAACAAGAAAATAACGTTCTAAGCAGCTTGACAATACATATAATAGAACGATGAAGACAGGAAAACCGCCAACTTCATGACGAGGCCCTGGTTTTCGAATATTTAGATATATTTGCAGGAATTTGACATCGAGTGGCGAATGTACTATATTTACAGGGCGTTGTAGCCCTTGTCGGAAGCGGTCTCCTTGATACTTCCAATTTTATTGTTGACTTGAAGTGCTTCTGTGATATAATGTGTTGTAGTGCTTGCCCTGCCGTCTTGGCATAAGGCTTGCATAAAGATAAAAACAAAATCTTTGGATTTAGGTTAATTGCTGACCACCTTTGAAAGGGGGGATACGGCCACAGAGAGCTGGTATAGACTACATAGGTGAGTATGAAAAGGTTCCCGAAAATGCCTCCGCCAAGCAAAAGCTTACGGTAGGACGGCAGGAACCAAGCCGGAAAAAATTTACCGGCGAGACCGTCCATCAAGGATGGAGGGTTCAGAACCTTTAAAACTTTAAGGAGGGATATAGTTTTGAAATCTAAAAAATTATTTGCCGTCATGACATTAGTAATGTTCATGATGACTCTGCTTCCCCTGGCTGCTTTTGGCACATCGGTAACAGCTTTTTCTGTTGCTAATGTTACTGCTGGAACCAAAAACGTTGTAGTAACTGGTACAACTAACGCAGCCATCGGTGCAGGTGGATCAATAACACTTACGTTACCTACAGGATTTACCGCTACACCACAAACAACAGCACTTGCTCTTAACGGTGTTGGTTCTACGATTACTGCAGGTGCAGGACTTGTAGCTGCAACCGACACCTATACAGCAACCGCAAATACAATTACCATTACTTCCGTCGCCGGCATTGGCGCTGGTGCGGCTTATGGTTTCACTGTTGCTTGTGCTACTGCACCTACAACAGCTGGAACTTATGCGGCTTCCTTGGTTACTTCTGGTGACGTTGATGCTGCAGCAGCAAACATTACTGTTGTAGCTGACGATGCTTCTTTGGCAGCTTCCAAAATCAGCGTTAATTCCACTTCCAAGTCTGCAGATGGATCATCCGCCGTTACTGCAACTGTGGTACTTCGCGACAGATTTAACAACTTAACAACATCTCTCGGCGCAGGCAATAGCTTGTATGTTTGGGGAGAAAGAACTGCCAAGGTTGCTTCCGATGCGGAAATCCTTACTGGACCGTTTAAAGCTGATGGAACTACCGCGATCCTTATAGGTTCTGCTGCTACAAATTACAAAGAGATAACAGCAGTTGAAATGACAGCAGCAACCAGTAATACTGCGAAAGTTAAATTCGCTTCGAATGTCGCGGGTGATGTAAATATTAAGGCGGCTATTCATGGAGCTGGTGTTGTGATTACTACTGTAGCTCCTGCCGATGGCAATAAAATCGGCTCAGCTCCTACTAAGTTCACTCCTCTTGGCGTTGGAAGCATCACCCCAACTGTTCCTGCCGGCCCATTTGCCGCAGACGGAACTGAATATGAAATCACCTTCACAGTAAAAGATTCTGCTGGCAACCCCTTAGCCGGTGAAGTTGTTCAGTTCAGTGTTAACAAGAGCGGTGCTATGCTGAGCAAGACCGAAGCTACCACTGACATCTTAGGTGAAGTAAAAGTTAAGGTTTCTGCCAACAAAGCTGATACTTATATTGTGACAGCTCTAGACGGCAGCATCACAAACAACTCAGGCAATATGATTTTCGGTGCCAGCGGCACTGCCTTTGACATTGTTGCTCCGGCAGCAATAGCAGACAAAGTTGCCGTTAATACTGCTCCTAACTTTGATTTCAAAGTATATGACATTTATGGCAACCAATTCCAACAGGCTGGACTTACTGCACTGCTAGCCGGCGGAAGTGCTCCCACAGCTTCTTTTATAACCAAACCTGCCGGAGCATCCGTTTCCGACAGTGACCTGAAGTTTGAAGCCAGAACCAATAACACCTTACGCGTTAAGTTCGACAAAAAGCCTGATAAGTTAGGCACTTACACAATTAAGGTGAAATTGGCAAACGGCAAGTCTGCAACATCTACCTTTGACGTTGCAACCCAAGGTGCTATCGTGAGAATGACTCTTAGCTACAGCGAAGATCTGTTGGCTTGGGGATCAACTTCCGGTACACCTTCAGTCAAGTACTATGATGCCAATGATGTATACTACTCTGCGGTAAGTGGCTTACCTGGCATTACAATTTCTGTTAACAATGCCAACTTGGCGTCTGTATCCGGAAACACGATTAAAGCCGCTCTTGGTTCTGCCAGCAACTATCAGACTGGTGAAGTAGTTATCACTGCAGTTGATGTCAACCGTAACTTGGTCGCTACTGATACCATGAGCATTGGTTCCACAGTAGCAACCTTATCAGCTGAAGATGTTGCCGGTGAAGTAGGTCAAACTGCTACTATTACACTCCAGATCAAAGACCAAGACGGCAAGAACGGTGCTCTTGATTCTACCGGTGGCGCTGTCAGCGTTGATGTGTATGCAGTAAGCAAGCCTGCCGGTGCAACTGTAAGCTACGATCTGCCTGCACAAGTAGACTACCAGAAGTCTCTTACCAGAACCGGTAAAGTAGACCTCAAGGTAGGTTCTGACAAAGCTGGTGAAGTTGTCTATACAGTAATCGTAACCCAAGGTACAGTAACCGTTTCTAAGACTGTAAAAGCCACTTTTGGTGCTACAACAGCTGCCATTGGTGCAAAATCAGTAACTCTCTTCATCGGTGCAAGCGGTTATGTTCAAGATGGTGTTGCTAAGGTTACCGATTTAGCTCCTTTCATCAAGGATAGCCGCACCTTTGTAGCAGTTCGTCCTATCGCTGATGCTTTCGGTGCCGAAATCGGCTGGAACGAAGCTACCCAGACTGTAACACTTACCCGTGAAGACATGACTCTGACCATCGTAATTGGCTCCAATGTCATTACGAAGGTTGCTGACGGCGTAACAACTACGTCCGAAGCCGATGTTGCCGCCTTTATCCAGGACGGTCGTACAGTACTGCCTTTCCGGGCTATTGGTGAAGCTTTCGGCGCAACCGTAGAATATGATGCTACAACTCAAGCTGTTAGTTTTACACAAGCTAAGTAAATTAAAAGAATAAATTAAAAGTCCTGTCGGTAATCCGGCAGGACTTTTAATTTACAAGGAGTATGAGAATAGTATATAATTGCAGCAGAGATATATATTTTAAGAGGTGGTTTCTGTGTTGTTGAGACTTAGAAATGTAATGTTTGCTGTTATCATGATAATGGGTATGGCTGCTTCGAATGTGTTGGCATCTGAAAAACCGGTTAATTTTGTTTACAATGGACAGTATTCAAATTCGAAATTGCATCTGCAAGAGGATAGTAATATTACTTATATTCCATTGCGCACTACTTTTGAGATGATGGGCTATCGTATTGTATGGGATAATATAACCCGCGAAATTACTTTAGTAAGTCCAAGAAAAAAGGACATATATCGTTATCTATTGACCAAAGATGTCTTGGTTAAGAGTGATGGCGAAGCCATAAATATGAATTGCAAAATTATTAATGGATCTACATATCTAAATGTAAATGCTCTACATAATTTTGGAATAGGCTATGCTATTGAGAAAATGAAGGATGGAAACACCTATTTTTATATAACGCTGCCGGAAGATACAAAGTTGTTTTCAGGTGAAGTGAAATATGGAATGAAAGATTATCAAGATAAAAACAATGAACTGGTACTTGCTGAACGGTACGATTATGCCGTAGATGCGGAACAGGGTTTGCTCCAATATCGTAAGCAAGAAGAAGAGATTATCGTAGATATATTAAACAAGGATATTCGAAAGAACATAACCAATATCCATGTGGATAAGAATAGGATAGTCCAAAACATAAGAAGTGAATGGATACCGGGTTTTATCATGACTATTGGCAGAAGCTCGATTGAGGAAAACAACCTCGGCCCTACTAAGGATGTAAGTGATGTGGCAAGCAGTTCATCCAGCTTTTGGGGAGAGATATTAATAAAAAGATCTTTTGACGAAACAACAGAATATACAATTGATTCTAAGCTGGCAAAGGTAACAGACGGTATTTTTAGAAGTGAAAAGGCCTACATGCTTAGTTCTGATGCTATTGAACTCAATGAAAGAGATAAATGGGCGATAAGTGAAAACGGTAGGCAAATATTTATTGTAAAAGATCAGGTAATTACAGTAGATGCTTATGGAGAAATCAAGGAAATAAAGCGCGAAACAGATATCAAGCCTCTTTGTACATATTACGATAACGTTAACAAGGAACTAGTAGTATTGTATTCATCTTTCAAAGCTGACAAAGTTGATATGTATTTAAGCAGAAGTAGCGATAATGGCAGTTTCGGTATTAGGCCAGGGTATATAGACAGCTTCATCAGCAACTATTATGGAAACCCCAGTGCCAAAGTACTATTCACTTATAATAAAAAGCTGTATGGTATCTTTAATAATGGCGTTTCGCAATATATTTTCAGATTTGACAAAGAAACAAATTCTATGGTTTTTGAGTGTTTACCGGATTGGTTGGAAGAAGGTTATATTGCTCAAGGGCATGATGGGATTTATTATGTTTGGAGTGGCGGGGAAAAGGTATTCTATTGCAAATTAAATATATGAGCAATACTTGACGATCCTAAAAAATAGTAATATGATATACAATATCGACTGACCGAACGGTCGGAAAGGATAGAGTGGCATGAGAAGAAACATAGTATTTATTATGGTATTGTTTTTAATGATCGTCACTATAACTCCAGTATCCGCAGAAAGTTTAGATTCAGGGAAGGTATCGTTACAAGCTGCTATAGAACTTGCAAAACAGAATTCTAGTCAGGCAAAGCAAGCTGAATGGAGTGTATCATTAGCCAGTTATAATGCAAATATAGCTCATAATGCACTTATTGACGCTTTGTATAGTAGAGTATATACAGTAGAAAGTCTTACTTCTATACGCAAGACTGCTGATTCTAGCAAGTCTGCATATGAGAGAGCTCAAGAATCACTGGCAGGGCAAATCGAAACAATTGGATACACTATGGGTAGCCTCTATTTGAGCACTACTCTCCTGGAAAAACAGGTTGAATTGTCGCGGGAAGCTGTAGCTCTTAATGAGAAGGCATTGGAGATTGAAAAGATTAAGCAGAGTTTAGGAATGTCAACTCAACTGAGTATCGCAGGAAAGGAAATGGCCCTTTTAAACTCCAAAAAAGAACTGCAGTCCTGTATAAATCAGGTGAGCTTTAATAAAAGAACTATAAATAGCCTGATAGGGCGCGATATAGACGCACCTCTTGTTTTAACGGAGTCAATTATTGTTGACAAGGGGGAACCCAAACCCTGGACAGAGGTTGTTAAATTAGCCCTTGCGAAAAACGTGGATCTAAAACATAAAGAAATTGCCATAAATGATCGAATTTCAGATCGAAAGGATACAGATGGCGCCAGTAATACTTTTGAAATTGCCGACATAAATTTACAGTCGGCTCAACTGGCTTTAGAAGACGCAATAGTCACCTTAAGAAAGGATGTTAAAGATATTTATGATAAATTAAATATTGATAGAGTAGCTTTACAAGAAAAAAATATGAGTTACCAAGTTAGTTATAGAGACTTCTTACATGCCAAAACAAAGCATAATCTAGGGCTGATTTCGGATATGGAGTTAAAGAATGCAAGCATTCTCTTTCTTACAAAAGAAGTTGAACTGAAATCTGCCAAGAATGCATATTTCTTGTCAAAAACTGCTTATGAACTTGTTGAGCAGGGCATTATACTTAACTAAGTAATAATTAGTATTGTATTATTTCTACATCTGACCAACAAGCACAAGTTCCTCAAATTACTATTATTACCGCAGCTTTCTTCTTCACCTCGATTCTGGTATTATATTAATCAGAATCGAGGTGAGTTTTTTTGTACAAGCATAAAAGCAGGTTTATTGCAGTGGTTATACTAACAGCAGTTGTTACCTGCATTGCTCTATTTCCTGTATATTCAGCTAAAGAGCCTGACGGGGTTTCCCATCCTCTCATAGTAATCTCAGGGGAACCGGAGGGAATAGCGGCGGCTGTATCAGCTGCTCGAAATGGGGTGCGAACCTTGCTTATCTCGGAAGACCCAGCCCTGGGAGGCTTATTTACTCAGGGTTGTTTGAATTTCTTGGATATGAACTATGGCCCGGAGAAGGAATTGTTGACTCAGGGTATTTTCCAGGAATTCTTTAAAGCGCAAGGTAATGCCTTTGATATAGAGGCCACCAAGAAGTATTTTTTAAAATTGGTTCAAGATGAGTCAAACATTACTTTAAAATTGAACACCCGATTTGTGCGGCCAATCTTGGAAGGAAGCCGTATAGTTGGAGTAGTAGTTCAGGAAGGCGGTCAGGAGAAAGAATACCGAGCCGAACGGGTTATCGATGCCACGGCGGATGCGGATGTAGCCGCGGCGGCAGGAGTCCCCTGCACCGTGGGAGCGGAGGATTACGGACAGCCCGGGAAGATCATGGCAGTGACACTGGTCTTTCGGGTCAAAGAGGTCAATTGGCCCTATGTCTTTATATATAACAACTGGATGCGCTTAATCAGTAAGATTAAACTCGAATGGGGAGACCCGAATGCGGGGGCAACCCGGAAGGTGGCCTGGGGCTACGGGGAGCAAGCTTTGCGCTATGAGCCTCAAGATGAGATGTTGAGCTTTCGCGGGCCTAACCTGGCCCGGCAGAAGGACGGGAGTATCTTGATTAACGCCCTTTTGCTTTTCGGAGTAGACGGGCTTGATGCGGCCTCCAAGGAAGAAGGAATCAAGAGGGGGAAAGAAGAAATCCCATATATTATAGAATTCATGCGGGAGGAATTCCCCGGCTTTACCAAGGTGGAATTGGTGGATACGGCAGAGCAGCTGTATGTTCGGGAGACAAGACATATTCAGGGGGAGTATCGGTTGACAATCACCGATGTTCTGGAAAACCGGGATCACTGGGACAGGATTGCCCATGGCAGTTATCCGGTAGATGTGCAACAAACAGGTCCCGGTGATTTGGGGAATGTCATAGGCAAGCCAGCCGTATATAGCATACCTTTCCGCTGTTTAGTGCCTTTGGAGGTGGACAACCTTTTGGTGGTAGGAAGGAGCGCTTCATATGATTCCCTGCCTCACGGCAGTGCTAGGGTCATTCCGGTGGGGATGGCCACCGGGGAAGCGGCAGGAGTGGCCTGTGCCTATGGGATAGAAAAGGAGATGACCTTCCGGGAAATGACTTCTTCCCGGGAAGCGGTAGGCTGGGTTCAAGACAGGCTCAAGGAACAGGGGGCCTATCTGGTGGAGTATGAACCTCCCCGGCCTGAGGTGATGGAACACTGGGCCTATCCCGGAGTGAAAGTGATGCGGGAGTTGGGCTTGGCCGCAGGGGGGTACGGGAATGACTACCGCCCGGAGGCCCCGATATATTGTTGGGATGCCGATTACCACCTGCAGCAGGTGATCGAGCGGGTCGGGAATCTGAAGGCCGGAGGGAAGGAAAGTACGGGGGAGACGGGAGACGTAAAGGAAACTAGCATAACTTTGCAAAACGTAAAGTTTCCCGAGAACTTGACAAGAGGCATGTTCCTGATGGGATTGAGCGAGGCCTTGGGTGAAGAAGCTGAGGGCCCCGCAGAAGCCTTGGAAGCCTTGCGGGAACGAGGGATAACCGCAGGGGTGCCGGATGAGCTGTTGGAAGATACAGTCGGAGCGGCAACCTTCGGGGAGCTCTATGTCCTCTTAGGGAATATTGTGGAACAAATGCTTTGATTTGGAGGCTGAAGTTGGCGAATATTTGGAGGAAAAGAAGGAGGGAAACCCCTTTGAAGAAAAGAAAGAGGGCCGGAAATTTTCTGATACCGGCAATAATATTGCTGGTAGCTATTACCGGCGGGATATATTACCATCATGTAAAGAATAAGCCGGCTCCCGGACCGATGATTGACGGGGAACCGGGGTATGATGTAATCGTGGTAGGGGGAGAGCCGGAAGGTGTGGCGGCTGCCCTATCTGCCGCCAGGAACGGGATGAAGACCCTGCTGGTGGAGGATGACAGTGAATTGGGGGGCTTGATGACCCTGGGAAGGTTGAATTTCCTGGATATGAACCACGGCCCGCAGGGGGAGCTTTTGACCAGAGGTATCTTTCAGGAAATTTATGATGTCCTCGGCAACGCCTTTGACGTCACACAGGCCAAGGAGTTGTTCCGTGAAAAGGTAGAGAAGGAGAAGAATATCACCCTCTTGTTGAATACTTTTTTGGTAGAGCCACTGATGGAAGGAAAGGAAATCGTTGGTGTCAGGGTCGAAGAAGATGGGGTAAGCAAGGAATACCGCAGTCTTTGTACGATTGATGCCACAGTCGATGCCGATGTGGCGGCAGCGGCGGGGGTGCCCTACACCGTAGGAGGAGAGGATTACGGGGAAGAAGGCCTCTTGATGGGAGTGACTTTGGTCTTTGAGGTCAAGGGAGTGGATTGGGACCGGGTTATCCAATACCTGAAGCGGGAGGATGATGACCCTCATTCCGGAGCCGACCAGGTGGCTGCCTGGGGCTATGGAAAAGAAGCTATGGAGTATGTGCCTCATGATGAGCAGATGAGATTCAGGGGGCCGAATTTAGCCCGGCAGGATAACGGGAATGTCTTGATCAATGCCCTGTTGATTTTCGGGGTGGACAGTCTGGATCAGGAATCGAAAGAGCTGGGAATCGAACGGGGGAAAAAGGAAATCCCATATATTATCGAGTTCATGCGGGAGAAATTCCCCGGTTTTGCGGAGGTTGAATTTGTTGATACGGCAGAACAGCTATATGTCCGGGAGACAAGGCATATCCAGGGGGAGTACCGTTTGACCATTACCGATGTCCTGGAGAACCGGGATCAGTGGGATCGGATAGGACACGGAAGTTATCCGGTGGATGTGCAGCCTACGGGCCCGGAGAATTACGGAAATGTTATCGGTAAGCCCGCAATTTACAGTATACCTTTCCGTTGTTTGGTGCCTTTAGAAATAGACAGGCTTTTGGTCGTAGGGAGAAGCGCCTCCTATGACTCCCTGCCCCACGGCAGTGCCAGGGTTATTCCGGTGGGGATGACCACCGGTGAAGCGGCGGGCGTGGCTTGCGCCTATGCTGTGGAAAATGAAGTGAGCTTCCGGGAGATGACAAAGGAGCGGGAAGCGGTGCAATGGGTGCAGGAAGGCTTGAAAAAGCAGGGGGCATATTTGGTGGAATATGAACCGCCCCGGCCGGAAGTGATGGAGCATTGGGCCTATCCCGGGGTGAAGGTGATGCGGGAGTTGGGTCTGATAGAAGGAGGATATGTCAACGATTACGGTCTGGAAAGAAGAGCCAATAAATGGAACATCGAAAACAAGCTGAACAAGGTTTTGCGTCTGGCCCATGAGAGGAATGAAGGGGTAGAGCTAAGAAGGGTGGAGGTGCCCCTTGAGGCCACCAGAAGGGTCTTTCTGGAGGTGGTCGTCGAGGGCATGACCGGGAAGAAGCCGGGCTATGAAGAGGCCTTGGATTTGTTGAAGGAGACCGGGATTGTCACTCCCTTTTTGGAAAAGCGCTTTGCATATGAGGAGGAAGCTTCTGATTTCGGTGAGATGCTGACGGTGTTGGCGAATCTATATAATTATCTGATGACCGGCAAGGTATAACGGTGTAAGCGGGAGGAAGGAAAGATGGGTGGTTTAAAAGGTATAAGCGGCTTGAAAAAAGCGGCGGTGGTATTGATTATCCTCAGTATGGTGGTCTCCCTGGGTCTGGATTTTTTTCGGGTGCAGGCGGAGGGAGAATACAAAAACGTTCAGGTGCTTTTGGATTATGATGAGCTGAGGGATTTGGCCGCGGCCAACGGGTTGGCTGTAGAAGAGCTGGCTCTTCGTTTTAAAAAACAGGGTGCCACCGGGGTTATAATGCGGGAGCGAACCCTAGAGGATTTGGAAAAGTCGGGAGATATCATGCTGGTAGGCGGAGGCGAGGCTCAAATCCTACAGGAGCTGGAGCCCTCGTTTTTGGGTGGAAATAAGCCAATCAAGGAAAACAGGTACATTGTGACGAAAGATGAAAACGTCTATCAGGGCCTAATCCGTAGCTTGCAGGTGGATCCGGGAGATTATGCTTGCGGGGAGGAGGACGGCTATTACTGGCTGAGTACCTTTGCATCGGAAAAGGACTTAATCAAGAAGGGTGTCGGGTTTTTGGCTCAAGACATTAAGCCCCTGGCTGAAGCCGGGCTCAGTGTTGTGCCCCGTATCAGAAGCTACGGCAGTGTCTGTCTTGAAGAGGTGGAAGGGACTCTGGCCCTGTTTGAAAAATACGGGATGCCTCTGGTGACCTTCAATGACGAAGCGCTGCCCTGCTTGGGAGAAATCCCTGCTTTAGCCGAGAGGCTAAAAGAAGCCGGAGCCTATGTGGGTACCTTTGAATTCTTTGAACAGCAGGGGATGGCCTCCTTAGCCCTGCAGAATGGGAAGAATGTAGTCAGGATTCATTCCATCAGCGAAAACGAGATGCCGCAGTATTACGAGGAAAAGGCGCTGGAGCGGTTTAACCTGGCGGTGACGGAAAGGAACATCCGGGCTTTGTATGTGCGCTTTTTTGGCCTGGAGCAGCCGGAGGCTGCCTTAGAACGGAATTTGGATTTTGTGGGTAGCATCAAAGCAGATCTGGCAGCCGAAGGATTTGCGCTAGGAGAAGGCGAAGGACCGAAGAGCCCGCCCTATTCCGTCGGGCTGATGCTTCTGATCGGTGTGGGAGTCATCGGGGGGCTTTTGCTGATGGGAGAGGCGGTGCTTCCGAAAAAACTGGTTTGGGCCGGAGGGATAGTCGCCCTAATCGGCTGGGGAGGTATGTTGTATCTTGCTCCGGTTCTGGCCCGGAAGGCCTTTGCTCTTTTGAGCGTCATCGTCTTTCCGGTCATCGGGATAACGGCTGTTGTCGGTCAGGAGGCCGGGGAGGAAAAGAAAGGTTTCAAACGTGCGGTGGTGCTGTTGTTGAAGATGTCCGAGATTAGTCTGGTGGGCGCCGTGATTATGACGGGGCTTTTGGCAGATAAGTCCTTTATGTTGAAGATTAACGGGTTCAGCGGGGTGAAACTGGCGCATTTACTGCCGCTTGTGGCGGTACCGGCATATTTGCTGTATGAGGGGGAAAGCGGAAGAGAAATATTTGCCAAGGTGAAAAAGCTTCTGCAAGACCCGGTTTTGATCGGACAGGTCGTGGGTGGCATGGTGCTTTTAGCGGCCCTGGGGATATATCTTTTACGGACGGGGAATGACAGCGGGGTCTTGGTGACCTCCTGGGAGATGAAGATGAGAAGCCTGCTGGATCAAGTGCTGGGTGTAAGGCCCAGGACAAAGGAGTTTTTGCTGGGGCACCCGGCTATGCTCTTGTTGTTGTATTACGGCTTTGATAAGCGGGACTTGAAGAAGGATGCTCTGTTATTGTTGGGCGTTATTGGGCAGGTTTCATTAGTCAATACTTATGCCCATATCCATACGCCCCTGTTAGTTTCGGCAGTTCGTTCTTTTCACGGGCTGTGGCTGGGGGTACTGTTGGGAGTGTGCGCCATAGCGGTTATTAACTTATGCTTACGATATCTGCACAATGCGGAGAGTGATGCCGGTGAGTAGGGTAGTGATTTCAGGCTATTACGGCTTTAACAATACGGGGGATGAAAACATCCTGTATGCAATCATCGGGGAGTTGCAAAAGGAAGTGCCGGGGGTGGAGATAACGGTGCTTTCTCATGATCCCCAGGGGACAGCGGCCAGATACGGGGTGAAGGCTGTTAACCGCTGGAATCCTGCGACTGTACTTGAAGCGTTGTTGCCGGCAGATTTATTCATCAGCGGCGGGGGTTCGTTGCTGCAGGATGTCAGCAGCAGGATTAGTCCTTTGTATTACCTGTCGGTGATTTTACTGGCCAGGCTGTTGAGAAAAGAAGTGTTGATTTATGCCCAGGGGATAGGACCTTTGAGAAAAGGGAGTACCCGGCGTATGACCGCTTTTGTTTTTAACCGGCTGCGCCATATTACGGTGCGGGATGAAGAGTCGAGACAGGAGCTATTATCCCTAGGGGTAGGGCAGGAAATTGCGGTGGCTGCCGATCCGGTCTTGGGCCTTTACGGCGGTGACTTTGAAGCCGTAATAGGCAAAAGAATACTGGAGAGAAACGGCGTGCAGGACGGTGAGGGAAAAAAGACGATTGGGGTCTTTATCCGTTCCTGGCGCGATAATGCCTTTCTGCCGGCTTTGGCAGAGGCTGGTGATTGTTTAGTGAAGCAGGGGTGCCGGGTGGTCTTTGTGCCGCTCCATTACCCTCATGATATGGGTATCGCTCAAGAGGCTGTCAAGCTAATGCGACAGGAGGCTTTTTGCCTGCAGGAAGGCTGTTTCCCCTGGGAGGTTCTTTCTTTGATGAAGAATTTCGATGTTGCGGTGGGGATGAGGCTCCACGCCCTGATTAACGGGGCGGTGGCAGGCATCCCTGTTGTCGGGATAAGCTATGACCCTAAGGTGGAGCGGTTTTTAGGGCAGATAGGGCAGCAGGCCTTGTCGGCAGATGGCCTTGATGCCGCCGATTTGACAGCGGTTGTTAACGAGGCGCTGGTAAGCGGTAGGGAGACGATGGAGGAGTTGCAAGATCGTTTAACGGACTTGGCTGAAAAAGCTGTGCTGCCGGCGAAAGCGGCGGCGGAAATATTGCGTAAGAAAGAAGCTAAAAGGCATAAGGGATCTGAATGACGATGCTTGAATGACGGTGAAGGAGAGGGAAGGATGGGCGGGGTAGCAAGAGCAACATTAGTAATAATATTTATGAACGTGGCCGGGAAGCTGTTGGGTTTTGTCCGGGAGACGGTAATCGCCGGGCAATACGGGGCGACCTATCTGACGGATGCTTACCTGGTGGCCTATACTTTGCCCTACTTTTTACAGATGGTGTTAGGGATGGCTTTGGTGACGGTGATTGTTCCCGTGGTAACCAAGTATTTGGTCAGGGACGAAAAGGAGGAGGCCTGGAGAATCGCCAGCATCACTTTGAATTGGACGGTGCTCTTCATGGCGGCCTTTACCTTGCTGGGGGTTATCGGGGCTAAGGTGTTGGTTTATCTGACCGCTCCCGGCTTTGATGAGGCTACCGCCGGCTTGGCTCAGACCCTTACTGTGATTATGTTTCCTTCGGTTATTTTTATGGGTGCGGGGATGTTGGTCTCGGGGATACTGAATGCCAACAAGTCTTTTGCTGCGGCGGCTTTTGTCCCGGGCTTTATCAGTCTGGTGATTATTGCTTTCGTCTTGACCTTAGGCCGCTTGGGGGTGAGTTTTCTGGCTTGGGGGACACTGGTCGGCATGAGCGGTTCTTTGTTTATTCAGTTGCCTTCCTTACGCAAAGTGGGTTTTTGCTATTCCTGGGATTGGAACTTTAAGCACCCGGAGGTTAAAGGGATTTTTGCCAACATTTTTCCCATCTTTTTGGGCACGGCTGTGAACCAGTTGTATTTGGCAATCAATCGGATTTTCGCTTCCGGGTTGGCGGAGGGCAGTATTTCCGCTTTGAACTATGCCAGCAAGCTGATGAACCTGCCCTTGGGGGTTTTTGTGCTGGCGATTTCCTCGGCCATTTACCCTACCCTGGCGGAACAGGCGGTGCGGGAGGATAAGGAAAAGCTGATTTTAACCTTAAACAGAGGCTTAAAGATGGTGCTGCTGGTCACTTTTCCGGCGGCGGTAGGATTGATGGCGCTGGATGTCCCTATTGTCAAGCTGCTTTTTGAAAGAGGGGCCTTTGATGCCCAGGCTACAAAAATGACGGCGCAGGCCCTTTTCTTCTTCGGGACGGGGATGTTTGCCATGGGAGCCAATATGGTGATAACCAGGGCCTACTATGCCCTGCGGGATGTCAAGACTCCCCTTGTGATGGGGCTGCTGTCGGTGGTGGTTAATGTCCTGGCCAGTGTGGTTTTCACCCGTTATCTGGGGCACAGCGGGCTGGCTTTAGCCAACAGCACGGCGGCGATTTTTAATACCGTAGCCCTTTATGCCTTTTTGACCCGGCGCTTTCCCCGCCTTTACTTTGCGGAGCTGGCGATTTCCAGCGGCAAGTCCCTGGGGGCCTCACTGCTGACTGGACTGGCCGCCTTTTATACCTACGGCTACCTGGCAGAGGGTGTTCTGGCGGCCCAGGGCACCAGGATATTGTTGGTAAGAGTCATGCTTGCCGTGGCAGCAGGAGTAGTAGTGTACGGGGTAAGTATTATTGTGTTACGGGAAAAAGAGGCCTTGTATCTCTTCAAGACCGGGCTTGATAAAATTAGGTTACGATTGGCAAAAGGTGTTTAGAGAGAAATGTAGAATAATGCCAGTGTGAGGTGGTTAATGCCATGATGGATAATGTGAGAATTCAGGAAATTATACCCCACAGGTATCCCTTTATCCTGGTAGACAGGATTGTGGAGTTCGAGGAAGACAAGAGGATTGTGGGAATCAAGAATGTTACTATAAACGAGCCCTTTTTCCAGGGCCATTTTCCGGGTCAGCCTGTGATGCCGGGGGTTTTGATAGTTGAAGCCTTGGCCCAGACGGGGGCAGTGCTGGTGCTGAACAAGCCGGAGAATAAGGGGAAGATCGCCCTTTTTGCCGGGATAGACAAGTGCCGCTTTAAGCGGCAGGTAGTACCGGGTGATACCCTGCGTTTGGAAATCGAGGTTATCCGCCTCAAGGGGATTGTCGGCAAATGCCAAGCCAGAGCACTGGTGGAGGGAGAGCTGGCCTGCGAGGGTGAGTTGATGTTTGTGATTGAGAAGTAGGGGTCCGGACGAGGGCTATGGAGAACCACAAGGACCGTCTCCTTGGTCCCCCTGGCCATGGACAGAACAGACGCTCCGTGGTATAATACTTTGGAAGAATTGCAAGGTAAAATGTATTTTGAGATAAGGAGGCAACAAGGTGATAGAGACAGCCGTTCCTATACTGCTGGCCTTTGCTGTTGCCGTGTTTG
This sequence comes from Clostridia bacterium, assembly GCA_018433675.1. GTDB lineage: Bacteria > Bacillota > Peptococcia > DRI-13 > SM3-B62 > SM3-B62. The sequence continues at coordinate 43,547 of JAHDQS010000010.1, forward strand.
GTACACCGCTGGTGAGGCAGCTTGCCATTAGAATAAAAGCTTTTGATAATCCTGAAGCCCGTAAGGTTCATAACTGTACGATGCCCTGTATGGGAGGGCTCGCTATCTGTTTGGCCTTTTGGGTGTCGGTTCTTTATGCTTTCCCTGTTTCCAAGGAATTGGGAGGTCTGCTGGTGGGTGGACTCTTGATTTGTCTCGTTGGCATAGTGGATGATTTGAGGGGGGTATCTCCTCGGATGAAGCTGGCCGTACAGGTAGTGGCGGCGTGTATTGTGGTAGCTGCCGGAATCAGGGTAGATTTTATGACTAATCCCATTGAGGGTGTCTTTAATCTCGGATATTTAAGCTATCCGGTGACTGTGCTATGGATTATTGGGGTCACTAATGCCGTGAATCTCATTGACGGTCTTGACGGTCTGGCCACGGGGGTATCTGCCATAGCGGCGCTAACCCTGGGCACGGTGGCGGCACTGGAAGGCTTTGGGCAGGCTGCGATGCTGTCCTTTATCTTGGCGGCCGGTGCTCTTGGTTTTCTGCGGTATAACTTTTATCCGGCTAAAATATTCATGGGGGATACCGGCTCTTTGTTTTTAGGGTTCAATCTGGCTGTTGTGGCTATCAGCGGACTGACAAAGAGCACGACGGTGATTTCGCTCTTTTTGCCGGTTATCATCTTAGGGATTCCGATATTTGATACTTTGTTTGCCATTGTACGGCGTTACCATAACAAAAAGCCTATTTTCTGCGCAGATAAGGAGCATCTGCACCATAGGCTTTTGGCATTGGGACTGACCCACAGGGGCGCGGTCCTGGCCATGTACGGCGTGAGTGCGTTGTTTGGCGTGTCGGCCGTTTTGATGGCCCTTGTTACCACGGCCCAAGGGATGTTGGTGATGGTCGCGGTTTCCTTAGGCATCTTTATAGCTGCCGAGAGGCTCGGCATCTTAAGGGGTATTACCTGCAAAGAACCTTCCAAACACTATCATCAAGGGAGAGAGAAAAATGAAATATCGTAATATGATTATTGTTGGAGCGGTATTGTCTATTCTCGTCGGATTTATCGGAGGGAAAATGCTGATGGCAGATTCCCCGGCGGCCGGTTCGGAGGGGGATCCGGTGGTTTCCAAGAGTTATGTGGATGCAGCCCTGGAGGAGCGTGTCCAGGAGCTTGAGACGGAAGTCGCACAGCTTAATGTCAAAGCTCAGGCCATGCAGACCATGATCAACGAGTTGCAGTCCAAGGTGAACAAAACCTCAACGAGTTCAGGCTCTTCAAGTTCAGGCTCTTCAAGCACTTCCGGCAGTTCAAGCACCTCCGGAACATCATCCGGCAGTACGACAACGGATCATAGCGCTATGGTAGGCAAAACGGTCTATGTGCGACAGGAAAACAATTACGTAAACATGAGGGACAACCCCAGTACTGAAGGCACCACGGTCTTAAAGAAGGTGCAAAAGGGCGAAGCGATGCTCGTTCAAGAGGTCAAAAACGATTGGTACCAGGTAAGGCTTACCGACAGTACGGTAGGCTGGGTAGCCGGTTGGCTGGTGGAGACCAAGTAGCCGGGAAGTGCCCTACAACAGCGGGGATAACAGTCGCGCGCCGGACTCCAAGACCCGGTGATGCAAGGGCTGTTCGGTCAGAGTCTCCATTGTCAGGCGCTCAGAAAATTTCAGATCGTTGATAAAGTCCGCTTCAAGTCTGCGGGCTATTTCTTTGTCATAAATCAGGGCATTTACCTCAAAATTCAGGCTGAAGCTGCGGCGATCCATGTTGGCCGAGCCAACGGAGGAAACCAAACCGTCGATGATAAGGATTTTGGCGTGCATAAAGCCGTTTTGATAAAAATATATTTCTATTCCCGCCTCCATTAATTCTTCCAGGTAGGACATGGCGGCATAAAAGACAATCCTGTAGTCCGGATTGGCCGGCAGTAATATTTTTATGTCTACGCCGCTTAGGGCTGCTGTTTTGAGAGCGGTCAGGATGCTTTCGTTTGGCACGAAGTAGGGAGAGGTTAGGTATATAGATTTTTGGGCTGTGGCGATGGCGTAGTAATAGACCTGCATAATGGCTTCCCAGTGGGTGTCCGGTCCGCTGGCGGCGATTTGAACCAGCTTGTTGCGGGGAGGTTGTGATGCGGAGGGTAATGAGGGTGGTGAGCCTGTGGGGAGTTGTTCTTTTGTCACGAAGAACCAATCCTGAATAAAGATGTTCTGCAGATAATGGATGGTGTCACCGGCAATCCGCAGGTGGGTATCGCGCCAGTATCCGATATTGGGATCCCGGCCCAGGTATTCATCGCCGATGTTGATGCCGCCTACAAAACCTACGGTTCCGTCAATGATGAGGATTTTGCGGTGATTGCGGTAATTTATCCTGTTATGAAAGAAGGGAACACGGACGGGTAGGAAAGGCTCAATTCTGATACCTGCGGTTCTCATTTTCAGGAGGTAGTTTTTGCCCAAAGAGCGAGAACCGAGGCCGTCAAAGATGACACGAACCGTAACACCCTTGTGGGCTTTGTCGATGAGAAGCTGTGAAATTTTTGAGCCTATCTCATCGTTCCGGAGGATGTATGTTTCCAGGTAGATGTATTTTGTGGCTTTCTGCAAGGCCTCGAGCATGGAAGGGAAGATTTGTTGTCCGTCGGTCAGCACGGTGACCTCGTTATTAAGGGTGATGGGGTATTCGGTGCTATTGCAAATCAACTGTATCAGGCGTTCCTTGGATTCGGCTGTTTCTGCAAGCTGCTGCAAGCCGCCCTCCTCGGCAGGAGCATTAAAGGGACAGAGGTAGTGGCTGATTTTTTGTTTCTTGACCGTCAGACGTCTTTTGTGAAACTGACGGCCTAAGAGAAGGTAGACGAAAAAGCCCAGCAGAGGCAGAAAGATGAGGATTAACAGCCAGGACAGGGTAGTTCCCGGGTCACGTTTTTCCATAATTATGACGATGCAGGTGAAAAGAACCAGGGACCCCAGGATGACGGAAAAGATATTGGTTATTGTCACCAGGGGAGGGGACGGTGGCGAAATATGTTTAAGAAGCTCAAAAACATTGGTATATACTACATTTATGATCAGTACGTTGATTACCAGGATGAAGATAAATGATGCCACCAGCAGGGTGTACTCTGTTTTACGCATCATGATTTCCTTCCTTTACTTTTCTGTAGTATAATTCTACATTTTGTAGAAGCAAATGGCAAACACACAAATGGGAAAATCAGTATTGACAATAGAGGTGGTTGGAAATAGAATATACATGTTGACCGACTGTTCGGTCAGTTTATCAAGACTTACAATATATTAGATGGAACAAGAGGAGGAGCATTGATGCGCAAAGGGAAAACAATAGCCGTGGTATTGGTAGTAATTGCGGTGATTGCGATAGTGGTATTTGGAGTGGGCAGGCTTTTGAACAATTCCGAGCCTGTCGAGTCTGCAGAGGAAGTCGATAAGATCCCGGTCAGTGTTGAAACGGTACAAAGGGGCGATTTGAACAAGACCGTTCTTTTAGGCGGGTTGCTTGCGCCAAAGGAAGAGGTATTTCTGGCCGCCAAGAATCCGGCCTTGAAGGTGTTAAGCGTGCCGGTCGAGGTAGGAGACAGGGTGGGAGCCGGAACAACTTTGGTCGTCTTTGACTCCCGCAGTCTTGACCTGCAGTTGGAACAGGCCCGGAGTGATTATGAGAGGAATCTGCAGCTCTTTGAAGCCGGTGCGGTTTCTAATTACCAGCTTGAGCAGCTTGAAAATGCTCTGGATAATCTCAAAATACAAAGGGAAGATATGGTCCTGACCAGCCCGATCAGCGGAGTGGTTTCAGCGGTAGGGGCAGTTGAGGGTCAAATGGCCGGCAGCTCGGTGCTGGTTTCCCTTGTCAATGTAGACGAATTGGAGCTTGAGGTACAGGTCGGTGAAGCCAATATCAGCAAGGTGCAAGTGGGAGGCGAAATGCCTGTTTACATAGCGGCGGCATCCCAAGGGATTTATCCGGCCAGGGTGGTAAGTGTTGCCCCTCATGTTGATGCCAGAACCAAGGCTTATCCCGTTACTCTTAAGATTAAAAACGAAGACAGTGTTATCAAAGGCGGGATGTACGGGGAGGTAGAGCTGGTTGTGGATAGCAAGGAAGAAGTCCTTGTAGTTCCGCAGTACGCTGTGTTGGAAAGAGAACAGGAAAAGATCGTTTACACAGTAGAGGAAGGCAAGGCGGTAGAAACATTAGTCGAGATAGGCTTGACTTTAGGAGATGAAGCCGAAGTCGTCAGTGGGTTAAAAGAAGGCGATCTGCTTATCGTGGAAGGGCAGTACGGAGTGCAGGACGGTAGTGAGGTCATCATCCCGGCAAGGGGTGAAAGGCAATGAAGATAGCTAATATTTCTGTCAAACGTCCTGTAGCAGTCATCATGGTGTTTCTTGTCATCTTACTTTTGGGATTTGTTTCATTGATGGATTTGAATATGGACCTTTTTCCGGAGATGGATTTGCCGATGGCCATAGCCCTAACCCAGTATTCCGGGGTAGGACCGGAAGAGGTAGAGAACCTTGTCACCAGGCCTATTGAGGGAGCAATGGGTACGGTCAGCGGGGTTCAGGAGATCTATTCTTCCACCAGTCGGGGACAGTCGATGGTTTATGTGGAGTTTGCTTGGGGTACGGATATGAACTTTGCCGTTTCTCAGATGAGGGAGAAGATCGATCTGGCCTCCAGCTATTTTCCGGATGATGTCAGTAAGACCACCCTCTTTAAGCTGGATCCCAACATGATGCCGGTCCAGGTGCTGGGACTAAGCGGTGATATGGACATGGCGACCCTGGATAGATTGGCCAATGATGTCGTCAAACCGCAATTGGAGAGGATTGAAGGGGTAGCCCAGGTCGATGTAATGGGAGGCGTGGAAAAGGAGATTCGCATTTCTGTAGCGCCTCAAAAGCTCTTAGCTTATGGACTGTCCATGGATTCGATAGTTTCTTATCTGAGGATGGAGAACAGGAATACCTCGGTCGGTACCTTGGAGGAAGGCGGCCGGGAACACACGGTACGTGTGACGGGGGAATTCAAAGACGTACAGGAGATTGAAAATCTGCAGGTTCCGCTTTCTGCCGGAGGCTATGCTCGTCTGGGAGATATTGCCCGGGTAGAAGATGCTTATAAGGATAGGGACGTTTATGCCTACATGGACGGAGTGCCCTGCGTGCAGATCTCTATCAGCAAACAAACCGATGCCAATACCGTTAAGGTAGCGGATGCGGTGAAGGAAAAATTAGCGGAGTTTGAGGAGATACTGCCGGAAAAAGCAGAAATCTTGGTGGGCTTCGACCAGTCTGATTTTATCCACATGTCCCTTAACAATGTGACCAGGAACGCTTTTCTGGGAGCTTTTTTAGCCGTGGTGGTACTTCTTTTGTTCCTGCGGAACATTCGCAGTACCCTTATTATAGCCATAGCCATTCCTATCTCGGTCATTGCGACCTTTACCCTGATGTATTTCGGTGGCCTGACCTTAAACATAGTGTCCTTAGGAGGCTTGGCATTGGGTGTCGGCATGATGGTCGACAATTCTATCGTTATTTTGGAGAATATCTATCGCTACAGGCAGGAAGGGTATTCCCGTATTGACGCCTCGACAGAGGGGGCTAATGAGGTGGGCGTGGCGATTACCGCTTCGACCCTGACTTCAATGGCAGTTTTTCTGCCGATTGTTTATGTGCAGGGTCTGGCCTCTCAGGTTTTTCGTCCGTTGGCCTTAACGGTTGCCTTTTCGCTTCTGGCTTCATTGTTCGTGGCCCTTACCCTGGTGCCGATGCTTTCTTCTAAGTTATTGAAGGTAAATCGTAACGGTAATGGCAACGGTAACGGAGAAAGCAAGAGACGCTGGAGGGTATTCAGGAAAGCGGCGGTCAAGTGGGGGAAGGCCCTGGAAAGATTAGAGGAAACCTATGTCAAGATATTAGGTTGGTCAATTGAGCATAAGAAGAAGCTGGTTTTCTTCGTTATGTTGCTGTTTGTGGTCAGTATAGGGATGATTTCTATGATTGGGATGGAATTTATGCCCAAGCAAGACTCCGGGGAGTATACTGTTAGCATAGCTTTGCCTAACGGTACATCGCAGCAGGAAACTGAACGTGTTACAGAGCAGGTCATCCAATACATCCATGAGCTGCCCGAACATGATTGGACGATTTATACGGTCGGTTCATCGGGGGCCATGATGATGGGTTCAAGCACTTCAGAAAGCGCCAGCATCAGCGGGATATTGAAGGATAAAAGCCAGCGGACCCGCGGGATCGAGGAGATTCTTGACGAGCTGCGTGAGGAGTGTGCCCTTATTCCCGGGGCTGAAATAGAGATCGCCTCCCAGCAGATGATGATGACCAGCACGGGCTCTTTAATCAGTATTGATCTGAAGGGGGATGACCTTGAAGTACTGAAAGCCTTTGCTCAGACAGTGGCTGAACGGGTCAAAACCGTGGAAGGGGCCAGAGAGGTCAAAACCAGTTTTGAGGACGGCAGGCCGGAAATACATTTGAGTCTGAACCGTCAAAAAGCAGACATATATGGCATCAGTGGGGCGCAGCTTGCGAGCACATTGGCCACGGCAGTCAATGGTTCGACCGCTACGCAATACCGTCTGGGCGGCGAAGAAATAGATGTGACCGTCAGGCTGGAAAAAGAGTACCGTCAGGATATTAACGACCTGAAAGAACTGGTGATAACTTCTCCGACGGGGGCCATGGTGACCTTGGGGGATTTGGCCGAACTGACGGTGACTACCGGACCGACAAGCATAGAAAGGGTCAATCAGACGAGATATGTCAGTATAACAGGTGATGTAGTAGGCAGGGATGTTCGGAGCGTGACGCTGGATATTCAGTCTAAACTGGAAAATCTCAATGTGCCGCCGGGGATAATCATCGAATACGGCGGTGCTAACAAGGAGATGATGGATGCTTTTATCGACTTGTTCAAAGCCTTGCTGATGGCTATTCTTCTGGTTTACATGATTCTGGCTTCACAGTACGAGTCACTGCTTTACCCCTTTGCCATCATGTTTTCCATGCCGCCGATGGTGACCGGGGTGGTGCTGTCGCTTCTGTTGACCGGGCGTACCTTTAACGTCCCGGCCTTTATCGGTGTCATTATGCTGGCCGGTATAGTCGTAAACAATGCCATTGTGCTTGTGGATTACATTAATACGCTGCGCAGAAGGGATGAGATGCCGCGGAAGGAAGCCATTTTATTGGCCGGTAAGACCAGGTTGCGGCCAATTCTGATGACGGCTCTGACGACAATACTGGCGATGCTTCCCTTGGCTATAGGACTTGGTGAAGGAGCGGAATTATCCGCGCCCATGGCGACTGCAGTGGCAGGAGGTTTGATCTTTTCTACCTTTCTTACCCTTGTCTTGGTGCCTTGCATGTATATCATTCTTGAAAATATCGGAGATAAAATTAAGGGGTTTGTCGGTAGAAAGAAGAAGACACATTCGCTTGAGGATGCGCCTTCCGTAAGGGGAGAGTAAGATGTGGAAATGTAACGGTGCCCATACGAAACAGGAACTAACAAAACGAGAATTGATTCTGGCGGCTGCTCTGGAGGTCTTTGCGGAAAAGGGTTTCCACAATGCCAAAATTGAGGAAATTGCTCAACAGGCGGAGGTTGGCAAGGGTACGGTGTATGAATACTTTAAGAGCAAGCAGGAGTTGTTTCAACAAGCGCTGCTGGAGGGGATGAAGGAATTCGACGGCGAGGTCGCAAAAGAGCTCGCCGCCTGTAATACCGCCCGGGAGAAGCTGGAGAGGCTGATAGAGGAAACTATCAGGATCGGCGGCAGTATTTTTCATTTTGCGCGCATTGCGGCAGCGGAAATCAGAATGGACGATGAATTATTTCGTGACTGGGTGCGGGAAATACACGAGGTAAGGTTAATTTTTATCAAAGATATCATTGACGAGGGTATTGATAAAGGGGAATTTAAAAAGCTGGACAGCCTGTTGGCGGCCAAAATATTCTACGGTGGAGTTGCTACTCTCTTGACCCCTTTTGTGGGTATTAAGGAGGGACAGGTTTATCAAGAGGTTGAACCTAAAAAGTTCGTAGATATCTATCTGGAAGGTATCCTCTTAAAATGAGATTAGAATAATACCTCTGAAAGGGGAAAGTCATGTTATTAGGAGATTTTAAACAGGAGATTTTAAAACTCAATAACAAGGTCAACATGGAAATGTTCGGAGTGGGACTGCGCTGGCAAAAAATTGAGGTTATGGATGATAAGGCCATTATTATTGCCAATAATAAACGGGTTAAGGCCCTGTCGGCCATTGATCATAAGGATGCCATCACCTCAAAGCTGATTGATATTGCCTTGATTCTGGAGTTTAAGGAGCGGTTCATCAAAGAGGTGGAGAATTCTTTGGGTATTAAAGCGCTGGCTCATTTAAAGGACTATGACCCGGGAACAGAGATTTCATTTAGTGTAACGATTTTTGAAAAGGATATAGAAAAACTAATTCGCGAAATATGAAAAAAATATACGATAAAAGAAGGAACTATCATAATTATGTAGAATAAGAAACCTTAGAATAGTGAAACAATGATATGATTGTTGACATATGACGGCTTGTTGTTACACAGCCGGCTGAGGGAGATCGTGCAAAAGATAGCCCGATAAGACCGCTGAGTTCGCGCCGGACGAGAGGGTTATCCTGTCCCGGTTGTTGCGTTTCGGCGTTTTTTTGTTGGTTGAGAGGGTGAGTGTAAAATCTAACTACTCATCATTGATGAACTGCCACTAATCACCGTGGGGTCCACGTTTTTGTCAATACTCGGCTTACGGGAGGTGTGTATAAAACTAAATATCGACAAGAGATTTATTATATTCAAAAAAAGAAGGAGAGGAGAGAGGTTATGTCTAAAAAGATACTTGCCAAAGATGTTCTTGAGGCTTTGGACAAGATTACCGGGGGCAGGGTGGTGAAATCCCCTGAGGACTATACCAGCGGAAAGAATCCTTTTGTGGTGACAAAGTCCTCCAATATACCCGGGAAAGCCGTTACCGAAACCCCGGGACTTGTTTGCGGCAGCCTGAATCAAGAGATTAAAAAGATTGCGGTATTAATGACCCTCACAGAAAGTTGTATAGAACTGGCCGGGGCAACAGGTGTGGATGCCATCATCGCGCATCATCCGATGGCCGATGCCGCTAATGCGGGCGGTGTTCTTTTGAATACTTATCTGGGGCTTTATAACATAGCTGCTTTTGAATTGCATGAGGCTTTTCACGGCCTTCATCCCGGAATTTCCTACTTGCATGGACACAAGGCGTATCACGTTGATATCAGATACAAGGGTATTCCAGGAAACATTCTTTACGTCGGCGATGCATTACCGGAGGTCAAGACGGTGGGCGATATGTTAAACCGCCTGAACTCCTTAATGAATACAAAGCAGGAGGGCGAACTGCTCGAGCACGAGTGCAAGCTCAGGTGTTGTCAGGATATTCGCGAGACCAGCGTCAGTGCGCAGGGGGAGATTTTAGTCGGCGAACCTACAAACAAGGTAAGCAAGATTCTCCATATGTTCCCACACACCGGTTTTACGCCGGAGCATTTGGAATGTGCGGTGCAGGAACATCCCGGTGTTGATACATTGTTAGCAACAATCAGCAGGGTCTATCCGGGAAATCCCCTGATTGATAAGGCTAAGGAGCTGGGTCTCAACTTTGTCTGTGGTAATTCCCATGCCTTAGAAATCATGGAAAATGGGATGCCCCTGGCCCGAGCGGTGCAAATACTCCTGCCGGAAGTGGAGGTGGTGCTGTTTAAGGAACGGGTTACCAGTGTACCCTTGGATGCTTTTGGGTCAAAGGAAATCCAGGATTATGCCCGGTTTATCACCGAGCAATTTCTTCTCCCCAAAAACAACTAAGAACATTTGAAAGGAGTATGTGTAATGAGTGAAATTAAAACTTCCCCTAACCCGGAAAAGAGGGAAATGAAAACCATTGAGATTGTCGGTCTTGTTCTGGTTGCAGCTTCTTTATTAGCACTTCTTTTCAGTCCGGAGCACGTTGCCGGTATTTTCAACGCCATGGTGGATAGGGTAAAACCGATTGTCGTCGATGTTACCTTAATGGGAACACTAGGTGTCGCCATCATGTGCAGTGTCTTGATGGGACGGGTCTTGGAACGTTTGGGCTTTACTGATGCATTGATGAGGATTTTCCTGCCGGTTTCCAAGCTGGTTAAAGTTAACACCGCAGTTCTCATTCCTTCTATTTACAATATCCTTGGAGACATCAATGCTGCCGGTAGAATCGCTGCGCCGATTTTGGTTAAAGCCGGTGCGACCAAGGATGAGCAAAAAATTGCTATCTGCACTATGGTTCAATCTCAGCAGTCATTCTCTACCTTCATGTTTGGTATCATTGCTTTGACCGCGTGCGGAGCAAAGGTTTTTCTCGTGATACTCTTAGCACTTTTCCTTCCTCTTTTGATCGTACCTTGGCTGTTGAGGCTGGTGCTTTGGCGTGACGCCAAATATGTACCCCTTGATGATATGCCGACCTTCACGCCCACGAAGGCTCCTCTTGCTACGCTCTTTGATTCCACCAGAGAAGGCGCTGAACTCGTTTTCCTCTTGATTATCCCGGCATATGTCGCAGTATTCTCGGTTATTGGTGCCCTTGATTACGTGGGGATTTGGCAGTTCATTGAAAGCGGCCTCACGGCTATATTGACCGCTTTAGCAATTGACCCTGCTACAGGTATGGTAAGTATCCTGGCATCACCTACTCTGGCTATGTCCCAGTTGAAGGATGTTGCCGCTTCTCTGTCTCCACAGCTGGTTATTGGTTCTGTTGTCCTGGCTTCTTCAGGTTTTCCGCTTTCCGTTATCTTTGCTCAGATACCCGTTATTTGGTCAGGCGGAGCAACGGACCTCTCTCACAAGGAAGCTATGGGAGCAGCCGTACTGGGTGCTGTAATGAGGATTATCACGGCAGGTCTTATTGCTCTGTTGTTGACACCTATCCTTACCTAAGACAACGGGTTGGGTTTGTAGTGTGTAATGTAAAATAGGGATTAGAAAAGGGGAGTATCGCAAAGCTGCTTTTTCAAGTAGCCGGCGATACTCCCTTTTTTGTACTTTTCACCTATGTTGCCGCCAGGTGTTGAGTTGGAGACAAATTATATAATGACAATATAAAGCAATAACATGCATTACATTGACAAATACAACATAAAACTTTACAATATAGATATCAATTATGGAAGGGGTTGATACCGTGGCAAATACAACCAATTTAAATATTCGTGTCGATGAGGAAGTAAAACGTAAAGCTGAAGCAATATTTAATGAGCTGGGTCTCAATATGTCAACTGCTATGAATATGTTCCTGCGTTATTCTGTTCGTTACGGGGGTATTCCTTTTGAGCTCCGTATTGAAGTGCCAAATAAAGAAACACGAGCTGCAATTGATGATGTCAACAACAACCGCAACATGAGCAAAACATTTGACAGCGTCAACGCTTTGATGGAGGATCTAAATGCTTAAGATCAGATACTCCAGCAGGTTTAAAAAAGACTTCAAAACAATTGTCAAACGGGGTTATAATGTCAAACTAATTGAAGAAGTTCTTAATCTTTTGCTTCAGGAGAAAATCCTTCCTCAGAAGTATATTGACCATACGCTTGTCGGTAATTATGCTGGCCATCGTGAATGTCACATCACTTCTGACTGGCTGCTTATTTACAAAATAGAAAAAGACATTTTGACGTTATCCCTAACTAGAACAGGAACTCACAATGATTTATTTTAGTTTTAAATGTTAATTATGATGAGGAATGATGAGCTGGATTAAGAAAGCCAAAGTATAGCAGACAAAAGGGGAGCATCTCAGGCTGTTTGGGGACAGTCTGTAATGCTCCCCTTTGATAATGATATTTACAAATACCGCGTGAAAATGATAAAATATCATTTGAATGTCAAACCGCCTTGCAGGATTGTGACTCGCGGCTTAAAAGGGAACCGAGTGGCACGGAAAATTGGCCTCTTTTTTCCCAGGTAACGGGAACGTCAGGCCGTGCCAGGTGGACATCAAAGGTTTGGTCTTCATAAAAGCCGTGGAGGCTGAAATTATGTTTTAACTCTGCGTAGTCCAGCACCCTATTGCTGGTTATTTTTAGCTTAAGAGAGGGTAAAATCTCGTCTGCAAGCCGGATGGGTTTTGCAGGTAGGGCCTCAAATGCTTCCATGACAGGCAATGTTTTGTAGGTTCCTTCCCGTCCGCTGGCGGATACGATTTTGTGGGGAAGAATGCAGCAATTCAAATCGAAATAATCCTTGCCGGTCCCTTCCGTTAGAAGCTCGTCGTCGAAGTAAAGCTCCAAACGGAAATAATGGTCAGGCCTTATTGTCAGTGAGAGTTCACTGACCAGTTCTACGCCAAAGTTCATCGTAATCACCTCAAAATAAAAATTTACATTTTTCTTTATCCGCAGTATCTTACGTGCTGCAAAAAAAAAAGTGCCTGTTTGACTGAAAACAGTCTAGACATATATTTATAAGTATTTTAAGAAGTGATTTAAGAAAGGGGATTTACTGATGGCAGAAAAAATTAGCATAAAAAACGGTAAGCTTGTTGTGCCGGATGAGCCAACAATTTCATATATCGAGGGGGACGGCACAGGGCCGGATATTTGGCAGGCCACGAAGCAGGTAGTCGAAGCCGCGGTAGAAAAGGCCTATGCGGGAAAAAGGAAAATCGCATGGCTTGAGGTCTTGGCTGGTGAAAAGGCCTATCGAGCAGTAGGAGAATGGCTACCGCAAGAGACGATTGATAAAATACGGGAACACGTAGTTGCTATCAAGGGGCCGTTGACTACTCCGGTAGGGGGAGGCTTCCGCAGTCTGAATGTTACACTGCGTCAGGTCCTTTCTTTATACGCTTGCATCCGACCGGTAAAATGGTTGCAAGGTACGCCAAGCCCGGTGGTTCATCCCGAATGGGTGGATATTGTGATTTTCAGGGAAAATACCGAGGATATTTATGCGGGGTTGGAGTGGGAGTACGATAAAGAGGCAGCCCGGCAGGTTCGCAATTTTCTCAATGAGAAAATGTCATGTAATATCCCCGCAGACGCCGGCATAGGGATTAAATATATCAGCAGGACAGCTACGGAACGGATCATGCGCAAGGCGCTTAATTATGCCCTGGATAACGGGCGTAAGACGGTGACGATAGTACACAAGGGAAACATCATGAAATACACGGAGGGTTCTTTTAAGAATTGGTGCTATGAGCTGGCTTTGCGGGAGTTTCGGGAACACGTTATCACGGAAGAGGAGTTGCAGGCCGAAGGGGAAAAAGCCCGAGAGGGTAAGATCCTGGTGAATGACAGGATTACTGATAACATGCTGCAGCAGCTCTTGCTGCGCAGCAGGGAGTACGATATCCTGGTAACGCCAAACCTTAACGGAGACTATCTTTCCGATGCTGCAGCCGCGCAGGTGGGCGGCTTGGGAATGGCACCGGGAGGGAATATTGGGGACTCCACCGCGGTATTTGAGGCGACACATGGGACTGCCCCTAAATATGCGGGTCAAGACAAGGTCAATCCCGGTTCGCTGATTATGTCGGCAGGGATGATGCTGGACTATCTCGGTTGGCATGAGGCGCAGTGGATAATGGAGAGAGCCGTTGAAAAAACTATTGTGCAGAAGAAGGTTACCTATGATTTAGCCAGACAAATGAGAGGGTCCGTGGAACTTAAAACCTCAGAATTTGCTGAGGCGGTGGTAAATAACATGTAAAACCCGCCGAACGGGATAAGGTGGAATAGTGTGACAAATTGGCAGACAAAGGCTTGAATAAATCGCCGTCGCGGGGTATAATTACTGTTATTACGTTTAGGCAACAATTGGAGGTTATCTGTTATGAGTGAGAAGAGGAAAATAGGGATTACTGATACAACATGGCGAGATGGACACCAATCGCTTTTGGCTACCAGGATGAAGGTTGATGATATGCTGCCCATCGCTGAGAAGATGGATAGTATTGGCTTCCATTCTATGGAGGTCTGGGGAGGGGCAACTTTTGATACCTGTATGCGGTTTCTGAATGAAGATCCTTGGGAAAGGCTCGACAAGATCAGAGCAGTCTTGAAAAATACTAAGATTCAGATGCTGTTAAGGGGACAGAATCTGGTCGGATATAAGCATTATGCCGACGATGTGGTGGAGGAGTTTGTCAAAAAAGCGACACAGCACGGAATCGATATCTTTCGGATTTTCGATGCCATGAATGATGTCCGCAATATGCAAAAGGCCATGGAAACAGCGAAAAAAGAAGGGGCCCATGTGCAGGCCACGATATGTTATACGACCAGTCCGGTGCACGATAAGGAATATTTCCTTAAAATGGCTGCGGAACTGGCTGAATTAGGGGCGGATTCCTTCTGTATCAAGGATATGGCAGGGATTCTCAAGCCTTACGTTGCTTATGACTTGGTCAGCGCTTTAAAAGAACAATTCGGGTTGCCGATTCAGCTGCACACCCATTACACCAGTGGGATGGCTTCGATGATGTATTTGAAGGCCATTGAAGCAGGGGCCGGGGTTGTCGACACCGCCATTTCAACTATGGCGATGGGCACATCACAGCCGCCGACCGAGTCGTTGGTGGCTACCTTAGCCGATACCCAGTATGATACGGGACTCAAGCTGGAGGAGTTAAAGGAAATAGCCGAATACTTTAAAGTGGTAAGGAGCAAATACAAAGAGTTTGATGTTTATACGGCCGGAGTAGATACGAATGTTTTGCTTTATCAGGTGCCCGGTGGGATGCTGTCGAACTTTTATACTCAACTTCAGCAGCAAAATGCCTTGGACAAATTGCCTGAGGTATTGGCCGAGGTCCCCAGGGTGAGAAAAGACCTGGGTTATCCGCCGTTGGTAACGCCTACCAGCCAGATCGTAGGAACCCAAGCGGTTATGAATGTATTGCGAGGCCGTTACAAAATGGTTACCAAAGAGGTACGTGCCTATCTACAAGGGCTTTACGGTAGGACTCCGGCAGCCGTTAACGAGGAAATCAGAAAGCAAGTCATCAAGGACGAAGTGCCGATCACTCACAGACCTGCAGATGATATTGAGCCACAAATGGAACAAGCCAGGAAAGAAATCGGTATTTACCTGGAAAAAGAAGAAGATGTCATCTCGTACGCGATATTTCCTCAGGTTGCTAAGAAGTTTCTGGAGGAACGCTATGCGGCAAAAACCAACGTCGATTACAACCTAGCTCAGGAAAACGAGGCCACTATGGGAGCTAAAGTTTATCCGCTGTAAGGTGGCGGAGCTTGAATATAAAGCACAATGTCGAAAAATCTGGGAACTACGCCCGGATTTTTCTGCGTTATTTCCCCCTTCAGGCAGGAGATAGCCGTAAAATAAAGAATAAATAAATAAAACGCGGATTATTGGTGATAAACGATGAAAAGAAGCCTGGAAAAAGTAGTTACCGAAACATTAGCCGCCGTAGAAAAAGGGAAAAACCAGATCTATGACATCGCAGAAAACACCAGGTCGGAAGCCGAGCGGGTCAAAAGAGAGCTGGAGGAAATCCACAGACAGGTCATGACGACAATAGATAAGGTTGATTATCTCGAAAGAAGAGAAAAAGCTGCGCGAATGCGTTTGATGAGGGTAAGTCGCAATTTCAACGAATACACTGAGGAGGATGTGCGGGACGCTTATGAGAAGGCCAGAGACCTGCAGGTGGAGTTGAGTTCTTTGCGGGAAAGGGAACACCAGCTTAAGCTGAGACGTAATGAATTGGAGAGAAGCTTGAGAAAGCTGGTAGACACGCTGGACAAGGCCGAAGGCTTTATGACTCAGGTCGGTGTGGTGCTGGATTACCTGGGGGGGAACCTGGAATGGATTAATAATGAATTGGAGATAGCTAATCAGAAGCGACTTCTCGCGCCGAGGATTATCCAGGCCCAGGAGGAAGAGCGGAGACGTGTGGCGCGAGAGATACATGACGGACCGGCTCAGTCCATGGCAAATGTTGTCATGCGCTCCGAAGTATGTGAAAGGCTTTTGGAGACCGATCAACCGGCGGCTCGCCGTGAATTGCAGGAATTGAGAGAGATTGTTAAACTGAGTTTGCAGGATGTGCGCCGGATAATATTTGACTTACGGCCGATGGCCTTAGATGACCTGGGACTGGTACCTGCTCTGTCACGTTATTTAGAAAAGCTGAAGGAACGTTACGACGTGCCTGTAGAGGTCAAATGCAAGGGTGCTCAGTGCAGGCTGAACCCACTCATTGAGGTAGCTGTTTTTAGGGTAGTGCAGGAAGCGGTGCAGAACGCTGTAAAGCACGCTAACGCAAAAAAGATTGGTGTCAAGCTAGAATTGGAACCTCAGCATATTATAGCGGTAGTAGAGGATAATGGGATTGGTTTTGATTGTGAGGAATATTTGCGGCAACCAAGAGAGAACAGTTATGGTTTGGTGGGGATGAAAGAAAGATTAGAGATTTTAGGGGGACAGTTATCGATCAAATCGAATCCGGGTAATGGTACGGAAGTATTGGCTATCCTGCCGTTAGACTTGTAAAGGGGGAGATGTGTATGCAGCAGAATAAGATCAAAGTAGTAATAGTCGATGACCATCCTTTGGTAAGGGAAGGCCTGCGCAAGGTGTTGGCTATGGATGATGCGATTGTGGCGGTAGACGAAGCCGGCGACGGACAGGGAGCAATAAATATTGCGCGTAAACTTCGACCGGATGTAATTCTCATGGATATCAACATGCCCGGCACCAACGGTATCGAAGCTACCCGGGTGATAAAAAGAGAACAGCCCAAGGTTGGGGTAATAGCTCTAACGATTCACGAGGACGAGGAGTACGTTCTGGAACTGGTCAGAGCGGGAGTTTCCGGATACGTGCTCAAGGACATTGCTCCGGCCAAGTTGTTGGATACAATCAAAACCGTAGCTTCGGGGAATTCGGTAATTGACCCTAGTATTACTAATAAGATTTTTTCTGAAATTAATCGTCTCTCCCGGCACCGCAAACAAAGGGGGGATTGGGAAAGACTGACTGATCGTGAGATGGAGGTTTTACAGCTCATGTCGAAAGGACAGAGCAATAGAGATATAGCCAAGCATTTGACCATTAGCGAAAAAACAGTCAAGAATCATATAACGAACATCTTCAGGAAACTCCAGGTGGAGGATAGGACTCAAGCCGTGCTTTTTGCCTTGAAAAATCATTTGGTCGAGTTACAATGAACATTTGCCGTTCCCCGCGCATATATACTGGATAGATGGTAAAACTCATCTTGCCTAAGGGGAATGGCTGTGGAAATCTTACTGATGCTGGCGGGTGTAATAATAATTACTATTTTTGGTTTATACAAAATCCTCAAGGAGCTTAAGGCCGGGGATATTTATACCTTATATCTTATTGTTAAAGATCAGGAAGATTATGTCGAGGGTTATCTCAGGAACGTAGTAAAACGAATCAAGCGGGAGGGGATACCCGGACGTCTAGTTGTATTAGTCGGGTCATCCCGTGATCAGACGGGTGAAATAGTTCAGCGCCTGTCAAGAAAGCTGTCGTTTATTGTCCGGGAAATAAAATAGGATTTTATTATACAAAAGGGCTTGAGTCATAGGACTCAAGCCCTTTTTGCACGGGTCGTGCAGTAACAATAAAAGGGGGACTATTTGCTGATAAAAAATAAGTCGCTAGATTGATTACATATATAAACAATTGTAGTACAATTACGAACACAAGGACTATATTATCTTATTAAGGTTAAGAAAGGGGCTGATTCCATGTTGTTGATGGTCAAAAGGTTTATCCTTGAAGAAGAAGGACAGGGGATGGCTGAGTACGGACTGATTCTGGCTCTTGTGGCCCTAGTGGTGGCCGTTGCTTTAACAGCACTTTCCGGAGGCTTGGGAACGCTTTTCGGAAGGGTAAATGATGCGCTGCAAAATCCCTAAGGCCTAAGCAGGTGGGTACCATGTTCAAACGGCTCTGCTCGAGGGTGGCATTGTGTCTTTGAGCAGGGCTGCTTTGTCCCTGAGTTGGGCAGGAATTGGTACGGGAAGGAGCCTTGCGTGATGGATGGGGTTTTATGGGGAGTACTGATTATTTCCGGATATACGGATTGGAGATATCGGAAGATTTATAATAAAGTGCTTTTGCCGGCAGCTTTGGCTGCTTTTGCTTATCACTTCGCGACAGCGGGATGGCGAGGATTAATATACAGCGGGCAGGGTTTGGTTGTCGGACTGGCCTTGTTAATGATTCCCTTTTTATGGGGAGGGATAGGCGCCGGAGATGTTAAGCTGTTGGCGGTCATTGGTGCCTTGAAGGGAGCAGGTTTTGCCTGTTGGACTTTCCTGGCAGGTGCGATAGCAGGCGGTATTATGGCGGTTTTTTTCCTGCTGTCTAACAAGAGGTTTTACTCAACTTTGTCTTGTTTGCACCGGAGGATTCAAACTACGGTGTTATCCGGTTTTAGGGAGTTTGACGCTTTAAGGTATCAAAAGGACGAGAAAAACATTTGTATACCTTACGGAATAGCGCTGGCACTTGGTGCCGTCGCGGCATCTTGGATGGTTTGAAATGAGTGGGGCGAGGGGCATGATTAAGAATAAAAAAGGACAAGCATTGGTGGAGTTAGCCTTGATGCTACCGTTACTGCTTCTTTTGTTGTTTGGCATTATAGAGTTCGGGCGTGTTTTCGGAACGGAGCTTATGATTACCCACTGTGCCCGGGAGGGTGCGCGCTACGGTGCGGTAGGAGCAGATGATAGTGAGATCGTGAGCAGAGTTAAGACTGCGGGTGTTGTACTGGATGAGAATTTGTTCACCGTCGTGATTGATCCGTCGGAAGGCACTAGGGCCCGAGGCGGTGATGTCGGAGTTTCTGTAAGATATCCGTTGACAATCGTAGCTCCATTTATTTCGGTCATAACAGGGGAAACTGTCACTATAGAATCCTCTTGCGTGATGCGGGTGGAATGAGGGGGGCGAAGGGATGAAGAACCTGAGGAAGTCGCAAAAAGGATCTGCTCTGATTATGGCTGCTTTGGCCATGACTGTGTTGGTGGGGATGGTTTCTTTGGTGACAGACGCCGGGTTGCTGTATTTGGGGAACCAGCAGTTGTCGAATGCCTTGGATGCGGCAGCCCTTGCCGGGGCCCAGGTGTTGCCCCAGGATCCCCAAGGGGCTGTTATCCTTGCTAAGGAATACGCCGAGAAAAACGGTCTGGAGCGAGATGAAGTACAGGTGACGATAACGAATGGGAATAAAATCATCAGTGTCAGTGGGAATAAGCAGGTTAATTACTTTTTCGCCCGGATCTTCGGATATGATAAGGCGGAATTAAATAAAACTGCACAAGCCGGAGTAGGAAGTCTGGCGGAATATACGGGAATCGTCCCCTTGAGTATAGATGAACGGGAATTGTATTATGGCGAGGAATACGTTTTGAAATACGGTGCCGGTGAGGACCCGGAGGGCACCTGGCATTCTGGATGGTTCGGGACATTGGCTCTTGGCGGCGGCGGGGCTGATACTTACCGGGAAAACCTTTGCTCCGGTTACTTGGAGAACGTAAAGATTGGGGACGTGCTGGATCTCGAAACGGGCAATATGTCGAACCCGACTATGGAGGGTGTGGAACATAGACTGGCGGAATGCCGGCATACACCACCATGTACCTTTGACAGTTATCAACCGGATTGTGAACGGATCATGATCGTGCCTATTATCAAGCCCTACGGTCATAAAACGGTGGAAGTGACAGGGTTTGCCGCCTTCTTTTTGGAAGGCGTCGGCGGACAGGGGAACACGAACTACATTTACGGCAGGTTTATACGGCTTCATGTGCCAGGGGAGTTTTCCACCGGTAATAGCGAAGATTATGGGGTATATGGAGTATATTTGCGGAGTTGAAGTCCTTGGAGGTAGTGTGAAGTAATGCAAAGATGTTCGGAGGTAGTGGCCTTGAGAAATAAGGGGATCATCATTTCAGCCGTATTTTTTGGTGTGCTGACAACATATTTTGCCTATGATTACCTAATCGGGGTCGAGAAGAAGCTGACGGATGATTGCTATGGGCAGGTTGTTGTTACGGCGGCGGATATCTCTGTTCACACGGTATTGACCGCGGGAATGTTGGAGATAAAAGAACTCCCGGTGGAATACATCCATCCGTTGGCTGTTAAGGAGCTTGAGGACGGGGTGGGGAGAGCTGCGACGGCGGGGATGGTAAAGGGAGAACAACTGCTGACGGTAAAAACGGCGAAACAGGGCGATGTCAAGGAAGGGCTGGCTTATGTGGTGCCTGAAGGCAAACGCGCCTTGACCCTGCC
Organism: Clostridia bacterium; assembly: GCA_018433675.1. GTDB lineage: Bacteria > Bacillota > Peptococcia > DRI-13 > SM3-B62 > SM3-B62. The sequence continues at coordinate 63,952 of JAHDQS010000010.1, forward strand.
TGTTGATGAGGTCAGCGGTATTGCAGGCTTGATTAAGCCCGGAGACCACATTGATGTGGTTGCCGTGGTTAATGTCCACGACAGAGAGACTCAGAAGGAGATTCCTTATGGGGTGGTTTTATTGCAGAATTTGCAGGTTCTGGCGGTTGATAAGGAATTGGAAAGCAAGGATAAGATACGGGAGGAAGGGTACACCACCGTGACGGTTGCCGTAGAGGTTAAGGATGCCCTGCCTTTGGTTTTGGCGGGACAAAAGGGAACCGTCCACTTGATTCTGCGTTCGCCCTTTGATAAGGGAACTACGAAGACGACGCCCTTTGAAGCTACAGATTTCTTAAAGGCGGGGGGTTAAGAAATGGAAAAGATTCGCATATTGCTGGTGGATGATGTAGAAAGTACAAGGAAGAATATGCGCAGGATGCTTTCCTTCGCTAAAGATATAAAAGTCGTGGGAGAAGCAGCCGACGGCCTGGAAGCCGTGGAAAAGGTCCAGGAAATGAAGCCCGATGTGGTGCTGATGGATATTAATATGCCGCGAATGGATGGGATAGCGGCTACGGAAAGGATCAGTACCTATCATCCGGAGTGTGCCATCGTGATAGTCAGCGTCCAAGGGGAGAGCGAATACCTGCGGCGGGCGATGCTGGCCGGAGCCAGGGAATACCTGACCAAACCCTTTGAGATGGACGATATGCTGAGTACCATCAGGGGGGTGCACGAGCGCGGAGTTAAGCAGCGGGAAAGGCAAAACGGTTCTCAGGGGGAAAAGGCCAAACCGGAAGTCATCACTGTTTTCGGGACCAAGGGAGGGGCAGGCAAAACTACATTGGCCGTAAATTTAGCCGTATTGTTGGCCAAAAGGAATAAAAGAGTGGCCCTGGTGGATTTGGACCTGCAGTTTGGAGATGTTTCCACCTTCTTAAACCTGATGCCCCAGCGGACCATATCTGAGCTTGTTCAAGAAGGAGGCGAGCCGGACGAAGAACTCCTGAACACTTATTTAATGCCCCATATTTCGGGTATCAAGGTTCTGCCCGCACCGGGACGGCCTGAATACGCGGAGTTGGTGATGTCCCGGCATGTCGAGGAAATCATCAGCTTATTAAAAGAGACTCATGACTATGTAATAATCGACACACCTCCTTCATTCAACGAAACGAACCTGACGGCCATTGATTTGTCGACACAGATTTTACTGGTAATGTCAATGGATTTGGCCACGCTCAAAAACGTTAAATTGAGCCTGGAGCTTCTCGAATCACTGCACCAAAAAGGGAAAACAAAGCTCGTACTTAACCGTGCCTCCGAGGAGATGGGGATCAGGGTTGCCGATGCCGAAGAGGCCTTGAATTTTTTGATAGCGGCCCGTATTCCCAGTGACGGCAGGCTGGTGGTTGCAGCTTTGAATAAGGGGATACCCTTTGCCATGTCACACTCGGCGGCGAAGGTTACTCTTGCCATCAAGAGTGTTAGCGAAATGGTCATTCAGGATAAGGGGTACCAGCAAGACCTGAAAGAGGGGAGAAAGTCTCTGCAACTCGGACGTATGTTGAAAAGGGTCATCAAGTGACACAAAGAGTGAGGACAAAGGCTGATGGGGGAATTGAAGGATGTCGCTGCTGAAACGTTTGGAAAAAGAGAAGGGCTTGCAGGAAAAAGAAAAAACCAAGGGACAAAAAAAACCGCAAAATACGGTCGATCCCTACGATGATCTCAAGGTGCGGATCCATAAGGAGGCCATCGAGAAGCTGGAGGACGAGGCTAAGGGTAGAAAGAATCAACCTGCGCCGAACCTTGCCGGCAAGGAATTGGCCGCCAGGGTGGAAAATCTGGTAAATGAGATTGTCGACAGGGATGCGGCCGGCTTGCCAAGGGCAGATCGGCACAAAATAACGCTGGAGATAATGGACGAGGTCTTGGGTTTCGGACCGATCGAACCATATATCAGGGACGAGGAAGTATCGGAAATAATGGTGAACGGGCCCAAGCAGATTTTTGTGGAGAGAAAAGGTAAGCTGACAAGGGTGTCCGGCACCTTTCGGGATAACGAACATGTCATTAGGATTATCGATAAGATCGTTTCTCCTCTGGGCCGCAGGATAGATGAGGCGATGCCCATGGTTGATGCCCGGCTGCCGGACGGTTCCAGGGTCAACGCCGTGATCCCCCCTATTTCACTGGTGGGGCCGGTTATCACCATCCGTAAATTTTCCCGTGATCCCTTGACCATAAAAGACCTGGTTGGTTTCGGTACGCTTTCTCAAAAAATGGCCCTTTTTCTCGAAGCCTGTGTGCGGGGGCGTTTGAATATCATCATTTCCGGAGGTACCGGCAGTGGTAAAACCAGTACGCTGAACGTCCTTTCCTCCTTTATACCTGAGGAAGAAAGGATAGTAACGATCGAGGATGCCGCCGAGTTGCAGCTTCACCAGGAGCATGTGATAACCATGGAGAGTCGCCCTCCTAATATTGAAGGTAAGGGAGCCGTGAGTATCAGGGATTTGGTCCGCAATGCCTTAAGGATGAGGCCGGAAAGGATTATTGTTGGGGAGGTCCGTTCAGGTGAAGCCTTGGATATGCTTCAGGCGATGAACACCGGGCATGACGGTTCGTTAACCACCGGACATGCCAACTCGCCGCGGGATATGCTGGCCCGCTTGGAAACCATGGTTTTAATGGCCGGGATGGAGCTTCCGATTCGGGCTATCAGAGAGCAGATGGCCTCTGCTTTTGATTTGATCGTGCAGCAGGCCCGGCTGCAGGATGGTTCCCGCAAGATAACCCACATTTCGGAGGTAGTGGGGATGGAAGGGGACATCGTCACCCTGCAGGATATTTTCCGCTACGAAAGTGCGGGGATTGATGACAGAAACAGACTTAAAGGGAAATACCGTGTGACGGGGGTCAGGCCGCGGTTTTTAGAGAAGCTGAAAGCAGCCGGTGTGATACTTGCGGACGATTTATTCCTCGAATAACCTGTGATGATGTGGGGTGGAGAATGATGACGGTTGCCCTTATATGCCTATTTTTTTTCCTTACTGTCTTTTGTGCCTTGCTGTCCTTGGGAAGGTGGTTTTTTCGGGACGAAAGACAGATCTACATGCGGCTGTTCGGCCAGGTAAAGGGAAGAAAACGGGGGAGAATGAACGCAAGTGAGAGGGAAGGCTCCGCTTCGGGGCTGGACTTAAAACGGTTCTTGCGTAATGTGAGTGGTATCTTTGCCCCCCGGGGCCTGACAAAAAGACTGGAGAAAGAATTGCTCAAGGCAGATATTCCCCTGCGGGGTGAAGAGTATTTAACTCTCAGAATCCTTGCCGTCCTCGTTCCCGGAGCTATGATATTGGTTGCTGCACGGCAAGTTCTTTTTTGTCTCATAGTTTGTGCTGCGGGCTTTTTTCTCCCCGGTTTGCTGGTGAGTATTGCTCAACGCAAAAAGCTAGCGAAATTCGATCACCAACTGGTGGACAGCCTTTCGATAATTGCTAATGCCCTGCGGGCGGGTTACAGCTTTTTGCAGTCTGTGGAGCTTGTCAGCCGTGAAATGCCCGACCCTATCGGCGGTGAATTTGCCAAAACCTTTCGGGAGATAAGCCTGGGAACCTCGACGGAGGAGTCCTTGCAGAATCTGACGGCGAGAGTCGGCAGCGATGATTTGGAGTTGGTTGTTACGGCGGTGCTTATTCAGCGCCAGACCGGAGGGAATTTAGCCGAGATTTTGGAGAGCATCTCTCTAACCATCAGGGAAAGGGTAAGGATTCAGGGTGAAGTGAAGACACTGACGGCTCAGGGCAGGATTTCCGGACTGGTCATCGGCTTGATTCCGCCGGGCTTGGTGCTTTTGATCTCGCTGATAAATCCGGTATACATGAAGCCCCTGTTGTCGACACCTGTCGGCTGGGCTTTGCTGGCAGGGGGAGCCATCAGCGAGCTTTTGGGGGTATTGATTATCAGACGGATAATTGCTATTGACTATATTTGACAAATTGCCTCTAAAGATATATACTATGATATATATCAAATTTTTGTTTGGAGGAGTTTGTTTTGGATATTGCAAAAATTTTTACAAACGGCAGAAGTCAAGCTGTGCGTTTACCAAAAGAATATCGTTTGGAGGGGTCTGAAGTATATGTGAAAAAGATCGATGATGTGGTTCTTTTAATTCCGAAAGACAGTGCCTGGAAAGTTCATGAGTCTGGTGCAAATTATTTTACAGAGGACTATTTGTCCGCTAGAAACCAACCTGGAGTTCAAGAACGGGACGGACGATAAAATGAAATACATGCTTGATACAAATATTTGTATTTATATTATCAAAGAAAAACCTGCAAAAGTCTTTCAAACCTTTAAATCATTAAATGTAGGAGATGTATGCATTTCATCGATTACCTTGGCCGAGCTTCAATACGGAGTTTATAAAAGTCAACATCAAGAACACAATAAAATTGCTTTACTTAATTTTCTTGCCCCACTCGAAATTCTCCCTTTTTCATGTAAAGCCGCATCTATATATGGAGAAATACATGCTGACCTTGAGAAAAGAGGACAGATAATCGGAGCCTATGATTTACTGATTGCAGCCCATGCACTCTCTGAAAATCTTGTTTTGATTACTAATAATACTAAGGAGTTTATGAGGATTCCAAGGCTTCATCTTCGGAATTGGGCCGAATAATTTTATCGTCTGGGAGGGAACTGTTAATGAAAGGGTTCCTCGTATCCGTGTTTTTCTTCTCCGCATTACTGGCCTATTGGCTGTTGAGGCGGTTTTTCGGAGAGAGGCTTGTCATTATCGAAAGGCTAAAGAACGCCGCTTTTGACAGAGCGGCCTCAAAAAGACAAGAGGAAGACTTGTTGAGCAAGCCTTTTTCGGAACGTGTGATTCGTCCGGTACTGACCCAGTTGTCGGGTGCGACCTCACGCCTTTTGCCGGTCAAAAGCCTTGAAAAGCTGGAACGGGCTTTGCAGTATGCCGGGAACCCCGGAAATCTGAGTCCTCAGGAATTTCAGGCCATACAATACTTTCTGGCGGGAGCTTTGGCCTTGGTCTTCTTAGTCGTAGCAGTATTCGGACATCAGGGAATGATGACGGGAGTTTTTCTGTGCCTGGCCGGAGGAGGAGCGGGCCTTTTAGGTACTAAATATTACCTGGCGAAAAAAGCAGGCTTCAGACAGCGTTCGATCCGTCGGGGACTGCCGGATCTTTTGGATTTATTGAGTGTCAGCATTGAAGCCGGGTTAGGCTTTGATGCCGCCCTGTTCAAAGTTGTTGAGAAATCTAAGGGTCAGCTGGCAGATGAGTTGAGGAAAACTCTGCAGGAAATGCAGATGGGGGTTTCACGGCGGCAGGCGCTGCGGGGACTGGGGGAACGTACAGGCGTGGAAGAGCTGCAGGCCTTTGTCGGGGCTATGATCCAGGCCGATCAGCTCGGCGTGCCGGTGAGCAAGGTCATTCGTATCCAGGCGGAGCAGGTTCGCCTGAAACGTCGCCAGCTGGTAGAGGAAAAGGCTATGAAGGCCCCGGTGAAAATGCTGTTTCCCTTGGTCTTTTTCATTTTCCCCAGCATCTTCATTGTCCTGCTGGGTCCTGCTGCTATGCAATTGGTTAAAACACTGGGGGGAAACTGACGGTGGTGATGTTGAAATGCTTCTGCCGAGGGGAGTTGGTGGCAGGGAAGATTATATATGCAGATGGATTTTTTCCTCGTTTGGCAGGATTATTAGGCAAAAAGAAGCTCCCACCCGGCGAAGGGATATGGTTGAAGCCCTGCCGGCAGGTGCATACGATGTTCATGTCTTTTCCGATAGATGTAATTTTTTTGGATGAGAAAGGACGGGTAATAGGCCTGGTCGAAAACATGAAGCCTTGGAAAATAAGTCGTTATTTTTCTGAGAGCGTCGGTGCTTTGGAGCTTGCTGCCGGACGTGCGGCAGAGTGTCGGGTCAGAGAAGGAGAAATACTTGAACTGCGGTGAGACAAAAAATCGCGGCAAAACACAAAAATCCGCTACAAAATTTACAATATAAGTTTATAATACTAAATGATGGCAATACTACTAACAACAACTAAAAACCAATAAGGAGGAAAAAACAGTGGAAATGCAGTTGTTGTTAGAAAAAACCAGGGTCCTGCACCAGTTGTTGCAGAAATCAGCCGCACAGGCTCTTGACTATCCTACGGTAGCGGAAGAATTGTCGGGCATGCTTGAATCAAATGTTTATATTGTCGGCAAGAAAGGGAAGCTTTTGGGTAAGGGAGAGGTGAGTTCGCTACATGGCGGCCTATTCCCATACTCCGAACTGGAAAAAGGGGAGTTTTCGGAGGAGACCCAGCAGTGGTTGTTTGGCTTTACCCACACAGAGGTCAATCTCATCCCCCTGGAAAGTGATTTTTGCACGATTCTCGCTCCGGTCTTCGGAAGTGGGGAAAGGATGGGGACGGTGGTTTATGCCAGAGAGAACCGTGCCTATACCCCGGCGGAGACCATTTTAGCCGAGTATGGTGCCAGTGTTGTCGGGATGCAGATCTTGAAAAATGCCAGTCAAAAGCTGGAGAATGACGCCCGCAAGAAAACAGTTGTGCAGTTGGCCTTGGAGGTGCTGTCCTATTCCGAACTGGAGGCGGTTAAATACATCTTCAGCGAAATCGAGGGAAGTGAAGGATTCCTTGTAGCCAGCAAGCTGGCTGAGGAGTACAAGCTGACCCGTTCCGTAATCGTCAATGCCCTGCGCAAGCTGGAAAGCGCAGGTGTCATAGATGCCCGCTCCCTGGGAATGAAGGGCACCTATATCAAGATTTTGAACGATTACCTCTATGAGCAGTTGGCTCAAATCTAGTGTTCTTTTCCCGCCTGAAGTATGCGAAGCGAAAGCGGGACAAATGAGAAGCAGAAACAAAAGAAATAAGGAAAATCAAAAGATATATGGAAGAAGGCGAGGCACACGCCCTTGGGCGGAGGCCTCGCCTTCTTTATGGTGCGCCCGGTGAGCGCACGTTCTAAAGGGTGAAAGTCCCGAGCCCACCCGGTAGCGGGAAGGGTATAGCCGAACACCAAGGGTGTCCATCGCGAGGTGGAATCTGGAGAAAGGTGTAAGCAAATC
>JAHDQS010000013.1 GCA_018433675.1 Clostridia bacterium
AGTGATGTTAGCGCTATCCACAATTGCGGAACCTATAGTAGTGCCAAGTTCAGCGCTGGTAATATTCGATCCTGTTATAGCCGCCGTTGTAGTTGTAACATCCCTGGCAACACCAAGGGTTGCTGCGTCCATGGCGTTAATGCCGAGAACAATGTTTTGTTCGGAATTGGCTCCGATATGGAAGGTGACTTCGCCAATATTGCCGGATACCATTCCGCCGTTTAGAAGGTTCTGGGTGTTGAATTCGGTTGTGTTAGAAATCCTTGTAAGTTCTTTAGCTAACTCATCAACCTCTTTTTGAATCTCTGTGCGGTCTGTTGAGGTGTTGGTGTCGTTTGAAGATTGCACAGCCAACTCACGCATACGTTGGAGAATACTATGTGTTTCATTCAGAGCGCCCTCAGCGGTCTGAATCAGGGATATCCCATCCTGAGCATTTCTTGTGGCCTGATCCAGGCCACGGATCTGTCCGCGCATCTTTTCCGAAATGGCTAAGCCTGCTGCGTCATCGGCTGCACTGTTAATACGGAAACCTGAAGACAGCTTTGCCAGTGATTTCTGTTGCACACTGTTGTTGGTACTCAACTGACGATAAGTGTTTAACGCTGCAATATTGTGGTTAATAATCATTTTACTTTCCTCCTTGAAATTCAATTTCATCCTTGATTGAGTGTACAAACCATATTGGGCCCAAATATGATTTATACTTTCATAAATATATATCGGATAATAATTAATATTTTTTATACGTTTGGTGTAATTATTTTTATTTATAAGGTATTATATTATTTTTGTAACATGCTAATCACCATTAATACTCCCCTTTTCAGTGGAAATCAACGCCCGGATAAATCTTTTTTTAATACTGTGTTCTTAGCCGGACACATGACATATAAAAAAAAGATCGCCGTCGATGCAACTCGACTACAATCCACCTCTTTGTTCTTTATCTTTTTTCTAGCGTCTTATCCCAACAATTAGCACACCACCGCAAAAAAAGGCCCCAGGATTAACCTGAGACCTCTTTTGAAAAGATTCACACATATTACCGTAAAAGCTGCAGTACGCCTTCGGGCAACTGGTTGGCCTGAGCCAACATAGCCTGAGCTGCCTGGGAGAGGATGTTTTGCTTGGTGAATTCCATCATCTCTTTGGCCATGTCTACATCGCGAATACGGGACTCG
>JAHDQS010000019.1 GCA_018433675.1 Clostridia bacterium
ACTCGCACAGGCCGGATACTACAGTATCCTTGACCGGTACGAGTCACTGCACTTATGCGCTTGAACCGCCGTGTACCGAACGGTACGCACGGTGGTGTGAGAGGTCGGTCACTCAATTAATGGGTGACCTCCTACTCGATTTTTCTTATGTTGCTTTATTCGTGAAATTGGAATACGAGATAGGAGATGGGTTATATGAACGTTTTTGATATTATCGGGCCTATTATGGTGGGTCCATCCAGTTCCCATACGGCCGGTGCAGCGCGTATTGGCAAAGTGGCCAGGAAATTGCTGGGCGACGAACTACAGGAGGTGCGAATTCAGTTTCATGGTTCCTTTGCCCATACATACAAGGGGCATGGAACAGATCGGGCTATTGTTGGCGGATTGCTCGGTTTTGAACCGGATGATCTTCGAATTAAGACAAGCCTGGAAATAGCTGCGGGATTAGGGTTGGCAATAGTATTTGAGAAAGTACAATTGAGAGAAGCCCATCCGAATACTGTGGTAATAAAAATGAGAGGTGGATCCGGCAAAGCATTGAGTGTGATTGGTTCTTCCATAGGTGGCGGAAATATTGTCATAAAACAAATTGATGATTTAAAGGTGGAAATATACGGGGAGTACTATACTCTGGCAGTGGTACATCAAGATACTCCCGGCATGGTGGCTAAAGTAACAGGTCTTTTGGCAAAAAACAGCATAAACATTGCCAGGATGAACCTGTACCGCTCGCGACGAGGCGGTGAAGCCCTAATGATTATTGAGCTTGATCAGAGAGTGCCGTCAAGGGCTATTAAAAGCATAGCCAACCTGGAATGTGTTATAAGCGTAAGGCATCTCGAACCGACAAAAAGGCTGGGGGGAGAATGAAGTGGTACATATTGATTCTTTACAGGTTTTAGCAGATATTGCGAAAGAAAGACAGGAAAACATCTCGGATGTAATTCTTATAGAACAGGCCAGGGAGAATGAAGAGAGTGCTGATGAGGTTTTAAAAAAAATGTCTGCAAATTTAAAGGTAATGAAAGAAGCGGTCAAAGACGGAATGGCTCTTGATGTAAAATCCGAAAGTGGTCTTTCCGGGGGCAATGCAAGAAAATATCAGCAGGCCGTATTAGCAGGAAAAACATTAGGAACGGGAATGTTAGATAGTGTAATCATGCGAGCTCTGGCGGTAGCGGAAATAAATGCTTCAATGGGGAGAATCGTTGCGGCTCCGACAGCAGGTTCTTGCGGTATAATTCCGGCGGTTTGCTTAACCCTAATGGAAGATAAGAGAATATCCGAAAAAAAAGTAGTAATGGGTTTATTTACTGCCGCAGGAATTGGCATGGTAATAGCCAAAAATGCCAGCATTTCGGGGGCGGAAGGAGGCTGTCAGGCTGAATGCGGCAGCGCTTCCGCTATGGCGGCGGCAGCAGCGGTAGAAATGTGCGGGGGTTCACCTCATATGGTTATACAGGCCTGCGGCATAGCTTTAAAAAATCTATTAGGCTTAGTATGTGACCCGGTAGCCGGATTAGTGGAGGTGCCTTGTATCAAACGTAATACAATAGGTGCGGTCAATGCCTTAGCAGCAGCTAATATGGCCTTAGCCGGGATAGAAAGTGTTATTCCCCCTGATGAGGTAATTATGGCAATGAAATCAATAGGAGATCTCATGCCCGGAGTCTTGAAGGAAACTGCCGAGGGGGGACTAGCGGCTACACCTACCGGAAAGAGACTTGAGAAGGAAATCTATGGAATAAAATAGTATTAGTTATATGGGGGGGATAAACAATGAAAAAAACACCTCTATACCAAGTTCACCAAGATTTGGGAGGGAAAATCATTGAATTCGGAGGATGGGCGCTTCCGGTGCAATACTCAGGGGTGTTGGACGAACACCACACTGTTCGCAATGCGGCGGGATTGTTTGATGTATCCCATATGGGAGAAATAACTGTAAAAGGGCCGGAGGCAGGAAAGTACATACAAAGAATAATAACTAATGACATTTCCCGGATTAACAATAATCAAGTAATCTATACTCCTATGTGTTACCCTGACGGGGGAGTGGTTGATGACCTATTGATCTATAAATTCAATAATGAAAACTATCTTTTGGTTGTTAACGCCGCTAATACCGAAAAAGACTACCAATGGTTCAGAAGTAATCTCCAAGAGGAGGCGGTAATAGAAAATATTTCCGACAAGGTAGCGCAGATTGCCATTCAAGGGCCTAAAGCTGGGAATGTCCTGCAAAAATTAACAAGAATCAATTTGGCTGACATATCGTTTTATGGGTTCCTGGATAAGATCGAGCTTGCCGGAATCAAGGCCTTAGTTTCACGCACGGGATATACCGGTGAAGACGGATTTGAAATATATCTTTCCCCGGTAGATGCACCGGTATTATGGCTGAAGCTTCTTTCTGCGGGGGAAAAAGAAGGGTTGAAACCGGCGGGGCTTGGAGCGAGGGATACTTTGCGCTTTGAGGCGGCACTCCCCTTGTATGGACAGGAAATAAGTGAAGATATCTCTCCGCTGGAAGCAAGACTGGGGATATTTGTCAAGCTTGACAAAGAGGAGTTCATTGGTAAGGAAGCACTAAAAAAACAAAAAGAGCAAAGCCCGGAAAGAAAACTGGCAGGGTTTGAGATGCTTGACCGTGGTATTCCCAGGCATGACTACCGTGTCCGGTTTAATGGCAAGGATATCGGGTATGTTACAACCGGCAGTTATTCACCTACCTTAAACAAAAATATTGGGTTAGCCTTACTGGAAAGCGAACATGTTCAGGTGGATAAAACTATTGAAATCATCATCAGAGAAAAACCCTTAAAAGCAAGGATTATCGAACTTCCTTTTTACAAGAAAAGATATAAAAAGTAAAAATGCGTTTGAAAGGAGAATGGAAAATGAGAACACCTGAGGGACTTAAGTACACTAAAGAACATGAGTGGGTGAGGATGGAAGAAGATTTGGTTTATATAGGTATTACGGATTATGCTCAGGACTCTCTGGGGGATATTGTTTTTATTGAACTGCCTGCAGAGGGTGATGTGCTTGCCAGTGGTCAGACTATGGGGGTTGTGGAGTCTGTCAAGGCGGCATCGGATATCTATATGCCCTTGTCAGGTAAAGTTAAGAAGGTGAACAATGCCCTGCTCGACAATCCTGAAAGTGTTAATGAAAATCCATATGACAGCTGGATGATAGCAATCGAACCGACCGATGCTTCTGAACTGGAGGCGCTTCTCAATCAGGATGAGTATAAAAAGCTGTGCGCAAAGGAGGACTGAGGGATGTTCGGTTACATGTCCGGTACTGACTCAGAAAAGAAAACGATGCTGACGGAAATGGGTTATCAATCGATGGACCAACTTTTTCATGATATTCCGGCAAAGGTTCGTCTTATCCGTGACCTTGAACTGCCGACGTCGCTTTCTGAAATGGAATTAGCCGGTCATATGAAAGCCTTGGCTAAAAGGAATGTCACCACGGAGGAATACAGTTGCTTTTTAGGGGCGGGGGCTTATGACCACTATATTCCCAGTGCCGTAGACCACATCATCAGTCGGTCTGAGTTTTACACAGCCTATACTCCCTACCAGCCGGAGGTTAGCCAAGGCACGTTGCAGGCCATCTTTGAGTATCAAACCATGGTCTGTGAATTGACAGGAATGGACGTGGCAAATGCTTCTGTTTATGATGGGGCAACTGCCATAGCGGAAGCCGCTAACATGGCCGGCAGGATTACCCGTAACAAAGAGATCGTTATTTCGCGCACAGTTAATCCCCAATATCGGAAAACAATGCATACTTACGCTCGTTTCAACGGGCAAAGGATTGTGGAAGCAGATTATCAAAAGGGAGCGACCGACGTTGCCGAGCTCGAGAGCAAAATAAACTCTGAAACAGCAGTCATTATCATTCAGAATCCGAATTTCTTTGGGGCCATTGAAAACGTTAAGGAAATAGCCGCACTGGCGGCAAAGCATAACATTCTTTTGATAACAAGCGTTGACCCGATATCCTTAGGTGTACTTAAACCACCGGGTGAGCTAGGGGCCGACATAGTGGTGGGAGAAGGGCAGTCTATGGGAAACCCTCTGAACTTTGGCGGTCCTTATTTAGGTTTTTTCGCCGCAAAAGAAAAATATCTGCGCCAGATGCCGGGAAGGATTGTGGGACAAACTGTTGACGGGAAAGGCAATACCGGCTTTGTGCTGACCATGCAAACCAGAGAACAGCACATTCGCCGGGAAAAAGCCACATCCAACATCTGTTCAAACCAGGCTCTCAATGCTCTTGCCGCTACGGTGTATTTGACACTCATGGGCAAGCAAGGTCTGAGGGAAGTGGCTTCATTGTGTTTACAGAAAGCTCATTATGCGTACAGCAAGTTAACGGAGACAACAATCTTTACTCCTTGTTTTCCGCAGCCTTTCTTCAAAGAGTTCATTGTAAAAAGTCGGTATCCGCTTAATGAATTGAATCACAAGCTGCTCAAACATGGCATCATCGGCGGGTATGACTTGGGGAGCGATTACCCAGAGTTGGAAAACTGTTGGTTGCTGGCTGTTACCGAAAAAAGGGGCAGGGAAGAAATCGATTTGATGGTTAAAAAGGCGGTGGAAACAGCATGAGTCAGAGGTTGATATTTGAGGTCGGCAAACCAGGGAGAAAAGGTCATTCCTTACCAAGATGCGATGTGCCGGTTAGGGGAATTGAGGAAATAGTGCCCGAGGAATACCTCAGAAGTTCTGATCCTGAGTTACCCCAGGTGAGTGAGGTAGATGCAATACGACACTTTACGGCCCTATCAAGGCTGAACTACGGAGTTGATAACGGTTTCTATCCTTTGGGTTCCTGTACCATGAAATATAATCCTAAAATCAATGAAGATGTGTCCAGGTTGGCGGGATTTTCCGGAGTTCATCCCGCTTTGCTTGATTGTGCGGTACAAGGTTGTTTGGAACTTTTATATAGAACGGATTTGCTGCTGGCAGAGATCACCGGCATGGCCAGAGTGTCCCTGCAGCCTGCGGCGGGGGCTCACGGTGAATTGAGCGGGCTGATGATTATGAGGGCAAATCATGAACAAAACAAAGAAGAACAGCGCAAAAAAATAATTATTCCTGATACGGCCCATGGGACAAATCCGGCTTCCGCGGCAATGGTGGGCTATGAGGTAATTGAGGTAAAAACGGATAGCCGAGGAAACATCGACCCGGCAGAATTAAGACAGCTGATGAGTGAAGAGGTAGCCGGACTGATGCTGACAAACCCTTCCACTTTGGGGCTGTTTGAAGAAAACATTATTGAGGTGGCAGAAATAGTTCACGATTCCGGAGGACTGCTTTATTATGACGGAGCGAATCTTAACGCTATTATGGGGATTACCCGGCCCGGCGATATGGGCTTTGATATCGTTCATCTCAATCTGCACAAAACCTTCAGTACGCCTCATGGTGGGGGAGGACCAGGTTCAGGCCCCGTAGGTGTAAAAAAGGAATTAGTGCCATTTTTGCCCACTCCGGTAATACAATACCGAAACGGTCAATACATGCGGGATTACGAACAGCCCCTTTCGATCGGACAAGTCAAATCTTTTTACGGAAACTTTGCCGTAGTTGCAAAGGCCTATGCTTATATCATGAGTATGGGAGCAAAAGGACTGCGTAACGTTTCAAAGACAGCTGTTCTGAATGCTAACTATCTGATGAATAAATTGAAAGAGCACTTTTATTTGCCTTATGAACGGACTTGTATGCACGAATTTGTCCTGTCGGGACAAACCCAAAAAGAGAAGGGAGTTTCTACTCTGGATATGGCCAAACGTATGATGGATTACGGTTTTCATCCCCCTACCGTTTATTTTCCGTTGATAGTCAAGGAAGCCATGATGTTCGAGCCTACGGAAACCGAAAACCGTGAGGTGCTTGATGAAGTAGCCGAAATATTAATCCGCATAGCCCGTGAGGTCGAGGAGAGCCCGGAACTTGTTAAAGGAGCACCTTACCGTACACCTATCGGGAGACTGGATGAAGTCAAGGCCGTGCGCGAGCCTATCTTGAAGTGGACACCACCACGAAAAAACAATGAATAAGGGAGTTGGGACAGTGACAAGGGATTTATTGGTGATCGGCGGCGGGCCCGGCGGATACAGCGCAGCAATTCGGGCTGCTCAACTAGGTGCGAGCGTTACTCTCGTTGAAAAAGAAAGAGTCGGAGGGACCTGCTTAAACAAAGGCTGCATACCCACCAAGATTTTTTACAAGAATGCCCAGGTGTTGCATACCCTGAAAAATGCCGGAGAATTTGGGATAGATGTATCCGGTTACAGTTTCGATCTGGCGAAAATGCAGGAACAAAAACAAAAGATAATAACGCAGTTGGCGGTCGGAATTGAGAGACTGCTACAAGCCAATAAAATAGAACTGATTACCGGAAAGGCGTCGTTTGACAATACGAATACCGTATCGGTCGACGACGGCGTAAAGAGGATAAAGGCCAAAAATATTCTCATAGCAACAGGGTCTGTTCCGGCGGAGCCGTCTATCAGCGGACTGGAACTGCCTGGAGTGATGAATAGTGAAGAAATCCTGGAGATGAAAAATCTTCCCCAAACGGTGGCAATTATCGGCGGTGGGGTAATTGGTATCGAATTTGCCGGGATTCTTAATGCAATGGGAGCGAGTGTCACTATTCTGGAGCTTCTGCCTGGAATATTGCCTGGGTTTGACAGCGAGATAGTAAAAAGAATGACCATGGGCTTGAAAAGAAAAGGCATCAGGCTGGAAACAGGTGTTAAGGTTGAAGAAGTAAAACAAAACGATACTGGGATTTGCTTGTTAGCTCAAGGGGATAAAGGGGAGATTTCCTTGGATGTGGAAAACGTTCTTGTTTCCACAGGCAGAAAGGCAAATTTGGACGGGTTGAATTTCAAAGCCGTAGGGGTTTCATGTGATAAAAACGGAATTATTGTCAATGATGAATATATGACTGTTGTGCGGGGAATATATGCGATTGGTGATGCCATTGGAGGGCAGATGCTGGCTCATCTTGCGGCGGAGGAAGGTAAAGCAGCAGTTGAAAAAATTATGGGGTATGAAAAACGCGTAAATTACCAAGTTGTGCCTGCCTGTGTTTTCGCCTTTCCTGAGATGGCAGGAGTGGGGATTACGGAAGAACAGGTTCAAGAGTTGGGTATCCCTTACCTTACGAGTAAATTTCTATTTGGAGCCAACGGCAAGGCATTGACAATGAGAGAAGGGGAGGGATTAGTCAAAGTCATCGCTCGGAAAGATACCCAGGAGTTGCTGGGAATACACATTATGGGTCCCCATGCCAGTGATCTCATCCATGAGGGTGCCTTAGCCATTGAACACAAGATGACGACCGGGGAATTCGACAGGACTATCCACGCTCATCCTACTCTGGCAGAAGCTTTGCTGGAGGCTGTAGAGGGATTGCATAATAAAGCTATTCATATGACTCCTGGAAGAAGGACATAGTTTAGAGTCAACATATTGGAATCATACAAACATCATGCAAGTTTCTTGCATGTTTTTTTATAACATCTTGTAACGATTAGGACAATGTGCTAATATATATGTGTAAACATTTTAATAAAAACTTATTTATTTATATGCTAGTACTAATGGCTACTGATATGAACGACGGTAGAGAGAGTAATAGGAATACTATTATTTCCTGAGAATAATTAGTGCTTTATAAAGAAGGGGGAGTTTTTTTGAGAAAAGTAATTATCACAGCAGCATTAACAGGAGGGGATGTGGTCCCTAGTCAGAGTCCATACATTCCGATAAGACCGGATGAAATTGTCCAAGAGGCATTCCGAGCCAGGGAAGCAGGGGCAGGAATCGTACATATTCATGCCAGGGACCCGGAAAATGGCAAGCCTACTTCGAATTCGAAAGTTTTTCGGGAAATAGCAGGTAAAATCAAGCAAGACAGCGATCTTGTCGTTTGTGTGACTACCGGCGGAGGTTATGGAATGACTGTTGCCGAACGTGCGTCAGTGGTGCCGGCTTTAAAGCCGGAAATGGCTTCATTTAGTTTAGGGTCAATCAATTTTGGGCTTTTTCCAATCGCCGGGAAAGTGAAAGAATATCGTTTTGATTGGGAAAAGAGTTTTTTAGAAGAGACTCGGGATTTTGTCTTCAAAAACACATTTGAGGATATGGAAACATTGCTTGGTATGATCCACAAGGAGGATACAAAACCTGAATTGGAGATTTATGATGCGGGTCATCTTGACAACCTCGCTTATTTGCTGCGCAAGGGATACATAAAACCGCCTTTGCATCTGCAGTATGTGTTGGGAGTGTTGGGCGGTCTCGCAGCTACTGTAGAAAATCTACTATTTATAAAAAATAAAGCGGACAAGCTACTGGGGGATAACTATACCTGGTCAGTGGTAGGGGTGGGGTATCCCGCCGAGTTTAATTTAGGAGCGGTTGCTTGTATGTTGGGTGGACATGTGCGTGTCGGAATGGAGGACAACCTAAAGATAAACAGGAGTACACCGGCCAAGAGCAACGCGGAACTGGTTGAAAAAATGGTAAGGATAGCCAGGGAATTTGATTGTGAACCGGCATCTTCTACAGAAGTTCGTCAAATGCTTGGTTTAAAAGGTGTCGATAATGTTGATTTTTAACAAAAAACAAAAGGAGGAGTGTGTTGTAAGTGAACAGATTTGATTATCTGAAGCCTGTGGATATTAAAGAAGCCTGTACAATACTTGCAGATAAAGGCTCTAAGGCAAAACCTTTAGCAGGAGGAACTGATTTGTTGGTTCGGTGGCGCAAGGGAAAAGTATGTCCTGAATACCTTGTGGATCTGAAAGGATTGGGCTTAGAGGGTGTCAGTGTATCAAAAGACGGAGGGATTAGTATAGGGGCTTTATCAACTCTTAATTCTCTTCTTGATTCAGAATATATCTGTCGTAACTATCCTTTTTTAACTGAAATATTAGATGATATGGGCTCGGTGCAAATCCGTAACCGTGCGACTATTGGTGGGAATATTTGCAACGCATCCTCCACGTCTGATCTGGCACCCATATTGCTGGCACTGGGTGCAAAGTCAAAAGCACTGGCCTTAGACGGTGAGAGAGAACTAAAACTGGAAAACTTTTTCTTAAGCCCAGGTAAAACCGTTCTAGCAGAAAATGAAATCCTTGCGGATATCCAGCTTCCACCGTTTTCGAAAAAAAGCGGAGCGGTTTATCTCAAAATGAAAAGAAATGCTATGGATCTTGCTTTAGCCGGCGTGGCGGTTTTTCTTACCTTGCAAGACGAAGACACATGTGCGGCGGCTAAAATCGTCTTAGGAGCGGTTTCCCCTACTCCTGTCATTGCCACCCAGGCTTCAGATGCGCTTGTTAGCGCGAAGATTGATGAGAAGAACATAGAAAAAGCCGCGGATTTGGCAGAAAAAGCAGTAACATTGGTCAAAAAAGAGGTAAGGCCTATTGATAATGTAAGGGCAAGTTCGTGGTATCGTCAGGATGTTATTAAATCTTTGACTGCACAGGCTATTGAGATAGCTTATAAAAGGGCTTTACAGTCTATAAAGAAATAACGGGAGGTGATTTGCTTGAAACATACAATTTCGTTAAAAGTAAATGGTGAAAGCTATAAAATTGATGTCCAGTCAGAAACAGTCCTACTTGATCTAATCAGAGAAAAATTAGATCTTACAGGTACAAAAGATGGTTGCCGCAGCGGAGAATGTGGCGCGTGTACAGTTATGATGAATGGTGTCCCCGTTAATTCTTGTATGGTTTTAGCAGTAGAAGCGGACGGAAGTGAGATTACAACTATAGAAGGTTTAAGTAAAGGAGATGAGCTGCATCCTCTCCAAAAGTCATTTATAGAAAAAGGTGCTGTGCAATGTGGTTATTGTACCCCCGGTATGATATTATCGGCCAAGGCTTTGCTTGATAGAAATAGCGCTCCGACCTCCGAAGAGGTTAAAAAAGCCATTCGGGGGAATATCTGCCGGTGTACCGGTTACCAAAAGATTGAGGAAGCCATTATGGATGCGGCCAGTACAATGAGGGGGGATGAAAAGTGAGTGAAATGACGGTAGTGGGGAAATATATACCTTCGATAAATGCTCTTTCAAAGGTTACCGGGCAGAATAAAATGCTGCAGGATATGAAGATGCCGGGAATGTTGTACGGTAAAGTATTTCGCAGCACCCAGGTGCATGCCCGGATTCGTAAAATTGACGTTTCAAAAGCCCGCAAACTGCCGGGAGTAAGAGCTGTAATCACTGCTGCAGATATCCCCCCTAGGGTATACTGCTACAGCCCGGATTCGGTTGATGAAGAGATTTTATGCAGCAAAAAGGTCAGGTATATTGGGGATGAGATAGCTGCGGTGGCTGCTGATTCTGTAGAGATTGCTCAAGAGGCGTTAAAACTGATTGAGGTTGAATATGAGCCTTTGCCGGGTACTTTTGATACCGTCAAAGCCATGGAGAGCAATGCGCCTCTTGTTCATGAAGATAAAGGCAGTAATATTGTTGGTGAACTTGACAAGGAATTTGGGGATATTGAAAAAGGTTTTGCCGAATCCGACCATATTTTCGAGGACTATTTTGTTTCGAGCCGACAGGCGCACTGCTGCATGGAAACAAGGGGTTGTATTGCTCAGTATGCGGCAGGAGGCAGTTACACAATTTGGGCACCGACACAAGGACCGCATAATACAAGGACACAGTTGGCTGAGGCTCTGGGCATTGACAAGTCAAAGGTACGCGTTATAGATACGGCTGCAGGCGGAGCGTTCGGTCAAAAGGTCATGCTGGATACCAATGTTCCTATTGCCGCTTATTTATCAAAATTCACCGGGCGTCCTGTGAAATTAGTAAATACTAGAGAAGAAGAATTTTTTAATTCCAGAACGAGTTATGAGTTTAAAGTGTATCTGAAAACCGGTGTTACTGAGGAAGGCAAAATTTTAGCTAAACAGGCACGGGTGATTCTGGATAATGGTGCTTACACTGATCAGGGCTTCAATATGGTAAGGTTTGCAGGTGTTGTATTTTCAGTGTTATATGATGTTCCTAATATAAAATATCAAGGTTCCTTGGTATATACCAATAATCAACCCAGCACAGCATTTCGTGGATTTGGGAATCAACAAATCAATTTTGCTTTTGAGGCTCATCTTGACCAGATTGCGGCCAAGCTTGGTCTGGATCCGATGGAGATTCGTCTTCTAAACGCGAATAAGACAGGTTATACAAAGGCAACCAAGGCATTTATCAACACCTGTCCTTTTAAAGAATGTATTGAAGAGACGGCGAGACTTTCCGGTTGGGCGGAAAAAAGGAAGTTGTATGATAAACAGGATAAAAACAAGAGATTCCAGCGGGGAATTGGAATGGCTATGATGACTCATACCGGGTGCAGTACCCGCAACGGAGGGTTTTTAGCCGGTGAAGCTTTCATTAAAATAAGTGAGGACGGAATCGTCTCGCTAATTACTCCCATTGTGGAACTGGGACAGGGTGGAACAACAGCGATGACTCAGATTGTCGCCGAAGGAATGGGAGTAAAAATGGAGGATGTAAGGATAATTAACGCGGATACGGAAGTTATACCTTTTGATCCCGGAGCCTTCGGCAGTAGACAGACCTTTATTGACGGACATGCCGCTTTAGCAGCTGCTCTGGATGCGAAGAAGGAAATGCTTTCCGTGGCTGCTACAATGCTGGATTGCAAAGCAGAAGAATTGGATGCAGCTGATGGGATAGTATTCATGAAGAATAAGCCGGATGATCCTAAGGTTAGCACAAGGGACGTTGCCAAGTATGTAGTGACACAAAAGGGTACTTTGATTTCCGGGTATGGACTCTATGCCGACGAAACAGCACCGGAAGGAGGCAGGACGAAGGCCTTTGCCACATATATTCCAACCTATGCCTACGGATGCCAGGCAATAGAAGTCGAGGTTGACCAAGAAACCGGGAAGGTCGAAATCCTGAAAATAACAGCGTTGACTGATAGCGGGCGTACGCTCAATCCGCTTTTGGCCGAAGGACAAATTCACGGAGCCCTTGCCCAGGGATTAGGTTATGCTTTTACAGAAGAATATGTTATTGATGAAGGTAAGGTTCTGACAGACTCTTTTGTTGACTATAAGGTGCCGCGGGCGGAAGACATGCCGGAAATGGTACTGGACTTTATTGAGAGTAATGATTTAGGTCCCTATGGTGTAAAAGGTATTGGAGAAAGTGGATTAGTTCCTACCCAAGCAGCTTTGGCCAATGCGGTTTATCAAGCTACCGGTGTGCTAATTAAAGAACTTCCGGTAAAACCGGAGAAAGTATTAAAAGGGTTAAAACAAAGAGGATTATGTTAATCAAATTCTATAAAAGGGGTGAAGCGATATATTTATTGGGAAAGAATTATTAAATGCATTTGCAAAAATAGCCCCGCATCTCAATAAACTGCTCTATGCCGATATTTTTGTGGGTGTTGCAGATGCTGAAAAAATACTGGTTTTTCAACCGGGGGAAATACTTGATATCAAGGAAGACTCAGGTGCTCCCATTCCCAAAGGCGGAATCTTAGAGCAGGCCCTGAAGTCTCGTACACGGATTGAAAAAACAGTGGGGGCAGATCAATATAAGAACCCCTATAAATGTATTGTAGAGCCGTTTTTTGATGAAGCAGGGAATATCATAGGCGTTGTAGGTATTGGCAGCAGTCTCCACGACCAATATCGTCTCCAGGGAATAATGCAGGTTTTTGATAAATCCTTTAACGAAGTTGACAGCAGCATTCAAGAAATTGCTAAAGGTTCTCAGAATCTGGCTGAAATAGGGGAATGCTTATCACGTCTTTCCTATGAGGCCGGAGAGAACATTCACAAAACGGATGATATTGTACAGATGATTCGTCATGTAGCCGATCAGACTAAAATGTTAGGGCTTAATGCCGCCATAGAAGCAGCTAGAGCCGGCGAACACGGACGCGGTTTTGCTGTTGTGGCTGAAGAAATACGCCGCTTGTCTGAAGAAAGCAATTTATCGGCAAAGCAGGTAACGACCATACTTAGTGAAGTAGTAGGTTCTATTGATAATATTAGCAAAGAATCCCAGGAAATAAGCGCAGTTAGTGAAGAACAAGCTGCCGCCACCCAGGAAATAGCCGGGGCTACGGAAGATATGGGCAGGCAATTGCGTGAGATTCAGGAGTTTACCAAACGTCTATAAATACTATATAATAACCCCTAGTTTAGTTTCGCTAGGGGTTATTATATGATGTGCAGTATGTCTTTGCCTTACTTAAAATTGCCTTATTTATGTTGAAAAGTGTGGAAAGGCATACACATTATGTTGAATTGATGATATAATCAACTTTAAAGAAAATTTTGGAGGTAAAAGATGTTTGCACATGAAAGGTACGAAATAGTAATAAGCCTTTTACATAAAAAAAAGGTTGTAAAAGTTGTGGAGCTTGCGGAAAGGTTCAATGTTTCAATTGAAACTGTACGCAGAGACTTGGAATATTTAGAAAAGCGGGGAGAACTGGAACGGATTTATGGTGGGGCTGCTCTGGTTAAGAAAACAGGGGTAGAGGTTAACTACAATTCCAGAGAGGCACGTAATCAAGCAGAAAAAAGAGAAATTGGAAAAAGGGCGGCAGAGTTGATAAGAGACGGAGATACCGTGATTTTTGATTTGGGAACAACTACGCTGGAGGTTGCCAGAAACCTTAGGGGCAAGAACAACTTGACAGTACTTACAAATTCAATAAAAATTGCTATTGAGCTAAGCAATCTTCAAGAAATAAATGTTTTTATGCTAGGCGGACAGATTCGAAAAGAAGAGCTTGCCACTTCAGGTTTTTTAACTAAGTACTGCTTAAAGCAGTTCAATGTTGATAAGACTTTTATTGGAGTAGGAGGAATAACAGTTGAGGACGGTATCACCGATTATAACATTCAAGAGGCTGAGGCTCGCAGGCTCATGATCGAAGCGGCAAAACAGGTTATTGCTGTTTGCGATCATACTAAATTCGGTGAAAAAGCCTTTATTAATGTTTATGAACTTGATAGAATCGATACAATTGTAACGGATTGCAAAGTTCCCTCAGAGTTGATTAATGATTTTGAAAAGGCGGGAACAAATATTATTGTGGCGAAAATTGAAGGATATACAGGGCTTGCAGAAGAAAACGAAGGGAAGTAAAATAATTTTACTATGTATTATCCAAAAAACCGAGACGATACTTATTCAAACAGGTAACTGTTTTCATTGGCTGACAGTCATGAAAACAGTTTTTTTATAGGGCTTTTATGTATAAAAAAAATATAAAAATGTTATTTTTTTTGCAGGATATTGTAGTAGCATGTAGAATATAAATACACAAGAAACAATCATAAAACAGGTATAAAACAAAAACAAAGACACAAAAACTACTAAAACATACTGCGAATGGTTAAGGACGCAAAAGAATGTTTTATTATCAACTTCTTCTGCAGGGGAATTATCTGCATTTGATATGTTTCCGGAGACATATCAGAAAAAAGGGCAAAGGGGGAGATGTAAAGGCTAATTCTAGTTCTAATTGTAATATGGCAGGCTTTGATTGAATTCTAAATAAAAAAGGGGGAGAACAATGTGGGACCAATGAATCTTCCATGGAGCAGTTGGTTAATCTATCCTTTAATGGTTTTAGAAACGGTTATTGTATGTGTGTGGGCATATAAACTTAAACAAAAGTATGCAGGGGAAGGAGATGATACTGAATGAGGACTCTTCAAATCGTTGTTATTCTTATCTACGTGGCTGCTTGCTATTGGATTGCCAATAATGCACGCCGTCAAGGTTCAACTCTTAAAGATTATTTATGCCCGTCAATGGGACCATGGACAATAGCGCTGACAGGTTTTGCCACAGCTTTTAGTACTTCAACGCTAGTTGTCGGTGCAGGTTTCGGCTATCAATATGGCGCTTCTGTACTTTGGTTTGCAGTTCCCCAAGCATTCGGGCTTGCGGTGATGTTTTTACTGTTTTCAGCCCCGATGTATGATATGAGAAGAAAGCTGGGTTCTTTAACAGTAAGTGAGTTCCTGGGAGCACGCTTTAAATCTGATAAAATCAGGGGATGGGCCGCCATAATTCTCTTTGTGTTCTGTGTTGGGAACCTGATTGTAATTTACCGTAGTTTGGGACTTGTTGTTGCCCAAGCTATGGGCATCCCGTATTGGGTTGCGGTAGTAGTAGGTGGAATAT
This sequence comes from Clostridia bacterium, assembly GCA_018433675.1. Lineage (GTDB taxonomy): Bacteria > Bacillota > Peptococcia > DRI-13 > SM3-B62 > SM3-B62. The sequence goes on from JAHDQS010000019.1 coordinate 15,271, forward strand.
TGGCAGCGTTTTACACATTTTATGGTGGACAGCTGGCAGTGGCTCAAACGGATGTTTTGCAGGGTTGGTTGATGACAGGCGGTGTTTTGATACTATTTCCGATAGCTCTTAGCCGAGTTGGAGGTTTATCCGAACTTTATCTGAAGCTGGGGGAAATTTCACCCCAACTAACAAGCTCACCGGGGAATTTCCAAATTGGAATATTGCTTGGAATGGTGCTTGTGTTCTCGGTGGGGATGCTTGGACAGCCGCAAATACTTTACAGAACTATGTTTATTAGGAGCAAAAAGGATATACCCACGATTGCTTTGGTTAGCTTTTTTGTTTCATTAGTGGCCTGCTATATCGCCTTCCATTGCGGTATGGTGGGGAAAGTACTTATACCCACAGAGCTGGCTACAAGCGACCTGGCTATGCCTACCCTTATTATTTCGGTTTTGAATCCTGTGCTTGCAGCGGTATTGGTGACGGCGATGTGTGCGGCAGCTATGTCAACTGCCGATTCTGTCTTGATTATGGCCTCATCGGCAATAACACGGGATATTTACCAAAAATTCATTAATAAAGAAGCTTCAGACGATAGGGTTAAAAAGCTTAGTGGTATTCTTGCCTTGGTACTGGGAGCTATTGGTACTATCTGGGCTCTGTATCCTCCTAGTTGGTTCCTCTTCCTAATGGCGTTCGTATGGGCGGTATGGGCTGCGACTTACATGTTCCCGTTCCTGTATGGGTTGTATTGGAGAGGCACAACAACAAATGGGGTTTTTGCCAGCATGGTTTTGGGACCGCTGACAGCTGTAATTTGGAAGCAGATGGGTCAGCCTTTTCACATTCATCCGCTTTTCCCTGCGCTGCTGGTAGCAGGTTTGACTATTCCAATTGTAAGTTCCTTTACTCCTAAACTTCCGGATGAATTCTTGAATGAATTGTTCGATAAATAGTTAATCAAAAAGTGAAGAGGGGTAGAAATAGCATATCTGCCCCCTTCATTTCAAATAACTAACTAGACTGACGTTAAAATGCTGGAAAGGAGGGAAAAGCCTGAGATGAATTGTAAAATTCTTGGCATTGTTGGCAGCCCCAGGCACAATAGCAGCACGGAGGTACTTGTTAACCAAGCCTTGGAAGCAGCACGGGAAACAGGAGATATCGAAACGGATATAATAACGTTGGCCGGCAAGAGGGTACTTCCCTGTATTGGTTGCTATAAGTGTGTGGAAAAGAAAAGCCTGTGTATTTTTAAAGATAAGGACTGTTTGGGGGAAATCTATGAAAAATGGCTGCAGGCCGACGGCATAATTATTAGTAGTCCTGTTTATCATCTTTCTATTACCGGGGTATTAAAAAATGTGTTAGACCGGTTAGGAGAGGGAATATGGTCTTTACGAGCCACTTCCGCTATTGATTCGGGTTGGTTTGGCAAGGTTGGAGGAGTAATAACCCAGGGCATGGCGGATTTTGGTGGGCAGGAATATACGGCCCAGTATCTTGTTAACCATCTTCTTTTAATGAATTGCTTGGTTGTTCCCGCGGAATTTCTTACCGTCCCCGGGGTAGTAGGTTCGTTTAAGGGGAATAAGGTTTATGAACCGGGTAAAATTGCCGAATATGATGAGACAGCAGTGAGAAATGCCAGAATCATGGGGAAAAGGGTTGCTGAAATCACGAAGATAATGAAAGCCGGTACAGAACAGCTTAAGGAGCAGCTTCCAGCGGAATACTCGTCATATGTTTTAACGAAAGAGGGAGCCGAAAAGATTCTGGCTATTGGAAAGAACGGTAAATAATACCGTTTATATAAAAACTATATTAGATTAGGAGTGAAAGAAATGGCATTAGAAAAGTATAACGGTTACAAATTTATCAAAACCCCCGCTTATCCGGATGTGCCTTATGCAGAGTACGTTGCGCGTTATACGAAAGCACAGAGGTTGATGGAAGAAAAGGGTGTGGACTGTCTTGTTCTTTGGAACAGGAATAATATCAGGTACTATTTTGGATTCCAGTCCATTCATTGGTTATGTCCCAGCATTCAGTGTGCTGTAGGCATTATTCCATTAAAGGGTGATCCTGTTTTGATTGTGCCTGACTTCTTTATGGGTACGGCAGAAAACCTCTGTTGGACCAGAAATATGTATGGCTATATTGATCCGCACCAGCCGAAATCTCAAAGGGACCTTTCGGTTGATGTAGCCAATTTAATAATTGAAATGGGTTATGGTGAGAAAAATGTTGGTATGGAAAAAGGTCCTTTGGGCTGTATGTGGATACCGAGACCTTTGAACGATATTGAGGTTTTCATTGAATCATTGCCGAAGGCGAAAATAGTTGACGGCGACGGAGTGATTTGGGGCTGCCGCATGTATAAATCACCTTTGGAGGTCGACCGCATTTCTACGTCAGTGGCGGCAATTTCAGCGATTGCTTCGGCTCTGGTTGAAGGGTTCAGGCCCGGCATGGATGAGCTTGACCTTAGCAGAATTGCTCAAGGCAAGGCTGCATCATTGGGAACCAGTCATTTGGGAGACAGTATCGGTTTGCAGGGCTCCTTCCGGGCTGCCCTTAACAAGGAATTATGTGCTGATATCGGCGTCCATGAAGGTGCTCCGATTGTAAAAGGAGACTACATTTTCTACGATATGTTCTATGATTACAAAGGTTATGCTCCTGATACAGCCAGGATGATCCAAATCAGTCCTGTCACTGATGAAATGAAAAAAATGTACGAATTAATCTTTAAATGCGAAGATCTGGTTGAAGATGCTTTAAAGCCTGGAATTAAAGCAAATGAGATATGGAACATCATGTATGATCCCATCAAAAAGGCCGGCTTCCCGGTATTAGATATGGGAGGCCATGGTACTGGTCTGGATACTCATGAGCCGCCTTCCATAGATGCCTGGAATGACATGGTCATTGAAGAAGGTATGGTTTTGTCAATTGAACCTTGGGTTTATGAGCATTTAAAGATGAATGGCGGAACAGGCAAGTTCGGCATACAAGATCAGTTTGTTATTACCAAGGATGGCTGCAAAAAAATTGCAGGATATAACAGGGAAATACTTCAAGTCACCCATCCCATACTTTAATTAGATTGACTTGGCATAAGTCATGTAATTGCGGTTCTAGAATCCAGTGGGGGAAAAAAGACTCCTCCATTGGATAAAGAACCCAGGCAGATAAGGAAAAGTTCTATAAAGGGAGGGCTACAGATGGCAGAGCGTTATAAAGTGAAGGTTAAAGTTCTTTCTCAAAAAGGTAATTGTGCTGCCGGACACAAAGAAGGAGACGAATTCATTATAGATAGGCACACTCCCGCGGGTTTTTGTATTTTTGCATATAGTGCTATTGATCCCGAGATTCGGACTTTGATGTTTGGAGGGAAATATCCTTGGGCCAAAGAAGATCCGGATGTTTATATCGGATGCTGTCCCGATCCTGTTAACCCGGTAGTTTTGGAAGTGCGCAGAATTAGAGAAGAATGATTATAAATGACTATTAAAGATAATTAAGAGGGGGTTAGGAAAAATGTCACAATTATCCTGCCTATTTGAAGCAAAATCCTTAGCAGTAGTAGGGGCTTCTAATAATCCGAGCAAGTATGGCAATATTGTTTTATCAAATATTTTAGAAGGTGGTTATAAGGGAGATGTTTACCCTGTAAATCCTAATGATGAATTAGTGTTAGGACTGAAATGCTATCCCTCTCTTTCAGACATACCTAATGACGTAGAGCTGGCTGTAATCATCGTAAAAAACCACATGGTTCCTGATGTAATGGAGGAAGCGGGGAAAAAAGGGGTCAAAGCGGCGGTAATCATTTCGGGTGGCTTCAGTGAAGCCGGTGAGACCGTGCTTCAGGAAAAAGTTATCGAGATTATTAAAAAGTACAATATAAGGATGGTTGGACCAAATTGTCAGGGTGTAAATTACACGCCTAATAAAATGTGCGCGACTTGGCCTGTTATCAAACAAGAGGGTAAAATGGCCATTATATCTCAAAGCGGAAGTGTCGGGGCGGAACTGGGAAAAAAGGCGGAAAATGAAGGCATAGGCGTTTCGGCTATCGTCAGCCTCGGAAACAAAGCAGATGTGAATGAACTTGATTTACTCGAATACTTTGACCAAGACAAAAATACGGGTGCGATTGCCCTTTATCTGGAAGCGGTGAGTAATGGCGAGGCGTTTCTGAAAACGGCAGCAAGACTAAAAAAACCGGTTGTAATTCTTAAGCCGGGAAAAACAGAGGCGGGGCAAAAGGCAGCCAATACACATACAAATTCGATCACCGGAAAAAGAGAAGTATTTGAAGGGGTCTGCAGACAGTACGGGTTAATCAATACAGATAATTTGGGAGAGTTCTATGACTGTGCCAAGCTTCTCAGTATGACCAAAAAGCTTCGCGGTAAAAAAATCCAACTTGTCAGCAGTTCAGGTGGAGGGGCTGTTTTAGCCTGTGACGCTATAGTTGGAGAAAACATGGAATTAGCTCTGATTTCTGAAGAACGTCGCAGCAAATTAAAGGCCAAATACCCCCAGCATTTTACCGTAGGAAATCCATTTGATTTGACAGGAGATGCTAATCCTACTCTCTATAAAGAAATCATGCTGGAGCTCAGTAAAGAGGAAGGGATAGACATTTTTATGCCTATTGTAGGTGACCCGATCCCAGGAGTGGCAGAAGCGTTTCTCGAGGTTAGGGAAATGATTGAGCAGGAAATAGTAGTTTGCTTTTTCGGGGGAGCCGAGGTGCAGGTAGAAGAGACGATGAAGATGCATAAGCAGGGACTTCCTGTTTTTCCTTCTCCGTATAGGGCAGTAAAAGCAATAGCGCAAACCTTTCAAAAAAAGTCGTCAATAAATTGATAGCTTAAAGTAAAAAGTAGGAGTTGGTTTAAGTGATCACAGCTGTTAAACAAAAAGAGATGCTTCTTGAACCGGAGGCTTATCAGATTCTAAGGAAATATGACATTCCTCTTCCCGCCAGTCGATATGTTTGCCAGGAGAATGAGGCTGTTGCTGCTGCGAAAGAAATAGGCTATCCTGTTGCGATGAAAGTTGTTTCGTCCGATATAGCTCATAAATCGGATGTAGGTGGGGTAAAACTTAACCTAGAAAATGAAAGCGAAGTGAGGAAGGCTTACTGTAATATCATGAAGCTGGCAGAACAGTATGGTCATTGTGTTGACGGGGTTTTGATAACTGAAATGATAAAAGACGGAGTAGAGGTTATTATTGGATGTTCAGAGGATGCGGAATTTGGGAAATATATCATATTCGGCTTGGGCGGGATTTTTGTTGAGCTTTTTAAGGACGTATCCGTCAGGGTTTTACCGCTGACTTCTGTCGATGTTGAGCAAATGATTTGCGAGGTAAAAAGTTCTAAGCTTTTAACCGGTTATCGTTCAGAAAAAGCTAAGTATATTAAGGGTGTTGTTGATATTATCCTTAAGCTGTCAAAGCTAATCGAAGAAGAGAATATTGCCGAGGTGGACTTGAATCCGGTTATTGTGCGAGAAGATGATGTTTATGTTGTGGATGCCAGAGTATTTGTATACTAAAGCTGTCTAGTACAAGAAGAGAGGGACTTCAAATGAAAAAGAAACACAAATTCGCTACCCTGGCGGTACATGCCGGACAAGAGCCCTGCTTGTTGACAGGAGCATTGGTGCCTCCTCTTTATCAGACTGCTTCTTTTGCCTTTGAATCTGCTAATCAGGGGGCAGCAAGGTTTGCCGGCGAGGAGAAGGGCTATATATATTCGCGTTTGGGCAATCCTACCATAAACGCCTTGGAAGAAAAGGTAGCTATACTAGAGGGCGGGGAGTCTGCGCTGGCCACCGCTTCTGGGATGGCTGCAATTTCTACAGTATTGTTTGGTTTGCTGAAAAAGGGCGATCATATGCTAGCAGACAATACTTTGTATGGCTGTACGTTATCTCTATTGAATCATGTTATTTCTAAGTACGGTATAGAAGTAAGTTATGTCGATGCCAGTGACCCGGACAACATATTAGGCGCTGTTAGAGAAAACACCAAGCTTTTTTATTTTGAATCACCTGCTAATCCAACTATGAAAATTGTTGATATGCACGCTGTTGCCCAGATAGCAAAAAGCAATAAACTTATTACGATAATTGACGGTAGTTTTACATCGCCATATTTACAAAGACCGCTTGAGCAGGGGATCGATTTGGTGGTTCACAGTGCTACAAAATACATATGCGGTCACGGAGATGTTATCGGAGGAATTATTGTTGGGAACAAAAAAATTATTGGAGATATAAAATCTGGTGTTTTTACTAATATAGGTGGAATAATGAGCCCTTTTGATGCCTGGTTGTTGTTAAGGGGATTGAAAACATTACCGTTACGCATGGAAAAACATTGCTCCAATGCTATGAAGGTTGCTCAATACCTTGAAGCTCATCCTAAAGTAAATGAGGTATACTATCCCGGTTTAAGCTCATTCCCACAGCATGAGCTGGCCAAAAAACAAATGGATGGATTCGGAGGCATGTTAAGCTTTGAAATGAAGGGAGGAATTCAAGCCGGAGAAAGATTGATCGATAATGTTGGTCTTTTTAGAGTTGCGGTTAGTTTAGGGGAAGCAGACAGCCTGATTCAGCATCCGGCTACGATGACCCACTCTTTTGTTTCCAGGGAGGAAAGGATGAAGGCCGGGATATCCGATGGGTTGGTGAGAATGTCGGTAGGGATTGAAGATGCCGAAGACCTTTTGGCTGATTTGGAGCAGGCCTTAATGAAGATATGATGCATTATAGAGTCAGAGGAGGATATATATAATGATTATCGGTGTGCCGAAGGAAATAAAGAATAATGAAAACCGTGTAGGCATTACTCCTGCCGGGGTGAGGGCCCTTGTCGATACAGGGAATAAGGTTTTTGTGGAGAAAGACGCCGGACTGGGAAGCGGGATTACGAATGAGGAATACATTCAGTCCGGAGCAGAAGTACTGGATAGTGCCGCTAAGGTATACGCTTTGTCGGAAATGATTATTAAAGTAAAGGAACCACAGCCGCAGGAATATGATTTTTTTAAGGAAGGACAAATCCTTTATACTTACCTTCACCTGGCTCCGGAGCCCGAATTAACAAAGGCCCTATTGAAAAAAAAGGTCGTGGGCATAGCTTATGAGACAGTTCAGCTTCCTAACGGGGGATTGCCTCTTTTGATGCCGATGAGTGAAGTAGCGGGAAGGATGTCGGTACAGATCGGTGCGCACTTTTTGGAAAAACCCTATGGGGGAAGTGGTGTCTTATTAGGTGGGGTTCCCGGTGTTGAACCAGGCTATGTAGTCATCATCGGCGGCGGTATTGTTGGAACGAATGCCGCCAGAATGGCAGTAGGGCTGGGCGCGCAAGTAGCGATAATTGAGAAAAACCTTAATCGTTTGATTTACTTGGATGATATGTTTAAGGGAAGGGTAAAGACGATTATGTCTAATGCTTATAATATTGAACAAGAGGTGGCTAAAGCGGACTTGCTGGTCGGTGCGGTTCTGATTCCGGGGGCAAAGGCTCCCAGGCTTGTAACAGAGGAAATGGTTAAGGGAATGAAGCCGGGTTCGGTAATTGTCGATGTGGCTATCGACCAAGGCGGTTCGATTGAGACCATTGATAGGGTTACAACCCATAGTGACCCGGTTTATCTTAAACATGGTGTTGTTCATTATTCCGTTGCTAATATGCCAGGAGCGGTGGCCCGTACCTCGACCTTTGCTCTGACTAATGTTACGATGCCTTATGCCGTGGAAATTGCCAAAAAAGGCTGGAAGAAAGCCGTTATGGAAAACCAGGTACTGGCTAAGGGGGTAAACGTTGTGGATGGGAAGGTGACCTATGCAGCAGTAGCGGATGATCTTAATTTGCCATATACCCCCTTGGACGATGTAATCAAGTGCTGAGGTAATAAAGACAACGGATGTTTTAAACATTAATCCCCTCCTCTCTGATGTGCCCCAATCAGACGGGAGGGGATTTTTAGAATAAATAATGGCAAAAATGTTTGTACTTTACAAATGTCGAGTTATGCTGTAATATAAAAGAGAATAAATGTAAAATCTCGGGTATCGAGGATAAATATGGGGGGATAATTATGAAGTTTGAGTCTTTTGTAACAAAAATTACGAATTTTGTAGAAACGAGTCCGTTAAACAGGGTGGATGAGATCGGGCTCAAGAAGATCTATGACCGACCGCTTGTTGGGATCGCAAATGCCAATGACGCTATGTTTATTCAACTCAAGAGTCCAGATGTAATAGGTCCCAATCATTATTTGCCTACTGAATGGTTGACAGATGCCAAAACGGTTATTTCATATTTTTTACCATTATCAGAGGAGGTGCGTAGAGCTAACTCAAAAAATGGCTTGCCTGCAATAGAGTGGGTCCATGGGCAGACTCAAGGAGAAACCTTAAACGATGCGCTTCGTGTTTTCATTGTTGACCTGCTCCAGAAAAATGGAGCCAGTGTTGTGGCTCCGGGTCTTGATCCGCGATTTTCATTAGTTGATTTACAGAGCAATTGGTCAGAGCGGCATGTAGCATATATTGCCGGACTAGGTACATTTGGCTTAAGCAGGTCGCTTATTACTAAAAAAGGTTGTGCCGGTCGATATGGCAGTGTAGTGACAGGGGAAAAGATGGAACCTACTCCACGTGCCTATACGATGCTTTGCGATTACTGCACCACGTGCGGAGAGTGCATTGCACGCTGCCCTTCCGGTGCAATAGCCTGGGATGGAAAAGATATCCCGACCTGTGCAACTTACTTTGGCAAGGTGTTATCACCGGTATTCGATCCAAGGTTCGGATGCGGAAAATGTCAAACAGCAGTACCTTGCGAATTCATGATGCCTTGAAAATTCAAAATAAACCTCAATAATATAAAAAGAAACCATAATTAAAATAAACATGAGAAAAGCGGCGTTAAACCTACCGTAGGCATTGGTGCGAAAGCATCAATGCCTGCGTCTTTTTTGGGGTTATTAAGGATAAATATTTATGTTGCCGGTTAAAATAGGCAAAACAGGAAAACTTGAGGGAAGCGGATGGGGATTTTAGGTAGGGTATTTCGCAGAAAAAGTAAAAAGCAAATACCGCAGTCGGATACACATTTGTACCGGGATCTATTAACCAATATTACTCGGGTTAAAAACGATTTTGGGCAAAGCGATGATTTAACAGTGAACTCTTTCAAATGGAATGATTCGTCACCTTCTATTTGTGCCAGCCTCTATATTAAAAGTCTGGTAAATACGGAAACTATCAACAGTTTATCTGAGGAAATCAGCAATTTAAAAATCAAAGATAATAAAAGTCGACAGGCTTTGCCTTTTGATGTACTGAGGGCCCATTTTTCCGGCGTAAGGACTCTGAAAGAAGGGGATAAGTATATAGATTTGTATGCGGATTTATTGTCCGGAAACACGGTGTTTTTATTACATGGCAGCAGACAATACCTTTCTATTCCCACAGAGAGCACTGAAGGACGTTCTGTTGAGGAGCCTTCCTCCCAAACGGTTATACGCGGTCCAAAGGAGGGGTTTACAGAAAATATAAACCAAAATATTTTGTTGGTAAGAAAGAGAATTAAGAGTAATACGTTGAGGCTTGAGAACCTGTCCGTAGGAAATTTAACCAGAACAGCTGTCGGCTTGATGTATATTAAAAATATTGCTAAGGACTCTATTGTACGGGAAATAAGGGATAGAATTAAAAAGATTGAAACAGATTCCATCCTGGAGGGAGCATATATTGAGGAATGGATCAAGGATGACCGTTATTCTGTCTTTCCTACTTTTCTGAGCTCTGAAAAACCCGATTCGGTGGCTTCGGCGCTTTTAGAGGGCAAGGTGGCCATTTTTACTGATGGGACTCCCTATGTTCTCACCGCTCCGGCACTGATGGTTGAATTTCTTCATTCCAGTGAAGACTATTACCATCATTACATCATTGCTACTATGATGCGTTTTTTAAGATTTATTGCTTTTTTTCTCACCCTCCTTGTTCCTTCATTCTATATTGCCATTGCGACCTTTCATCAAGAAATACTCCCCACTCCCCTCTTAGTCAGCATTGCGGCCCAAAGAGAAGGTGTTCCGTTTCCCACTTTTTTGGAGGCTTTAATAATGGAAAACACCTTTGAAATATTAAGGGAAGCCGGTATCCGGATGCCCAGAGCAATCGGGCCCGCCATTTCCATTGTAGGGGCTTTGGTTTTAGGACAGGCTGCAGTGGAAGCGGGCATTATTTCCGCCGTTATAGTCATTATCGTTTCTATTACTGCTATTTCCAGCTTTGCTATTCCCAACTATGAGATGGCCAATGCCATCAGAGCTACACGATTTGCATTCATGATCCTGGCAGGGGTTATAGGTATATATGGGATATTCATCGGCATAATAGTTTTAACGCTCCACTTATGTAAGTTAAAATCTATCGGTGTTCCCTATTTAACGCCAATTGCTCCCTGGATAAAGGATGGAAACACAGATACCTTCTTTCGCTTTCCCTTTTGGGTAATGAAAAACAGACCCTTTGGTCTCCATGGTGATGATAAGAGAAGGATAGGTGGAGAATATACGGTCCGAAAGAATAAGAAAGGCAATCAGGAATTTAGGTGATTCTTATGAAAGCTAAAGCTATTATACCAGTACTTCTCATGATGCTATTTTGCACCGGCTGTTGGAGCAGCCGTGAGATCAATACGCTGGCTATTACCATTTGCTTAGGAATTGACAAGACAGATGAGGGTTACCTAATCACTAAGCAAGTACTGAACCCAACGGCGCTTGCAATGCAAAAAGGAAGCGACGAAGACCCGGTTGTCCTGTTTGTTCAGAAGGGGGAAAACCTGTTTTCCGCACTCAGGAAAATAGCCACAGAATCCCCCAGAAAGATGTACAATTCACATGTCCGGGTGGTCGTGTTGGGGGAAAATCTGGTCAGGGAAGGAATCAAGGGTATACTGGATTTTTTTATGAGAGAGCATGAATTCCGTACTGATTTTTATTATGTTATTGCTAAAAATACCACCGCCAATGAAGTGCTACGTATTTTTACTCCCTTAGAGTCCGTTCCCGGAGTCAAGCTCTATCTTTCCCTTGAGAATTCGGAAAGATACTGGGGGATTACTAGCGCTATTAACAGTATCGATCTGGTTCAAAGCATACTTGCCGATGGAATAAACCCGGTACTTCCGGGAATTGAAATCATATCAAAAGCAGGATATTCAGAAATGGAGAATTCAAATGATGAAAAAAGATTACAGTATACAGGGATGGGTGTATTTCAGGAGGATAAGCTGATTGGGTGGTTATCCGAAGATGAGGCGAAAGGATACCACTATATTATCGGAGATGTGGGAAATTATGTGGAGCAAGTTTATTATAATGAAAGGGATCAGATAACATTTGAAGTGCGTAATTCTCAATCAAAAATGATAGCTTCGTGTAAGGATGATAAGCCGTCCGTTTATGTGGAAATCGAAACGTCTTTGAATATTGTAGCGGTGGAAGGAGTTTTGGATATTACTAAGCAAGAAAACAGGAAGGTTTTAAAGGAGCTTTTGGAAAAAAGGATTAAGCTTTTCTGTGAGAAGGCGCAAAAAAAAGCACAGCAGGAATTGCGTTCTGATATTTTTGGTTTTGGAGAGGTTATTCATCGGAAGTATCCGAAGTTATGGAAAAAGTTAAAAGAAAGTTGGGATACCGAATATGTGAAGTTACCCGTACATTATAACATCACTGTGGAGATAAAACAGGCGGGGCAGATCTCAAAGCCTCTGTTTATGAAGGAGAAAAAATAATGCAGGATATGGCCGTTGCTTTGTTTGTCGTTGTTTTTGGTTCAATTTTATCTCTCATAGAAATCCCCGATTTATTAAAAAAGAAAATGCATAGGGAGTTGGTGGCCTTTGTCGTTTTAACTGTGCTGGGCATGTCACTTGCCTTATTGAAAGCCTTTGGATGGAGTATTCCAAACCCATCGGATTTGCTAGCATGGGTGTACTCTCCGGTTGAGGGAATTATTAAAGGCTTATTGGAGTAGGTAAAGTTATGAATGAGACAAAAATCACAAGCCGTCAGATTATTTCGCTAACCGCCGGAGTGACAACCGCAGGGTCCGTGCTGGTCATTGGAGCATTAATAGCAAGCACAGCAAAGCAGGATGCGTGGATTGGGTCATTTCTGGCTATATTATTCGGCATTCCTGTCATATGGGTATTTTTGTTTTTGGGCAGACGATTTCCCCGGATGACTTTTGTGGAGATAAGCAGGGAATTGCTTGGCAAATGGCTAGGTACTGTTGTTGCCGGCAGTTTTCTTTTCCTTTGCCTGCAAATTTCTTTTCATACACCTTGGTTTATGAGCGATTTTATGACGTCACAAGTTATGCCCGAAACACCCCATTATGTCATTAGAGCATTGTATATTGCAGCGATGTCTATTGCGATATTATATGGGCTGGAGGCTTTCGCCCGTGCCTCTGAAATATTTATGCTGGTTGTCTCAGTTTTGTTTGTTTTTGTCATGGTTATGGTTATACCCAATGCAAAGATAGAGAACCTGCTACCGGTTTTTGAAAACGGCCTAATTCCGGTTCTGAAAAGTTCAGTGTTTGTTACATGTTTCATAGCCCTTCCTAACATTACAATGATGATGGTATATCCGGCACGTTTGGATGACTTGAATAAGGGTGAAAAGTCTTTTTTAAAAGGGTATTTTTTGGGTGGAGGCATTACCTGTATTTCCATACTAATGTCTGTCCTGGTATTAGGGTGGGCAATAACGGCTAATTCAAGGTTTTCTGTCTTTCGGTTTGCTAATTTGATAAATGTAGGAATAGTTTTCTCCCGAATCGAGGTTATTGTTTTTGTCGTTTGGGTGTTAACACAGTTTATTTTTTGCACAATATACTTTTATGCATTTGTAATCGGGCTTTCCCAGCTGTTGAAGTTGAAGAATCATAAAAGGCTCGTCCTGCCCTTGGCTTTAATTCTTTTGACAATGTCAGAGGTTATTTTTCCGGATGTGGCTTATCAGGAGCATTGGGCCGTTTTTACATGGATACCATACATCTTTACTCATGGGTTTGTTCTGCCTGTTTTTCTGTTGATGGTGTATTGGATTAAAAAACGGGTGCTCAAAATGGACATTGGGGATAATCGAGGGCAAAAGTAAAGCCTATTAGAGTGATACCATTATTTCTTATGCTGTTAGCCTGCACCGGCTGCTGGAGCAGTTACGAGATCAATACGATGGCTATTACCATCGGATTTGCTTGCGTGGATATACTCTCCGGTCGAAGGAATTATAAATAACTTAGTTGGAGTAGATAGAATCATGAATAAGACAAAAATTACAAGCCGTCAGCTCATTTCCTTGACCGCCGGGGTGACAGCCGGAGGTTCCGTACTAGTCAGTGGCGCGTTAATAGCAAGTGTAGCGAAGCAGGATGCGTGGATTGGGTCATTGCTGACCATTTTATTCGGTATTCCTGTAATATGGATATTTTTGTTTTTAGGCAAACGGTTTCCTCGAATGAATCTTGTGGAGGTGAGCCGGGAATTGCTTGGCAAATGGTTTGGAACGATTGTTGCCGGTAGTTTTCTTTTCCTTTTCCTGCAAATTTCTTATCATATACCTTGGTATATGAGCGATTTTATGACATCCCGAATTATTCCCGAAACACCCTATTATGTCATAAAAGCATTGTATATTACAGCGATGTCCATTGCGATATTGTATGGGCTGGAGGCTTTCGCCCGTGCCTCTGAAATATTTATAATGGTTGCCTCGGTTTTGTTTGTTTTTGTCATGGTGATGGTTGTGCCCAATGCAAAGATAGGGAACTTGCAACCGGTTCTTGAAAACGGTTTGATTCCGGTGCTGAAAAGCTCAGCGTTTCTCTCATGCTTCTTAACCTTTCCACCCGTCGTAATGTTGATGATATATCCGGCACATTTGGATGACCCGAAAGAAGGTGGAAAGTTCTTTTTTAAGGGGTACTTCTTAGGCGGAGGTATTACATGTATTTCCATACTGATGTCTGTCTTGGCATTAGGGTGGGCAATAACGGCTAATTCAAGGTTTCCCGTCTTTCGGCTTGCTAATTTGATAAATGTGGGTATAGTGTTTTCCCGAATCGAGATTATTGTCTTTGTAATTTGGGTGTTGACACAGTTTATTTTCAGTACAGTGTTTTTTTATGGGTTTGTAACAGGGCTTTCCCAGCTGTTGAAGTTAAAGGATCATAAAAGGCTTGTTCTGCCCTTGGCTTTGCTCCTTTTAACAATGTCAGAGGTTGTTTTCCCGGACGTGGCTTATCAGGAGAACTGGATCGTTTTTGCATGGGTACCGTACATCTTTACTCACGGGTTTATTCTGCCTGTTTTTCTGCTGGTGGTGTATTGGGTTAAAAAACGGGTGCTCAAAATGGACATTGGGGATAATCAAGGGCAAAAGTAAAGCCTATTGGAGTGATACCAATAGGCTTTTTCCACGGTCAGAGGGGCTAGGCTTTAATAACCGCATCCTCCAAAGAACCCTGGGAAGAGCAGAAGGATGAGGATTATTAAAAACAGGGTCGAAAAGCCCCTTCGCGAACCGTAAGGAGCATAACCATAACCGCAGCCGGGTTTTGCTATCTCAGCCATAAATTTGCCTCCTTTATTGTGTTATTACAAGCCTTTGAAGGCGAATTTGCGTCAAAGGCTTCCTATCTGCTTTCAGTATATGAGACATGTATGGTAGATGTTACAGAAGGTAATAACCAAAACGGTACGTCACTTGCATTAATATGCTATAATTATATGGGTGTTATGTCGTATTCGGGAACTAGGTGGAAAATGATGTTGCAAAATGGGAGGAAAAATACATATGAGTGGAAAAATTATAAATGAGATAAAAATGACATACAAGGAAGCAAAGTATTTATCTCTTTATTTAACACACAAAGGCTTTTCCCAAGGGATGAGAAAAGAAAAGCGTGGTAATACATTGTTTGAGAAGATTTCCTCTTTATATCTTATTGTCAAAAGGGTATAAAGAGGATAGGGTAATGAAGTATTAATAAGGGGACGGGATATGAGCATTTTAGTTGTTGACGGTATGGGTGGTGGCTTAGGAGCACAAATCGTTACTCAATTGCGACAGCAGATGCCTGCTGCTGAGATAATTGCGGTGGGGACGAATGCAACTGCTACGAGTAATATGGTAAAAGCGGGTGCAAGTAAGGGAGCGACCGGAGAAAACGCTGTTAAAGTATGCCTGAGGAATGCAAAGTGTGTGGTGGGACCTATCGGTATCATTCTAGCGGATGCCATGCTGGGGGAAATAACGTCGCATATTGCAATCTCAATTTGCAGCTCGCCATTGCCCAAAGTTTTAATCCCGGTTAATCACAAAAACATAGAAATCGTCGGTATGCATTCGCAGCAAACCATGTCGGTTTTGCTTAAGATGGCAGTGACTAGGGTAGAAGAGATTATGAAGTAAACATCAAGAGAGTACTATCTCAGTGTTTGCCCTTCTGTGCCATCACCTTTTGGTTTATCGTTTTCGCAGTGTTCTGTGTGACTTTGAGAAGTAAAATAAAGGTTATTATTCTTGCCGGTTGTGAACGGATCGATCATCATTATCATTGTTTGGATATTCTTTTCCTTATAGTTGTCAAAGAATACGGCGGCTTTCTTGATTTTCATCTTTTCAACCCTTTCGTTAAGAATACTGCTTGTAAATTATACCTCCTTCTTTATTAAATATGACTAATATTTAACATGCAAAATTCATACCGGATATTGTCTTGAAACAAATGGCTTAATAACGGCTATCTTTTTATTTCGGAAGGAACAAACAACGGCGAAATAGAATACATAAAGATAGACAAGTGGCGTCTTGTCCAGCTAAGAAGCCCTCGCGATGTATGCACATATGCATACAAAGTATGCGAAAATGACAACATCACGAGCGATAGAGAGAGGTATTTTTTGTGGAAAAGATTATTTTATTTGAAGAGGTCAAAAAGGTGTTAGGAATTCTTAATTCTTCTTATAAAGGGCTTTGTATAACTGATCATAGGGGTAAGATTACTTTTTGCAATGATGTGGCACTGCAGATAAGCGGCTTGGAGAAAGAGGAGATAAAGGGGAAATATTTAATTGACTTGGTTAAGGAGAAAATAGTTCCCCAAAAACAATATAAAAGTGTTCTTGAAGCGGGAGAAGATGAAATAAGTGTTGTAAGGTTCTATAACGGTGTTACCGGATTGCTGTTAAGAACACAGGTTTTTTCTGATGAAGGTGAATTGAAGGAGGAAGTTTTCAATTTATGTGACGTAACAAAGGTGATGAGGATTTATGAAAGCTTAAAAGAGATGGGACAAGACATCGTAATGTCACAACGAAAAATGTTGAGAATAGTCCGGCACATAGAAGAGGAAGAAGATCATTTTATTGCTCAGAGTGAAGTTATGCAAGGTATAAAAAGACTTGCCGACAAGATAGCCAAGGTAAAAACTCCCGTGTTGATACAAGGTGAATCGGGAGTAGGAAAAGATGTTTTGGCCCATTACATTCACGGCTTAGGCAGTAAGGCAGAACCGCGTCCATTCGTGCAGATCAATTGCAGTGCTATACCCAATTCGCTCTTGGAGTCTGAACTGTTCGGGTATGAGCCGGGTGCGTTTACCGGGGCTTCAAAAACCGGAAAACAGGGACTATTCGAATTGGCAAACGGTGGGACACTGTTTTTGGATGAAATAGGCTGTATACCATTTTCGACTCAAATCAAACTGTTAAATGTCTTACAAAGGGGTTTTGTTTATCGGTTGGGCGGAACAAGTACAATCAAGATCAATACGAGAGTAATTGCCGCTACAAACAGTAATTTGCAAGAAATGGTTGCCGAAAAGAAGTTTCGGATGGACCTTTATTACCGTTTAAATGTCTTATCTCTTGATGTTCCGTCTTTACGTCAACGTAGAGAGGATATTGAGCCGTTATTGTATTATTTTCTAAACAAGAAAAATGAGGAATACGGTCTGAACATGAGGATCGATCCCTGCCTATTAAATGTTTTATATAATTATGATTGGCCGGGTAATATCAGAGAATTAAAGAACTTGGTCGAACGCATGGTTGTTTTGGCAGAGGATAATGTTATAAGTGAAAAGCACCTTCCCGGATATATTAAAGACAAGGTTGCGGATGAGCATCCTTTGGTTGTCCCAGAGCATTTAAACACGTATGTTCTAAAGACCCTTTTATCAACAGCGGAGGAAGAGATTATCAAAAAGGCTCTTGAAGAATTCGGTTCAATGCGAAAGGCTGCGAAACAGTTAGGTATTGATTTATCAACCCTTGTCAGAAAAAAGAAAAAATATGGAATATAAAGCGGGGCGGGTGGATATATTTTTGGTCTTTATAATATAACAGAAAGCAAAAATAGATATTGATATTTAACACAAAAATATGTATGATGTAATTTAATAAGTATATTCACTTTAATATTATTTGAACGGGGGCGGTAAGATGAGACCACCATATAAAGATGTAAGTAAATTGGGATTTGGTCAATACTTTACTGATTTTATGTTTGTGATGAAATATAACGAGGAGAAGGGCTGGTATGATAAGGAAATAAAGAAATATGAGCCTTTCGCTTTTGATCCTGCGGCGTGTGTGCTGCATTATTCACAAGAGGTGTTTGAAGGACAAAAGGCTTATGTATCGGAGGACGGAAGGGTGTTGATGTTTCGTCCCCTGGAGAATGCTCGGAGGATGAACCGTTCTGCGGTACGCATGTGTATGCCGGAAATTCCCGAGGATGTATATATGAAGGCGCTAAAGGATCTTATTATGCACGAAAAACATTGGATTCCCCAAACTCCGATGACTTCCTTGTATGTACGTCCCACCATGATAGGAGTCGAGCCTTTTTTGGGGGTTAAACCTTCCCGGGAGATATTGTTCTATATTATTCTTTCTCCTGTTGGCCCATACTACAAGAATGGTTTTAATCCTATCGGGATATATATTGAGGATGAAATGGTCAGATCTATGCCCGGCGGAGTTGGGGATATTAAAGCAGGCGGCAATTACGGAGCAAGCTTATTGGGCGGCTTAAAGGCTAAGAAAAAGGGTTTTGAACAGGTCATGTGGTTGGATGCCAAGGAGCACAAATATGTAGAAGAGGTCGGCTCCATGAATGTGTTCTTTGTTTATGGCGACAAGCTGGTTACGCCGCCTCTTGACGGCTCTATTCTCCCCGGAATAACCAGGGACGCGGTGATAACTATGGCCTCCGATTTGGGCTATGAGGTAGAGGAAAGGCCTATCAATATCGATGAAGCTTTACGCGACGCTGAAAACGGCAAGCTGACAGAGATGTTTGGTACCGGTACCGCCGTTGTTATTTCGCCTGTCGGACTTCTGTTCTATAAAAACAAAGAATATCAGATCAACGAAAAAAAGGTCGGCAAGGTGACACAGAGGTTATACGATGCCTTGGTCGACATTCAATATGGCAGGGCTGAAGATAGATACAATTGGGTTTACGAATTAGGCAGAATGTAATAAATATGAGGGGTTTTTTAAATGGAATTCAGCGAACTCGTCCAGGAAAGAAGGAGTGTGCGGGTTTTTAAGCAAGAACCTGTACCTCAAGAAGAAATCTTGGAAATGATTTCAAAGGCTGTTTTTGCAGCAAACGCCCGTAATCGGCAAATGTGGCACTTTTATGTCGTGAATAATAAGGATAAAATTGCCAAAATGGCTGAAATTGTTACGACAAGGCTGGAAGAACTGGCTGCAAAGACAGGTGTTTCTCCCCAAGAGTTGAAGCCTGTTATTAACGCGGCAACTTTATTCGATAAAGCACCGGCAGTTATTGTTGTATCAACCCGTCTCTCCCGTTCTAAGGCCGACTGGATGCTGAAGGAGAACGGGTACAGTGAACTAGAGATCGATAATCTTCGTTGCAGGCCTGATTTGCAAAGCATTGGTGCGGCGATTCAAAACCTGCTTATGGCGGCATGGGAAAAGGGTTACGGAACCTGCTGGATGACGGGGCCGTGTGTTGCGCGTCCTGAGTTGGAAAGCTTTTTGGGAATAACGGAGCCCGATTCGATAGCTGCTTTAATTCCTATCGGCAGGCCTGAAATTGTACCGGCATCCCGTGGCAGGAAAGAGGCAAAAGAAGTAACGACCTTTATTGATTAGTATAGGTTAATCTTTGTTGTTTAAGGAACCGTGAGGTTCCTTTTTGGTGTTTTCCATGAGTTGTCGTTAAAATAAAAGGTGAGAAGTATGGCGAAAGGAGAAATGATGATGAAAAAGGGCTTTGAGGAAAGTATTGTCAGGGCAGTGGAATTTATGGCCATATCAGCGATAACGGCACCAAAGGCGAAGGGGAAAGATTATGTTGATGTAAAGGTTTTAACCGGCACGGAGGTTAATGAACTTGCGGACGCAATGCTGGAATACGGTAAGACTTACCAAAAAAAGAACTACGACCGTGATGGGGAGAACGTTCGTAATTCGACAGCAGTGCTTTTGCTTTCTTTAAAGGATAGTGCACCGGCAGGGCTTAACTGCGGAGCATGTGGTAAGAATAAGTGTGCCGAGCTTACAACCATTGAGGGAACGGAATTTGAAGGGCCTCTATGTGCTTGGCGGCTTCTGGATTTAGGGATCGCCATCGGTTCGGCCGCTAAAACGGCCGGTATGTTCAATCTTGATAATAGGATTATGTACAGGATTGGAGCAGTAGTCAAAAAAACCGGTATGATGTCCGGACAAATCATTGTCGGCATACCGGTTTCTGTATCGAGTAAAAATATTTATTTTGACAGATAAGAAGAAGCTCAGGAAACGGTAATGAGCAGATCTGTCAGGGGTATGACTTTGCCTATGGCAGCGGAGGGCATTTTAAGCCTTGCCAATTCCTTTAAGATTATAGCGGCCTCGTCAGGGGGACAGGTTAGGAGCAGTCCGCCTGAGGTTTGGGGGTCGAAGAGAATGTCTTCAAACCAGAGGGGGACATCCCGTAAGGTATAGCTTTCTGCGAGGTACCTTTTGTTGTTATAGGCTCCTGCCGGGATCAGGCCCATTTTCGCGTATTCTTTGGCTTCTTCGATTAAGGGTATTTTATCCTGTTCGAGGGCCAGGGATACTTTTGAGGCCTTGGCCATTTCATAGGCGTGGCCCATCAGTCCAAACCCGGTAACATCGGTACAGGCATGGATTTCGTGGTCGGCAATAATGTCGGCCGCATATTTATTTAAGGTAGACATAACCTCAATAGCTTTTTCCAGGGCTTCAGCAGAAGCCATTTCACCCTTGGCGGCGGTATTGATGATGCCGGTACCGAGGGGTTTGGTCAGGATGATAGTGTCGCCCGGTTTCGATCCGTAATTACGCAGGATTTTATCCGGATGCACGAGACCTGTTACAGAAAGACCATATTTAGGTTCGCTATCTTGAATGGAATGCCCTCCGGCAATCACTGCCCCTGCTTCCAATACCTTTTCTGTCCCGCCTTGGAGAATCTGTCCTAATATATCAAGGGGCAGGTCGGAAGGGAAGCAGACGATATTCAGAGCAAGCAAAGGCTTACCGCCCATGGCATAAATATCGCTCAAGGCATTTGCTGCTGCTATTTGTCCGAAGGTATAGGGGTCATCAACAATAGGGGTGAAGAAGTCTAAGGTCTGGATAACGGCGTTTTCTTCATCCAATTTGTAGACAGCGGCATCATCTGATGTTTCGATACCTACCAGGAGGTTTGGGTCGTTCATTTGTGGCAATTGGCATAGTAATTTTGATAGAACACCCGGTTCTATTTTTGCCGCTCACCCGGCGGCTTTTGTCATTGCCGTTAATCTTTTTATCATTTGCCTGTTCATCTGCTTGTCACCACCTTCTTTTTTGTTTAATAACCCTTACATATCTTACTGATGGCGTTAAGGGCATATTCAATTTCGTTTTTTGTATTAGAATGACTGAAACTGAACCGTATCGTGCCTTGGGGAAATGTTCCCAAGGTTTTGTGAGCGGAGGGAGAACAATGCAGGCCGCATCTGGTGGCAATGTGGAATTCTCTTGCCAAAAGAGTAGCAACCTCCGCGTTATCAAGCTGTAAGCGTGTGAAATCCAACGATACCAAAGCGGTGCGCCCCGTAGTATTGGGAAGTCCGCATAACGCGGGACCGTCCAGATTTTGAATGCCTTCGATGAAGGTCTTTGTTAGCCGGAGCTCTTCTTCTCGAATATTGGCAAGGCCTGTGCTTTGGATATATTTTAAGGCGGCATTTAAGCCGTAAATACCGGGGATATTCAAGGTGCCGGCCTCAAATTTATCCGGCAGATAGGAGGGCTGCTCTTCCGAATCGGATATACTGCCCGTGCCACCTTCGATAAAGGGTTCAAGCTGTTGGGCTAATCGGTCATTCAGTAGCATTCCGCCAATGCCTTGCGGTCCTAAGAGTCCTTTGTGACCGGTAAAAGCCAAGGCATCGGCCTGGTATTCCTGAAGATCAATATCCAGAAAGCCGGCGGTTTGGGCGGCATCAATGATAAATGTAAGTCCGTTTTCTTTACAGAGCTTGCCTATCTTTTGCAGGGGAAGGATGGTGCCGCAGACATTAGAGGCGTGGGTCATAATGACCGCTTTCGTATGTGGCTTAATGTGGACAGCAACATCGGCAGGGTCCAGAACGCCTTGCTCGTCACATCTTATTCTGGTATATTCGACTCCCCTCTTTTGCAGGCTGTTCAAAGGCCTCATGACCGCATTGTGTTCAAGGGAGGAGATTAGTACATGATCTCCGCTTTTTAAGCATCCTTTAATGAGAATGTTAAGGCTCTCGGTAACGTTTTTAGAAAAAACGACATTTGTAGGCTGGGAAGAACCGAACAGCGAGCAAATCAACTCGCGGGTTTCATAGACTGTATCGGCTGCCGCGTATGAACTGTCGTATGTTCCGCGGTTGATATTTGCGCCGATATTGATTAGAAAATTACTGATGCTCTCCGCCACCAATGGTGCTTTAGGGAAGGAGGTGGCGGCGTTATCAAAATAGATATTCTTCATTTTTTCACGCTCCTCCCTATATTATACGGTATTATGGCAAAGGTGACAGTATTTATAGTATACAATAAAGATTATATCATAGAACTGTCTAGGTGGGACGAATATGGGATTATGTATAGTGGGCATTGTAGCAGGCAAAATATTAGTTGCATATATTAAAGGAGTATTCGGAGTAAGGGGATGAACAATGATGTCGGATGAGCTTAAAAAAATAGATGCCAGAGGAATGTCCTGTCCGCAGTCGGTGTTGATGACAAAAAAAGGGGTTCAGGAGAGCCCAGCAGGCGTAGAAGTTTGGGTGGATGATTCCACAGCCAGAGGCAATGTGGAAAGGTTTTTAAGAAATTTGGGCTATGTTGTTGAGGTAACGGAACAAGGAGAAGAATATCTTATTGTGAATACAACAAGGTTCCCGGGACCCGACTGCAATCTTTGATTGCGATGTCGGGTGGGGTTCTTATTACAGGGAAAAGGCAGATGAAATAATTATGTCATATTTGGCTTTGTTTTTTACCCAGTCGGGTGCAATAAAATTTTCCCGAGCCGCCGCTGTCCGAGGGATATCAAGCGAGATGCAGGCTGTTCCCAGGAAACTCAGTGCCAGTTGCGGCACGGCGGTAAAATTCTTTTACGAGGGTGATGTGAATACTCTCATTACGGAAGATATTGAGAGGTTGTATGAGATAAAGGGGAGAGAATACAATTTGTTGTATGATGCTAAATCTTAAAACACCAATGGTTTGATTTATAACTTAATAGAAAATGAAAAGGGCAGTCCATGGCGGCATGGGATGTCCTTTTTATTCTTCCAGAATAGTAAAATAGTATGAAAAGAATGTCGCAAAATATAAAAAATATTAATACAAGGAATATAAATAAATATATATAAATAGAAATACATGTCAATATAAACATTGAATGCCAGAAAAGTTGTTGGTGAAATATGAAGACGATCCTAAGCTGCGCGATCAAATTAATTAATATTCCTGTCAATCATTTCTTAGCACAAGTGCTACATTTTTTAATCAGAAAGGGGATATACCGTGGGGAAATCAAGACTTTTATTGGCTTTAGCTTTTTTGTTTCTAATGGGTTGTTCAAATCAAGCTATTGACGAAAACACAAGCCAGCAGTTTGATAATGAAAAGCAACTGGTTGCAAAGGTAGGGCAACAAGAAATTACAGAAGCTGAATTTGAAGAGCAAATGAAGATTAAGAAGGATGCGTATGAGAACCTAGGAATACCACAAACAGATGATTTCTACAAGACGGTTTCCCTCGGGTTGTTAGTAGAACGGGTTCTGCTCGAACAAGAAGCAGAATCGAGAGGAATAATTGTTTCTACAGAAGAAGTGGTTGCGTATTTAAAAAAACAATTAGAAGAAATGGAAAAATTACATGATAATGATCCTGGAAAAATCGAGTATTATAACGCAATTAAATTAAATGGTTACAATACCCCGGAGGATTTTATTAATGCCCCGGAAGTGATTTCTGCTCAAAAGAAAGTGTTTGCACGAAACCTTCTTAAGGAGACAATAGCCCCAAAAGAGGATTGGGATGAATATGCAGAAAGACTTCTTAATGCTGAAGAAAATTATGAGATATTCATTCCAGTTGATATAAGGGGTTATCGAGAGTTGGAGAGGACTGTCATAGAAGGGTACAGAGAGATGATAAGAGACAAATAATGGAGAAAAAATACTATTCATACAAAAAACGCCCGACTGTTTGTAAGTCGGGCGTTTTAATCGACGTGTGCCCGGCATGAGCGCAGTCTAACGGGTGAAAGTCTTGAAAACGTCCGGTAACGGGAAGTGTATAGTCAAGGCACAAGCTGTAACCATTAAAGATATTGGTATGTCAATGCAAATTGTCGAAAAATTTTACGAAATACCAATGAGCTAAAATAAGTATTATGATATAATCTAGAGGATAAAAACCATATGTCAGGATGAAAAATATGAATAAACATGTATGTTTTATCGCTCCTTATCAGGAACTAGTTGAACTTGGCAAGCAGGCTAACAGAATACTGGGTGCTGACATACAGATTAAACCCGGCAATCTGGAAAATGGGATTATGGTTGCTCGCGAGGTTCTGCGAAACAAGACAAAAGTTATTATCAGCAGAGGTGGTACCGCTTCCGCGATCAGAAGAGAAGTGGACATTCCTGTGGTAGAGATTAAGGTGTCAGGATATGATATTTTAAAGGCACTGTACAGTTTTCGTGAAACCATTGCTCCGATTGGTATTGTCGGTTACCAAAATGTAGTTACGAGCTGTTGTAGTATCGCGGAAATTATGAATATTCCCATTAAAGAATATGTTTTAAGTGGTACTGAGAGTGTCAATTGGCCCGCGGTACAAAAGGATATTGATGAAATGATAGCCCAAAATGGGATACGTATCATCATTGGTGATACCGTGATCAAGAATCTGAAACTGAGGAATTTAGAGGTCAGATTAATAACATCGGGCTTGGAGGCTGTGATACAGGCTTTTGAAGAGGCGATACAAATCCTGCGTATTACCGAGCTGGAAAAGGAAAAAAGGAAAAGGTTTCAGGCAGTACTTGATTTTGTTCATGATGGGATAGTGGTTGCTAATGAAAAGGGAACCATTACCTTCCTGAATCCCTTGGCCGAAAAGGTGTTTCTGGTAAAAAAAGAAGAAGCTTTGGGTAAAAACATAGCAGAAATAACTCTCATGACTCGGATCAACAATGTCCTGAATACGGGAATGCCTGAAATCCAGCAAATCCAGGAATTGGACACTAGTACGATTATGACCAACACGATCCCCATTGTGGTTGATGGAGGGATCAAAGGTGTGGTGGTAACTTTCCAGGAAATAGCTGAAATCCAGGATGCAGAACAAAAAATAAGGAAAAATCTACACAGCAAAGGACTGTTGGCCAGATATTCCTTCCGGGATATTTTGACTTGTGATCCCAGAATGAAAAAGCTGATTGAAGTGGCTAAAGAGTACGCTCGAACCGATGCTACTATTTTGATTGAAGGTGAAAGCGGTACGGGGAAGGAAGTACTAGCTCAAAGTATTCATGCAGAAAGTTCGAGGGCTTCAGAACCGTTTTTAGCTATTAATTGTGCTGCTTTGCCACCCCTGCTTTTAGAAAGTGAGCTTTTTGGTTATGAGGAGGGGGCTTTTACCGGTGCCAAAAAAGGCGGGAAAATGGGTTTGTTTGAAATGGCCCATAAAGGCACGATATTTTTAGATGAAATAGGGGAAATGGATCATCATATACAGGCTCGTCTTTTGCGGGTATTAGAAGAGAAACAGGTTATGCGATTAGGTTCAAGTAAAATAGTTCCGGTAAATATTAGGATCATTTCGGCAACCAATGCCGATTTGAAGAAGAAGGTCAATGAGGGACAGTTCAGGATCGATCTTTATTACCGTCTGAATGTTCTTCATTTGAGAACGATACCCCTAAGAGAAATGAAAGCAGACATTGAGTACTTGGCTTTATATTATATTAGAAAATATAACGAATTATATGGACGTCAAATAGAACATCTTTCTTCTGAGGTTCTTGATTTTCTTAAAGAATACCAGTTTCCCGGAAACACCAGAGAACTTAAAAACGTGCTGGAAAGGATAGTGCTTACTGCCAAAAGTGATTATATCACTATGGAGTCCATTAGTTTTATCGTACAAGAACTAAGTTCTTTAAATGATACTACCCAGACCCAACTGGAGGATATATTATCTGGAACTATGCTGGAAATCAAAGAAAAGGTAATTCATAAGGTACTTAGACAAGAGAATTATAATAAAAGCTACACTGCCAGGAGATTAGGCATAGATAGATCAACTATTGAACGGTATATTAAGAACTCTGAAAGACAATAGTGTTGCAAAAAACAACAAGACTGCTGTAATATACGGCAGTCTTGTTGTTTTTTGCAGTATATTTCCTGATTTATATAGGGATTATAGGTGTTTGTTGTTGGCATGTGCTTTGCATATACATATTAAATATAAGAAAAGTGTAGGGAGGGATTTGGAACGAATGGGTAAACGAGCAGTTGTGATTAATGAAAATGATAATGTAGCCACGGCAACAGAAGTTTTACAAAAAGGAAGTATTGTACGTATGTATGTTGGCGACAGGACAATTGAGATATCGGTTGTTGGAGACATTGCTTTTGGCCACAAGTTTGCTATCCGGGATATTAATAAGGGAGAGAATATTGTTAAATATGGCGAGGCCATTGGCATAGCAATTGCTGATATTGCAGTAGGGGAACACACCCATGTGCATAATGTGAAAAGCCAAAGAGGCCGGGGGGATTTATACAAAAAGTCACGGAGGAGCTGTGAAGAGTGAAATTCAATGGATATCGAAGACCAAATGGGAAAGTTGGCATCAGGAATTATGTTTTAGTTCTTCCCACCAGTATTTGCGCAACTAAGGTGGCATTTGATATAGCCAATAAAGTAGAGGGCTGTAGGGCAGTGAACAATTGCTACGGCTGCTGTCAAATTGGGAATGATTATCAGACCACATTTGACACTTTAGTCAATACAGGTATGAATCCCAATGTGGGAGCCGTTATTATTGTAGCTCTTGGTTGTGAAGGGCTTGAACCTCATAAGGTTTTCGAACCCTTACAAGAAAGAGGCATACCGGTTTCAGTCTTGGTGATCCAAAAAGAAGGCGGAACGGTTGGAGCTATTCGCAAAGGTGTCGAGATAGCCAATCGGTATGCTCAGGACCTTTCTGAGATGGTTAAAGAGGAATGTGACATTAGTGAGTTGACACTGGGCATGGAATGCGGCGGTTCTGATACCACATCAGGGTTAGCTTCCAATCCTGCCGTAGGTGTTGCTTCGGATATGCTGCTGGCAGGGGGAGGTACATCCATCCTTTCTGAAACCACCGAATTTATTGGGGCAGAACATATATTAGCGAAAAGAGCTGTTAATCCTACTGTGGGCCAACGTTTAATCGAAATTGTTAAAAATTGTGAGGAAAGAGCTAAAATGCAGGGACAGGACCTCAGAGGCAGCCAGCCTACTCCGGGAAATATTGAGGGTGGGTTAACGAGCATTGAAGAAAAATCCTTGGGTTGTAGCCATAAGGCGGGCTCTGCTCCTATTCAGGATATATTGCAGTATGCTGCGATACCTTCTGGCAAGGGCTTATATATCATGGATACTCCCGGACAGGACGTAGTCTCTATAACAGGCATGGTAGCAGGAGGCGCTCAGATTGTAGTATTCACAACAGGCCGTGGTACACCCACGGGGAATCCTCTTGCCCCCGTAATCAAGATCACTGGCAACAGACAGACTTGTGAAAAAATGTCAGACAATATTGACCTGAATGTCTCGGCGATCATCGAAGGGACAAAGACTATTAAAGAAATGGGAGAGTCTGTTTTTCAGGAAATTGTCGGTGTTGCCAACGGTAAAAAGACCAAAGCAGAAGAATTGGGGCATCAGGAATTTTCCATATACAAGACGGGTGCTACCTATTGATAACCTGTGCTTATGATGAAGGGAGGGAATTTAGGAATACCAGACTAACGATTCATTTAGTTTTGTATATTTATAGAATTCTTACGAGGAGAGTGGTGAAATGGCAGCATTAATTATTATTTATCTAGTTTTAATATGTGGGTTAACAATATATCTCAGTAAGCGAGTTAAATCATCAGAAGACTATTTCCTGGCAGGCAGGACTCTTCCCTGGTATGTAGTGGGTTTAGGACTGGCTTCAACCGGTATTGGTGGAGGTGCCGTAATCGGTTTTCCAGGAGCATTTTATGCCATAGGCATTGATTGGTATTTTATGTCTATAGGTGCAATTGTCGCAGAATTGATCGTGGTACTATTTATCGCAGAAAAATTGCGTGCGATGAACTCTTATACAGTGCCAGAAATGATAGAAATGAGGTTTGACCGGAAAGCAAGGATCGCTGCTGCGGTGCTGATAATTGTAGGCGATATTGCCATGATATGCTCTCAAATATTAGCATTCTCCGGCACATTGTCAGGATTTTTAGGTCTTAATCAGGAAGTTGGTAGTATAGTAGGTACCGTTATCTTTATCGTTACGACCATGTTTGGTGGTCTGATTGGCGTCGCTATTACAGATGCAATTCAAGCAGTGTTCTTATTAGGTGGCATTACTATTGTAGGTAGTCTTGTATTTGCTAAAGCAGGTGGTTTCTCCCAGTGGAGTACTCTGCCGCTTAATTATACTAAGCCCTTAGCTACGTTGCCGAAAATAACTATTTTTGGTAATGTTGTATCACTTATGGGTGTATTTTTGGGTAGCCAATCCCAGTTTGTATCCAGGATCAATGCGGCTAGAACGCCCAAGGATGCTAAGAAAGCAACATATATTCATTTAGGAACAGTAATACTTTTACTGGGGATCGTGATGCCCCTAGTCGGTTATAGCGCCCACTTCCTGCTTGGCCCTGGAATTAGTTCCGGTGAGGTAATGGGACAGGTTATAGCTAATGTACTTCCATCATGGGCTGGTGCTTTGTATGTAGCTATAATCATCGGAGCTATTTTGACAACAGTAAATAGTCTTTTGATTAGTGTTAGTATGAACGTAGTAAAAGATCTACTGGAAACATCATTCCCTGAAAAAGGATTTATTGAAAAGGATTTGTTAAAATGGGGCAGGATTGCGACCATAGGAATCGGCATATTGGCTTATGTCATGACAAAGGCCATGCCTAATCTTATCAATTCTTTAGTTTTCGCTTTCTCAATGGTTACACTAATGTGTATTCCTCTGTATGGTGGGTTATTGTGGAAAAGACCCGGGGCGAGAGGAGGATTTTGGAGTATTATTCTTGGCGGAGGTGCCACGGTTATTTGGCAGTTTGTGCTGCATTGTCCATGGGGATTACATTCGTTAATTCCTGGTTTGATCCTTGGTTTTCTAGGATTAGCTATAGGATGCATTGATGAACCAATATCGGAGGATCGCTGGAAGAGGATTAGAGGAAACGAAAGTTAAGAAAAAGAGATATAAAAGGGCCGGCCAGCTTTTCGGCTGGTTCTTTTATATCTCTTGGAAATCATTATATAATCATACAAAGAGGGGATGGAGGTTAATATGCAAAATACATACTTCGTAAATACCGGAAATCATTGTTTCCAAGTCGCGGAATGGTCCGATGGTAAATATCCTATCGTGGGAATCCATGGTTTAACAGGTAATATGTATACTTTACGAGCCCTGGGGGAAGAATTCTCCCCAAATTATCGATTTATTACTTATGATCTTAGAGGTAGAGGCAATAGTTCCCCGGCAGAATCAGATTCTACCTGCGGGACACATGCGCAGGATTTAATCGAAATGTTGCTATCTCTGCAGGCTGAAAAGCCATTTCTAATCGGGTATTCTTTGGGAGCATTTATTGCAGCACAAGCCGCCGGTAAATACCGAGATGTTAAAGGCCTGGTTATGTTGGACGGGGGAGGAGATATACCCGCGGGACACCGTGAAAACCTAAAAGCAGTCATGAAAAGAATTGAGAAATCTTTTTCCTCAAGGGATGAATATATTTCCTGCGCAAGATTAGCATATGCGGCTATGGGAGTGGATTGGACAGAATATCTTAAGGACTCAATTTTATATGAAATACAAGGTGATGAAGGAAGCGGATTTAGATATAAAGGAGAACGAGAGAGCATTGGAAGTGATTTGGAGAGTATTTGCTATTATGACCATGAAGCCGTATTTCCACAGATAAAATGCCCGGTCTTGCTTGTGTACGCCTCTACAGAAAGGGATCCGGCAGCACACTATCTTAAAGAGGAAGCCTATAATAAAGCAAAAGCACTTATTCCTAATTTAGAGTTTTATGTGTCCGGATGCAATCATCAGACTTTGGTAATGAATCAACAGCCCGAATTAGTCGATGTGATCAAGAAATTTCTTTCAAGATGTCAAACTGGCAGTAATTAGTGTTGCAGGGAAGAACATAATAAGAACCCCACCCAACAACGCAATCAAAGATTGCTGTCGGGACCTGGGATTCTTGTTGTATTCACAAGAAGATCAAAAAAACCGGCTTGTAATAGCCGGTTTTAATCGTTATAAATTTAAGTAATAACAAAAATCCTTTGAGTCGAAGGGGAGGATGAACCACCCTTCGAACCTCAGAGCCTGCTCAGTGTTCGCTGATGAGGCTACGCTCAATTTCATCAATCAATTCTTGCATCAATTCCATATTATCCATGGGGGCCTCAAGGTGTGTGCTTTTACTCATTCTACCGACCTCCAATCACAAATTTATGCTTGCTTTCATTATAACAGGTCTAAAACAAAAGTGCAAGCACAAATGTATGATTGTATACAAGTATTTTTTAAAATGTTTATGAATAAAGAGCACGGGATTTCGGATTGCGGTCGCAAGGTTGACATTAGCCGTTGATGGCTTTTACCATGTGATAAACTTTTTTGCCTTTGCGCAGTAGGAGTTTATCATCGGTAAAATCTTGTGGTGTGATGATTTGAGAAAAATCTTCGACTCGTTGATTTTCAAGATAGAGGCCTCCTTGTTGAATCAGGCGTCTTCCTTCACCTTTGGAGGAGGTAAGGCCTGTCATGATCAGCAGAGAAAGGATTTCCAGACCTTCGCTGAATTTTGAAAGCGGTATTTCCGTAGTTGGTATGTCTTCTGAATTTTTGTCCAGTGAGCCGAATAAAGCTTTGGCTGCTTGTTGGGCTTTTTGCGCCTCTTCTTCACCATGTACGAGCTTTGTTACTTCATAAGCCAGTGTTTCCTTAGCCAGGTTGATTTTTTCATCTTTCAGTGCCCCAAGACGGTTCACTTCTTCCATGGGCAGGAAGGTTAAAAGAGCCAGGCAGTTTTTGACATCTTGGTCGTCAACGTTACGCCAGTACTGATAGAAATCATAAGGAGAAGTCTTTTGGGCATCAAGCCAAATGGCACCTGATTCGGTTTTACCCATTTTTCTGCCGTCGCTGGTGGTTAAGAGCTTAAAAGTAAGACCGTAAGTAGAGGCGTTCTCTACCCTCCTGGTCAGGTCAACACCGCTGATGATATTTGACCACTGGTCGTTCCCGCCCATTTGCAGGCGGCAGTTATGTTTTTGATAAAGTACAAGGAAATCATAAGACTGCATCAACATGTAGTTGAATTCCAAGAAGCAGAGGCCTCTTTCTAAGCGAGATTTAAAGCATTCGGCGGTCAGCATTCTATTGACGGAAAAATGTTTGCCGATGTCTCTTAAAAATTCAACGTAGTTGAGTCCGGCAAGCCAATCGGCATTATTGACCATGATGGCCTTGCCCGGGCCAAAGTCAATAAAGCGGGAGAATTGCTTCTTAAAGGAAGCGGCATTTTGCTCGATTTGTTCTTTGGTCAACATTTTACGCATATCTGATTTGCCGGAAGGATCCCCGACCAAAGCGGTCCCGCCGCCGATGAGGGCAATGGGACGGTGCCCAGCCTTTTGCATGTGCATCATTACCATGACCTGGATGAAATGACCGACGTGCAAGCTGTCGGCAGTTGGGTCGAAGCCAATATAGAAGGTTATTGGTTCTTTGCCGAGCAAGTCTTTTAATTCATTTTCATGCGTGCATTGTTCGATATAGCCTCTTTCCTCCAGAATATCGTAGACGTTTTTTTGTGTCATCGTAAATACACTCCTATCTCATAGAAATTATGGTTATAGGTAAATAGAATTCTAAAAAACACGGGTCCTTTCGTCGGATAAGGACGAGAAGACCCGTGGTACCACCTTAATTCGCAATGCGCCAAAGAAATGAGCGTTGCCTTAATTATGCCGTTGTAACGGACGACCGCCGCTAACCTTGCTCCGGATTGTAATTCGCGCTAAACAAGCGTGCTGCGGGTCTTTCACCGACCGTCCCGCTCTCTGGGTTGTAACCGCCAGGCGTTACTTTATCCATCATTGCTGTTGGTATTGGAGTATTTACTTGTTGTATAATGGTATTCTAATATAAAATATTCCCTAATGCAACAGGTTGATGCATGCATGAAGAAGCCTGACAAAACGGGGAGAAGACAGGAGCGGGTTAAGGTGATGTTGTCAGAGCAAAGGCTGCAAGTCGTTAAAACGGCGCAAAAAGCTCAAAAGATGGGGTTGCTTCCCCTTACCTTCGGTAATCTCAGCTTGCGTGATGTGGAAACCGGTTATATCTGTATCACTCCCAGCGGGCTGGAGTACAGCGAAATGGAGCCGGAAGATATATTGGTTATAGATGTGGCCGGAAAAATTATCGAGGGCAAAAGAAAGCCGTCTACTGAAACTCCCCTGCATTGCAGAGCTTATCAAGAGAGAGCGGATATTTACGGTGTCTGCCACACCCATTCAACATTTGCTACGGCCTGGGCTTCGTCCGCGAATCAACTGCCGGTAGTGGTTGCCGAACTTGCCGCACTGGTAGGCGGGACTGTGGAAACAGCGCCATATAGGCCGATGGGGACACCGGAATTGGCCGAGGTGGTAGTTGCCGCATTGGGCAACAAGCATGCTGTGCTGATGGCGAATCATGGAGTGTTGACCGTGGGATACGATCTGAACACGGCTTTTGCCAATGCGGTGGTGATAGAGGAGGGTGCTAGGGTCGCTTACTACGTATATAACATCGGAGGAGGGAATATTATTCCTGAGGACGAATGCCAAAGGCTCAGAGAATGGGTTTTAAGAAGATATGGTCAGTAGGTTATAAATACTACTTGCCAATTGCGTTCCATAGTAATAGAATAACTTGGTAAGTCTTTAGCTAGGAGGAAAAACAGTGCGACACAGTTATATTCGTAACATAGCAATAATTGCTCATGTAGACCACGGCAAAACAACATTGGTGGACAAGATGTTGTTGCAGTCGGGGGTGTTCAGGGAAAATGAACAGGTCATGGAAAGGGTCTTGGATTCCAATGCTTTAGAGAGGGAAAAGGGCATCACTATCATGGCCAAAAATACCTCTATCAAGTATCAGGAATACACGATAAATATTATTGACACTCCCGGTCATGCCGATTTCGGCGGAGAGGTCGAACGCATCATGAAAATGGTAGATGGCGTTTTACTGGTGGTCGATGCGGTGGAGGGTTGTATGCCTCAAACTCGCTTTGTCTTGAGAAAGGCCCTGGCGCAGGGAGTGATCCCTTTGGTAGTGGTCAATAAAATGGATCGGGAAAATGCCAGACCCCGGGAGATTGTTGACCAGGTGCTTGATTTATTTATTGAATTGGGAGCTCCTGAAGAATTACTGGATTTTCCGGTGATTTATGTATCGGCTATCTCAGGAAGGGCCTCCGAGGATCCAAATGGGACCGGGGAAAGCTTAGCACCGCTTTTTGAAAGAATCATTGATTCTATTCCGGCTCCCCAAGGGGAGGTTGAGGGTACTCTGCAGTTGCAGGTTTCGCTTTTGGATTACAACGATTACTTAGGAAGAATAGCCATTGGCCGCGTACAAAGAGGCTGGATCCGAAATGGGAGTCAAGTAGAAGTCGTGAGAAGAGACGGGAATAGCGAAACCATGCGTATTAGCAAGCTTTTCGGTTTTTGCGGCTTGCAGCGTGTGGAGATTGAAGAAGCAGGCATGGGTGAAATAGTGGCAGTGGCAGGTCTCGGAAAGATAAATGTGGGAGAGACGATTTGTGAAGTGGGTTTTCCGGAGGCCTTGCCATATTTAAAAATAGACGAACCTACTTTGCAGATGAGTTTCATGGTAAATGATTCTCCCTTTGCCGGACGTGAGGGAGAACCGGTTACCTCCAGAAAACTAAAGGCACGTTTATTGAAGGAAATAGAGACCGATGTTTCCTTGCGAGTTGAGGAAACGGAAAGCCCGGATGTTTTCCTGGTATCGGGGAGGGGAGAGCTCCATCTGGCCATTTTAATAGAGACGATGAGAAGAGAAGGAATCGAGTTTCAGGTATCCAAGCCCCAGGTTATTTACCGGGAAATAGGGGGCGTTAAGCATGAGCCTTTTGAACATTTGCTGATAGACATACCGGAACAGTACGTGGGACCGGTGATGGAAAAACTAGGAGAACGCAAGGGTGAGTTGCTTGATATGGCCAATATCGGCGGACAGGTGCAGCTTAGGTATTCCATACCTACGAGAGGGCTGGTGGGTTATAGAACGGAGTTTTTAACAGATACCCGCGGTTTGGGTGTCATGAACCATACTTTTGATGAATACAAGCCGATCAAAGGAGCAAGTAAAGGCAGAAAAAATGGTGTCTTGATAGCTTGGGAGACGGGTACGGCAACAACCTATGGCTTGCTTTCCGCTGAAGAAAGAGGGATACTGTTTATCGGCCCCGGCACGGAGGTGTATGAAGGAATGGTGGTCGGGGAAAACAGCAGAGAACAGGATATTGTGGTAAATGTTTGCAGGGAAAAGGCTATGAGCAATATGCGTTCCTCCACCAAGGAAGAAACAGTCAAATTGAAGGCTTTCAATCAACTAAGCCTGGAACAGTCTTTGGAATATCTGGCGGATGATGAGTATCTGGAGATTACGCCGCAATCCCTGAGGCTTCGGAAGAAGCATTTGAAAAAGGCGGAACGGGAGAAGTATCAGAAGCACATGAAGAGTACCCTGTAATTTTAACGTCTTTTTTAACTTTGTCTTGCGCAAACAGTTTATAGGTGTTTATTTTATACTAATTACGGCCCCTTCTTCATAGAAGGGGCTTTTTTATATTACAGGAAAAATAAAATGGGAAAATTAACAAAAATATGCAATACAAAAGAAGGAAAATATAGAAATATGTAGAATGATAATGCATAAAGATGTAATAACGGTTATGCTGCGGAACAGATGTAATAATTTCGTGGTGGGAGGATAATCAATGTCGAAAATCAAATTGGTTATTGCCGATGAAGATGGACACTATATTGATGCTTTGTCCGATTATCTTATCGCAAGCTATTCCCATGTGTTTCAAACGAGGGTATATACCGGGAAAACCGCCTTATTAGATTATCTTAATCATCTAGATATCGCTGAGGGGCAGGCAATCGATGTTTTATTGGTAAGCCGAGAAATGCTTGATAAGGGGAAAGTACTGAATTTTGCGGGGGTATTGATGTTTCTTTCTGAAAGCGTAGAAAGATTCTCTGCCGAAGCCGAAAAGACAGAAACAATCTATAAATACCAGTGCGGGGAAAAGATAGCCGCACGAGTGCTGCAAGCTTATTCTGCTGTATACCCGGAAAAAAGATTTGCAGCAGACGGCAGCAAAAGGACAAGGGTCATTTCTGTTTATTCTCCCGCCGGGGGTACAGGCAAGACGACAATAGCCTTGGGGTGTGCCATGCAAGCCGCCTGGGAAGGGAAGAAAGTATTTTATTTGAACTTAGAAGTCTTTCCTGCGGTGGGACTTTTCTGGAAGGTGCACGAGGGGCAGAATTTATCAAATGTTTACTATTATTTTAAAAATGACAAATATAACCTGAAAAGGGTAATCGAGGCCGCTAAGTGTCGAGAACCTTTGTCCGGTATCTATTATTTCAATCCGTCCGACAGTGCTCTTGACTACGAGGAAGATTTGTCAACGGAGCTAAGAGAGTTATTGGAGGAGCTCCGGATTAATGGGTGGTATGATCTGATATTTGTGGATATGTCCTCCGGATTAAATAAAAACAACCTTGCGGTCCTTGAAGAATCAGACAGAATCCTCAATGTTTGTACACAGGAGGCCATGTGCCTGAAGAAATTGGAAAGAATGGATGTTGAGTTCGGTCTTTGGGAAAGAAGTAAAGAAGTGGTTCTTAAAAAAAAGACAATAACTGTATTAAACAAGTATCGTTATATCGCAAGGGTAAAAGAAACGGGAATAAATTCCAAAAAGGCAGAGGAGGAAGAATTGACAAAAATACCTTGGGTGAAAGAACTTTTAGTTCCCTTGGGAAAACAATGCAGACTGGATATGAATAGTGCCTTTGGGACAGCTATAAACCGGTTGATGGAAGAGTTGACAACAGAAGGGCAAGATTAGGAAACACGCGGGAGGATCGAGGGGAGACTAAGGTGGATAAGCAGGAAAGATTGTTGAAAGAAATAAAGGAGATGGTTAGTTTTCGGCTTGATTTCAACAAAGAGCCAACGGATGAAGAGGTTATGGAGCTTATTACCTGTGCTGTCCTTGAAAAAGCGCGGGAGTATTATCTTGACATTGAAGAAAAGGAGCACTTGATAAGGGTTGTTTTTAATGCTATGCGCAGATTGGGTGTTCTGCAGCCGTTGCTTGAGGATAGCAGCGTAACCGAGATTATGGTTAACGGTCCGGAACAGGTCTTTATCGAGAAGGAAGGCCGGATAGTTGAAACTGATATAAGGATTGAAAGCAGGGAAAAGCTTGAGGACATGATACAGAATATTGTAGCGGGGGTAAACCGTACTGTCAATGAGGCTTCTCCTTTAGTCGATGCCAGACTGAAGGACGGGTCACGGGTTGGGGTTATATTACAACCGATTGCCTTAAACGGACCTATCCTGACTATCAGGAAATTCCCACAAGAGCCCTTAACGATGGAAGATTTGATCCGCTATGGTTCTATTTCAGAAGAAGCGGCAGAAATACTCCGAATCCTGGTGGAAGCCAAATATAATATATTTATTTGCGGCGGTACGGGTTCGGGGAAAACTACGTTTTTAAATGCCTTATCGAATTTTATACCGCCCGATGAAAGAGTTATCACTATTGAGGATTCGGCCGAACTGCAGATAAACCGTGTCAAAAACCTTGTCAGAACCGAAACGAGAAATGTTAATACCGAGGGCAAGGGAGGAGTCGGCATACGCGATTTGATCAAGATCTCACTGCGCATGAGGCCGGAGAGAATTGTGGTGGGTGAGGTCAGGGGTGAGGAAGCCCTAGACATGCTGCAGGCCATGAATACGGGACATGACGGTTCTTTATCGACAGGACATGCTAATTCCTGCCGGGATATGCTGAATAGACTGGCAACAATGGTTTTAATGGCAGCACCCTTACCCCATGATGCCATCAACCAGCAGATAGCTTCGGCGATTGATATTATTATTCACTTATCCCGCTTGCGGGATAAGTCCCGCCGGGTGGTGGAGATTGTGGAACTAAAAGGTTATGAAAACAGGGAATTTTCGCTTAATCCGTTGTTTGTTTTTGAGGAAAAGGGAGAGAAACCTGATGGGTCATTACAAGGTGAGCTTAAAGGGACCGGCAATTTATTAGTGAGGACTCAGAAGCTAAGAATGGCCGGGAAGTCTCTTTTAGGAAAGGTGGAAAATGAGGGATATGTTCGTGAGACAGTGGGGGGCGCAGGACAGCAAGAAAGAACATAGGCCGGTGGATTATTCGGAATATAGGATGGGTGCATGGGGGAAAATATGTTATTTCCTTTTAGCCGCATTATTTCTATTTGCTTTGGCCTATGTTTTTTATCACAGTGTTTTCTTGTCTTTGCTCGTTACACCCTTGGGGTTCTTCTATCCGCGCTTCAGAGAAAAGCAATTGGCTGAAAAAAGAAGGAATGAACTAAATTTACAGTTTAAGGAAGCCCTGGGCTCCTTGGCTTCTTCATTATCCGTCGGAAGATCGGTGGAATCTGCTTTTAAAGAGGCATTAAAGGATTTGATGCTGCTGTATCAGGGAAATGACGTTCCGATGGTGAATGAACTGAAATTAATAGTTACTAAACTGGAGATGAATGAGACGGTCGAGGAGGTTCTGCGGGATTTTGCTGTGCGTTCCCGTCTTGAAGATGTACAAAGCTTTGTCGATGTTTTTGTTATCGGCAAAAAAAGCGGAGGAAATATGATTGAAATAATCAAGAATACCTCTGTGATTATCAGTGATAAAGCTCAAATCAAAGAAGAGATTAAAACACTGTTGGCTCAGAGAAAATTTGAACAGCGGGTTTTGAATATCATGCCGGTTATGCTCATTATCATGCTCTCCTGGAGCACAGGGGATTATATGAGGCCTATCTTTGAAACAGGAAGCGGCAGGATTGTCATGACAGTGTCGATGGTGCTGTTAGCTATAGCGTACTTCCTTTCTAGGAAGATTACGGACATTGAGGTATAAGCGTAAAAAATACAAGTGCGAGGTGTTTTTTTGTGAAAAAAGGTATTTTAATTCTTACAATCACAACTATATTGATGATGTTATCAATTAATGTTTTAGCGGTGTGCCCCTGTACTCAAAACATAGTGGCTGTCTATGTGGATGGAGAAAAGCTGTCCTTCCCTGATCAAGCGCCATTTATTAACCCTGACAGCAGGACTTTGGTTCCAGTGAGGTTCGTTTCTGAGGCCTTAGGGGCAAATGTTGACTGGAACGGAGAATTGCAGCGTGTCGATATATCTCACCAAGGCAAAGGGATTAAGCTAACAATAGGGCAAAAAGAAGCAAAGGTGGACGCTGGTGTTGTCACTCTTGATACCAACGCGGCTATTGTAAGTGACAGAACGATGGTGCCGTTGCGTTTTGTCAGTGAGTGCCTGGGGGCAGAAGTAGAATGGAACGGCAATGCCAGGGAAGTATATATCACTACGCAAAATGCAAAGCCGGTTAAACCCTTTGTTGGTCAGCCATATAACCAGGCGGTAGATTTGCCTGTAAGTGAGTATTTGGGGTATGAGTTGTTTGATGCAAATAAGCCGGGGGCTAGGGTATCATACATAACAGTAGACGAGCTACCGGCGCAGGTGGGAGAATATATCATCTACTCGCTTACGGTAGATGATGAATATGTTCATGTGAAGCAGAGACCATTGTATAAAACAGAAAGCCCAGCACCTATGCATATTAAAGAAAATGGGTACTTAAAACGTAACAGGAATTATCTTGATGGGCAACAAGGCCTTTATACCTATAGCTACCCTCTAACGCTCCAGAGAGAATTAGCTGTAGGTCTAGAAAAAACCGATAAAACAAAAATTGAAGCCTTTGTTTTTGACGATTTAAACCAAAATCTTGACTCCGAAGTGCTCGTTATCAAAAACCCTCTTTGCGAAGGGGGTAACTGAAATTGCCAAAAAAGAAAACATACAAAGCTCTGGTTTGCCTTGTATTGAGTTTAGTCGTATTAGCAGGTGGCATAACACCTATGGAGGCATCACAACCAATTTTAAGACAGATATATGTTGGTTCTTGGGATATTTGGTTGCACGCAGACGGTGTAACCTGGCAATATACCGGCAAACCCGGGGATCAAAAGGATTGTACCTTTGAATTGGAAACTCCGGAAAGTCTGGCAGAATACGAGAACGTAGATTATAAAATTGTGTCTACCGACATAACTGAAGAAAAATACAATCAGATGGGTGGTCACCTCGGGTTGAGCTATAGTGAGTTTTACAAAAAGTATTACAGATATAAACCAAAAGAATATCAGCAAATGGGTGATAAAACAGTATCTCTTAAACTTGCTGGGGACTTTGCCAATATTAAAAAAGAATGGCAGAGCGAACTTGTAGAAGGCTGTCGTTGGTACCTGCCGGTAGTAGTCGAATGGACCGGTGATCCGGTATTACAACCACCACCGCCAAAACCGAAAGCACCTGCCAAAATGGGTTGTCTGGAACAGCCAAGCGTAACGCAAACCTGGGAAGAACTGTACAGCTGGGAAGTCTACCATCCCGCTACCTGTTACGATGAAGAAGGAGAGGAATACGATTGCTCCTGGACGGAAACGAAATGGGCCATGCCCACGTATTCAGAGACCTTAAGCGCTAGCATATCCGTTAATACCAAACAAGGTATACCCACGGATCCTGATAATCCCAAAGAATCTGATCGGGAAAGCAGGGCATCCTGGGAGATCATACCTGACACCCAACAAAGGACGCCAAAGTACTCAGGAAGGCAGGGTACACCATATAAAGATATAAGTATCTATGGCTGGGATCCAAACGAAGTGACCAGAGCGGGATATGGTTTTGAAGTAACGGTAAAAACACAATATACCAGCGACTGGGAAAGAAAAGTACCGGATGGGGCATCTGCCCATGGCGGTACATACAAAGGAGCAACGAAGGTTACTGCCCACTTTTATAACACGGCAGGCAGGTTTGTAAAGAGTGTATCAATGGTTGCCACAAAGGGTAAGCCGGGGGACAAAAATATCACCTGGGAGTTACCGGAGAAAAAGCACGTATTCCATGACGGCGAAAAGATTTGGGAAAGGAAACACTACACGGATATAGACGACAAGGACGGGTATTACGAGGTAGTTGTTTACATAGAAGAAGTCGGGAAGCATGATCTGTGCCTGATCCGGGAAAAAGAAGTGGCCATTTATGGTTCTATGTTTGATGACACCCATACCCGTATTGCGACTAAGGATGAATTGAGGTGAAGACTGGCGGTTACTATTTGCTGCAAATTATCCGGACATTGATTCTATAATACTCAATTTGGAGAACGAAACCGATTAACTTGGAGAGTCTCATGCTTCTGTGTA